>JAPUEL010000042.1 GCA_027492545.1 Propionibacteriaceae bacterium
CTGTGTTTCGGCAATGTGTTATATTTTCGATTTTGGCCCGTACTTGCAAACCTCACCCCCGCGTGGCGCCGGCGTGTGGGGCGCGCCCGCATCCCCGCCTCGCCCCCCACCACGTTCCGACGCAGAGAATCAGGCCTCGAAGCTGGCGTCCAGGGTGATCTCGACCCCTGCCAGGGCCTTGGACACGGGGCACTCAGCCTTGGCCGTCTGGGCGATCGCGATGAACTGTTCGGCGTCGAGCCCGGGCACCCGGCCGACGACGGTGATGTGGCTGGTGGTGATGCCGGTGCCGGGCACGAACGTCACGTCGGCGCGGGTATCCAGGGATGCCGGGGGCGTGCCGTTCTTGGCCAGCATGTTGGACAGCGCCATGGAGAAGCAGGTGGCGTGGGCCGCGGCGATGAGCTCCTCAGGGTTCGTGGTCCCGGGGCCTGACTCGGCGCGAGCGGCCCAGGCCACGTCGAACGACGCCACGCCGGAGGTCACGAGCTCCACCCGTCCGGAGCCCTCCATGAGGCTGCCTTCCCAGTGGGCCTGCGCGGTGTTGACTGATGCCATCGTTGGGTCTCCTTATCGTCAGCCCCTGGGGGGCCTGTCGTACTTCGGAGTTCCACCCAACCACAACCCCGCGCCGTGGGGAAGGTCAGGCGCGATCCTTGCGCTTCTCCCGAGCCCTGATCTCGACGTGGACCGGGGAGCCGACGAAGCCGAAGTCCTCGCGCAGTCGTCGCTCGATGAAGCGCTTGTACGGTTCGTCCATGAGCCCGCTGGTGAACAGCGCGAACGTGGGTGGGGAGGTGTGGGCCTGGGTGCCGAACAGGATTCGGGGCTGCTTGCCTCCCCGGACGGGGTGGGGGTGCGCAGCCGCGAGGCGCCCGAGGAAGGCGTTGAGCTTACCCGTGGAGATCCGGGTCTCCCAGCCCGCCGCAGCAGCCTCGATGGCCTTGCTCAGCTTGTCGACGTTGCGGCCCGTCAGCGCCGAGATGTTGACGGTGGGAGCCCAGCGCCACCCGGTCAGGTCCCGCTCGATCTCTCGCTCGAGGTACTTGCGGCGCTCCTCGTCGGTCAGGTCCCACTTGTTGAAGGCGATCACCATGGCGCGGCCCGCCTCCTCGATGGAGTTGAGGATGCGCAGGTCCTGGTCCGTCAGCGGCTCAGAGGCGTCGATCACCATGATGCACACCTCGGCCCGCTCGATGGCGGCCTGGGTGCGGAGGCTGGCGTAGTACTCGTGGCCGCTGGCCTCCTTGACGCGGCGCCGGATGCCGGCCGTGTCGATCAGCCGGTACACCTGGCCGCCCACCTCGACGATCTCGTCGACGGGGTCCACCGTGGTGCCGGAGACGTCGGAGACCACGACCCGCTGCTGGTCGGCCAGCTTGTTGAGCAGCGACGACTTGCCGACGTTGGGTTTGCCGACGATGGCCACGCGGCGGGGGCCGGCCTCCTCGACGTCCTTCTCGCGGGGCGCCTCTGGGAGGGCGTCCAGCAGCGCATCGAGCAGGTCCCCGGAGCCGCGGCCGTGCATGGCCGAGACCGGATACGGCTCCCCCAGCCCGAGGTTCCACATCGAGGCCGCCATCACCTCGTGGCGCTGGTCGTCCACCTTGTTGGCGGCCAGCACCACCGGCTTCTGCGAGCGGCGGAGCACGCGCACCACAGCCTCGTCCTCGTCGAGGGTGCCGACGGTGGCGTCCACGACGAACAGCACCGCGTCAGCCATGGAGATGGCCAACTCGGCCTGCTCGGCGATCTGGGCGGACATCCCCCGGGCGTCCGACATCCAGCCGCCGGTGTCCACGAGGACGAACTCGCGACCGTTCCAGTTCGCGTCGTAGGAGACCCTGTCCCGGGTCACGCCCGGCTGGTCCTGCACCACCGCCTCCCGGCGGCCCAGAATGCGGTTGACCAGCGTCGACTTGCCGACATTGGGCCGTCCGACGACGGCGACGATCGGCTTGCGAAGCTCGCTCACTGTGGCTCCTCGGGTTTGTGCGGACTCCCCATCCTACTGGCGAGCGACAAGCGCGACGATTCGCGCAACCACCTCGTCAGGGCTGAGCCACGTCGAGTCGATCACCACGACCCCCTCGGCGGCGTCGGTGAAGTTCGACACAGTCGAGTCGTCGCGGTCACGGCGCAGGACCTGATCGGTCACCTCCGCCGCACTGGCCTGCCCCGCCACCTCGGCGGCCCGGCGGGCGACCCGCGCCTCAGGGTCGGCCACCAGCAGCACGCGCACATCGGCGTCCGGGGCCACGACCGTGGTGATGTCGCGGCCCTCCACCACTATCCGGCGGCCGTGCTCGTCGATGATCCTGCGCATCATCGCCGTCAGGAGGCGCCGGACCTCGATGTTGGTGGCGATCTGCGAGACGGCCGCGGAGATGCGCGGCTCGCGGATCTCGTCGGTCACGTCCGTGCCGTTGATCCGGAAGCGCGGCGCATCGGGCGAGGTCTGCACCACCAGGTCGCACTCGGCCACCAGTGCTGAGACATCATCAGCCGACGCGCCCGCCGGGAACCGGCGCAGGTACTCGGTGGTCGCGGCCCGGTACATGGCGCCTGTGTCCAGGTAGCCAAGGCCGAGCCGGCCCGCGAGGAGCTTCGCAGTGGTGGACTTGCCCGACCCGCTCGGCCCGTCGATCGCGATCAGCAGCGTCATGAGTCGCTCCCCCTCCCGGCCCAGCCGGTCCATCCGCGGGCCACGATGTTGGCCCGCAACTGCTCGGCCACGTCCCGCTCGACCGCGATGGACAGGTAGCCCACCTCGCGGACCGGGTCGTGGGTGAGTTCGAAGTCCTCGACGTTGAACCCGGCCTCGCCGATGTCGGTGAAGAGGCGCCCCAGTGCGCGCGGCTCGTCCGGGATCTCGACGGTGACCTGCACGGTGTCCAGCGGGTCGTGGCCGTGCTTGCCCACCAGGGAATGCGCCCCGGCCTGCCCCATCGCCAGGAACCGCTCCAGCTCCTCGGGCCGGTCCAGCACCCCGATGAGGTGGCTGAGATCCTCGGCGACCTCGCTGAGCTCGTGCCGTACGGCGTCGGCGTTGGCGGTGAGGATCTGCCGCCAGAGCCCGGGGTCCGACCCCGCGATGCGGGTGACGTCGCGGATGCCCTGGCCGGCCAGCCTCAGGTTGGCGGTGGGCACCTCGCGGAGGTGGGACGCGGTGAGGATGCTCATGAGGTGCGGCAGGTGGCTCACCTGGGCCACGGCCTCGTCGTGCTCCTGAGGCGGCATCGTCACCACGCGGGCGCCGACGTCGCGGGCGAGCTGCTCCACGGTGGCCACGTCCTCGGCGGTGTTGCCGCTCACCGGGGTCACCACCCATGTGCGGTCCTTGAACAGATCGCCCGAGGCGGTCAGCGGGCCGGTGAACTGGGAGCCGGCCATCGGGTGCGAGCCCACGTATCGACGGTGTTCGGGGGCCAGCGCGGAGACGGCAGCCAAGATGGGCGCCTTGACGGACCCGACGTCGGTGATCACGGCCCCGGGGAACTTGCCCAGCACCTCCGCCACCAGGTCGGGGATGACGCCCGGAGGGGTGGCCACCACCACGACATCGGGGTCGTCCGTGTCCTCATCGCTGATGCGTCCCGCTCCGAGACCCGCGGCCACCAGCGAGTGCGAGGGCACGATGTCCCACAGCATCACGTCGTAGCCGGCCCGGGTGAGCGCGAGCCCGAGGGAGGAGCCCACCAGCCCAGCGCCCAGGATCAGCACCCGCCGGGTCATGCGCCGCGCCCGTCCCGCAGGCCGGTCAGCTCTGTCGAGGCCGGACCACCGCCGGCTTCACCTCGTCCGCCGTCGGCCAGGTACTCACTCGCCGGCACTGCCCGCCTCCCGTCCGCCGAGCTCGGCAGGGATGTTCGCGGGACGCGGGCCCTGGTAGTCGGGCCCGTACGCGCCGGGGGCGGGACGACGCTTGCGCATCGGGGCCGCGACACCGGGGGCCAGGCGCCGGGAGGTGATGAGGAACCCGGTGTGTCCGGAGGTGCCGTGACCGGGCCGGATGGCCAGGCCCTCGGCGTGCCAGTCCCGCACGGTGGTCTCGGTGGCGTGCGGCTCCGTGAAACCGCCGTGCGCCCGGAACGTGTCCGCGACCTTCCCCAGCTGCGTGGCGGTGGCGACGTAGCAGGTGAGCACCCCGCCGGCGACGAGCCGCTCCCCCACCGCGTCGATGCACTCCCAGGGTGCCAGCATGTCCAGGATGGCGCGGTCGATCGGATCGTCGGTGATCGCCTCCACGAGATCCCCGACGGTGAGCGTCCAGGCCGGGTGGGGCCCGCCGAGGAAGGTCTCAACGTTGCCGCGGGCCACGTCGGCGAACTGTTGCCGGCGCTCGTAGGAGTGCAGGCTGCCGTCGGGACCGATCGCCCGCAGCAGCGCCAGCGACAGAGCTCCGGAGCCGACGCCCGCCTCCAGCACCCGCGCGCCAGGGTAGATGTCGGTCCACATCAGGATCTGGGCCGCGTCCTTGGGGTAGATGACGGCGGCGTCGCGAGGCATGGAGACCATGAACTCGCTCATCAGTGGGCGGAACGCCAGGTACTGCATGCCCCCGACGGAGGTCACGGTCACGCCCTCGGGGCCCCCGATCAGGTCGTCGTGGCTGACCGCACCCTTGGTCGTGTGCCACGTCGCGCCCTCCCGCAGCACGATGGACTTGCGACGCCCCTTGCTGTCGGTGAGCGTGACGCGGTCACCGGGTTGGAGCAGGCCGGTCTTGACGCCGGAGAGGTTCATGCGTGTTCCTTCAGTTCGCGCCACACCTGGGCCAGCTCGGCCCAGGTCGAGGTGGAGAGCCCGGTGGCGGAGACATGCATCCGGGGATGCGGCGCCAACTCCACCATGGACGGCACCGCGTACACCACTGCCCCGGCCGCGAGCGCCGCGGTGGTGCCGGGCACCGAATCCTCCAGCGCGACGGCGTCGCGCGCGTCCACCCCCAGGCGGGACGCGGCGGTGAGATAGCCCTCGGGGTGCGGCTTGGCCTGCGCCACCTCGTCGACGGTGACGATGACGTCCAGGTTCGCGGGAAGCCGCTCACGGGCGGCGTCGAGAATGATCCGGTCGCTGGCCGTGACGATGGCGCAGGGCACGTCGGCGTCAGCCAGCTCCGACATCAGCTCCCGCGCGCCCGGCAGCCATGGAAGATCAGTGGCGCGGATCTGATCGGCGATGCGGTCGTGCAGCTCCCGCCACACCCACGCCGCACGCTCGGGGATTCCCATGTCGTGGGCCATCATCTGGGCCGTGATCAGCGCGTGCTGACCGTGACAGGCGATCATCTTCTCCTCGCCCCAGTGCACGCCGTAGTCGGCGAGCATCTCGCGCTCGGTGGCGGCCCACATCGGCTCGGTGTCCACCAGCGTCCCGTCGAAGTCCCACAGGACCGCACTGGGCTCAGCCCGCATTGAAGTACTTCGCCTCAGGGTGGTGGACGACGATGGCGTCCGTGGACTGCTCCGGGTGCAGCTGCAGCTCCTCGCTCAGCTCCACGCCGATCCTCGACGGGTCCAACAGCTCCACCAGCTTGGCCCGGTCCTCGAGGTCCGGGCACGCGGGGTAGCCGAACGAGTACCGCGACCCGCGGTAGGCCTGATCCCGGATGGCGGCGTTGATGTCTGGGTTGATCCCGAACCCGAGCTCCTCTCGGATCCGGCTGTGCCACAGCTCGGCGAGGGCCTCGGTGAGTTGGACGGAGAGCCCGTGCAGCTCCAGGTAGTCGCGGTACGAGTTGGCCTCGAAGATCCGCTGGGTGGCCTGGGCCACCTCCTTGCCCATGGTGACCAGCTGCATGGCGAGCACGTCAGGGCCATGGGCCGCGGCCTCCTCCTCGTCGCGGAAGAAGTCGGCGAGACAGAGCCGCTTGTCGCGGCGCTGACGCGGGAACGTGAACCGGGCCACCTCGCGCGACGGATCATCGGGGGCCCCGACGATGAGGGTCTCGCCGGCCGAGTGCACCGGGAAGTAGCCGTAGACCACGCCGAAGTTCGCCAGGTTGTCGGTCTTGATCCGGTCCATCCACATCCGCAGCCGCGGCATGGCCTCGCTCTCGACGAGTTCCTCGTAGGAGGCGCCTCCGCGCAGCGGCTTGAGGCCCCACTGCCCGAGGAACGTGGCCCGATGGTCCAGCCACGCCGCCACGTCCGCCAGGGGGATGCCCTTGACCACGCGGCTGCCCCAGAAGGGGGGCGCGGGCACGTCGACCCCGCGCGCCACGTCCGAGCGGACGCCGAGCTCCGGCTCCACGACCTCGACCAGGGAGGTCTTGGCGTAGCGACGCTTGCGAGGCTCGGGGAGCGCGGCCCCGGGAAGCCCCTGCTTGACGGCCATGACCGCATCCATCAGCGCGAGGCCCTCGAAGGCGTCCTTGGCGTAGCGCACCTCCCCCTCGAACATATCGCCGAGATCGTGCTCGACGAAGGTGCGGGTGAGCGCCGCCCCGCCCAGCAGCACGGGGTACTTCTCGGCGAGTCCGAGCCGGTTCAGCTCGGCGAGGTTGTCCTTCATCACGAGGGTGGACTTCACGAGTAGCCCGGACATGCCGATGGCGTCGGCCCCGTGCTGTTCGGCGGCGTCGATGATGGCCTGGATGGGCTGCTTGATGCCGATGTTGATGACCGTGTAGCCGTTGTTGCTGACGATGATGTCGACGAGGTTCTTGCCGATGTCGTGCACGTCGCCGCGGACGGTGGCCAGCACCAGCGTGCCCTTGCCCGCGTCGCTCTCCGCCTTCTCCATGTGAGGCTCGAGGTTGGCCACCGCCTGCTTCATCACCTCGGCGGACTGCAGCACGAAGGGCAACTGCATCTGCCCGGAGCCGAACAGCTCTCCGACGACCTTCATGCCGGCGAGGAGGTCCTCATTGATGATGTCGAGCGCCGGCTTGCCCTGCAGAGCCTCGTCAAGGTCCGCGGCCAGGCCCTTGCCCTCGCCGTCGATGATGCGGCGCTGCAACCGCTCGGCGAGCGGCAGCGCGGCCAGCTCGGCCGCGCGCGAGGCGCGGACTGAGGCCGCGGTGACGCCCTCGAACAGCTCCAGGTAGGTCGTCAGCGGGTCGTAGTCGCCGTCGCGGCGGTCGTAGACCAGGTCCAGCGCCACCCGGCGCTGCTCCTCCGGGATGCGGTCCATCGGGATGATCTTGGCGCTGTGGACGATGGCCGAGTCCAGGCCAGCGGCGACGCACTCGTGCAGGAACACCGAGTTCAGGACCATCCGCGCGGCCGGGTTGAGCCCGAAGGACACGTTCGAGACCCCGAGCGTGGTGCGCACCCCCGGATAGCGGGCCTTGAGTTGGCGGATGGCCTCGATGGTCTCGATGCCGTCTCGGCGCGTCTCCTCCTGGCCGGTGGCGATGGGGAAGGTCAGGCAGTCCACCAGGATGTCGCCGACGTTCATGCCCCAGTTCCCGACGAGGTCGTCGATCAGCCGCGACGCCACCCGCACCTTCCACTCGGCGGTCCGGGCCTGGCCCTCCTCGTCGATGGTGAGGGCCACCACGGCCGCGCCGTGCTCACGCACCATCGGCATGATGCGCCCGAAGCGCGAGTCCGGACCGTCGCCGTCCTCGTAGTTGACCGAGTTGATGATGCTGCGGCCCGCCAGCCGCTCCAGGCCAGCCTGGAGCACGGGCGGTTCGGTGGAGTCCAGCACGACCGGCAGCGTCACCGAGGTGGACAACCGGGACGCCAACACCGCCATGTCGGCGGCGCCGTCCCGGCCGACGTAGTCCACGCACAGGTCCAGCACGTGTGCGCCGTCGCGGGCCTGGGCCTTGGCGATGTCCACGCACTCGTCCCAGTTCTCGGCGAGCATCGCCTCGCGGAAGGCCTTGGAGCCGTTGGCGTTGGTGCGTTCCCCGATGTTGAGGTGGCTGGCGTCCTGCGCGAAGGGCACCTCGATGTACAGCGACGACGCGGACCGCTCCGACTCGGGACTGCGCTTCATCACCTCGCGCCCCGCGTAGCGCTCAGCCAGCAGCCGGATGTGCTCCGGGGTGGTGCCACAGCAACCACCGATGACGGCCAGGCCGTACTCCTCCACGTAGCCGCCAAGTGCGTCGGCGAGGCCTTCGGGGCCCAGGGGGTAGCGGGCGCCGTCGGCGGTGAGTTCCGGCAGGCCGGCGTTGGGCATGGCGCCGATGGCCACGCCGGCGCGCCGCGACAGGTGCCGCAGGTGCTCACTCATCTCTGCGGGCCCGGTGGCGCAGTTGAGGCCGATGCAGTCGACGCCCAGCGCCTCGAGCGTGGTGAGCGCGGCGCCGATCTCCGAGCCGAGGAGCATCGTGCCTGTCGTCTCCACCGTGACGTTGACCAGGATGGGCAGCTCGACGCCCATCCGGTCGCGGGCGCGCTTCGCGGCGATCACGGCGGCCTTCGCCTGGAGCAGGTCCTGGCAGGTCTCGATCTGGACGCCGTCGATGCCGCCGCGGATCATGGCCTCGACCTGCCGCTGGTAGGCGTCGCGGATCTCGGCGAACGCGATGTGCCCGAGCGTGGGCAGCTTGGTGCCGGGGCCCATGGACCCCAGGACGAACCGGGGCCGCTCCTCGGTGCTGAACTCATCCGCCACCCCGCGGGCGATCCGGGCGGAGGCCTCGGCGAGCTCCTCCAGCCTGTCGACGACGTCGTACTCGGCCAGCGCGGCCAGGTTGGTGCCGAACGAGTTGGTCTCCACCGCGTCGGCACCGGCCTCGAAGTAGGCCCGGTGCACCGCCGCGACGACGTCCGGCCGGGTCACGTTGAGGATCTCGTTGCAGCCCTCGAGGCCCAGGAAGTCCCCGTCCACGGACAGGTCTCCGAAGGACTGGAGCATCGTCCCCATCGCCCCGTCGGCGACGAGGACGCGACGGTTGAGCAGCTCAGACAGGGTTATCGACACCAGCACAGGCTACCGGCACCACGGTAGGGTGGATAAATGCAGTTCACGCCGTTGGAAGGGCTCCGCGACCCCGCCGTCGTCATCGCCTTCTCCGGCTGGAACGACGCGGGCAACGCGGCCAGTGACCTGATGCGGCACCTCATCGAGGCGTACCCGGGCTCCGACGCCGGCATCATCGACGACGAGCGCTACTACGACTTCCAACACACGCGACCGCTGCTGCACCGGGCCGCGGACGGCCCCTGGGTGGAGTGGCCGGCGGTGCGCATCCGCATCGTGCACCACCCGGAGAGAGATCTCGTGGTGATGCTTGGCCCTGAGCCCAACCTGCTGTGGCGGAGCTTCGCCACCGAACTGATCGGCAGGATCAAGCAGATCGAGCCCGAGATCGTGCTGTTCCTGGGGGCCATGCTGAGCGACACGCCCCACTCGCGTCCGCTCCCGGTGGGCCTCTACACCTCGGACCCGGAGGTGGGCAGGCGCTTCAAGATGGAGAGCAGCGACTACACCGGGCCCACCGGAATGATCGGGGTGGCCGGCCAGCTGATGATCCACGAACGGATCCCGTCGGCCTCACTGTGGGTGTCGGTGCCGCACTACGTCTCCACTCCCCCCAACCCGAAGGCGCAGGACGCGCTGCTCACCGAGCTGGAGGGGGTGCTCAAGATCTCCGTGGACCACAAGGACATCCCCGAGGAGGCCGAGCGCTGGTCCACCGCCGTGGATCAGCTGAGCCAGCAGGACCCGGACATCGCCGAGTACATCGAACAGCTCGAGGAGGCACGGGACCAGGAGGAGGTCCAGGAGGCCACGGGCGACACGATCGCGGCCGAGCTGGAGAAGTTCCTCCGCCGTCACATCGACGACGACGACGGCGGATCCGCCTCAGGCGGTCAGTGACCGCAGGCTGCCACGGCAGCCTCGCGCAGTTCGCGCACCATGGCGTCAGGGTCCGGCGCGCTGTAGACCGCGGAACCGGCGACGAAGGTGTCCGCTCCCGCCTCGGCGCATCGGCCGATCGTCTCGGCGCTGACGCCACCGTCGACCTGCAGCCAGATCGGCCGATCCCCGATGAGCTCGCGGGTCCGACGGATCTTGGGCAGCACCAGATCCAGGAACTTCTGCCCACCGAATCCCGGCTCCACCGTCATCAGCAGCACCATGTCCACCTCGCCGAGGATGTCGGCGTACCCCTCGATCGGGGTCGCGGGCTTGAGCGCCATCGACGCACGGGCGCCGAGCCGGCGCAGCTCACGGGCCAAACGCACGGGCGCTCCAGCGGCCTCGATGTGGAAGGTGACCGACTCGGCCCCCGCCTCCGCGTACGCGGGGGCCCAGCGGTCCGGATCCTCGATCATGAGGTGGATGTCCAGCATCTGGCCGGTCACCTTGCGCAACGACTCCACCACAGGCAGGCCGAGGGTGAGGTTGGGCACGAAGTGGTTGTCCATGACGTCGACGTGGATCATGTCCGCGCCGGGGATCCGGCCGATCTCGGCGGCCAGGTTCGCGAAGTCGGCGTTGAGGATGCTGGGCGTGATGCGCATGCCCGACAGTCTATCCGCCGGTCAGCCGCGCAGGAGCGCGAGGTACATCGCGTCGGTGCCGTGCCGGTGGGGCCACAGCTGAACGTCATCGCCGAGCGCGCAGTCGGGCACCCCCGGCAGTGCGTCAGCCGCCCTGAGGCGGTGCACGTGGGGCCGTTCCCGCAGCACGTCGTCGACCACCTCCACCGTCTCGGCGCGGTGCGGCGAACACGTGACGTAGGCCACCACGCCGCCGGGCACGACCGAGTCCAGCGCGTGCCGCAGGAGTGAGCGCTGGAGCTCCCCCAACGCCGACACGTCCGCGGGACCGCGTCGCCACCGCGACTCCGGGCGACGCCTGAGCGCCCCCAAGCCCGTGCAGGGGACGTCCACCATCACGCGGGCGAAGGAGCGCCCCCACGCGGGCGTGGTCCCGTCCGCCGCGATGGTGGCGTGACCGTCCGGGTAGGCGGCCAGCGACTGCCTCACCAGACGGGCCCGGTGTTCCTGCGATTCCCCGGCGAGGAGCCAGGTGCCGGCCTCGCGGGCCAGGCCGGCCAGGAGCGCCGCCTTGCCGCCGGGGCCGGCGCACATGTCCAGCCAGGGCCCGGCGGGCGCCTCCGTGCGTGCCAGGGCCCACGCCACGAGCTGGGAGCCCTCGTCCTGCACGCCCGCCCGTCCCTCACGGACCGCCGGTTGATCCGCCGGCGCGCCGGCGGCCACCGCCCCGAACGGGGAGAACGCCGTCGGCTGCGCATCCACCAGCTCCTCGCGGGTCGCGAGCCCGGGACGTACCACCAGGGTGGGCCGAGGGTTGACGTTGTTGGCCGCCAGAGCGTCCGCGAGCTCCTCGATCGGGAGGAGGTCGGCGTAGGCCTCGACGATCCAGCGGGGGTGGTGCCCCCTCACCGCGAGGGCGCCGATCGCGTCCTCGCCGGTGGCCAGCTGGTCCGTCCACTCGTCCATGGTCCGGGCCGCGACCTTGCGCAGAATGGCGTTGACCACGCCGGTGACCCGCTGGCCGACGGTGTCGCGGGCAAGGTCCACGGTGGCGCCCACCGCCGCATGCCGTTTGACCCCCATGGTCAGCAGCTGATGGGCCCCCAGTCGCAGGATGTCCACCACGGCCGGCTGGAGCGACGACAGCTGCCGACCGGCGGCCGCCTCGATGATCCTGTCGTAGGTGCCCATGAGGCGGCAGGTTCCGGCCACGAGCTCGGTCACCAGCCCCGAGTCGCGGGAGTTGAGGCCTGCGGTCGCGAGGCGCTTGGCCAGGGCGAGGTTGGCGTAGGCGCCCTCGCCGGTCACCTGGCGCAGCACGTCGAAGGCGAGCCGACGGGGGGTCACGTGAGCACCGTCCCCGTCACGCCGCCGCGCGCCCAGTCCGCGGCCGGCATGCGCCGCTTCCCGGGGGCCTGCACCTCGAGCAGCTCCAGCGCGACCGTTCCGGTGCCCACGAACACCTGCCGGCGCGTGGCCGCGATCTCGCCCTGCGCGAGGACAGGCGCATCGGGGACGAGGGCCGCGCGGTAGATTTTGAACCGCTCTCCCCCGAGCTCACACCATGCCCCCGGATCGGGCGAGCATCCGAGGATGAGGCGTCGCAGCTCGTGCGCGGGCCGTGACCAGTCGAGGCGTGCCTCGTCGACGGTGATCTTAGGGGCGATCGTCACCCCGTCGGTGAGCTGCGGGGTGGGCGCGAGGCCGGCCTGTACCAGGTCCATGGCGGTCACCAACTGACGGGCGCCGGACTCGGCCAGGAGGTCCAGGACCTCCCCCGCCGTCGCGTCCGGCATCGGGATGGACTCCATGAGGTACACGTCGCCGGCGTCGAGGGCCCTGACGATCTTGAAGCACGCCGTGCCGATCTCCCGGTCACCGGCCATGATGGCCCGTTGCACGGGCGCCGCGCCGCGCCACCGCGGCAGGAGGGAGAAGTGCAGGTTGACCCAGCCGTGGGCGGGAATGTCGAGGGCCGACTGGGGCAGCAGCGCCCCGTATGCCACCACCGCGCAGGCGTCCGGGCCGATCTCTCGCAGGCGGGCCTGGAAGCCGGGATCCCGGGGGTGATCCGGCTTGAGCACCTCGATCCCCAGCTCCGCCGCCCGGGAGGCCACCGGCGACGGGGTCAGCCTCCGCCCACGGCCCGCCGGGGCATCGGGCCGGGTCACCACGGCCACCACCTCATGGTCCGATGCCACCAACGCCTCCAGTGAGGGGACCGCCACCTGCGGGGTCCCCGCGAACACGAGCCTCATCTGTCCTCCAATGCCTCAGGGTCGACGTGAATGCTGAGCGAACCGCGCTCCTTGCGGGCCGAGCGGATGGCTGCGGCGCTCTTGACGCGGGAGGTGAGGTCCTTGGCCCTTTCGACGGGCACCCGCAGCAGCGCGGCCCACCTGTCGGGTCCCACCTCGGTGGGGCCGAGCACCTCGACACCCTCCCACTCGTCATTGTCGAGGAAGTCACGCACCCCGTCCGGTTCGCCGACGATGCGGGCGAGCTTGACCGCCGGGCTCAGGCCGGCGTCGGCGCGATCGGCGAGCTCTCGCGACGCGAAGCCGGCGACGTCTGCGCGGACCAGAGCCTGGACGGCCGGGTGGGGCGAGGGTCCCACGATGAGCACCGAGCCGCCCTCGCGCGGACCGCGCGCCAGCGCGGCCGCCGTGGCCCAGCGCCTGACCGATTCCTCCGCGGCCCGGAGATCCGCGCGGCCGAGAGAGACCTCCGCGTCCAGGATCAGCACCCCCGCGTACCCCGTGGGCGCGACGGGCTCCGCGCCCGGGGTCGCCACCACGATGGCGGGCTCGTCGGGGGCCCCGTCGCGGATCCGGTCCGCGGAGCTGTTGAGGGCCAGCACTCCGGGAAATGCCTTGGCCAGCTCCTCAGCCGTGCGTGCCGCGCCGGGCAGCGGGGTGCGCAGCGCGCCGGTGTGGCAGTGGGGGCAGGACCAGCGCACGGGGGTGTGCCCGCACAGCGCACACTCCGGGACGCCGCGCTGACGCTCCCTCATCGGCCCCCCGCACTTGGGGCACACGGCCCGGTTGAGGCAGCGTGCGCAGCTCAGTGCCCCCGAGAACCCGCTCATGGGGACCTGCACCAGTACGGGTCCCTGGGCCAGGTGGTCACGCAGGAATCTGAACGCCACCGACGGGATCCGCAGCTGGGCGGCGCTCGGGTCACGCTCGCGGTCCACCTCTCCGACGGCGCGCACGGGGGTGGAGACCAGCCGCGCCTGCGTCGGTGTCAGGGACAGGTCCCGCAGCCAGCCGCGCTCGACGAGGGCCTGCGCGTCGGTGCTGCGTCCGTGGCCGGCCAGGATCAGCGCTGCCCCCTGCCGCGCCGCACGGAGGACGGCGACGGCCCTCGTGTGGGGGTGAGGTGCGCGCAACTCCGCGTGGGCGTCGTGCCCGTCGTCGACGACGACCACGAGCCCGAGGTCCTGCAGCGGTGCGTAGACGGCGCTGCGCGTGCCGACCATGATGCGCGCCTCGCCCCGCGACGCTGCCAGGTAGGCGCGGTAGCGGGAGGACCGGCCGGCCTCGGCGGCGAGCACGCCCACCGCCCCATGCCCGAACACGCCCTTGAAGCGGGCGGCCGTCACCGCGAGCTCACGCATGGTGGGGACGACGACGACGGCGGAGCGGCCCGAACGCACCGTGGCGTCGACCGCCTCGATCACGCCCCCGATGAGGTCCCCCGGCCCGCCGAAGACCGCCGCGGCCTGCCAGAGGACCCGGGGTGCCTGTCCGGCGGCCAGGGCGTCGAGCAGGGCCGGGCCGTCCGGGTACGCGGGCAGCACGGCGGCCGCCGCAAGCGGACGCGGCTGCGGCCACTCGCGCTGAGGCGCCTTCTCGGTGGCCGCGTGGCGCGGCGGGATGGCGAGCCTGGCGACGTCCGGCCACGTTCCGGCGTAGTGGTCCGCGACCGCCCGGATCAGGGCGTGGACGGCCGGGGTCACGATGGGCTCGGACGACACGACCTTGGCGATGCGGGCCAGGGACGCCAGCTCGGACGCGGCGGCCAGTTCGATGAGCCACCCGTCCCGCATGGTCCCCGCGAACGGGACCTTGACGCGGGCCCCGGGCACCGCGGCCTCCGCCAGCGACTCGGGCACCTCGTAGTCGAACAACCGGTCCAGATGGGCCAGCGGCACGTCGACGGCGACCCGCGCCACCCGCGGGGACACGGTCAGCCCTTGACGGCGGCGGCCAACGCCTCGGCCCGGTCCGTGCGCTCCCACGTGGCGTTGGGGAGCTCACGGCCGAAGTGGCCGTAGACCGTGAAGTCGCTGTAGATGGGGCGGAGGAGCTCGAGGTCCCGCACGATGGCGCCGGGGCGCAGGTCGAAGGTGGCCAGGACCGCGTCGCGGATCCGATCCTCCGGGACCTCGGCGGTGCCGAAGGTGTCCAGGTAGAAGCCGACGGGGTGGGCCGCGCCGATGGCGTAGGCCACCTGGACCTCGCACCGGTCCGCGAGGCCCGCGGCCACCACGTTCTTGGCCACCCACCGCATCGCGTACGCCGCAGACCGATCCACCTTGGACGGGTCCTTGCCAGAGAACGCTCCGCCACCGTGGCGGGCCATGCCGCCGTAGGTGTCGACGATGATCTTGCGGCCCGTGAGCCCGGCGTCACCCATGGGGCCGCCGATGACGAACTTGCCGGTGGGGTTGACCAGCACCCGCCGTGGCGCGTGGAAGCCGTAGCGCTCGAGCACCGGCTCGATCACCTCGCGCTGGATCTCCGGCTGGATGCGGTCCAGGCCCACATCGCCACTGTGCTGGGACGAGACCACCACGGTGTCGATGCCGACGGGCCGGCCGTCGTCGCCGTACTCGACGGTGACCTGCGTCTTGCCGTCCGGCCGCAGGTAGTCCAGGGCGCCGGTCTTGCGGACCTCGGTGAGCCGCTCCGCGAGGCGGTGGGCCAGATCGATCGGCAGCGGCATGAGGGTGGGCGTCTCGGTGCAGGCGAAGCCGAACATCAGACCCTGATCGCCCGCGCCCTGATGGCTGAGCGCGTCGTCCTCGCCGCCCGTGCGGTGCTCATACGCGTCGTCGACGCCCTGGGCGATGTCGGGCGACTGCGCGCCGATGGCGACAGAGACGCCGCAGGAGGCGCCGTCGAACCCCTTGCGCGACGAGTCGTAGCCGATGTCGAGGATCCGCTGCCGGGCGAGCCCCGCGACATCGACGTAGCCGGTGGTCGACACCTCGCCGGCCATGACCACCAGACCGGTGGTGACGAGGGTCTCGACGGCGACCCTCGCGCCGGGATCCTGCTCGAGCAGCGCGTCGAGCACGGCGTCGGAGATGGAGTCCGCGATCTTGTCGGGGTGACCCTCGGTGACGGATTCGGACGTGAACAGACGGCTCATGCGAGCACTCCTAGCGCGGCGACAAGCCGCATCGTGGGGTTGACATCGGCGGCAACAAGCCGCCCCCTCTTCAGCCCTGTCGGGCGCCCGGTCAGGAGGCCTGGTTGGGGTCCTGCGGCGTTTCGGCGAACGGGTCGACGAACGAGAACGCCGGGTCCGCCTCTGCGGTGCGCTCGGCGGCCTCCTGCTCGGGGTCGATCTGGGTGTACTGCAGCATGCCCTCGTTCATCTCGCGCAGCGCGATGGAGAGCGGCTTCTCCTCGGGGGCGGCGGCCACCATGGGGCCGACGTTCTCCAGAAGGCCTTCCCCGAGCTGCGAGTAGTAGGCGTTGATCTGCCGCGCGCGCTTGGCCGCGAACAGCACCAGGCGGTACTTGGAGTCGATGTTCTCCAGCAAGGAGTCGATCGGCGGGTACGTGATGCCTTCTGGCTGAGTGTTCAAGATGATCCTTCTCGAGAGTCCGGCCTGATCACAGGCCCATCAAGCTTACCAAAGCATCGACCGTTTCCTCGATCCGGCGATTCTCGACGACGAAATCCGCCTCGGCCTGCGCCTCGAGCTCCAGGCGGGCGGTGCTCAGCCGTCGTTCCTGGGCCGCCTCGTCCTCTGTCCCCCGGCCGCGGAGGCGCGCCACCAGTTCGTCCCAGGTGGGAGGGGCCAGGAAGACGATCCGGGCCGAAGGCAGGTTCCGCTTGACCTGCCTGGCTCCCTGAAGATCGATCTCCAGCACGACCGGGCGGCCGGCTGCCACGGCCTCGACGACGGGCGTGCGGGGGGTGCCGTAGTAGTGGGTGCCGTGCACCACGGCCCACTCCAGCAGCTCCCCCTGTTCGATCATCCGTCGGAACTCGTCGACGTCGACGAAGTGGTAGCTGACGCCGTCGACCTCGCCGACACGCGGAGGCCTCGTGGTCAGCGATACCGAGTAGAAGAGCTCGGGGTGCAGCTCGCGCAGCCGGGCACACACGGTGCCCTTCCCGACCGCGCTGGGGCCGGAGATCACCCAGACATCCACAGAGGCGCTCACCCGGCCGAGCTTAGGGGACCCGGGCGCTACTTGAACAACTCGTTGAGGCGGTCCACCTGGTGCCGGCCGAGGCCGCGGATGCGCCGGTTGGGGGCGATCTGCAGGTTCTCCATGATTTCCGAGGCCCGGGTGATTCCGACGCGCGGCATCGCGCGGAGGAGGTCGACCACCTTGATGCGCGACAGCGTGTCATCGCCGACGGCCTTGTTCAGCGCATCGGTGAACGACACCGCACCGCTCTTCACCTGCTCCTTGAGTTCGGCCCTCGCACGCCGTGCCTGGGTGGCCGCCTCGCGGGCGGCTTCGAGCTGAGCACTGCTCAATTGAGGAATCGCCATCGGAAGTCCCCTTCGCGAAATATGTCCTAGACAACCCCAAGTGGGGCCCTGCGTGAAATGTACCGCGCCAGCCCCCGGCGCGGATCGAAATGGGCGACGAATCAGCCGAGGGCGGCGGTCGATGCCAGGAGGGAATCGAGCCTGCCTGACAAGGCCGACCGGCCCCCACCGATCACCTCACGGCTGGCCGTGGGTAGCACGTGGCGCACGGCCGCCCCGAACGTGGCGCGCAGCCCTTCGATGGTTCCGCCCTGCGCGCCGATCCCGGGGACCAGGATGGAGGCATTGAAGGCGTCGAGCCGGCAGCCGAGGTCGTCGTGGGTTCCCCCCACCACCAGACCCACGGCGTGGTCGGCGGTCTCGTTGAGGGCGGCGACGGTGTCGACCACATGCTGGGCCACGCTCGCGTCCCCGCTCTGCGCGAGCTGGATGGGCGCGCCCTCCGGGTTGGACGTCCGGGCGAGCACGTAGAGACCGTGTCCGCCGGCGACAGCGGCGTCGATCGCCGGCTGCAGAGCCCCGACCCCGAGGTAAGGGCTGAGGGTGATGGCATCGGCCCTGGTTGGGGCCGCATCGCCGAGGAAGGCGGCGGCGTAACCGGCCATCGAGGATCCGATGTCACCGCGCTTGACGTCCAGGATGCTCAGCGCTCCTGCAGAGCGGATGTCGGCCAGGACGCTCTCCAGCACGGCCACGCCGCGGGAACCGAACGCCTCGAAGAAGGCCGACTGGGGCTTGAACACCGCCACCCTCTCCCCCAACGCCTCGACGATGCCACGCGCGCAGCGCTCCAGCCCTGACAGATCCTGGGGCACCCCCCAGGCGTCGAGGACGCGGGGCATCGGGTCGATGCCCACACACAGGCGGCCGCGCTCCGCCGTCAACGCCGCCAGCCGGGACGCATACGTCATCGTGGGTTCCTTCGCAGATCGTGGAGACCGCGCACCAGCGCCACGCCCTCGTAGATGAAGCCGGTGTAGAGCTGCACCAGAGTGGCCCCCGCGTCGAACATCCGGGCGCCGTCGCGGGGGCTCATGATGCCGCCCACTCCCATGACGGGCAGATGCGTGGAGCGCGCGAGGTTCTCGACGAAGGCCAGTGCGGCCCCCGTGAGGGGGGCGCCACTGAGGCCGCCCGCCTCCCGGGCCAGGTGGGCATCGGAGGGGGCCAGACCCGTGCGGGCGAGGGTGGTGTTGGTGGCGATGACGCCCGCGATGCCCGAGTCGTTGACCACCGCGATCGTCTCGGCGAGAGCCTGACCCCGCAGATCCGGGGCCAGCTTCACCCACACCGGCACGGGGCGACCGGGATCGAGCAGTGCCGCCTCGTCGGTGAGTGCCCGGAGCAGCGCCGCGAGTTCGGTGGCGGCCTGGAGGCTGCGCAGCCCGGGGGTGTTGGGGCTCGACACGTTGACCGCCACGTAGTCCGCGAGCGGCGCGAGCAGGCGCAGCGAGGTCAGGTAGTCCTCCACCGCACGGTCCAGCTCCACCACCTTCGACTTGCCGATGGAGATGCCCAGCGGGATCCCCAACGCACCGTTGTCACGGGCCACGCCCTTAGAGCGCAGCGTCGCCGCCATGGCCTCGGCGCCGTGGTTGTTGAAGCCCATCCGGTTCACGATCCCGCGAGAGGCCACGGCGCGGAACACGCGCGGCTTCGGGTTGCCGGGCTGGGCGAGCGCGGTGACGGTGCCGAGCTCCGCGAACCCGAACCCGAGCCACGGCCACGCCTGGGCCGCGACCCCGTCCTTGTCCAGCCCCGCCGCGACACCGACCCGGTTCGGGAACCGCACGCCACCCACCGTCACCGGGTCGACCACGGGCGGGCGCCCCCCGACGGGGGCGTGGGACAGCGCCCGGATCATGTCTTCGTGCACGCGCTCGGGGTCTCCACCGGCGTAGCGGAACAGGCCGGCCCGCAGCCCGTGGTAGCCGAGCCGCAGCCCCCGGGTGACCGGCGAGGTCACCGGGCGGCCCACTCCTGCAGCGAGCGCACCTCCACCTCGCCGCGCTGCAGCGCCTCGATGCCCTGCGTGGCGGCCGCGAGGCCGGGCACCGTGGTGACGACGGGGACGTCGGCCAGCACGGCCGCGGTCCGGATGAGGTAGCCGTCCTCGCGCGTGCTGGCGCCCGACGAGGAGCCCTCAGGGGTGTTGAAGATCAGGTCGATGCCGCCGGAGATGATGAGGTCGACGATGCTCGGCTGCGTCTCCTCGGCGGTCATCTCCGAGAGCTTGAGCACCTCCTCCGCGGCCACGCCGTTGCGGCGCAGCACCGAGGCGGTGCCCTTGGTGGCCAGCACCTGGAACCCGAGGTCCACGAGGCGCTTGATGGGCCAGATGGCGTGCCGCTTGTCGCGGTCGGCGATCGAGACGAAGAGCTTGCCCGAGGTGGGCAGGGGGCCGCCGCCGGCGTCCTGGGACTTGGCGTACGCCGTGCCGAAGTTGTCCGACAGGCCCATCACCTCTCCGGTGGAGCGCATCTCGGGGCCCAGCAGCGTGTCGACGAAGGCGCCCGTGGCGGTGCGGAACCGGTTGAACGGCATCACCGCCTCCTTCACGGCGATCGGCGCACCCGGCAGGGGGATCGAGCCGTCCCCTTCGGCCCTGAGCATGCCCTCGGCGCGCAGCTCGGCGATGCTGCGGCCCAGCATGATGAGCGCCGCAGCCTTGGCAAGCGCCGTGTTGGTGGCCTTGGACACGAACGGCACCGTGCGCGACGCACGGGGGTTGGCCTCCAGCACGTAGAGGGTGTCGGCGTGCAGCGCGAACTGGATGTTCAGCAGGCCCCGGACCCCGACCCCGTCCGCGATGGCGCGGGTGTAGTGGCGGATCTGGTCGATCAGGGCGTCGCCCAGCGTGATCGGCGGAAGGGCGCACGCCGAGTCGCCGGAGTGGATGCCGGCCTCCTCGATGTGCTCCATGATCCCGCCCACGTACAGGTCCGTGCCGTCGTAGAGCGCGTCGACGTCGATCTCGACGGCGTCGTCGAGGAAGCGGTCCACCAGCACCGGCCGATCCTCGTCCACCTCCGTCGCCTGCGCGATGTAGGTCTCCAGCGCGTCGTCGGAGTAGACGATCTGCATGCCGCGACCGCCCAGCACGTAGCTGGGCCGCACCAGCACGGGGTAGCCGATCTCGCCTGCGATGGCCTTGGCCTCGTCGGCGGTGGTCGCCATGCCGTGCTTGGGCGCGGGCAGGCCGGCGCGGGCCAGCACCCGTCCGAACGCGCCGCGCTCCTCGGCGAGGTTGATCGCCTCCGGGGAGGTGCCGACGATGGGCACGCCGGCGTCCTTGAGGGTTTGGGCCAGCTTCAGCGGGGTCTGCCCGCCGAGCTGACAGATCACCCCGGCCACCGGTCCGGCCTTGAGCTCGGCGTGGTAGATCTCGAGCACGTCCTCGGCGGTGAGCGGCTCGAAGTAGAGCCGGTCGGAGGTGTCGTAGTCCGTGGAGACGGTCTCGGGGTTGCAGTTGACCATCACGGTCTCGTAGCCGGCCTCGCGCAGCGCCATGGTGGCGTGCACGCACGAGTAGTCGAACTCGATGCCCTGTCCGATCCGGTTCGGGCCGGAGCCGAGGATGAGGACGGCCTCCTTGGTGCGCGGCGGCACCTCGGTCTCCTCGTCGTAGGACGAGTACATGTACGGGGTGGCAGCGGCGAACTCGGCCGCGCAGGTGTCGACCGACTTGTAGACGGGCCGGATGCCGAGCGCCCACCGCACGCCCCGCACCACGTCGGTGCTGAGGTTCCTCAGGGAGGCGATCTGCGCATCAGACAGCCCGTGCCGCTTGGCGTGGCGCAGGAGCTCGGGGGTCAGGTCGGGTGCGTCCTCCACCTCGCGAGCGACCTCGAGGAGGAGCGACATCTGGTCGAGGAACCAGGGGTCGATCTTCGTGGCCTGGAACGCCTGCTCCACCGTCGCGCCGGCGCGCAGCGCCTGCATGACGAGCTGGATGCGACCGTCGTGGGGCTTCGAGGCGCGCGCCAGCAGGTCGTCGACGCCCTGCAGCGGGGCCGCGAAGTCGAACGGAGCCCGCGGATCCTCCAGCGAGCGCAGGGCCTTCCCCAGCGCCTCGGTGAAGTTGCGGCCGATGCCCATCGCCTCCCCCACGGACTTCATGTGGGTGGTGAGGATGGGGTCCGCCGCCGGGAACTTCTCGAACGCGAACCGCGGCACCTTGACGATGACATAGTCCAGGCTGGGTTCGAAGCTGGCCGGGGTCTCCTGCGTGATGTCGTTGGGGATCTCGTCGAGGGTGTAGCCCACCGCCACCTTGGCCGCGATCTTCGCGATCGGGAATCCCGTGGCCTTCGACGCGAGCGCCGAGGAGCGCGACACGCGCGGGTTCATCTCGATGACGATCAGGCGGCCGTCGTCGGGGTTGACGGCGAACTGGATGTTGCAGCCGCCGGTGTCGACGCCCACCGCCCGGATGATGCCGATGCTGACATCGCGCATCCGCTGGTACTCGCGGTCCGTCAGGGTCATGGCCGGCGCCACCGTGATCGAGTCCCCGGTGTGCACGCCCATGGGGTCGAAGTTCTCGATGGAGCAGATGATCACGACGTTGTCGGCCTTGTCGCGCATCACCTCGAGCTCGTACTCCTTCCAGCCGAGGATGGACTCCTCGATCAGCACCTCGGTGACCGGGGAGGCGGACAGCCCCGCGCCGGCGATCTGGCGAAGCTCCGCCTCGTCGTGGGCGAAGCCGGAACCGACTCCACCCATCGTGAAGCTGGGGCGCACGACGACGGGGTAGCCGAGCCCCTCCGCGGCGGCGAGCACCTCGTCGAGGGTGTGACAGATCTGCGACCGGGCCACTTCAGGGGCGCCGCCCGCGATGTCGGTCATCGACACCACGATGTCCTTGAACTGCTCGCGGTCCTCGCCACGCTGAATGGCCTCGACGGAGGCTCCGATCAGTTCGACGCCGTACCGCTCCAGCACTCCGTTGTCGTGCAGCGCGATGGCGGTGTTGAGGGCCGTCTGGCCGCCGAGGGTGGCAAGCACGGCGTCGGGGCGCTCCTTGGCGATGACCCGCTCGACGAACTCGGGCGTGATCGGCTCCACGTAGGTGGCGTCGGCGAAGTCCGGGTCCGTCATGATCGTGGCCGGATTGGAGTTGACCAGGATGACGCGGAAGCCCTCCTCGCGCAGCACCCGGCAGGCCTGCGTGCCCGAGTAGTCGAACTCGCAGGCCTGGCCGATGACGATGGGGCCGGAGCCGATCACGAGGATCGAGGAGATGTCAGTGCGACGGGGCATCAGTCGTCCTTTGCGTTCATGACGTCGACGAAGCGGTCGAACAGGTAGTTGGCGTCGTGCGGACCGGCGGCGGCCTCGGGGTGGTACTGGACAGAGAACCCGGTCAGGCGCCCGTCCCGACGCAGCTCCAGGCCCTCCACCACGTCGTCGTTGAGGCAGACGTGGCTGACCGTCACCTCCCCGAAGGGGGTCTCGACGGAGCCGTCGAGGGGGGCGTCGACGGCGAAGCCGTGGTTGTGAGCCGTGACCTCGACCTTGCCGGTGGTGCGGTCGATGACCGGCTGGTTGATGCCGCGGTGGCCGAACTTCAGCTTGTAGGTGCCCAGGCCCAGTGCGCGGCCGAACAGCTGGTTGCCGAAGCAGATCCCGAAGTACGGGGTGCCGGCGGCCAGGACCTGGCGCAGGACGGACACGGGGCCGTCAGCGGTGGCAGGGTCCCCCGGGCCGTTGGAGAAGAAGACGCCGTCTGGGTTCAGCGCGCTGATCTGCTCGTAGGTGGCGTGGGCGGGCACGACGTGCACCTCGAGGCCGCGGGCGGCGAGCTGCACGGGGGTCATGGACTTGATGCCGAGGTCCACCGCCACCACCGTGAACCGCTTCTCCCCCACGGCCGGGACCATGTAGGTCTCCGCGGTGGTGACATCGGCCGTGAGGTCCTGGCCCGCCATGTGCGGCTGGGTGAGCACCCTCGCGAGCAGCTCGTCGGGGTTGAGGGTGGTGGTGGAGATGCCGACCCGCATGGCGCCGCGGTCGCGGATGTGGCGGGTGAGCGCCCTGGTGTCGATGTCGCTGATGCCGACGACGCCCTGGGCGTCGAGTTCGGCGTCGAGGCTGCGCCGCGACCGCCAGTTCGACGGGCGCGGGGAGGGGTCGCGGACGATGTAGCCGGCCACCCAGATGCGGCCGGACTCGTCGTCCTCGTCGTTCCATCCGGTGTTGCCGATGTGCGGGGCGGTGGCGAGCACCACCTGGCCGCGGTAGCTGGGGTCGGTCAGGGTCTCCTGGTACCCGGACATGCCGGTGGAGAAGACCAACTCACCGAAGGTCTCACCCGCCGCGCCCAGGGATCGGCCACGAAATACGCGCCCATCCTCCAATACCAGAATCGCGGGAAGGGAACTCATGCGCACCTCGCTTGATCGTCAGTTCGTGGTCGGCTTGGCCGCGAGGGCCTTGGACAGCAGTCCGTTGAGGAAGGTCGGGGAATCATCCGTCGAGAGATCTCCGGCGAGCCTGACGGCCTCCGAGATGACGGCCGGGGCCGGCACGTCCGAGTAGTCGAGCTCGTACACGGCGATCCGGGCCAGATTACGGTCCACCGCGGGCATCCGCTCAAGTGGCCACGTGCTGGACGTCGACTCCGCGATCCGCTGGTCGATCTCCTGCTGGTGCTCGGCGACGCCCAGCACGATGCGGGTGGTGAGCTCGCGCACCACGCCGCCGGCGAGTGAGCGCTGCTCGGCGAAGGTCTCAGCCAGGGAGTCCCCGCGCAGCTCCGCCTGGTAGAGGATGTCCAGGGCGGCCTTGCGGGCCTTCGTCTGGGTCGAGTAGTGGGGCTTGGGTTCCATCTACGAGGAGACGCGGCCCTGGTAGGACCCGTCGCGGGTGTCGACCTTGATGCACTCGCCGGTGGTGATGAACAGCGGCACCTGGATCTGCTTGCCGGTCTCCAGCGTGGCGGGCTTGGTGCCGCCGGTGGAGCGGTCTCCCTGCAGGCCGGGCTCGGTGTAGGTCACCTCGAGCTCGACGGCGGCGGGGAGCTCGATGAACAGCGGGTTGCCCTCGTGCGTGGCGACGATGGCGGTCTGGTTCTCCAGCATGTAGTCCTTGGCGTCCCCGACCGTCTCGGCCGAGACGTGGAACTGCTCGAAGGACGTGTTGTCCATGAAGACGTAGTCGTCGCCGTCGAGGTACAGGTACTGCATCTCGCGGCGGTCGACGGTGGCGGTGTCGACCTTGGTGTCGGAGTTGAACGTGCGGTCGATGATCTTGCCGGTGAGCACGTGCTTGAGCTTCGAGCGGACGACGGTGTTGCCCTTGCCCGGCTTGTGGTGCTGGAACCACAACACCTGCCAGAGCTGACCGTCGAGGTCAAGCACCATTCCGTTCTTCAGATCATTGGTTGACGCCATGCAGGGTCTCCTCGTTCGCGGTGTCTCAGCGGCGCTGTCCGGCCAACGCGGCAGTCTACCCGACCCGGCCGGGGATCACCTACCCGCGACGACGCCCTCGACGATCTCGGCGACCGCGTCGCGCGTGACCTCGGCGTACGTCCTGCCGTCCTCGGCCACGGCCCTCCGACCGAAGTACGCCTGCGCACCGTCGTGGCGCATCCCGCCGATGATGCGCCTCGTCACCCGGCCCTCCCGGACGGCCCTGCCCCACGACGAGAGGGGGGCGGTGGGCCACCGGCCGGGAAACGCCACCGGGCCGATGAGCTGCACACGGTCCGCGCTGCCGGTCAGGTGCCAGAGGTGATCGATCCGGTCCAGGCCCGGGTCGTCGCCGAAGACTCCCCCGATGGAGATGATCGAGATCGGCACGCCCGCGCCGGCGAGGAACCAGGCCGATCCCAGCGACATCTGGCCCCCGCCGGAGTACCCCACGAGGATGACCCGGCGGCCACTTCCGGGCCGGTACCCGTGCCGCTGCAGCGACCGCCAGATCTCCTGGGCGAGGCCGATGTTGTGCGCGGGGCCGTACCTCGGATCGGCGGAGACCAGCACGTGCAGGACGTTGCGGGCGTTGATCAGCATATGGAGGCCCTTGAGCCGTCTGGTGCGGCGGCCCTGATCCAGCCAGGCCCAGAGCCGCTCGGTCGCGCGTTGCAGCAGCCCACGGTTGTCCACGGAGTAAGGGAACACATCGGCGATCACGCGGGTCGCAGGGAGCGCCACCCTGAGGGTCTCCAGCCAGGCCGTCTCGCGATCGAGCAGCTGGTTCCCGCCCACGTCCCCCACGCCCGACAGGTAGACGAGGTAGGCCTCCGCGTCGTCCCCGTCGACCACCTCACGGGCCGGCAGGTGGTCGAACGTGCGTCTGATCTCCACCTCGCCGCGGTCCGCCCACCACCGGGCCGATTCCAGCGGCGACAGCACGGCCAGCACCACGACGGTGACCAGGATGATCCCCAGGGCCCACGTGATCACGGCCTCACCCCCTCCACCTCGACGGGCATCAGCGGGGTACCGGCCAGAATGTCGCGCGCGGTCACCATGGTGGGCCTCCCGGTGGCGAGCGTCCAGAGCCTCGAGCCCAGCCAGGTGGCCGGCACCCGAAGAAGCCGCGAGACCATCTGCATGACCACCCACCCCACGAGCGTGATGCCGAGCGCCGTGGCGAGCGTCACGCCGAACGTGGCGCTGACCCCGACGACCAGCACCAGGTACTGCCACCCCTCCAGCACCCGGCCGACGAACAGCCCGGCGTGGGGCATGGCCGTGACCACGCCGAACACCTGCGGCGCCAGCGACAGCAGCGCGACGATCACCAGGTCGAGCAGGGGGACGGGATGCCCCAGCACAGTGCCGGCGACCGTCCACGTGATGGCCGCCTGCAGGATCCTGAGGAAGGACAGCACCACCGCGTTGAGCACCAGGGTGGACAGGAGGCGCAGGCCCCGGATGCGGTTGAGGGCGAGCACGGCGCTGTGCCCGAGCATCGTCGACAGCGAGGCGAGGACCGCGACCCCCAGCGCGTCCCACGTGCCCGCCGCCGACATGGCTGCCTCGTCGAGCGTGAGGGCCGCGAGCAGCGCGGCGAGGACATCTGCCATGGCGGGTCAGCCCAGGCCGCGTTCAGCCGAGTTCGCGGTAGGCGGCCGCGAGCAGCTCGTCGGGCGGGCCGTCGATGATCGCGGGGCTGCCGAGTGCGGAGAGGCCGACCAGGCGGAGCCGCGACCCCCGGGCCTTTTTGTCGAGGCTCATCAGCCGGCGTAGCTCCGGGAAGGACTCCGGCGCGTAGCGCAGGGGCAGGCCAAGGCCGCCGAGCAGTACGTCGTGCAGCTCCACGGAGGCCGCAGGGAGCCCCAGAGCGTCGCGGGAGACGCGGGCGATCCAGGCCATGCCCACACTGATCGCGTCGCCGTGGCGCCAGGTGTACCCGGCGTGGGCCTCGATGGCGTGGCCGAGGGTGTGCCCGTAGTTGAGCGCCTCCCTCCCCACGCGGGACCCGGTGGAGGTGGCCTCGCGGAAGTCGACGGCGACCACCGCCGCCTTGACCGCGACCGCCCGCTCCACGAGCTCCGCGAAGCGCGCCCCGGTGGTGTCGGCGCTGTCGGGAAGGTCCTCCTCGACGAGGCGCAGGATCTGGGCGTCGGCGATGAAGCCGCACTTGACCACCTCGGCCAGCCCGGCCCGGACGTCACGCGGCGGGAGGGTGTCGAGGAGGGCCAGGTCGCACAGCACCGCGCGCGGCTCGTAAAAGGAGCCCACCAGGTTCTTGCCCGCCGCCAGGTTGATGCCGGTCTTGCCGCCCACCGCGGCGTCGACCATGGCCAGCACCGTCGTGGGGACGCTGACGTAGCCAACCCCGCGCAGCCACGTGGCCGCGACGAACCCGGCCAGGTCGGTCGTCGTCCCGCCTCCGATGCCCACCACGAGATCGTTGCGGGTGAGCCCGGCGGCCGCCAGGGCGTCCCAGCAGCGGGCGAGCACCTCGGGGGTCTTCGCCCGTTCGGCGTCCGGGACCTCGATCAGGGTGACGGGCAGCCCGAGTCGGTCCGCGAGGCCTCGGGCGGTGGATGCCACGGCGGGGCCGTGGATCACCGCGACCCGGTCCGCGTCCCGCACCAGGCCGGCCAGCCGATCGACGGCGCCACGCTCGATGTGGACCTCGTAGGGGCCCAGCGCGGACTCCACGCGCACGCTCACTCCGCCATCCTCTCGGCGGCGAGGGCGTCGGCCACCTCGGCGCATCCGCGGCCGTCGGTCTCCACCGTCTGGGTGGCCAGGGCCTCGTAGACGGGTGTGCGCTCCCGCAGCAGCTCGATGAGCCGCCCACGGACGTTGCCCAGCAGCAGCGGCCGGACGGTGTTCATGCCCACGCGGCGCGTGGCCTGACCGATGGAGACCTTGAGCCAGATGACCTCGTGCCCGGCGAGCGCCTCGCGGATGACGGGGTTCATCACGGCGCCGCCGCCGAGGGCCACCACGTCGTAGGTGCCCAGCAACTCGAGGGTGGCGTCCTGCTCGAGGGCGCGGAAGTGGGCCTCGCCCTCGTCGGCGAAGATCTCCGCCACGGGCTTGCCCACCACCTCCTCGATCCGTTGGTCGACGTCGACGAAGGTGCGCCCGAGCTTCTTCGCGAGGCGCCGTCCGACGGAGGACTTTCCGGCCCCTGGCGCCCCCATGAGGACGATGGTCATCGGCCGATCCTGAGTCCACGGGCCTCGACGTCGGCGAGGTAGGCCCGCGCGTTGCGGCTGGTCTCGGCCACGGAATCGCCTCCGAACTTCTCGAGCACCACCTCCGCGAGGACGAGCGCGACCATGGCCTCGGCGACGACGCCGGCCGCGGGGACCGCGCACACGTCGGAGCGCTGGTGATGGGCGGCCGCGGCCTCGCCCGTGGCGGTGTCGATGGTGCGCAGCGCCCGCGGCACGGTGGCGATCGGCTTCATCGCAGCGCGGACGCGCAGCACCTCCCCGGTGGACATGCCGCCCTCGGTGCCGCCGGAGTGGTGCGTGGCGCGCTGGATGCCACCGTCGCCCGGCAGGATCTCGTCGTGGGCGGCGGAGCCGCGGCGCCTGGCGAGGTCGAACCCGTCGCCCAGCTCGACGCCCTTGATGGCCTGGATGCCCATGAGCGCGCCCGCCAGCCTGGCGTCCAGCCGCCGGTCCCCCTGGCTGTGGGAGCCCAGGCCCGGAGGCAGACCCCACGCCACCACCTCGACGACCCCGCCCAGCGTGTCGCCGTCGCGGTGGCAGGACTCCACCTCCGCCTGCATCGCGGTGGAGGTCTCCGGGTCGAAGCAGCGCACGGGATCGGCGTCGATGGCGGCAAGATCCGCCGGCGTGGGCAGGTCCCCACGCGTCGCGCGCACGGGCCCCAGCTCGACGACGTGGCTGAGCACCTCGATGCCGAGGGCCTGGCTGAGGAATGCCTGGGCGACGGTGCCCAGCGCCACCCTGGCCGCCGTCTCGCGGGCGGAGGCGCGCTCGAGGATGGGGCGGGCCTCGTCGAAGCCGTACTTCTGCATGCCCGCCAGGTCGGCGTGACCGGGGCGGGGACGGGTGAGCGGCGCGTTGCGGGCCAGCGCGGCCAGCACGTCCTCGTCGACCGCACCCGGGGCCATCACCTGCTGCCACTTCGGCCATTCGGTGTTGCCCACCATGATGGCGATGGGCGAGCCGAGGGTCTCCCCGTGGCGGAACCCGCCCAGCAGTGTGACCTCGTCCGCCTCGAACTTCATCCGGGCACCGCGGCCCACCCCCAGCCGCCGCCGGGCGAGGTTCGTCGAGATCTCCTCGACGCCCACCCGCACGTGGGCGGGGATGCCCTCCATGGTCGCGATGAGCGCTTGGCCGTGGGATTCCCCGGCGGTCAGGTATCGAAGCATGGGGGCCATTGTGTCAGAGACCCGCGCGGCGCCTCAGTTCCTGCTCAGCTGCCGACCGGCACGCGTCGAACGTGACCTGGACCCCGGTGAGGAGGAAGAACTGGTCCACCGCCTGGCCCGCGAGAAGGTCCAGGCCGTTGAGCGCCGCGCGGCCGGCGTCCGCGGAGGCCTCCCCCAGCGGGGTGGGCCACGGGTCGTAGACGGCGTCGAAGACCACCCTGGCGGCCCGCGCCAGGGCAGGGGCGTGCGGGGCGGTGGCGGCGGCGGGGATGGTGTTGGCCACCACATCCACCGCATCGACGCCCTCGTCCAGGCTCCGCACCGCGGCCCGCACCCCGAGGATCGAGGCGAGGTCAAGGATCTCGACGGCGCGCTCCGGCCGGCGCGCCAGGAACGTCACGTCGGTCACGCCGAGGCCCGCGAGGGCCAGGAGGATGGAGCGCGCCGTGGCGCCGTTGCCCAGGATGGCGGCGCTGCGGGGCGCGCTGAGGCCGTGCGCCCGCCACGCCCGAACGAAGCCCGGCACGTCGGTGTTGAACACGCGGGCCCCGTCGGCGCCGAACACCAGGGTGTTGCCCGCCCCGAGGAGGCGCGTCGGTTCGTCGGCCTCCCCGAACGCCAGGATGGCCTCCTTGTGCGGGGCGGTGACGCTCAGCCCGGCCCAGGCCGGGTCGTCGATCCGTTCGCCGACGAAGCCCTCCAGCTCCGACGGCGCCACGGTGTAGGCCGCGTAGGCCCAGTCCAGGCCGTTGGCCGCGTAGCCGGCGCGGTGGATGGCCGGGGACAGGGAATGCCCAGCCGGATCCCCGACGACGCCCGCGCGTCTCAGCATCGGCCGGTGTTGGCCTGACACCAGGCCTGGAAGAGCGCCACGTTCGCGTTGTGCTCCTCCAAGGTGTCGGCGAACCGGGTCTCCCCCGTGTCCAGATCCACGGTGACGAAGAACAGCGAGCCGATGTCGGCCGGCGAGAGGGCCGCCTCCAACGCGGACTTGCCTGGGTTGCTGATGGGGCCCGGCGGAAGTCCGGTGTTGAGGTACGTGTTGTAGGGGGACTCGACCGCGCGATCCTCGGCGGTGGTGGTGACCCGGCCGCTCTTGCCCACCGCGTAGTGGACAGTGGAGTCCATCTGCAACGGCATTCCCTGCTCGAGGCGGTTGTAGATGACGGCGGCGACCTTCGGCTGGTCCGCAGGCTCACTCACCTCGCTGGCGATGATGGAGGCGATGGTCACGACGCTCAACGGCTCGACGGACATCTCAGCCGCTCTGCCCTCAAGGCTGATCTCTTCGGCGACGACGCCGAACTGCTTGACCTGCGTGGCGAAGATGGCCGCGGCCTGGGGCGGCTCCTGCACGGCATACGTGGACGGGAACAGGAAGCCTTCAAGCCGTCCCGCAGCATAGGCGGGCAGCGCGAAAGCACTCGTGTCGGCGGCCGCGGCGGTGATGTCAGCAGCCGCGAGGCCGGTCTTGTCCGCAATGATCGCGGCCTGTTCGAGCGCGGTGGTGCCCTCCGGGAACCCGACCATCAGGCGATCCTGGTTTCTCGGATCCAGCAGCATGGCGAACGCCGTCTCGGCCGGTAGCTGCTTCTTCAGGTTGAACCGGCCGGCCTGGAGCTTGTCCGACTCGCCGCTGCGCTGGGCCACCTGCCGGAAGGTGCGGGTGGACTTCACCACCTCGGCCTCGACCAGGAGGTCCCCGATCTGCGTGATGGTGGCGCCGCTCGGGATGACGACCTGGACCGGATCCGTGCCCTCACCCAGATAGTCGTCCTCGGTCCGCCAGGCGACGTAGGCCTCCTTGACCTCGGAGTAGACGAACCAGCCGCCGCCCACCAGTACTGCCAGGGAGAGCAGCACCGCGAACGCCGAGCGTCCGTAGTAGCCCACCTTGCGCCAGTCGAGCTTGCTGTCGTTGTCAATCAGCCCAGGGCTCACGGTTCCTCCTTCGGTGCGGGTTCCCCGGCCGGTGCTCCGTCGCGGCTCTCCGCGTCGATGGCGCGCTGCAGAATCTCGACGGCCGCGGCCTGATCGATGACACTGCGCTGCTGCTTGGCCCGCCGGCCCGCGCTGCCCAGACTACGTGATGCCGACGCGGTACTCATCCTCTCGTCGACCAGGCGCACCGGGATGGGCGCCACGGCCGCCGCGAGCGCGGTGGCACGCTCCAGAACGAACACGGCGGCCTGCGCCCGTTCGCCGGCGAGCGTGAGCGGCAGGCCCACGTAGATCAGCTCCGGGGCGTACTCCTCAGCCAGCGCGGCGAGGCGGGTGATCTCGTCGCGTCCCGCCTGCACGGTCTCGACGGGGAAGGCGAAGCCGGTGCGGGGGTTGCTGGCCGCGACCCCGATCCGGGCCTTCCCCCAGTCGATGCCGATCCGTGCGCCGTCAGGCACGCGTCTCCAGCGCGCGTCGGACCGCGGCGACGGCTGAGAGGGCGCCCGACGGGTCGGTGCCGCCGCCCTGGGCCAGGTCGTCCTTGCCGCCCCCCTTGCCGCCCAGTTCGGCGCAGGCGAGCCCGATGAGCTGCCCGGCGCGGAGCGCCAGCGCACGCGCCGCGTCGTTGGTGGCGACGATGGCGCTCGGCTTCTCGCCGCCGCCGACGAGCGCCACGACCGCCGCTGCCGAGCCGAGCCGCTCCCGAAGGTCGAGCGCGAGCGTGCGCAGGTCCGAGCCCGCGACGCCGGGGACCTCCAGGCCCAGGAAGCGCACCCCGTTCACGTCCTCGGCATTCGCGACCATGGCCGCCGCCGAGGCCAGGAGCCGCTCCGCGTTCAACGCTGCGATCTGCTTCTCGGCCTCCTTGAGCTGGGCCACGAGCCGCTCGACGCGGCCGACGAGCTGGTCCGGCTGCACCCGGAGGGTGTCCGTCAGCTCAGAGACCAGTGCCCGTTCCGCGGCGAACTTGGCGAACGCGTCGTGCGCCACGAGCGCCTCGACGCGGCGGACCCCGGAACCGATGGACGCCTCCGTGAGCAGGTTGAGCATCCCGATCTGGGCGGTGGTGGCGACGTGCGTGCCGCCGCACAGCTCGCGCGACCAGGGGCCCGCCAGCTCCACCATCCGCACCATCGGGGGATACTTCTCGCCGAACATCGCCATCGCGCCGAGCGCCTTGGCCCGCTCGAGAGGCATCTGGTGCGCCGTCACCTCGAAGTTGTCCGCGATGGCCTGGTTGGCCCGGGCCTCCACCTCCGCCTTCAGCTGGGCGGACAGGCCCTGGGGCGACGAGAAGTCGAAGCGCATGTAGCCCGGCTTGTTGTAGGAACCGGCCTGGGTGGCCGTGGGGCCGACGAGTTCGCGGAGCGCTGCATGGATGATGTGGGTGGCGGTGTGGGCCTGGCTCGCGCCGTGGCGCGCCTCCGCGTCCACCCGGGCGTCGGCCGACGCCCCCAGGGCGAGCTCGCCGAAGACCTCAACCCGGTGCACCGTGAGGCCGGGGACCGGCTTCTGCACGTCCAGCACCTCGAGGGTGAACCCCTCACCGACGATGATTCCCCGGTCCGAATCCTGGCCTCCGGCCTCGGCGTAGAAGGGCGTCTCCTCGAGCACGATCTCGACGGTGCTGCCGTCGAGCGCGCGGTCGACGGTGGCGCCGCCGGCGATGATGCCACGGACCCGGGTGGACACGTCGAGATCCGTGTAGCCGAGGAAGGGCACCTCGCCGGTGTCGCGGAGCTCGCGGTAGGCCTCCATGGACGCACCGACGCCCTTCTTGGCCTTCGCGTCCGCCCGGGCGCGCTCCTTCTGCTCCTTCATGAGCTCGTCGAACGTGGCCCGGTCCACCGTGAGGCCCTGCTCGGCCGCCATCTCCATGGTCAGGTCGATCGGGAACCCGTAGGTGTCGTGCAGCTGGAACGCCTGGGCGCCGGCCAGCGCCGGCGCCGCGTGGCTCTTCGCCTCGCCGACCGCCATGTCGAACATCACGGTGCCGGCCTGCAGGGTGCGGCGGAAGGACTCCTCCTCGGCGCCGGCCGCCTGAGACACGCGCGCCCAGTTGTCCTCGATGTCCGGGTAGGAGACGCGCATGAGGTCCCTGGACACGGGCAGCAGCTCGCCGAGCACCGGGTCGCCGACGCCCAGCAGGCGCATCGAGCGGATGACGCGCCTCAGGAGCCGGCGCAGCACGTAGCCGCGGGCCTCGTTGCCGGGGGTGACGCCGTCGGTCATCAGCATCAGCGACGAGCGAACGTGGTCCGCGACCACTCGGAAGCGGACGTCGTCGACAGGGTCGGCACCATAGCGCCGGCCGGACAGCTCGGCCGCCTTCGCGATGACGGGGAACACCTCGTCGATCTCGTACATGTTGGCCACCCCCTGCTTGAGCAGGGCCACGCGCTCCAGGCCGGAACCGGTGTCGATGTTTTGGCTGGGCAGGGGCCGCAGGACGTCGAAATCGTCCTTGGCGCGGACGGTGGACAGCTCCTCCTGCTGGAAGACCAGGTTCCAGATCTCGAGGAAGCGGTCCTCGTCCGCCTCGGGGCCGCCGTCGGCACCGAAGTCGGGGCCGCGGTCGATGTAGATCTCGGAACAGGGGCCGCCGGGGCCAGGGACCCCCATGTGCCAGTAGTTGTCCTTCAGCCCACGCTCCTGGATGCGGTGCCGCGGGATGCCGACCTTCTGCCACAGGTCGATGGTCTCCTGGTCGCCGTGGAGGGCGGTGACCCACACCTTGTCCCCGTCGAAGCCCCAGCCCCCGTCCGCCTCGGCACCGGTGACCAGGTCCCAGGCGTAGGTGATGGCGCCTTCCTTGAAGTAGTCACCGAAGGCGAAGTTGCCGAGCATCTGGAAGAAGGTGCCGTGGCGGGTGGTCTTGCCCACCTCGTCGATGTCCAGCGTGCGGACGCACTTCTGCGAGGAGACGGCGCGCTTGAACGGGGCCGGCTCGTCGCCGAGGAAGTAGGGCTTGAACGGCACCATGCCGGCGTTGACGAACAGCAAGGTGGGGTCGTTGTACAGCAGTGACGCGCTGGGGACGACGGTGTGGTCGTTCGCGGCGAAGAAGTCGACGAATCGGCTCCGGATCTCGGAGGTCTTCATGAGTGGTGTCCCTCAGGTGGTCAGTGGGTGGTCGCGGGAATGTTGAGCTCGTGCCGGAGCTCGGCCTCGCGCTGGGCCATGGCGGTGCGGAACGTGCCCATGAAGTCGCCGAAGCTCGCGGCGGCCTCGTGACCCTTCTCGGCGACCTGCTCCTGGACCCCACGGGGGGTCAGCCGGTGGAGCAGTTCCTTGCCGCGCATCATCACGAAGACGGCGAGCCCGGCGCCGACGATGATCCAGAACAGGCCCCTCACTTCTTCCTCCGGCCCTGGAAGGCCTTGCGGACGCCGTAGGTGAAGGCCGCGGTCTTGACCAGGGGGCCGCCCAGGGTGGCGGCGAACAGCGTCGACATCTGCGCCGCGTTCTCGGTGACCACCGTGGCGTGCCCGGAGGCCTTGCTCACGTCGTCGGTGACCACGCTCAGCTTGGCCAGCTCCTCGTTGGTGGCCACGACGGTGCTCTTCAGCTCCTGCAGGATGGGCACGGAGTTGTGGCCCACGTCCCGGACGGTGAGCCGGACCTCGTCCAGCACGCGGCTGAGCTTGAGCAGCGGGACGGCGAGCAACGCCACCAGCACGCACAGTGCGATCGCGGCGATGAGCCCGGCGATGTCTCCAACGGTCATGGTCCTGTCCTCCTTGGATCTGCGGACGGCGTAACTCTAGCCGACGCCTCCCCCGCCAGAAGCCCCCTCAGCAGCGTGACCCGTTCGGCGATGGCGGCCTCCTGGCCGTGATCCGTCGGCAGGTAGTACTGCGCTCCCTCCAGGTCCTCCGGGAGGTAGGTCTGCGCCACGACGGCGTGCGGGAAGTCGTGGGGGTAGCGGTAGCCCTTGCCGTGCCCCAGCTTCTCCGCGCCGGCGTAGTGGGCGTCGCGGAGGTGGGGCGGGACCAGCCCTCCCTTGCCGCGTCGCACGTCGGCGATGGCCGCGTCGAGGGCGAGGTAGGCGGCGTTGGACTTCGGGGCGGTCGCCGCGGCGACGGTGGCGTGGGCCAGGGTGATCCTCGCCTCGGGCATGCCCAGAAGCTGGACTGCCTGGGCCGCCGCCACGCAGGTCTGCAGGACCCCACTGGCCGCCATGCCGATGTCCTCGGAGGCCGAGATCATGAGGCGGCGGGCGATGAACCTCGGGTCCTCCCCCGCCTCCAGCATGCGGGCGAGGTAGTGCAGCGCCGCGTCGACGTCGGACCCTCGCACGGACTTGATGAACGCGGAGATGATGTCGTAGTGCTGGTCGCCGTCGCGGTCGTAGCGGACGGCGGCGCGGTCGGCCGAGGACTCGACGGCGCCCTGGTCGATCACCGCGACGCCGAGTGCCTGGGCGGCGGCCGCCGACTCCTCCAGGTAGGTGAGTGCTCGGCGCGCGTCGCCGCCCGAGAGCCGGATGATGAGGTCCCGGGCGTCTCCAGCCAGCTCGAACTGCTCACCGGTGGCGCGCCGAAGGCCTCTCTCGTCGGTCAGCGCCCGGTCGATGAGCGCCATCAGATCCTCGGTGGTGAGCGGCTGGAGGCGCAGCAGCAGGGACCGCGAGAGCAGGGGCGAGATGACCGAGAACGACGGATTCTCCGTCGTGGCGGCGATGAGCGTGACCAGCCGGTTCTCCACCGCCGGCAACAGGACGTCCTGCTGAGCCTTGGAGAACCGGTGCACCTCGTCGACGAACAGGACCGTGGCGTGGCCCCGGGCCAGCTCGCGGCGGGCGGTCTCCAGCTCGGCCCGGACCTCCTTCACCCCGGCGGTGACCGCCGAGAGTTCGACGAACCTGCGGTTGGTGGCCTGGGACACGACGGAGGCGATGGTGGTCTTGCCCACCCCGGGCGGGCCCCAGAGGAACACCGACATGGGCTGCCCGTCGGCGAGGCGGCGCAGGGGGGAGCCGGCGGCGAGGAGGTGCTGCTGGCCGACGATCTCGTCCAGCGTCCGGGGTCGTAGCCGCACGGCGAGGGGCGCCTGTGGGTTCGTGGAGTCGCTGAGCGAGCCGCCGCGGGTCGGGGGTGCCGGGTCGGGATTGCCGAACAGGTCGAAGCTCATCACCGTCCACTCTAGTGGTCGCGCCCCCAGGGCCCGAGTTTGTTTGAATCCCAAACCATCCTAGGATGGTCCGTTGTGGCTTCCCACCTCGGCAACACATTCTCCAGACGTCGGCGCATCGCGATCATCGTCACCCTCGGCATGCTCACGGGCCTCGGCCCGTTCACCATCGACCTCTATCTCCCGGCCTTCCCGGCGCTCAAATCCGACCTCGGGATCTCCGACACCCAGGTTCAGTTGACGCTGTCGGCCACCACCCTCGGCTTCGCCACAGGTCAGCTGCTCGTCGGGCCGCTCAGCGACCGGCTGGGGCGCCGGCTCCCGCTGATCGCCTGCTCGATCCTGCACGTGGTGTCGTCGATCCTGGTGGCCCTGTCGCCCACCATCGAGTTCCTCACGGCCATGCGGCTGCTGCAGGGGGTCGGCGCTGCCGGCGGCGCGGTCGTGGCCATGGCCATGGCCCGCGACCTGTTCAGCGGCCGTCCGCTGGTGGTGATGCTGTCGCGGCTGGCCCTGATCTCCGGGCTCGCGCCCATCGTTGCCCCCATCGTGGGCTCGTGGATGGTGGGTTTCATGGACTGGCGAGGCGTGTTCTGGGGCCTGGCCGCCTACGGCGCCGTCGTCATCGTGCTCATCGTGGTGATGACCGTGGAGACGCGGCCGCCGTCGGAGCGGACCCGGGGCGGGCTGAAGCCCATCGGCCGGGCCTTCCGCGCGGTGTTCACCGACCGGATGTCGCTGGGTGCCATCCTGATCGCGGCCTTCGCCTTCGGTGCCCTGTTCTCCTACGTCGCGAGTTCGTCGGTGTTGCTGCAGGAGGTCTACGGCCTGTCGCCGCAGGAGTTCGGCACGGTGTTCGCGATCTGCTCGTTCGGGGTGTTCGTGGGCGTGCAGTTGGGCAGTCGGCTCGCGCAGCGATGGGGCCCGCAGTGGGTGCTCGCGCTGGCGACCAGCCTCATGGTGCTCTCAGGCGCGGCGGTGCTCCTCGTCAACGCCGCGGATGTGGGCTTCGTCCCGCTTGTTCCGGCGCTGTGGCTGCTCACCTTCGGCTTCGGCCTCTCGGCCCCGTGCGGGCAGATCCTCCTGCTGCACAACCACCGGCAGCACTCGGGGACTGCGGCCTCGCTCATGGGCGCCACCACGCAGATCGTCGGCTCCACCGTGGGGCCCCTCATCGGCCTGGTGCCCATGACCAGCGCCGTGCCGATGGGCGTCGCGATCCTGACCTGCGCCTCCCTCTCGGCCGCGGCCCTGTGGTTGGTCCTCAGGCCGCGCAGCATCCCCAACGTGCTCGCCGCCTGACCCCTGGCCAGGGCCGCCCGGCCGGCACGCGCCCGGGCTCCCTGCACCTCGCAGGGAGCCCGGAGACGCGGCGGTCAGGACGCCGGGGCCGTGGCCCCCTGCTTCGCCTCGGGCTTGGCGTCCACGCCGGCCTCGCGGCGCTGCTGCACGGAGATGGGCGCCGGCGCCTGCGTCAGCGGGTCGAACCCGCCGCCGCTCTTGGGGAAGGCGATGACGTCGCGGATCGACTCGGACCTGCTCAGCAGCGCCACGATCCGGTCCCAGCCGAAGGCGATGCCGCCGTGCGGCGGGGCGCCGAACTGGAAGGCGTCGAGGAGGAAGCCGAACTTCTCCTGGGCCTCCTCGGCGCCGATGCCCATCACCTTGAACACCCGCTCCTGCACGTCGCGGCGATGGATACGGATGGACCCGCCGCCGATCTCGTTGCCGTTGCACACGATGTCGTACGCGTAGGCCAGCGCCTCACCCGGAGCGGTGTCGAAGGTGTCGAGATGCTCGGGCTTCGGCGAGGTGAACGCGTGGTGCACGGCCGTCCAGGCGCCCTCCCCCACCGCGACGTCACCCTCGGCCTTGGCATCGGAGGTGGGCTTGAACAGCGGCGCGTCGACCACCCAGAGGAAGCTCCACGCGTCCTGGTCGATCAGGCCGCAGCGCTCGCCGATCTCGTTGCGGGCGGCGCCCAGGAGCGCCTGGGACGCGGCCCGCGCGCCGGCGGCGAAGAAGATGCAGTCGCCCGGCTTGGCGCCGGTGATCTCGGCGAGCCCGGCCCGCTCCTGGTCGGAGAGGTTCTTCGCGACGGGGCCGCCCAGCTCGCCGTTCTCGTCGAGCGTGACGTAGGCGAGGCCCTTGGCGCCTCGCTGCTTGGCCCACTCCTGCCACGCGTCGAAGGTGCGCCGCGGCTGCGAGCCGCCGCCGGGCATCACGATGGCGCCGACGTAGGGGGCCTGGAACACCCGGAAGGTGGTCTCGGAGAAGTAGGCGGTGAGTTCGGTCAGCTCCAGGTCGAAGCGCAGGTCTGGCTTGTCCGAGCCGTAGCGGTTCATGGAGTCGAGGTAGGTGATCCTCGGGAAGGGCGTGGCAAGGTCCGCACCGATCAGTGCCCAGATCTCCTTGACCAGCGCCTCGCCCAGCTCGATCACGTCGTCCTGGTCCACGAAGCTCATCTCGATGTCCAGCTGGGTGAACTCGGGCTGCCGGTCGGCGCGGAAGTCCTCGTCGCGGTAGCAGCGCGCGATCTGGTAGTAGCGCTCCATGCCCGCCACCATGAGCAGCTGCTTGAAGAGCTGAGGCGACTGCGGCAGCGCGTACCAGGAGCCGGGCGACAGGCGGGCCGGCACGATGAAGTCGCGGGCGCCCTCGGGGGTTGAGCGGGTCAGCGTCGGCGTCTCGATCTCGACGAAGTTGCGCGCGCCAAGGACGGTGCGGGCCGCCTTGTTGACGTCGGAGCGCAGGCGGATCGCGGCGCCGGGTGCGGGGCGGCGGAGATCCAGGTAGCGGTACCGCAGGCGGGCCTCCTCGCCGACGGTGACCCGCTCGTCGATCTGGAACGGCAGCGGCGCGGAGGTGTTGAGCACCTCGAGCTCGGTGATGGCGACCTCGATCTGGCCGGTCGGGAGATCCGGGTTCTCGTTGCCCTCGGGCCGCACCTCGACGACCCCGGTGACCTTGATGCAGTACTCGTTGCGGAGGTCGTGGGCGCCGGTGGCCTCGAGCAGCTCGTCGCGGATGACCACCTGCACTCGGCCCGAGGCGTCGCGAAGATCGATGAAGGCGAGGCCGCCGTGGTCGCGGCGCTTGGCCACCCACCCGGCTAGGACGACCTGGTTGCCTGCGTGCTCGGCGCGCAGGGCGCCGGCGTCGTGGGTGCGGATCACTGTATTCCTCTCGTTCGGCTGCATAGACGGTGCAGCTCGCCGGGTCATCGTAACCGTCTGCCGGGGCTGGTGGTACCGGGCAGGGGCGGGCTCAGGGCTGCGGTGTCCCCACCGTGGGGGCGAGGTCCTCGGCGGGCGGTGCCCACGTCTCCGGGGAGGCGGGGGTCTGCTCCCCGCTGCGGATGTCCTTGACGGAGTCGTCGTAGCCGGCGCCGAACCACACGAACGGGATGCCCCTGCGCTCCGCGAAGCGGATCTGCTTGCCGAACCGGTCCGCCTTCGGCGCCACCTCGACCGGGATGCCGCGTGCGCGCAGCAGCGCGGCCACCGCGATCGCCTGCTCCCGCGACTCCTCGTTGTCCACGGCCACCAGCACGGCGCTGGGGACGCTGCGGGACGCGACGAGCCTGCCCTTGCCGATGAGGGGCGCGAGGATCCGCGTGATGCCGAAGGAGTACCCGACGCCGGGGAAGGTGACCTTGCCGTCGCTGGCCAGCGAGTCGTAGCGGCCGCCCGAGGCGACCGAACCCAGCTTCTCGGAGCCGACGAGGAACGTCTCGTAGACGGTGCCGGTGTAGTAGTCCAGCCCCCGTGCGATCTTCAGGTCCGCCACCACCCGGTCCGGCACCGAGCGGGCGGCCACCCTCACCAGGGCGGACAGCTCCTCGAGGCCGGCGTCGAGCAGTTCGCCCGTCACACCGAGCCGCCGCACGTCGTCGACGAAGGACTCGTCGGTGGCGGAGATGCCGGCCAGCGCGACGCAGGCACTGGCCTGGGCCTGTGAGAGCCCCACCTCCGCGGTCAGCAACTCGGCGACGGCATCCGGCCCGATCTTGTCGTACTTGTCGACCCGCTGAAGCACAGCCGCCGTGTCCTCGACGCCGAGGCCCCGGTAGAAGCCCTCGGACAGCTTGCGGTTGTTGACGTGCAGGGACACCGGGGGGAGGCCCAGGTCGCGGTGGAGCTTCTCGAACACGTCGAGCGCCACCAGCGGAATCTCGGCGTCGTGGTGCGAGGCAAGGGCGTCCTGGCCGACGATGTCGATGTCGGCCTGGGTGAACTCGCGGTAGCGACCCTCCTGCGGCCGCTCCCCCCGCCACACCTTCTGCACCTGGTAGCGGCGGAAGGGGAACGCCAGGTGACCGGCATTTTCCAGCACGTACCGCGCGAACGGCACGGTCAGGTCGAAGTGCAGCCCCAACTCGTCGACGTCGCCTGCCTCGGCGTGCAGCCGGCGGACCACGTAGATCTCCTTCTCGATCTCGCCCTTCCGCGACAACTGCGCCAGCGGCTCGACCGCGCGGGTCTCGATGGGTGCGAAGCCGTGCAGCTCGAAGGTGCCCGTCACCACGTCGAGGACGCGGTTCTCGACGATGCGGCCGGCGGGCAGGAACTCGGGGAAGCCGCTCAGCGGCTTGGGGCGGGACAAGGGTTCCTCACAAGTGGTCTGGCTGCAGGAAGGGGTTCGAGTCGAGCTCCTGGCCGATGCTGGTGGGCTGGCCGTGGCCGGGCAGCAAGGGCGTCTCGGCCGGGAAGTGCAGGGCGATGCGCCGCAGCGACTCGCGCATCTCGGTCATGCTACCGCCGGGCAGGTCCGTGCGCCCGATCGTGCCCGCGAACACCACGTCCCCGGTGAACACCACCGAGGTGCGGGCCGACGTGAACTCCAGCAGTGTGGACCCCTTGGTGTGGCCGGGGGCCGGGAACGGGGTGACCGTGATCCTGGCGAGCGTGACGGGGCCGCCGTGGTCCCGCACGTCCGCGATCGCAGGCAGGGTGTCTGACCCGGTGAGCTGGACCATGAGCGCCGCCCCCTGCGGCCCGAGCCCGTCACCCGGGCGGACCAGCAGGTGCTGGTCCGCGGTCGCGAGGTAGAGCGGGATGTTCCAGCGGGCGGCGAGCAGGTGCGCGTCGCCGACGTGGTCGAGGTGGCCGTGCGTGGCAAGGATCGCGACGGGATTCAGGCCGCGCTCAGCGACCGCGGCGACCACCGGCTCAGCCGCCGTGATGCCGGGATCGACGATGAGGCACTCGGCCGTGTCGTCGTGCGGCGAGACGATGTAGCAGTTGGACTGCCAGGGCGACACCTGGATGGGCTGGATGAGCACGACGACACCCTATACGGCTAGATTGGGCCCATGAGCGAATCGCAAGCGCCCTCCAGTTTCGGCCGCGTCGATGCCGACGGCACGGTCTACGTCCGCGAGGGTGACACTGAACGAAGTGTCGGGCAGATCCCCGACTCCACCCCCCACGAGGCCATGGCTTTCTACGTGCGGCGCTTCGAGAACCTGGCCGCCGAGGTGGGCCTGCTCGAGTCCCGTGTGGCCGCCCAGGCGATGTCGCCGGAAGAGGCCCGCACGGCCATCACCACGGCCCGCACGAACGTGGCCGGCGCCAACGCCGTCGGTGATCTCGAGGCGCTGACCCGCCGCCTCGACGCGCTCCTCGAGGTGCTCCCCGCGCAGATCGAGGCAAGGAAGGCCTTGAGGGCCGAGCAGAACTCCGCCACCGTCGCCGCCAAGGAGGCGATGGTCGAGGAGGCCGAGAAGCTGGCCGAGGGTGACGACTGGCGCGGCGGCGTGGACCGCTTCCGGGTGCTGCTCGACGAGTGGAAGGCCCTCCCCCGCGTGGACCGCACCACGGACAACGAGCTGTGGCACCGCTTCTCGTCGGCCCGCACGCAGTACACCCGGCGTCGCAAGGCGCACTTTGCGGAGCTCAACCAGCGTCGCGACGGCTCCAAGGAGCTGAAGGAGGCCATCATCGCGGAGGCCGAACCACTGGCCGCCTCCACGGACTGGGGCGCCACTTCGGCGGCGTTCCGTGACCTGATGCAGCGCTGGAAGGCGGCCGGAAGCGCCAGGCGCGCCGAGGACGACGCCCTGTGGGCGAGGTTCCGCGCCATCCAGGACGCGTTCTTCGAGGCCCGTACGCTGGCCCAGAGCGCCGTCGACGGCGAGCAGGCGGAGAACCTGGCGGCCAAGCAGGCGCTCGTCGAGCAGGTGGAGAAGGACCTCGAGGGCGTCACCGACGTCGAGGCCGTCAAGACCATCCACCGCGACTTCCTGGCGAAGTTCAACGAGCTGGGTCACGTGCCGCGCACCGCGATGCGCGACCTCGACGGCCGGGTCCGCGCCCTCGGTGAGAAGGTCGCGGCGATGGAGGCCGACGAATGGCGCCGCACGGATCCCGAGGCACGTCGCCGCGCCGAGGACACCGTCGCGATGTTCGAGACCCAGATCGCCAAGCTGGAGGCGGACCTGGCGAAGGCCGAGGCCAAGGCCGATGCCAAGAGGATCAAGGACGCCAAGCAGTCCATCGAGACCTACCAGAGCTGGCTGGCTCAGGCCCGCGAGACGCTGGCCGACTTCACCGCACGCTGAGGGCCGTCAGCCCGCGACGCGGAACACGTCGTAGACGCCGGGGACCCGGCGCACCTGGTTGATCACATGCTGCAGGTGCGTCGGGTCCGCTGATTCGAACGTCATCTTGCCGCTGAACTGCCGCTGCTTGTTGGTGGTGATGTTGACCGCGAGGATGTCGACGTGCTGCTCCGAGAGCGCCGACGACACGTCCGAGAGCAGGCGCGCCCTGTCGATCCCCTCGATCTGGATGGTCACGAGGAAGGTGGATCCCTGCTCGCGGCCGGACCAGGCCACGTCGATGATGCGCTCCGGCTCCCGCATCAGCGCCGGCACGTTGGAGCAGTCCGCTCGGTGCACGGAGACGCCCTCGCTGCGGGTGACGAACCCGACGATCTCGTCGCCCGGCAACGGGTAGCAGCACTTGGCGAACTTCGCCACCACCGAGGCGTCACCGTCGACGAGGATGTGGGCACCGTCGCGGACCGGCCGACGGCGCTGCTTGACCACGACGTCCTCGGTGACCGTGTCGACGGCCTCCTCCTCGCCGCCGTGCAGCGCGATCAGCTTCTCCACCACGCCCTGCGGGCCGAGGTGCGCCTCCCCGATCGCGGCGTACAGCGCGGGTACGTCCTTGAAGCCGAGCTCGTTGGCCACCGCTGTGAGGTTCTCCAGCGTCAGCAGGCGCTGCATCGGGATCCCGGTGCGACGCAGGTCCTTGGCGAGCGCCTCCTTGCCCTGCTCGATGGCCTCGTCGCGGCGTTCGCGCGAGAAGTGCGCCTTGATCTTCTGCCGGGCACGGCTGGAGACGACGAACCCGAGCCAGTCCCGGCTGGGGCCGGCGCCTTCGGCCTTGGAGGTCAGCACCTCAACCTTGTCGCCCTGGGCGAGCCGCGTGCTGAGCGCCACCAGGCGCCCGTTGACCCGGGCGCCGATGCAGCGGTATCCCACCTCGGTGTGCACCGCGAACGCGAAGTCCACCGGCGTGGCGCCGACGGGAAGGGCGATCACCTCACCCTTGGGGGTGAACACGTAGATCTCGTCGGAGTTGATCTCGAACATCACCGAGTCGAGGAACTCGCTCGGGTCCTCGGTCTCCTTCGACATCACGCCCAGCTGGTGCATGGCCCGCAGCCCGGCCTCCTCCGGCGTGACCCCCTCGCGGAGGTCCTCCTTGTACTTCCAGTGGGCGGCGACACCGTACTCCGCCCGACGGTGCATCTCGTGGGTGCGGATCTGCAGCTCGACAGGCTCGTTGTTGGCACCCAGCACCGTGGTGTGCAGCGACTGGTAGAGGTTGAACTTCGGGCCGGCGATGTAGTCCTTGAACCGCCCCGGAATGGGCTTCCAGGCGGCGTGCGCGACGCCGAGGACGGCGTAGCAGGTGGCGGTGTCCTGGACCAGGACGCGCAGCCCGATGAGGTCGTAGATCTCCTTGAAGTCCCGGCCGCGGACCATCATCTTCTGGTAGATCGAGTAGTAGTGCTTGGGCCGCCCGTACACCGTGGCGGTGATCTTGGCCTCGGTGAGCAGGTTCTGGAACTGGGCGATGAGTTCGCGCAGGTAGCGCTCGCGGTAGGGCGCCTGCTGCGCCACCATGTCCACGATCTCGGAGTAGACCTTCGGCTCGATGACCGAGAACGACAGGTCCTCCAGCTCCCACTTGATCGTGTTCATGCCCAACCGGTGGGCCAAGGGCGCGAAGATGTTGAGGGTCTCCGTCGCGATGCGGACCTGCTTGTCAGGCCGCAGGAATCCGATGGTGCGCATGTTGTGCAGCCGGTCGGCGAGTTTGATCACGAGCACGCGCACCTCCTCGGAGGTGGCCATGATCATCTTGCGGATGGTCTCGGCCTTGGCCGTCTCCCCGTAGGTGAGCTTGTCCAGCTTGGTGACCCCGTCCACCATCCTGGCCACTTCGTCGGAGAAGTCCAGGCGGAGTTGCTCCAGCGAGTAGGGGGTGTCCTCGACGGTGTCGTGCAGGAGGGCCGCCACCAGCACGGGCTCCGTCATGCCCAGCTCCGCGAGGATGGTGGCCACCGCGAGCGGGTGCGTGATGTACGGGTCCCCGGACTTGCGCTTCTGACCCTCGTGGCACTGGTCCGCGACGCGGTAGGCCCGCTCGATGACGTCCAGATCCGCCTTGGGGTGGTTGGACTTGACGATCCGGAACAGCGGATCCAGCACGGCCGACTTCGACCGGACGGCGCCCAGCCGCGCGAGGCGGTGGCGCATGCGCAGCCGTGGCTGCTCGGGGCCGGTCACCAGGCGGGAGGCGCCCGTCAGCGAGTCCTCTGACATGGGGCCACCTCCGTTCGCGCCGCTGTTCGCTCAATCGTAGCGGCCCGGGTGAGCCCGTCAGTCCTCGTAGTGGCGGGCGAGAATCGCGTGGGCATCCTTGGCGGGCGGCTGGGCGCGGCGCACCACGATGAGCTCGTCGCCGATCTCGATCTTGGTGGCCGTCTGGTCGTAGAAGCGGCGCAGCGTCCCGTTGCGGATGATGCCGATGACCCGCTCCCCCTGCACCGCCGACGGCGGCTGCCCGGCCTCGCCGGCCTCGGCGAGTCTCTGATGCACCTCCAGCCCCTCGGCGCCGGTGAGCATGTCCTGCATGATGGTGCCCAGCTCCGGGCCGATGGCGGACAGGCCGAGGAGCCGGCCCACCGTCTCCGAGCTGGTCACCACCGACGAGGCGCCGGACTGGCGCACCAGCGGCACGTTCTCGTGCTCCCGGACCGCGACCACGACGCCCGCTGTGGGGTTCAGCTGTCGGACCGTGAGGGTGGCGAGGATCGCGGTGTCGTCGCGGTCGAGGGAGATGATGACCTGTTTGGCCTTACTGATCTCCGCCCTACGGAGCAGCTCGCGGCGGGTGGCATCTCCCTGGAACGCGGCCAGGCCGTCGAAGTTCGCGTCCGCGACCGCGCTGGCGTGGGCGTCGATGACGAGGATCTTCTCCAAGGGCTGGCCCTGGCGGCGGAGCGTGTTGACCGCGCTGCGGCCCTTCGTGCCGTACCCGATGACGACGACGTGGTTGCGCATCTTCCTCCTCCAGAACGTGTCCTTGATGCTCCGGCTCCCCTCCTTGGTCAACACCTCGACGGTGGTGCCGACGAGGAGGACCAGGAACGCGATGCGCAGCGGGGTGACGACGAGGACATTGATGAGTCGCGCATGGGGGGCCAACGGGGTGATGTCACCGTAGCCGGTGGTGGTGACGGTCACCGTCGAGTAGTACAGCGCGTCGAGCAGGGACACTCCGTCGCCCCCGGTGTTGTCGATGTAGCTCTCGCGGTCCAGCCACACGATCAGAGTGCTGACCAGGAGCAGTCCCAACGCCATGAGCGCCCGTCGGCCGAGCTCCTTGAACGGCGTGGAGTTGACCCGCGGCAGGCTGACCAGCGACAGCACCCCACCGCGTCCCCCGGGCTCCAACTTGGCCATGGGCTCAGACTGTCAGCACTGCGGTGAGGTTGTCGATGCCCATCGTGGCGAGGCGCTCGCGGCCACCCAGGAAACCGAGCTCGATGAGGACGCTGACGTGCACCAGATCGGCACCCATCTGCTTGAGCAGCGCCGCCGTCGCGCCGACGGTGCCGCCGGTGGCCAGCACGTCGTCGACCACGAGCACCCGCGCACCGCGACGGATGGCGTCGCGGTGCATGGTGAGCGTTTCGAAGCCGTACTCCAACTCGAAGGACTCGCTGATGGTCTCGCCGGGAAGCTTGCCCGGCTTGCGCACCGGCACGAAGCCGGCGCCGAGGGCCAGCGCCACCGGGGCCGCGAAGATGAAGCCACGTGCCTCCATGCCCACCACCACGTCGATGTCGCGCGGGGCGGTGGTGACCAGTTCGGTGATGGCCGCCTGGAACCCCTGCGGGGAGGCGAGGAGTGGCGTGATGTCCTTGAACACGACGCCGGGGCGGGGGAAGTCCGGCACGTCGGCCACCAGGCCCTCGACCAGGCCCCGGCGGCGCGCCGACTCGTTGATGCTCACGACTTGCCCTTCCTCTCGGCGCGCGAGCCACCGGTGCGCCTCTGCTGGCGGACCCCGGGGGTGGCGACGGTGACGGCCCCGGCGGCGGCGAGCGGCTCGGCCGCCGCATCCAGAGGCGCCTGGCGGGAGCGCTGCGCGGCGCGGGCCTTGCGGCGAGCCAGCTGCGCGCGATGCTCCACCATGGCCGGCTCGCGCTCGCGCAGCAACGCCAGGACGGGGGCGGCGATGAACAGCGAGGAGTAGGCCCCGGCGATCATGCCGATTAGCAGCGCCAGCCCGAGGTCCGCCAACGGCCCGCTCTGCAGCGTGGCACCGGCGATGAACAGCGCCAGGACCGGCAGGACGCCGATCACGGTGGTGTTCAGCGAGCGCACCAGGACCTGGTTGACGGCCAGGTTGGCCTGCTCGGAGTAGGTGTGGCTGGAGTGCTCGATGCCCTTGACGTTCTCCCGGATCTTGTCGAAGACCACGACCGTGTCGTAGAGGGAGTAGGCGAGGATGGTCAGCACGCCGATCACCGTCGAGGGGGTGACCGTGAATCCCACCGCGGCGTAGACGCCGACGGTGACCAGCAGGTCGTGGAAGACGGCCACGACCGCCGCGACGGACATCTTCCAGTCCCGGAAGTAGACGGCGATGAGCGCCATCACGAGCACGATGAACACCACCAGAGCGATGGTGCCCTGGCGTGTGATCTGCTCGCCCCAGGAGCCGCTGATGGAGTTGTAGGTGACGTTGTCCACCGTCGTGCCCGCGATTGCTGCTACGTCCGCGCGAACCTGGTTCGTCTCGTCGGGGGTGAGCGCCCGGGTCTGCACCCGGATGGCGTCGTCCCCGAGCGCGAACACCTGGGCGTCGAGGTCCTCGACGGGGATCTCCGCCACCTGCCCGCGCACCTCGTCGACGGTGCCCTGCGCGATGCTCATCGGCGCCTGGAAATCCGTGCCGCCGCTGAACTCGATGCCGAGGGTGAGTCCGCGCCACACCAGGAGGAGGAGCGACACCCCGATCACGACCGCCGAGACGATGAACCACAGGCGGCGGTTCTTCATGAAGTCGTAGCTGGTCTGCCCTGTGTACAGACGCTCGGCGATCCCGAGCTTCCTGGCCGACATCATGCCTCCTGCGGGGTTGTCGAGGCGGCGACCGCCGTGCGGCGGGGCCGTCGTCCGAGCAGCGACTCGCGGGTGACGCCCATGTGGTGGGCGTCGAGGCCGGACCACTTGTGCCCCTCACCGAAGAACTTGGTGCGCGCCAGCAGCTCGACCAGCGGCTTGGTGAAGAAGAACACCACGGCCAGGTCGATCAGCGTGGTGAGGCCGAGCGTGAACGCGAAGCCCTTCACAGCGCCGACGGCCAGCACGAACAGCACCACGGCGGACAGCAGCGAGACCGCGTCGGAGATGACGATGGTGCCCCGCGCCTTGACCCAGCCCGCGGACAGGGCGGACTTGAGGCTGCGGCCCTCGCGGATCTCGTCGCGGATGCGCTCGAAGTAGATGATGAACGAGTCCGCCGTGACGGCGATGCCGACGATGGCGCCCGCGATGCCGGGAAGGTTGAGGGCGAACCCCACCACCGAGCCGAGCAGCACCATCATCGCGTAGGTGGTGGCGGCCGCGACGGCCAGGGACAGCACCACGACGATGCCCATGCCCCGGTAGTACAGGAAGCTGTACAGCATCACCACGAGCAGGCCGACGATGCCGGCGATCATGCCGACCCGCAGCTGTTCCCCGCCGAGGGTGGCCGAGACCGTCTCCACCTGCGAGGGCTCGAAGGACAACGGAAGGGACCCGAACTTCAGCACGTTGGCCAGGCCGGCCGCGGATTCGGCCGTGAAGCCACCCCGGATGATGGCCTCGCCGTTGGTGATCTTCGCCTGGGCGGTGGCCACGGACTCGGCCTTGCCGTCGAGGACGATGGCGAACATGTTGCGGGGCTCGACGGCTCCGACCAGCGCTCCGGTGAGCTCGGACATGTTGGTGGTGCCGGTGCCGTTGAAGCTGAGCGTCACCGCGTACTCGAGCTCGCCCTGGGGGATGCCGAACGAAGCGGTGGTGAGGTCCTGGCCGCGCACCGCGACCGGGCCGAGCAGCAGCTTCTGCAGGCCCTCCGCATCACAGACCACCTGGGCCGTGAGCGGGTTGTCGGTGACCTCGTCGCCGCAGGTGAAGTCCAGGAATGCCTGGTACTCCTCCTCGGTGGGCTCGTACGCGAGGACCTCGGCGATGGGCAACTGGTCCCCGGCCTCACCCTGCTCGCCCGGCTCGGGCGAGGGCGTGGGGCTGGGCGGCGCGGTCGGCAGCCCGGGGATGGGGGTCTCCGACGGCTCCGGGCTGGCGGAGGGGTCCGGCCCGGTGCCGGCAGTCACCTGCAGCACGGGACGGAACGACAGCTGGGCGGTCGCCCCGACCAGCTCCACCAGGTCGTCGCGCTCCACGTTCGGGGCGGAGACCACGATGTGGCGCTCACCCTGGACGACGACCGACGCCTCACCGACGCCGAGGCCGTCGACGCGCTGCTGGATGATGTCGCGGGCGAGCTCGAGCGACTCCAACGGCACGGACTCGTTCGTGGCGGTCAGGGTGATGGTCTGGCCGCCCTGCAGGTCGAGGCCGAGCTTCGGCGTCCACGTGTTCGTGGCGGCCATGATGGTGTACAGGCCCGCGACGATGAGCAGGAATACGGTGAGGACGACGCCCGGGCGCCCCCTCTTCGCTGTGGTGGCCACTGTTACTTGGTGTCCTCCGCACGCGGTTCCGCAGTGCGATCCTGGAAGAACGAGTCAGCGGCGGCGTCGGCCTCCGCCCGGGCGACGGCGCCCTCGGCGGTCTCGACGTACGCGGATTCGAGCTCGGGGGTGGCGTCCTCGGCGAGCTCGTCACCGGTGGACTCGTCGGTGAACTCGAACTCCTCGTCCTCGGCGCTGACCTTGCGGGCCACGTTGCCCTTGAGCACCGTCACCTCGACGCCGGGGGCCAGTTCGACGATGATCTGCCGCTCGCCCACGTGGGCGACGGTGCCGAACATGCCGGAGGTGAGCAGGACACGCTCCCCCGCGCTCAGGCCGGACTGCATCTCCTGGTGCTGCTTGGCGCGCTTCTGCTGCGGGCGGATCATCAGGAAGTACATGACCGCGAACAACGCGATCATCATGAAAATCAGATCAAAAGGCATAGTTTCACTCCGAGAGACGGTGGGCCATCGCTCAGGATAGCGGAGGTGTGCCCTACGGGTCCTTCCGGCGCGGCGGCGCGGCGCAGATCGGGCGGGTCAGTCGGTGTGCTCGAGCATCTGATGGACGCCGTCGAGGATCTCGACCGGCCGGTAGGGGAACTGAAGGAGCGATGCGGCCGTCGAGATGCCCGTGAGCACCAGCACGGTGTGGAGCCCGGCCTCCATGCCGGCGACGATGTCGGTGTCCATCCGGTCACCGATCATGCCCGTCTCCTCGGAGTGGGCCCCGATCTTGTTCAGCGCCGAGCGGAACATCATGGGGTTCGGCTTGCCCACCACGTAGGGCTCCCGGCCGGTGGCCTTCGTGATGAGCGCGGCGACCGCCCCCGTCGCGGGCACCACCCCCGTCGGGGTGGGCCCAGTCGCGTCGGGGTTGGTGGCGATGAACCGGGCGCCCGCGTCGATGAGTCGGATGGCCGTGGTGATGGCCTCGAACGAGTAAGTGCGGGTGTCGCCGATGACCACGAAGTCCGGCGAACGGTCGGACAGGACCATCCCGGCGTCGTGCAGCGCCGTCGACAGCCCCGCCTCCCCCACCATGAAGCACGTGCCGCCGGGCTTCTGCTCGGCGAGGAACTTCGCCGTGGCCATCGCCGAGGTCCAGATCCGTTCCTCGGGCACGTTCAGGCCGGAGTCCTTGAGCCGGGCCGACAGGTCGCGGGGCGTGAACGTGGCGTTGTTGGTCAGGACCAGGAAGGGCGTGCCGGTGGCCACCCAGTGGTCGATGAGCTCCTGAGCGCCCGGCAGGGCGCGGTTGTCGTGCACCAGCACGCCGTCCATGTCGGTGAGCCAGGCCTTGATATCCGTACGCGTGCGCATGCTGCGTAGGCTACCGGCCGCCGGGCCAGGCCCAGCAGCGCGCCTAGTCGAACAGCGCCGGGTTCGCGGAGGGGACCGTCATCCCCATGTGGGCGTACGCCGCCCGGGTCGCCACCCGCCCGCGGGGGGTGCGCACCATGAAGCCCTGCCGGATGAGGAACGGCTCGGCCACCTCCGCCACCGTCTCGATCTCCTCGCCCACGCTGAGCGCCAGCGTCGACAATCCCACAGGCCCGCCGTCGAACAGCCGGCACATCGCGTCGAGCACGGCCCGGTCGAGGCGGTCCAGCCCCCGCTCGTCCACCTCGTACAGCTCGAGGGCCGCGCGTGCGACGCGCCGGTCCACGTCCGGGTGACCCCTCACCTGGGAGAAGTCGCGGACGCGGCGCAGCAGCCGGTTGGCGATCCGCGGGGTGCCTCTGGAGCGGCTCGCGATCTCGCCCCGCGCCGCCTCGTCGATCCGGACGCCGAGTTTCCCGGCCGAGCCGGCGACGATGCCCTCCAGGTCCGCCGAGGAGTAGAAATCCAGCTGCGCGGTGAATCCGAACCGGTCCCGCAGCGGCCCAGGTAGGAGGCCGGCGCGGGTGGTGGCGCCGACCAGGGTGAACGGCGGCAGCTCGATCGGGATGGCGGTGGCGCCCGGCCCCTTGCCGACGATGACGTCCACCCGGAAGTCCTCCATGGCGAGGTACAGCATCTCCTCGGCGGGGCGGGACAGGCGGTGGATCTCGTCGAGGAACAGCACTTCGCCCTCCGCGAGCCCGGAGAGGATCGCGGCGAGGTCGCCCGCGTGCTGGATCGCCGGGCCGGAGGAGATGCGCAGGCCGGTGCCCAGCTCTGCGGCAATGATCATGGCCAGCGTGGTCTTGCCCAGCCCGGGCGGCCCCGAGAGCAGCACGTGGTCCGGGGCCGTGCCCCGGTGCCGGGCCGCGTCCAGCACCAGGCCCAGCTGCTCGCGGACCCTCGGCTGCCCCTCGAACTCGGCCAGCCGCTTGGGCCGCAGCGCCGCCTCGTAGTCTCGGTCCTCGACGTCCGCCGTCGGGTCCACCTCGGAGTGCTGGTCCACCACCGGCTACCTCCTCGCCAGCGAGTTCAGGGCGGCGCGCAGGAGCTTGGCGATGCCGATGCCCGGGTCCGCCTCGACGAGGTGGGCCACGTTGTCGCACGCCGCGTCCGCGTCGCGCGCGGACCAGCCGAGCCCCTGCAGGCCGTCGCTGACCTGCGCGCGCCACGCGTCGCCGTCCACGGGGGCGGGTCCGCCGTCGGAGGGCGAGTCGGTGAGCGTCAGGACCTTGTCCTTGAGTTCGATCACCAGCTTCTGGGCCCCCTTGAGCCCGATGCCTGGCACCGAGCAAAGCCGCTTCAGGTCCTCGGCCAGCACCGCCCGGCGCAGCTCGCCAGGAGTGAGCACCGAGACGATCGCCAGCGCCAGCTTCGGCCCGACACCGCTGGCGGTCTGCGCGAGCTCGAACGCCTCGCGCTCCCCCTCGTCGCCGAACCCGAACAGGGTCATGGAGTCCTCACGGACCACGAGGGTGGTGTGCAGGGTGCAGCGTTCGCCCGGACGCAGCCCGGCGGCGGTCTGGGGCGTGGTGAGGACGCGGTAGCCGACGCCGCCGACGTCGAGCACGCCGGAGGTGGCCCCGGCGGTGACGACGGTGCCGGTCAGTTGCGCGATCATCGGTTCCCCTTGGCGGCCGCGACGGCCGCGGCGTAGCGGTTGGTGGCGCCACCACGCCACGCGTGGCACACCGCGATGGCGAGGGCGTCCGCGGCATCCGCCGGGCGGGGCGGAGCGTCGAGCCTCAGGATGCGGGTGACCATGAGCGAGACCTGGGCCTTGTCCGCGCTGCCGGACCCCGTCACGGCGGCCTTGACCTCCGACGGCGTGTGGAACGTCACGGGAAGTCCTCGCCGGGCGCCGGTCAACGCCGCGACACCGGCAGCCTGCGCCGTGTCCATCACCGAGCTCAAGTTGTGTTGCGAGAAGACCTGCTCGATCGCGACGGCATCCGGCCGGTGCTCGTCGAACCAGTCCGTGAGCCCGGCCTCGAGCGCGAGCAACCGCCTCGCCACGTCGAGGCCGACGGGTGTGCGCACCACCCCGACGGCCACCAGGACCGGCGGCCGGCCGACGGTGCCGTCGACGATCCCCACACCGCAGCGGGTGAGTCCGGGGTCGATACCGATGATGCGCATGCCCGGAGGATCAGTCCTCGGCTTCGAGGGCCTCGGCGACCTCGTTGGTCACGTCGAGGTTGGTGTACACGTTCTGCACGTCGTCCGAGTCGTCCAGTGCGTCGATGATGCGGAACACCTTCTGCGCCACGTCCACCGAGTCCACCTCCTGGTCGAACGAGGCGACGAACTGCACCTCGGAGGAGTCGTAGTCGAGGCCGGCCGCTTCGATGGCCTTGCGCACCTCGACGGTGTCGTTGGGGTCGCACACCGCCTCCCACACGTCACCGTCGTCGTCGACCTCCTCGATACCCGCCTCGAGCGCGGCCTCGAGCAGGTCGTCGTCCGAGACGGCCCTCCCGCCCTGCTGCTTCGGGACCGTCACCACGCCCTTGCGCGCGAAGAGGCGCTGCACGGAGCCGACGTCTGCCATGGTGCCGCCGTTGCGGGTGACCGCGACGCGCACGTCCGAGGCGGAACGGTTGCGGTTGTCGGTGAGGCACTCGATGAGGATCGCCACGCCGGCGGGGCCGTAGGCCTCGTACATGATGGTCTCGTAGTCCGCACCGCCGGACTCGGCACCCGAGCCGCGCTTGACGGCGCGGTCGATGTTGTCGTTGGGAACCGAGGACTTCTTGGCCTTCTGGACGGCGTCATAGAGGGTGGGGTTGCCGGACAGGTCGCCGCCACCGATCCGGGCCGCCACCTCGATGTTCTTGATCAGCTTGGCGAACAGCTTGCCCCGCTTGGCGTCGATGACCGCCTTCTTGTGTTTGGTCGTCGCCCACTTGGAATGGCCACTCATCCGGACCCCACCTTCTTCTTTTATCGCTCTCGTGTCTGACTGCTCGGGACAGCTTATCGCGGGGTCACGGAACGACCTTCGTGAGCAGCGCCACGGCGTCGCGTGTCGTCCAGCCGAGCTCGGCACACAGCCGCTGGACCCCCACGCCGTCAGTCGTGTCGATGCCGATGCCCGCCTCGCGGCAGCCGGCGTCGCGCATGGCCTGGAGGCAGCGGCCCATGAGCGCCAGCGAGATCTTGTGGCCCCGGTGCCCGGGGTGCACGCCGAACCGTTCGATCCAGCCGACGGGGGCACCGTCGTCGTCGGTGTCGGCGACCCCGCTCATCGCGTAACCGACGACCCGGTCCTCGACGCGGGCGAGGAAGGACCATTCGGGGCGGAAGTCCTCGTCGTGCAGGCGCGCCGCCCAGACGTCCTCGGCCACCTCGTCGCCCATGCCGCGGAAGCAGATGTTGTGCAGCTGCCGCACGGGCTCGGAGTGGACAGGGGCGAACGGCTCCAGCTCGACGCCGTCGACCCCGGGGAGGATCAGCGGCAGGGTCAGGTCCCGGTGGAGGTCGTAGTAGAACCGCTCGCGGGTGAAGCCGAGGTTCGTCGCCACCCGCTCCAACCCCGGGCGGCCGAGCTCGGCGTAGCAGCCGAGCCAGAGGGGCTGGCCAGGACGGAACTCGTCGCGCCAGGCGGTGGCGTGCGTCATCTGCCAGTGCAGCAGGGCCGTGCCGATGTGGAGGTGCCGATGGGTGGGGTGGACCCCACCCATGAGGTACATCCTCAGTGGATCCCCGTCGGCGATGTAGGCGATGGCGTAGGCAGACAGAGACTGGTACGCGTCGTATCCGCCGACGGCGTGCGCCACCCGGAGGTCGCGTTCGGTGATGGAGGCGGCCACTCCGGACAGCACCGAGTCCTCCAGCGCGTCCAGCTGCGCCCTGAAGTGGTCCAGCTCCGCCGAGTCGTCAGGCCCCAGGAGGCGCCACGCGAGGTGGGGCTCCACATAGGCATCCATGCCCGGGCTACCGCCAGATCCGGGACTCGGGTGCCGACTTGGGGGCCGACTGGTCCCACAGCCGGCGCCAGCGGGGGGCGGTGGGCGTGGGGTTGGCCGGCGACGCGGCGCCCCGACGGCGCTGCACCGTCCACCAGGACAGGTCCCCCTCGTGCACGAGCTCCTCGACGCGGGCCTGCAGCTCGGCCGTGGCCTCCGTCAGGGACCGGCCGCGGGTGTAGATGGGCGCCCCGAACCTGACTGAGACCTTGGGCTTGCTGCGCAGCGCGAGCTTGAGGATGTCCTTGAGCTTGAACGTGCCGACGATGCCCACGGGCACGATGGGCACGTTGTGCTGGTTGGCGAGGTCCGCCGGCACCGTGGAGAACTCGCCCACCAGCCCGCGCCCCACGGCCTCGTCGGCGAACACCACGACGTTGCGCCCGCGGGCGATGGCGCGCGACGGCGCGATCATGGTGGGGCGGACCCGCGCGGGCAGCGCGAAACGCAGGAGCTGGTAGTCCATGGCCCCCTGCTCGTTGGCCGCGAACACGACGGGCGCCTGGAGGCCGGCGAAGCTATCGGCGGAGACGAGCTCGACCCGGAGCCGAAGGTTGAGCAGAAGCAGCCTCAGGTGGCGCCCGGTCAGGGTGGCGCGCAGGCTCAGATGATCGTGGGTGAGCGGGCGCCGCGCAGGGGCGCCGGTGGGACGCTCCGTGTGGAACAGCCCCGAGACGATCTGCACCAGGTCCGTTGGCCAGGTCAGCCTCGGCTTCTGCCGTCCGCGCCCGCTCTGCGCCCAGGACGGGAGCTGGCGGCTCATCGCACGTCGCCCAGTGCCAGCCCGGGGCCGCGGAGCACGGTGATGCCCGGCGTGCGGCCGACGCTGTTGGAGGCGATCTCCAGCGCGTCCGCGTAGGTGGTGGCCGCGCGGTGCCCGAGCAGGGCCGCGCTCCTGCGGTCGCCGCCCACCCAGATCACGTCCGCGAAGTGCGCGGCCGCCCGGGCGGTGGCGTACCACTGGTGGAAGACGTGCAGCGGATGCTCGGCGAACTGCTTGCGGTACAGGTCCAGGTACCACTCGTCGTCGATGGCCCGCGGCTCGTACGTCGCCGCGATCTCGCCCGGGTCGGTGGTGTTGGTCAGCACGGTGGCGAAGAAGTCCGCCGCAGCGGACTGGCGCCGGTTCGAGAACCGCCGGCGGAGCGGGTGGAAGGCGATGAGAGCGCCGCCTGGGCGGGTGAACGGGGTGCCGAGGTGGGTGCCTGCCCGCGTGACCAGGGCGTGGTGGGCCGCACCCAGCGGGGAGCCGACCGGGTCCCCCTCGTCGAAGGATGCGCCCCAGACCGAGGTGACCAGAACGTCCGAGCGGCCCTTGACCTCCACGGCGTTGGCAGCCTTCCACACGAGCCTGGAGTCGGCGAGGACGCGGGCGTAGTCGCCCCCGAGGACGTCGACGACGGCGTAGTCCGCGCGCGGGTTGCCGTGCAGCACCTGCGCGCCCTGCCTGGGGAGCGCGGCCACGATCTGGCGGGCGCTGGCGAAGGACAGCTTGTCGCCCAGGTTCCATTCCCATTCACGCCTGGAGGCGAACCGCAGCGATCGGCCCAGCAGCGGCTGCCCGAGCACGGCGACGAGTGCGAAGGTGGGGACCTTCTCCTGCACCAGGCGCTCGACGGCCCCGCAGTAGTCGTCCGTGCGCTCAGCGCCGGACAGCCGGTTGAGCGTCGCCACGTCGGCCAGGCCCGCGACGAACGGGCACTGCTCCCCGGAGTCCGCGCGGGTGGACACCAGCACCACCAGGTCCGAGGTGGCCACCCGCCGGTTGAACTTCACCGGGGCGCCGTCGATCTCGCCCAGGGTGACGAGATCGGGGTCCGTCACGTCGTGGCTGGTCACCAGCGCGTCGGGGAGGAAGGACGTGGCCACCCGGTCGCCCAGGATTTCGGTGACGAGCGCCGCGTTCCAGCGCTGCTTCAGGCCGGTGGCGATGACCAGCTCGACGTCGTCGACCCCGGCGCGCGCGGCCGTCTCCAGCACCCGCTCCACCAGGGTGCGGCGCACCTCGAACTGCGGGCGGGGCAGGGGCTGGTCCGAGTCGGCCACCACGATGGTCAGCCGAGTGTCGGGCCTGAGCTGGTTGGCGAGGGGATCCGCTCCGATCGGGGCGGCCAGCGCGGCGTCGACGAGGCCCACCGGGTCGGTCGAGGGCACGGCGTCGGCCGCGTAGACCACCCTGGTGCCCAGGCCCAGCCGCTGAAGGCGGAGATCCGCGCCGGCCATGGTGAGCAGGGAGGGGGTCTTGTCGTCCACCTCGAGGACAAATCCGGGACGAGACATCAGTCTTCCTTTCCGTTCACGACATCCTCCAGCGTGGCAGCGGCGACATGGCGGGCCATTCGACGATCGACCAGCCCTTGGCCTTGGCGGCCCGCATGAGCCCGATGTCCGGGCTGACCGCCACCGGGTTGCCGACGGTGGTCAGCATGGGCAGGTCCACATGGCTGTCGGCGTAGCCGTACGACTGGCTGAGGTCGATGTCGTGCAGGGCGGAGTAGTGGGTCAGCCAGGCCGAGCGGGACTCGCCCACCATCGGGGGCCCGCTGAGGTAGCCGGTGCAGCGCCCGGCGCCGTCGGTGGCCAGCTCGGCCGCGACGATCGTGTCGAACAGGCCCTCGAACGGGCGGGTCAGCGGCCTGATCACGCCCGTCATGAGGATGGTGGTGTGGCCGGCGTCGCGGTGCTCACGGATGCGCCGAATGGCATCCGGGGACATCCGGTCCAGGATCAGCGGGGCCAGCTTCTCGTCGACGTAGGCCTCAAGCGCCGCCAGGTCCGCGCCGGCGTAGCGCCGGTAGATGGACCGCAGGAACACGCCCCGGTCGCGGCGCTCGGCACCGAGGTAGACCGGCAGCTGCGCGGTCACCCTGGCCACTTCGAGCGCCCGGCGCATCGGGGAGAGCTCCGGGAGCCGCGCCCAGAGGTAGGTCTCGACGACGTTGGTGGCCATGACGGTGCCGTCGAGGTCGAACGCCGCCAGCACCGTGCCGGGCGGGGCGGGCTTCAACTCCCTGAAGGTCGCCGAGCGCGCCTGCCTCCGCTTGCGGGCCGCCTCGAGCCGGCGCACCGGGTCCGTGATCGCCGGGATGTGCACCTCCTCCAGGTAGTGCTGCCAGGTGTAGGAGGCGGAGTCGAAACCGAACAGGGGCTTGTCGTCGGGGTGGAGCGAGTTGTGCAGCGCGAGGGCGCAGTCGTCGACGAAGTGCAGCTCTGACTGCAGGTACTCGCCGTAGAGGGTGAGGTACTTGCTGAGGAAGTCCAGCTGCTTGGCGGACTTGTCCAGCTGGGTGGCCCAGGCGCGCGTGGCCTTCCCGCGCGGTGCGAAGCTCAGCAGCGCATTGCCCGCGGAGACGCCCTTCTGCGCCACCCACATCAGCTTCTCGATGGGCTCTGCGCCGGGGAAGGTCCAGGTCGCCAGCGGCGTGGAACCCTGGCCGGAGGTGTAGGGGTGCTTCTCGAAGTAGGCCCGGACGTGTTCGTAGACGCCCCGGAACGTCAGCGGGTTCCGCGCCCCGGAGGAGCCGTGGTAGTACTCGGGTCGGCCGATCTGGGGCGTGGTCGCGCAGACGGCGATGATGCCGTTGACGATGAAGTCGCACGGGATGATGTCGATCACCGCATCCGGGGAGGCGGGGAACTCGGGCAGCTGGCCGCGCCCATAGGCCAGGATGAGCGGCTCGGCCATCTTGAAGCCCTCGATCCAGCCCGGGTACGGGTGGACCAGGGATGACTCGACGATGGCGGGCCGGTAGATGGAGACCCGGAAGTCCTGCGCCAGGTCCGCCACCACCCGCTCCCCCAGCGCCTTGGCGAAGGTGTAGACGTCCGTCCAGCCCAGGGAGCGCGCGCGCTCGGTGCCGGCCTGGACCAGTTCGCGCTTCACCCATTCCTGGCGGCGGCGTTCGGTGTCGCGGGACGTGGTGAGGTAACCGGCCTTGGCGTGGAGGGCCTCGGCCTCCTTGCGGAGCCGGGTGAGCTGGTCCGCGTCACGCGAGCGCGCCTCGATGTGCTGCTTCATGGCCAGCGCGGCCGCCGTCTCGGCCTCGTAGTCGACGTCGTGGACGTGCGCGGCCTCGGGGATCGCGCCGCGGCGGCGCCCTGCGGTGTAGGCGGTGGAGACGTGCACATAGTGCGGCACCTTCACCAGGGTGCCGTCCTCGTCGGAGCACGCCTCGCGGAGCTTCGTCAGGAGCGCCTTGGTGCCGACGACGTTGGTCATGAAGGCCTGGTCGATCGGCGGGTCGAAGGAGACGTCGCCCGCGCAGTGCAGCAGGATGTCGAGGTCGCGAGGCAGGTCCGGCACGTTCGGCAGGTCGCCCTCGATGACCTGGACGCGCTCGGCCATCAGCTCCTCGACGCCCCCGGCGGCCTCGACGAGGGGCTTGAAGATCTTCTTCCCCAGCAGCCCGGCCACGCGCTGGGCCGCCGTCACCGACCCCTTGGGGCGGACCAGCACGCCGGTGGTGGTGCCGGGGCACTCGGTGAGCACCTTCCACAGGAGCTGCTCCCCGATGAACCCGGTCACACCGGTCATCACGATCTTCTTCCCGGCGAGGAGCTCGGAGATCCGGCCCTCCAGCAGCGGGGGCACGTGCACGCGGTCGGGGTGCACCTCGCCGAAGGTGCTGGCGGGGGGCTTAGGCATCTGCGTCTCCTCCGGCGACGGCGAGCGCCTCCTGGATCGTGAACCGGCCGAGGTAGAGCGCCGTGCCGATGATGGCCCCCTCGATGCCATGGCCGACGAGGCGGCGCAGGTCCCGCAGGTTGTCCAGGGTGGCGATGCCGCCGGAGGCGACGACCTTCTGGCCGCTCCGCTCGGCAACGGCGAGCAGCAGGTCGATGTTGGGCCCGGTCAGCATGCCGTCGGCGTTGACGTCGGTGACGACGAAGCGCTCGCACCCGGCCGCCACCAGCCGGTCCAGCGTCTCGGGCCACGGGCCGCCCTCGGTCGTCCAACCGCGGGCCGCGAGGTTGTCGCCGCGCACGTCGAGCCCGATGGCGATCCGGTCGCCGTGCTCGGCGATGATGCGCTCACACCACTGGGGGTTCTCGAGGGCGGCGGTGCCGATGTTGACGCGCCGGGCGCCGGTCGCGAGCGCCCGCTCGAGCGAGGCGTCGTCGCGGATGCCTCCGGAGATCTCCACCGACATGTCCAGCCTGCCGACGATCGAGCGCAGCAGCTCGGCGTTGCTCCCCCGGCCGAAGGCGGCGTCGAGGTCCACGAGGTGCAACCACTCGGCCCCGCCGTCCTGCCACCGCAACGCGGCCGCGAGCGGGTCGCCGAACTCCTTCTGCGACCCCGCGATTCCCTGCACGAGCTGGACGGCCTGGCCGCCCTGCACGTCGACGGCTGGCAACAGCTGCAAGTTCTCCACGACGCCCAACCCTAGCTGAAACCGGCCATGACCTCCGGAGCCCGCTCCGGGCGGGCGTCGCGCTACCAGGAGCCGAGCCAGTTCGCGATGAGCCGCGCCCCGGCGGCCCCGGACTTCTCGGGATGGAACTGGGTGGAGCTCACCGGGCCGCGCTCGACGGCGGCGACGAAGGTGGCGTCCTCGTGGCGGGTCGTGGTGACCAGCGCGTCAGCCGGCCCGTGGACGGCGGCGTAGCTGTGCACGAAGTAGAACCGCTCCTCCGCGAGGCCGTCGAAGAGCGTGCTGCCCTCAGGCGGGCGCACGGTGTTCCAGCCCATGTGCGGCAGGCGCCCGGCCTCCAGCTCCACCACCTGGCCGCGGAACAGGCCGAGGCCTGGCGTGTCGACGCCGTGCTCCGTGCCGCCGTCGAACAGCACCTGGTGACCCACGCAGATGCCGAACAGTGGACGCCCGGAGGCCACCCAGTCCGCGATCAGCTCGACTCCCCCGGCGGCCTGGAGACCCGCCATGCAGGCCGCGTAGGCACCCACGCCGGGGACGACGAGGGCATCCTGGCGGCGCAGCTCCGCGAGATCGTCGGTGACCACCAGGTCCGCGCCCGCGTTGGAGAAGGCCCGCGCGGCGGAGTGGAGGTTGCCCGAGCCGTAGTCGAGCAGCCCCACCCTGCGGCTCAGAGCGAGCCCTTCGTGCTGGGCACGCCGGTGACGCGCGGGTCGATCTCGACGGCCTCCCGCAGCGCCCGGGCCAGCGCCTTGAACTGCGCCTCGACGATGTGGTGCGGGTCCCGGCCCGCCAGGAGGGTCAGGTGCACGCACAGCCCCGCGTTGAGGGCCAGCGCCTCGACCACGTGGTAGGTCATGGACCCCGCATAGGGCACGCCCGAACCGCCGATGAGCGCGTACACCTGGCCGTCCGGTTCCCCCTTGCACACCACGTAGGGACGGCCGGCCACGTCGACGACGCAGTCCGCGACCGCCTCGTCGAGCGGCACCACGGCGTGGCCGAACCGACGGATGCCCGACTTGTCCCCCAGCGCCTGCCTGATGGCCTGGCCGATGCAGATGGCGGCGTCCTCGATAGTGTGGTGACCGTCGATGTGCAGATCGCCTGAGGCCTCGACGGTGAGGTCGATGAGAGAGTGCCGCGACAGCGCGGTCAGCATGTGGTCGTAGAAGCCGACGCCGGTGCTGATCGTGGAGCGGCCGGTGCCGTCCAGGTCCACGGTGACCGTGATGCTGGACTCGCTCGTGGAGCGCTCGACGGTGGCGGTGCGGGTCACGGTGTGTTCCCTTCGATGGTGGGGTTGAGGTCGTCGAGGGCGGCGCGCAGCGTGGCCATCTCCGTCGGCGTGCCGGCCGAGACGCGGAGGAAGCCGGCGGGACCGGTCTCGCGGATCAGGATCCCGCGGTCGAGCAGGTCCTGCCAGACCCGGTGCCGGTCCGCGAACCGCCCGATGAGGGTGAAGTTGGCCTCGGAGTCGATCACGGCGTAGCCGCGGCCCCTCGCCCAGGCCTCGAAGCCGCGGGCCTCCGCGGCGAGTTGACGCACCTGGGCCAGGAGTTCGTCGGCGTGCGCGAGGGCCACGCGGGCCACGGCCTGGGTCTGGGCGCTCAGGTGGTAGGGCAGGCGGACGATGCGGCAGGCGTCGACGATGGCAGGGGCCGCGGCGAGGTAGCCCACGCGGCCGCCGGCCAGGGCGAAGGCCTTGGACATCGTCCGCGACACCACGAGCCGCGGGTGACGGTCGAGCAGCTCCAGCGCCGAAGGCTTGGCCGAGAACTCCTGGTAGGCCTCGTCGATCACGACGATGGCCTCCGTGCCGGAGCAGATCTCGTCGATCACCTCCAAGGGCACCACGGTGCCCGTGGGGTTGTTGGGGGTGGCGATGAGGACGACGGTGGGCTCCTCCTCGCGGATGGCGTCAAGCACCAGGGCCGCGTCGAGCGTGAAGTCCGGGTGCCGGGGGACGGCGACGTACTCGGTGCAGGTGTTGCGCGCGTACTCGGGGTACATCGAGTAGGTGGGTGTGAAGGCCAGCACGCGGCGCCCCGGCCCGCCGAAGGCGGTGAGCAGGTGGGCCATGATCTCGTTCGAGCCGTTGGCCGCCCAGATCCGCTCCGCCGTGAGCCCGTGGCCGAGGTACGCGGCCAGGTCCTGCCGGAGCGCCGTCGCCTCGCGGTCCGGGTACCGGTTGAGCGTGCCGGCGGCCGCGACGACGGCGGCCGCCATCTCGTGCCGGATCAGCGGCGACGGCGGGTAGGGGTTCTCGTTGACGTTGAGCACCACGGGCACGTCGAGTTGAGGGGCGCCGTAGGGCTCCTGCCCCACCAGGTCAGCGCGGAGGGGCAGCTGGTCGAGGGTGATCATCGGGGCCTCCGGACGGTGATGGCGTTCGCGTGGCCGGGGAGGTCCTCCGCGTTGGCGAAGCGCTCCACGCCGTCGGCGATCGACATGAGCGCCTCGGCCGTGTAGCCGATGACGTGCACGGTCTTGATGAACGACCGGACGCTCAGCCCGGAGGAGTGGCAGGCGCAGCCGGCCGTGGGCAGGACGTGGGTGGAGCCGGCCGAGTAGTCGCCCAGCGACACCGGCGAGTAGTCCCCGACGAAGATCGCGCCGGCGTTGCGGATCCGGTTGGCGACCGCCTCCGCGTCGGCGGTCTGGATCTCCAGGTGCTCGGCGGCGTAGGCGTCAGCCACAGCGATCGCCTGCTCGATGTCGCGGACCAGCACGACGGCCGACTGCTGCCCGCCCAGCGCGGTGCGGATGCGTTCGACGTGGCGGGTGGCCGGCACCTGGATCGCCAGCTCCTCCTGGACCCGCTCGGCCAGCCCCGCGGATGCGGTGATCAGGACGGAGGCCGCGATGGGGTCGTGCTCGGCCTGGGAGATGAGGTCCGCGGCCACGTAGGCGGGGTTGGCCGTGTCGTCGGCGATGACCGCGATCTCGGTGGGGCCGGCCTCGGAGTCGATGCCCACCAGGCCGCGCACCAGCCGCTTCGCGGCCACCACGTAGATGTTGCCGGGCCCCGTGATGAGGGAGACGGGCTCGCAGAGGCCGCGCACGCCGTGGGCGAACATGGCGATGGCCTGGGCGCCGCCCACGGCGTAGACCTCCTCCACGCCGAGGATGTGGCACAGGGCCAGGATGTTGGGGTGCGGCAGGCCCCCGAACTCCTTCTGGGGAGGGGAGGCGACGGCGATGGACGGCACGCCGGCCACCTGGGCGGGCACCACGTTCATGATGACGCTGGAGGCCAGGGGTGCCAGGCCCCCGGGCACGTAGAGCCCCACCCGGTCCACGGGGATGTTGCGCAGCCCCACCCGCGCGCCGTCGGCCAGGATCGCCGGGGACGGATTGCGGTCGAGTTCGAGCTCGCCGGCCACGTGGCGGCGGCGGCGGATCGCCTCGGCGAAGGCGTCTGCCAGGTCCGGGTCAAGCTCGTCGGCGGCCCGCTTCAGCGCCTCCGCGGGAACCCGGAGGTGGGTGGGGGTCACGCCGTCGAACCTCTGCGAGAGCTCACGCAGCGCGTCCTCGCCGCGGTGGACGACGTCCTCGACGATGGGCGCGACGACGGAGACGGCGGCCTCCACGTCGAACTGGCCTCGGGGAAGGTGGTCTCGGTAGGCGCCGTCGACGCCTGTCAGATCTAGAACTCGCAGCACAACGCCCAAGTCTAGTGGCCCTCGCCGGACTCCTCCGCGGGGCGTTCCACGCGCGGCTCGGGCCAGAACGCGGCCATGAGCATGATCGGCGTGATGGCGGCGAACGGGGCCGCCAGCAGGGCAGACAGCGCCCTCAGGGCCAGGTCCACGCGCACCACGTCGCCGGCCTGCGCGGTGGCCAGCCTGTCGACGAACCCGGACTCGCCGACCAGCAGCCCCACCTGCCAGGCCGTGAGCGCACATGCCAGCGCCCCGACGAGGGGCACGACGATGACCACCCATCCCTGCCGGTGGAGGATCACCCACCCGACGGCGCCCAGCAGCAACCCCACCACTCCCGTGATGAAGGTGAACGCCACGTCCGCCGCGACGATGCTGGTGTGCGCCCGCTCGTTGATCACGGCCGTCATGTCGTCGTTGATGGTGTACGCGGGCAGGGGGGCGAGCGCGGACCAGAGCAGCCCCGCGGCCACGCCCAGGGCGACGGAGGCCGCCAGGTGCAGTGCCACCCGCCAGGCGGTGGAGTCCCACAGCTCGGCGAGCTGGCCCTTGCGGGAGAGGACGAGGACGTCGTCGGTCATCAGTCCTGCCTCCCGACCCCGACGCAGCTGGGCCCGAGCACGGCCTTGAGGTCCGCGAACAGCGCGGAGGTGAGCTCCACGCGGAACCCATCGCCGAGCCTGAAGGTCTTCACCTGATCCCCCGTCCGCAGCTGCAGGTGCACCTCCGCCGAGCCCGGATACTGGGCCAGGATCTCCTTGATCCGGTTGACGATCCCGGGCGTGCAGCGCACGGCCGGCAGGGTGAGCGCCAGCGGGCCCACGTTGCCCTCGGCGCTCATGTGCGGCGCGACGACGTGCTGGGCGCGCATCCTGCCGCGATCCTCCCCCGCCTCGACAGTGCCCTCGATCGAGACGATCGTGTCCGGCGCGAGCAGGGTGGCCACCTGGTCGTAGACCCGCGGGAAGACCGTGACCTCGATGGAGCTGGTCAGGTCCTCGAGGACCACCAGCGCCCAGATGTTGCCGGCCTTGTTCACGCGCCTGTTGACGCTGGTGATCAGGCCGCACAGCTTCGTCTGACCCCGGTACCCGTCCCCCGCCGTCGCCGCGGCGATGGGCCGCTCGCTGTTGGTCTGCAGGACGTGCTCGAGTCCGTTGAGCGGGTGGTCCGAGACGTAGAGGCCGAGCATCTCGCGCTCGAAGGCCAGCTTGGTGCGGCGGTCCCACTCGTCGATCTGCGGGACCTGCTCGTGGGTGGTGGCGCCGCCGGTCTCCTCATCCAGGTCGAAGCCGAAGTCGAACCCGTCCTGGCCGTTCTCGGCGTTGCGCTTGACGTCGATGATGGAGTCCACCGCGGACTCGAAGATGCCCATGAGGGCCCGCCGGGTGTGGCCGAGCTCGTCGAAGGCCCCGGACTTGATCAGCGACTCGATGACGCGCTTGTTGCACATCAGAAGCGGGGACTTGTCCAGGAAGTCGTGGAAGTCCGTGGCCGGACCCTTGCGGTTGCGCTCCACGATCCAGGCGCTGACCACCTTGTCTCCCACGTTGCGCACCGCGCCCAGGCCGAACCGGATGTGGTCCCCGACGGGGGTGAAGGCCGTCTCCGAGGAGTTGACGTCCGGTGGCAGCACCTGGATGCCCATCCGGCGGCACTCGGCCAGGTACAGGCCGGACTTGTCCTTGTCGTCGCGCACCGACTGGAGCAGCGCGGCCATGTACTCCACCGGGTACTTGGCCTTGAGGTAGGCCGTCCAGTAGGAGATGACGCCGTAGGCCGCGGTGTGGGCCTTGTTGAAGGCGTAGTCCGAGAAGGGGACGAGGATCTCCCAGAGCGCTGTGATAGCGCCGTCGGAGTAGCCGTTGGCCCGCATGCCCTCGGAGAACGGCACGAACTCCGCGTCCAGGACCTCCTTCTTCTTCTTGCCCATGGCCCGCCGGAGGAGGTCCGCCTTGCCGAGCGAGTAGCCGGCCACGCGCTGGGCGATCTGCTGCACCTGCTCCTGGTAGACGATGAGCCCGTAGGTGGTCGACAGGATGTCGGCCAGCGGCTCCTCCAGCTCGGGATGGATCGGAACGATCTCCTGCGCCCCGGTCTTGCGCAGCGCGTAGTTGGTGTGCGACTGGGCGCCCATGGGACCCGGGCGGTAGAGCGCGAGGGCCGCGGAGATGTCCTCGAAATTGTCGGGCTGCATCAGGCGCAGCAGCGTGCGCATGCCGCCGCCGTCGAGCTGGAAGATGCCCAGGGTGTCGCCGCTGGCCAGCAGGTCGTAGGCCGCCTGGTCTGTCATGTCGTCGACGAGGGAATCGAGGTCGAGGTCGAAGCCCTGGTTGAGTTTGATGTTGCGCACCGCGTCGTCGAGCACCGTGAGGTTGCGCAACCCCAGGAAGTCCATCTTGATCAGGCCGAGCGACTCGCAGCCGGGGTAGTCGAACTGCGTGATGATCGCGCCGTCGGCCTCGCGCTTCATCAGGGGGATGATGTCGATCAGCGGATCGGAGCTCATGATCACACCGGCGGCGTGTACGCCCCACTGGCGCTTGAGGCCCTCGAGGCCCTTGGCGGTGTCGACGACGGTGCGCACGTCCGGTGAGCTCTGGTACAGCTCACGGAACTCGTTGCCCTCGTTGTAGCGCTTGTGGGTCTCGTCGAACAGGTCCGCCAGCGGTACCCCCTTGCCCATCACGTCCGCCGGCATGGCCTTGGTGATCTGCTCCCCGATGGCGAACGGCATGTCGAGCACGCGGGCGGCGTCCTTGACGGCGGCCTTCGCCTTGATCGAGCCGTAGGTGATGATCTGGGCCACCTTGTCGTTGCCGTACTTCTCGGAGACGTAGGCGATCACCTCGGCGCGGCGGCGATCGTCGAAGTCGATGTCGAAGTCCGGCATGGAGACACGCTCGGGGTTGAGGAACCGCTCGAACAGGAGCCCGTGCTGCAGCGGGCACAGGTCCGTGATGCGCAGCGCGTAGGCGCAGATGGAGCCCGCGCCCGAGCCACGTCCGGGGCCCACGCGGATGCCGTTCCTCTTGGCCCAGTTGATGAAGTCGGCCACCACGAGGAAGTACCCCGTGAAGCCCATGGCGGCGATGATGCCGGTCTCGAACTCGGCCCGCTCGCGCACCTCGTCGGAGATCTGGCCGCGGTAGCGCTCGTGGAGCCCGCGCTCCACCTCCTTGTGGAACCAGGAGTCCTCGGTCTCGCCGTCGGGGACCGGGTACTTCGGCATGTAGGTGCCTGAGCCCTCGTCGAAGCTGGTCTCGATGCGTTCGGCGATGGCGAGCGTGTTGTCGCAGGCCTCGGGGAGCTCGTGGAACAGGGCCCGCATCTCAGCCGGGGACTTCATGTAGTAGCCGTTGCCGTCGAACTTGAACCGGTCTGTCTGGGCCTTCCGCGAGCCGGCCGAGACGCACAGCAGCGTGTCGTGGGCGTCGGCGTCGTCAGCGTGGACGTAATGCGAGTCGTTGGTGGCCACCAGCGGCAGCCGCAGGTCCTTGGCCAGCCGCAGCAGGTCGTGGCGGACGCGCGTCTCGATGTCCAGGCCGTGGTCCATCAGCTCGACGAAGAAGTTGCCCTCGCCGAAGATGTCGCGGAACTCGGCGGCGGTGGCGACGGCGTTGTCGTACTGGCCCAGCCGCAGGAACGTCTGCACCTCGCCGGAGGGGCAGCCGGTGGTGGCGATGAGGCCCCTGCCGTACTCGTGGAGGAGCTCGCGGTCCGCGCGCGGCTTGTAGAAGAAGCCCTCCAGCGAGCTGCGAGTGCTCAGCCGGAACAGGTTGTGCATGCCCTCGGGGGTGGCGGCCCACATGGTCATGTGGGTGTAGGCGCCCTTGGATGCCACGTCGTCCCCGGTGCCGTCACCGAACTGGACCCGCTTGCGCTCGGAGCGGTGGGTGCGGGGCGTGAGGTAGGCCTCGAGGCCGATGATCGGCTTGACGGCGAAGTCCTTCGACGCCTTGTAGAACTCGTAGGCGCCGAAGAGGTTGCCGTGGTCCGTGATGGCCAGGGCCGTCATACCCAGCTTCTCGGCCTGCTTGAACATGTCCTTGACGCGGGCGGCGCCGTCGAGCATGGAGAACTCGCTGTGGTTGTGGAGGTGAACGAAGGTCTCGGCCATCAAAGAACTCCTCCATCTGCCAACCGGGCGGCGGCTCCCCACCATACCCGCCCAACACCGCGACACCCCAGCACCCCGGGGGCGCGTCGGCCCGTCAGGCGGTGGCGGCCGGTTCGTTCAGCCAGGTGAGCTGCGAGCCGTCCTCGACGATGTGGTGACCGAGCTGCGCGTTGAACTCGGCCCCGTAGTCAGCCGTGATGTGCGCCTCGAACGCCGCCTCGTCGCGATACTGCTCGAACACGAACCAGCGACGGGGATGCTCCTCCCGGGTGAACGGCAGGAACGCGACGTTGCCCGGCTCGCGGCGGACCTTCTCGGTCAGGCCCGCCATCAGCTCGGCCACCCGCTCCTCGTGTCCGGGCAGGGCGGTGAACTCGGCGAAGAGAGTCTTCATGCCAGACACCCTACGCCGAGGCTCCTCGCCCGCGTCAGACCAGGAGTTGGCGGACCTCCGGGCCGATCGGGCGGGGCAGCTTCGAGGAGCCGCTGAGGTGCGCGTCGACGCCCTGGGCGCAGGACCGGCCCTCCGCGATCGCCCAGACGATCAGGGACTGCCCGCGGCCCGCGTCGCCGCACACGAACACGTGCTCGACGCTGGTGCGGTACTGGTCGTCGCGCACGATGTTGCCGCGCGGATCGAGCTCGACGCCCAACTCCTCCACCAGGCCCGCCTGCTGCGGGCCGGTGAAGCCCATCGCCAGCAGCACGAGCTGGGCCGGGATGTGCCGCTCGGTGCCCTCGACCGGCACGAACCGGCCCGCGTCGAAACGGACCTCGACGATGTCGAGGCCGGCCACTCGGCCCTCGTCGTCGCCGACGAACCGGTTGGTGGACACGGCGTACACCCGGTCCCCGGCCTCCTCGTGCGCGGAGGTGATCTTGAAGGTCATCGGGTAGGTGGGCCACGGCTGGCCGGCAGGGCGGTCCTCAGGGGGCATCGGCAGGATCTCGAGCTGCGTGATGGATCGCGCGCCCTGCCGGGTCGAGGTGCCGAGGCAGTCGGCGCCGGTGTCGCCGCCGCCGATGATCACCACGTCCTTGCCCTCGGCGGTGATCTGGTCCGCCACCTCCTCGCCGAGCGCGGCGCGGTTGGCCTGGGGCAGGAACTCCATGGCCTGGTGGATGCCGGCGAGCTCGCGTCCGGGGACGGGAAGGTCGCGGGGCACCGTGGCGCCGATGGCCAGGACGACGGCCTCGTACCGGTCCAGGAGCTCCTTGCCGGTGATGTCGACGCCCACGTTGACGCCGGTCTTGAACTGGGTCCCCTCGAGCACCATCTGCTTGAGGCGACGGTTGAGGACCGCCTTCTCCATCTTGAACTCGGGGATGCCGTAGCGCAGCAGGCCGCCGATCGCATCCGCCCGCTCGTACACGACGACGGTGTGCCCGGCGCGGGTCAGCTGCTGCGCCGCGGCGAGGCCGGCGGGGCCGGAGCCCACCACGGCGACCGTCTTGGCGGTGTGCCATTCGGGCTGCTGTGGGGTGACCCGGGAGTCCTCCCACGCCTTGTCGATGATCGCCACCTCGACGTTCTTGATGGTCACCGCGTCCATGTTGATGGCCACCACGCAGGCGGTCTCGCAGGGCGCCGGGCACAGCCGGCCGGTGAACTCGGGGAAGTTGTTGGTGGCGTGCAGCCGGTCGAGGGCCACCTGCCACTCGTCGCGCCACACCAGGTCGTTCCACTCGGGGATGAGGTTGCCCAGGGGGCATCCGTTGTGGCAGAAGGGGATGCCGCAGTCCATGCAGCGCCCGGCCTGCTGGGAGATGATCGGCAGGAGCGCCTTGCCCGGGGTGCCCGGGTAGACCTCCTTCCAGTCATGGATGCGTTCCTCCACGGGGCGGCGTGCGGCCACCTGACGGGGGGTGGTCATGAAACCCTTGGGATCAGCCATGAGCGGCCTCCATCATCAGCTTGGTGGTTTCCTCTTCCGAGAGCCCGTCGGCGACGGACCGGGCCTGGACGGCCATGATGCGGGCGAAGTCACGCGGCTGGGCCTTCCTGAAGCGGAGCCGCAGCTCCTCGTCGCTGAGCTGGAGCAGCTCGTCGGCCACCAGCGAACCGGTCTCGGACCGGTGCTCGCCCATCAGCTCCCTGACCCGGGCCACGTCCGCGTCGCTGAGCTCGACGGGGTCCACCAGCTCGGTGTTGAGCCGCAGCGGGTTGAGATCCAGCACCCACGCCACGCCGCCGGACATGCCCGCGGCGAAGTTGCGGCCGGTGGGGCCGAGGACCAGCACCTCGCCGCCGGTCATGTACTCGCAGCCGTGGTCTCCCACACCCTCGACGACGGCTGTGGCGCCCGAGTTGCGCACGCAGAACCGCTCGCCCACCAGCCCGCGAAGGAACATGGAGCCGGAGGTGGCGCCGTATCCGATGACGTTGCCGGCCACGATCTGCTCGGCGGGGTCGAAGCGGACACCTGACGGTGGGGTGACCACCAGCCGGCCGCCCGAGAGGCCCTTACCGAAGTAGTCGTTCGAGTCGCCGATGAGGCGCAGGGTGACGCCCCGGGGCAGGAACGCCCCGAAGCTCTGGCCGCCCGTGCCGGTGAGGGTGAACTCGATGGTGCCGGGCGCCAGGCCCAGCCCGTCGGTGGCCTTGGTGACCTCGTGGCCGAGCATGGTGCCCACCGTGCGGTCCACGTTGCGCACCGTCAACGAGTGGCGCACCTGCTCGCCCCGGGCCAGCGCCGGCTCGGCGAGCCGGATCAGCTCCACGTCCAGCTTGGTGTCGAGGCCGTGGTCCTGCGTGGTGGTGCAGTGCCGCTGGGTGCCGGCCGGCACGTCGATCTGGGTGAGGATGGGGGCGAGGTTGAGCCCGTGGGTCTTCCAGTGGCCCACGGCCTTGGCCACGTCCAGCAGGTCGGCGCGGCCGACGGCCTCGTCGATGGAGCGCAGCCCCAGGGAGGCGAGCAGTTCGCGCACCTCCTGGGCCATGAACATGAAGAAGTTGACCACGTGGTCGGGGTCGCCGTGGAACTTGCCGCGCAGCTCGGGGTTCTGCGTGGCCACGCCCACCGGGCAGGTGTCCTTGTGGCACACGCGCATCATGATGCAGCCCGACACCACGAGCGGGGCTGTGGCGAAGCCGAACTCCTCGGCGCCCAGCAGGGCGGCGACCACCACGTCGCGTCCCGTCTTGAGCTGCCCGTCGCATTGGACGACGATGCGGTCCCGCAGCCCGTTGAGCAGCAGGGTCTGCTGGGTCTCGGCGAGGCCGAGCTCCCATGGCGCACCCGCGTGCTTGAGCGAGGTCAGGGGGGCGGCGCCCGTCCCGCCGTCGTGGCCGGAGATGAGCACCACGTCCGCCTTGGCCTTGCTGACGCCGGCGGCGACGGTGCCCACGCCGATCTCGGAGACCAGCTTCACGTGCACCCGCGCCGAGGGGTTGGCGCACTTGAGGTCGTGGATGAGCTGCTTGAGGTCCTCGATCGAGTAGATGTCGTGGTGCGGCGGCGGCGAGATGAGGCCCACGCCGGGGGTGGAGTGGCGCGTCTTGGCCACCCACGGGTACACCTTGGGGCCGGGCAGCTGCCCGCCCTCGCCGGGCTTGGCGCCCTGCGCCATCTTGATCTGGATGTCGTCGGCGTAGGTGAGGTACTCCGAGGTCACGCCGAACCGGCCCGAGGCCACCTGCTTGATCGCGGAGCGGCGCGCCGGGTCGTGCAGGCGCTCGGGGTCCTCGCCGCCCTCGCCGGTGTTGGACTTGCCGCCGATGCGGTTCATCGCCACGGCAAGGGTCTGGTGGGCCTCCATGGAGATGGAACCGTAGCTCATGGCGCCGGTGGAGAACCGCTTGACGATGCTCTCGACCGGCTCCACCTCGTCGATGCTGATGGGCTCCGCGGCCTTGAAGTCCATGAGCGAGCGCAGCGTCATGATCTTCGACGAGTTGTCGTTGACCAGCGAGGTGTAGCGCTTGAACATCGTGTAGTCGCCGGTGGAGGTGGCGTGCTGGAGGCGGAACACCGTCTCCGGGTCGAACAGGTGCGGCTCCCCCTCGCGGCGCCACTGGTACTCCCCGCCGACCAACAGGTTGCGGTGCGCCAGCGGGATGCCGTCGCTGGGGTAGGCAGTGGTGTGGCGGGCCTTGATCTCGTCGGCGAGTTGGCCGATGCCGAGGCCGCCGAGCCGGCTGGTGGTGCCGGTGAAGTAGCGGTCCACCACCTCCTGGCTGAGGCCGACGCACTCGAAGATCTGGGCGCCGGTGTAGGAGGCGATGGTGGACACGCCCATCTTGCTCATCACCTTGAGCACGCCCTTGGACAGCGCCTTGGCGACGTTGGCGATGGCCTTCTCGGCCGACACGTCGACGTACATCTCGCGGCGGGCCAGGTCCTCGGCGGACTCGAACACGAGGTAGGGGTTGATCGCCGCGGCGCCGAAGCCGATGAGCAGCGCCATGTGGTGGACCTCGCGCACGTCGCCGGCCTCGACGACCAGGCCCACCTGGGTGCGGGTCTTCTCCCGGACGAGGTGATGGTGGACCGCGGCGGTCAGCAGCAGCGACGGGATGGGCGCCAGCTCTGCGGTGGAGTGCCGGTCCGAGAGGACGATGGCCCGGGCCCCTCCGCGGATGGCCGCCGAGACCTCCTGGCAGATCTCGTCGATCTTCTTCTCCAGCGCCCGGCCGCCGCCGGCCACCTTGTAGAGGCCCCGCACCACGTGCGTGCCGTACCCGGGCAGGTCGCCGTCCTGGTTGAGGCGCACGATCTTGGCGAGCTGTTCCGAGTCCAGGATGGGCCGGTTCATGGTGATCTGGCGCGCCGCCTCGGCGGTGGGCTCGAGGAGGTTGCGCTCGGGGCCGATCTTGGTGGTCAGCGACGTCACCAGCTCCTCGCGGATGGCGTCCAGCGGCGGGTTGGTCACCTGCGCGAACAACTGCTTGAAGTAGTCGAAGATCAGCCGCGGGCGGCTGCTGAGGACCGCGATGGGCGCGTCGGTGCCCATCGAGCCGATGGGCTCGGTGCCGGTGTTGGCCATCGGCGCGACGATGAGGCGCAGCTCCTCCTCGGTGTAGCCGAAGACCTGCTGGCGGCGGATCACGGAGGCGTGCGAGTGCACGATGTGCGCCCGGCCGGGCAGCCGGTCCAGCTCGATCTTGTTGTCCGCCACCCACTGGCCGTACGGGTGCTCGGCCGCCAGCGCGCCCTTGACCTCGTCGTCGGACTCGATGGTGTGCTTCTCCAGGTCCAGCAGCAGCATGCGGCCGGGCTGGAGGCGGCCCTTGCGCACCACGTCGCCCGCCTCGATGGGCAGGACACCGGCCTCGGAGGCGAACACCACCAGGCCGTCCGCGGTCTCCCAGAAGCGCCCCGGGCGCAGTCCGTTGCGGTCCAGGCAGCCGCCGATGATGGTGCCGTCGGTGAAGGTCATGCAGGCGGGGCCGTCCCAGGGCTCCATGATCATGGAGTGGTACTCGTAGAAGGCGCGGCGCTCCGGGTCCATCTCCGCGTGCCCCTCCCACGCCTCGGGGATCATCATCAGGACGGCGTGGGGCAGCGAGCGTCCGCCGAGGTGCAGGAGCTCCAGCACCTCGTCGAAGGAGGCGGAGTCCGAGCCGTCGGGGGTGCAGATGGGGAAGAGCTTGTCGAGGTTGCCCGGGAGCTTGTCCGAGGTGAGCAGCGCCTCGCGGGCGCGCATCCAGTTGCGGTTGCCGCGCACGGTGTTGATCTCGCCGTTGTGGGCGATCATCCGGTACGGGTGCGCCAACTCCCAGGCGGGGAACGTGTTGGTGGAGAAGCGCGAGTGAACCAGCGCGAGGGCGGACTCCACCCGCTCGTCGTGGAGCTCGGGGAAGACCTCCTCGAGCTGGGCCGTGGTGAGCATGCCCTTGTAGACCAGCGTCCGCGACGACAGCGAGGAGAAGTACAGGCCCGCCTCGTGCTGGGCGCGGCGCCGCAGCACGTAGGTGTAGCGGTCGAGGTCGATGCCGGTCTGTCCCTCGCGGCCGGCGACGATCAGGTGCTCGAAGTGCGGCATGGCGCCGATCGAGATGGGCGAGAGGGTGCCGGTCTCGACGGGCACCTCGCGCCACGCGATGACGTCGAGCTCGACCTCCTCGGCGATGGCCTCGACGGCCGCCTTGACCTCGGCGCGCCGCTGCCCGTCGACCGGGAGGAAGGCCATGCCCACGGCGTACTCACCCAGCTCGGGGAGTCGTGCCTCGACGACGGAGCGCAGGAAGCGATCTGGAACCTGGATCAGGATGCCCGCGCCGTCACCGGCCGCCTCGTCGGCGCCGGTGGCACCGCGATGGTCCAGGTTGCGCAGCGCCTCGAGCCCCTGCTCGACGATCTGGTGCCGGGGCACGCCGTCGAGGTGCGCGACGAAGGCGACACCGCAGGCGTCGTGCTCGTAAGCCGGGTCGTAGAGACCGACCTTCTCTCGGTGCGGGAACACGCTCTGAGCCATCTGCTGGTCCTCCTCGAAGGAAACTATGGACATGCCGCGGCCGGGCCGTAGCGAGGAAACAGTATGCGGATGGGTGTCTCGCGGCAACCGGGTCCATGTTCGGTGGACGAGCGTAAGACGATTGTTACGTGGCCGTTACATCAGGCCAGAACGGTGTCAACGCCTCCCTGACGCACGGTCAGGGTGGCCGCGTCGAGATCCACGCGGAACTCCGCCCCGCCCTGCGGCGAGTGACAGCGGTAGGCCAGCGTGATGTTGTCGCGGTGCAGCACCTCGACGGAGGCGGTGGCCAGCCATGGGTTGCGCCGCCTGAACCCGATGGCGCCCTGGTAGGCGCGGTGCAATGGCTCCCCCAGCGCGGACAGCTGGCCCGGCGTGGCGGGCAGGGGCGGCCTGACCTCGTCATCGCCGTGCCAGGCCTCGGTCTTGGTGCCGGTGAAGCCCTGCTCGTCGCCGTAGTAGACGCTGGGCATCCCGGGCAGCGTCATGAGGATCCTGGCGGCGAGGGCGGCGTGCGCGGCGCCGAGGGTGGTGGCGATCCGGGTCACGTCGTGGTTGCCGACGAACGTCTGCGGGAGGAAGTGCCGACAGAACGTGTCGTGCCGCTCCAGGGCGTGGGCGAGCTCCCAGAGGTTGCGGTCGTTGAGCGAGCTCCAGAGGGCCTTCCACAACTCGTACTGGGTCAGCGAGTCCAGGGTCGACTCCTCGATGAACCCGGTGTAGTCGCCGTGGATGACCTCGCCCAGCAGCACCGCGCCGGGGAACTCGGCCCTTACCCTGGCGGCGGCGTCGCGCCAGAAGCGGGTGGGCACGGCGTAGGCCACGTCGAGGCGCCAGCCGGCGATCCCCCGGCGCAGCCAGTGCGTCATCGCGTCGGAGACGAGGTCGAGGACGGCGGGGTTGTCGTGATCGAGCTCCACGAGCGAGTCGTGACCCTCCCAGCCCTTCGGGCGCCCACCCTCCTGCCGGATCAGGTCCGGGCGCTGCGTGACCATGGGGTGCTCCCGCGCGACGTGGTTGAACACGCCGTCGAGCATGACGTTGATCCCCCGGCCCCGCGCCTCTGCCACGAGGTGGTCGAAGTCAGCGTCGTCGCCCAGGCGGGGGTCGATGCGGAAATGGTCCAGCGTGTCGTAGCCGTGGGAGACGGACTCGAACACCGGCCCGAGCAGCAGACCGTTGCAGCCCAACTCGACGAGGTAGTCGAGCCACCCCTCCAGCATGGTGAGCCGGTGCGCGGGGAGCCCGTGGTCCCCGCGGATCGGCGCCCCGACGGCCCCCAGCGGGTAGACCTGCCACCAGATCGCGTGCTCCATCAGGCCCATGGGGATTCTCCTCGTCGATAGCCGGTCACCACCACGCCCAGGCTACTCCTGCCCCTGTCAGGCCGCGATCAGACGCTCGAAGTCGTCCTTCAGCTCGCCGGCCGAGAGGCCGTTCCAGACCACCCTCAGCAGACGGTCCTCGCCGAAGCCGAGGACATACGTGCCGTGATCCACCTCATACCCGCCGGACGGGAGCTGCTTGCCCTCCGCGATGTCGATGCCGAGGCTCATCGCGGCGGGCATGATGTCCTCCAGCGGGCCGGTGAGCCCCACGAAGGATTCGTCGACGCGGGACAGGTACGTCTTCAGCACCTCGGGGGTGTCCCTGGCCGGGTCCGTGGTCACCACGATGAGCGTGACGTCGTCGACGAGGTCCTCGGGGAGCCGCCGCCTGGCGGTGGCCATGTCCGCCATGATGCCGGGGCACACGTCGGGACAGTTGGTGTAGCCGAAGAACAGGGCCACCGCGCGCGTGGTGGGCCCGGTCGCGAGGTTGTAGGGCTGGCCGTTCTGGTCGGTGAGGGTCACATCGGGCAGCGGTCCACCGCCGTCGGCGAGGTGCGTGCCGTGCCACCCCTCCTGGCCGGTGTCGACGCTGGCGGCAGGGCCCTCAACCGTGGGCGCGCAGCCGGCCAGCAACGCCAGCGCACCGCCGCCGAGCACGCCGCGGCGTGAGATCACCGGCGCGCCCTCTCCACCCCGTCGGCCAGCTCCGTGGCGAGCCTGCGCAGCCTCGCGAGGTCCGTCTGCAGATCCAGCCCGTCGGAGTCGAGGCACTTGAGCAGGGCCGAGCCCACGATCACGAGGTCGGCGTAGCTGCCCACCTCGGCGGCCTGATCGCCGTTGGAGACGCCCAGCCCGATGCCCACGGGAAGGCCCGGGTCAACCGCGCGGGCCCGGGCCGTGATCACCGGCGCCGCGTCGGAGGTGGACGCGCGGGCACCGGTGACGCCCATCACGCTGGAGGCGTACACCCAGCCGCGACACCTGGCCATCGTGAGGCCGATCCGCTCCTCCGTCGACGACGGAGCCACGAGGAAGACCCGGTCCAGGCCGTACTTGTCGGTGGCCTCCAACCATTCCGGGCAGTCGTCCGGCGGCAGGTCAGGGGTGATCGCTCCGGCCCCGCCGGCCGCCGCCAGATCGCGGGCGAACGCGTCCGGCCCGTAGGCCTCGATCAGGTTCCAGTAGGTCATCACCATGGGGGCGGCGGTGGTCTGGGCCACCGCCTCGACGGCGAGGAACGCGTCCCTGGTGCGCACGCCGCGCGCGCGGGCCTTGGCCGTGGCGTGCTGGATGACCAGCCCGTCCATGAGCGGATCCGAGTACGGCATGCCGATCTCGACGATGTCCACGCCGCGACCCTCGACGCCCTCGGTGATGGCCTTCAACGCGGAGATCGAGTCCGCGACACTCGGGTACCCCACCGGCAGGTACCCCACGAGCGCCGGGCGGCCGGAGTCGAGAGCCCTGGCGACCACCTGCCCGGTGATCCCCAGCCGGGAGGCGTCGGTGAACCGGCTCATGCCATGCCTCCGACCGTCTTGTCGGGCACGCCGGTCAGGCCGAAGTACTCGACGGCGGTGGCCACGTCCTTGTCGCCGCGGCCGGACAGGCACACCAGGATGGTGGGCCGGGCCGTCGGGTCCTCGGCGGCGATCCGCAGCCCGAGGCGGCGGGCGCCGGCCAGCGCGTGGGCCGACTCGATGGCGGGGATGATCCCCTCGGTCCGGCTGAGCATCCGGAATGCCTCCATGGCCTCGTCGTCGGTGACGCCCTCGTAGACGGCGCGCCCCGTGTCGGCGAGCCACGCGTGCTCCGGACCGACGCCCGGGTAGTCGAGCCCGGCCGAGATCGAGTGCGACTCGATGGTCTGCCCGTCCTCGTCCTGCAGCACCATGGTCCGGGCGCCGTGCAGCACCCCGGGTGACCCCGCGACGATCGTGGCCGCGTGGCGGCCGGTGGCCACCCCCTCGCCCTCGGCCTCGAAACCGTAGAGGCGCACCGACTCGTCGGGGATGAAGTCGTAGAACATGCCGATGGCGTTGGAGCCGCCGCCGACACACGCCGCGACATAGTCCGGCAGCGCGCCGTGATCGTCCAGCATCTGCTGGCGGGCCTCGGTGGAGATGATCCGCTGCAGCTCGCGCACCAGCCACGGGAACGGGTGGGGCCCGCCGACGGTGCCGATGAGGTAGTGCGTGGAGTCGACGGTGGTCACCCAGTCCCGCATGGCCTCGTTCATGGCGTCCTTGAGCGTCCGAGAGCCGGCCGCGACCGCGTACACCTCGGCGCCCAGCAGCTGCATGCGTGCCACGTTGAGCGCCTGCCGCTTCGTGTCCACCTCGCCCATGTAGACGCGGCACTCAAGCCCGAGCAGTGCGGCCGCGGTGGCGGTGGCCACCCCGTGTTGGCCGGCGCCGGTCTCCGCGATGACCCTGGTCTTGCCCATCCGCTTGGTGAGCAGCGCCTGGCCGAGCACGTTGTTGATCTTGTGCGCGCCGGTGTGGTTGAGGTCCTCGCGCTTGAGCAGGATGCGGGCGTTGCCGCACTCCCGGGAGTAGTTGTCCGCCACCGTGATCGGGGTGGGGCGGCCGGCGTAGTCGCGCTGGAGGCGGGCGAGCTCCGCCCGATAGGCGGGGTCCGCCTGGGCTTCCTCGAAGGCGAGGGTGAGTTCCGTGAGCGCCGCCTGCAGCGCCTCGGGGACGAAGCGGCCGCCGAAGCGTCCGAAGTGGCCCTTCTCGTCTGGCACGCTCATGCGTCCTGCCTCTCTGCGGCGGACATGAAGTCCGCGATGGCTCGGGTGGGGTCGCCGTGCTTGACCAGCGCCTCCCCCACGAGGATGACGTCCGCGCCCTGGGCGGCGACCGTGGCCACGTCGTCGGTGGTGAGGATCCCCGACTCTGCGACCCGGACGGCCCGGTCCCCGATGCGCCCGGAGAGGATCCCGAAGGTGTCGAGGTTCACGTCGAGGGTCTTGAGGTTGCGGTTGTTGACGCCGATGAGGTCGAAGCCGAGCGCCAACGCCCGGTCCACCTCGTCGGCGGTGTGGGTCTCCACGAGCGCCGTCATCCCCAGATCCGCGGTGAGGGCACCGAAGCGGGCCAGCTGCTCGTCGGTCAGCGCGGCGACGATGAGCAGCACCATGTCCGCCCCGTGCGCGCGGGCCTCGATGAACTGGTACTCGTCCACCATGAAGTCCTTGCGGAGCACCGGCACGGCCACGGCGGCGCGCACGGCGTCCAGGTCCGCCAGCGTGCCGTTGAAGCGACGCTCCTCGGTGAGGACCGAGATGGCGGCGGCTCCCCCTGCCTCGTAGGAGGCGGCCAGGGACGCCGGGTCCGCGATGTCTGCCAGGTCACCCTTGGACGGCGACCTCCGCTTCACCTCGGCGATCACTGCGAGACGGTCCTCGCGGAACCGCGGCATGGGATCGAGCGCGGGCGCCGCCGACCGGGCGGCACGTTGCACCTCCGCCAGAGGGACTTCCGCCCTGCGGTGATCGAGGTCGAGCCGGACTCCGGCGATGATGTCGTCCAGGACGGTCACGGCTGGCCGTAGCCCATGGCCTTCATGACCATGGTGCCCAGCCCGGCGATCAGCAGCAGCGCCGCGCCGAAGATGACCAGCGCCCAGTTGGGCCCCAGCATCGCGCCTCCTGCGGCGATGACGGAGCCGACGGCGGCCGTGATCGAGCCCGCCCATGCCGCAGGGCTCTTGCCGTGGTGGTAGTGCTTCGGGGTACGCGCCATGACCCTGGCCTTTCGTCGCTGCCTTGGTGGCCGAGATTACCCTGACCCGCCAGCGGCCCGCACGTCCTGTTCACCGGTGGGGTCCGCCCCGTCGTCCATGGCCTTCCACAGGTCGACGGGGTGGTCCCCCGCCTGCCTGGTGCGGGCCACCCAGGCGGGCCCCCACCACGCCATGCCCAGCAGCGCCACGGCCGCGACGACGAAGCCACCCAGCGCCACCCACTGCCCCGCCTGCCCGGCCCACCCCGCCGAGGCCACGGCCAGCGCGGTCAGCGCGACGCCCAGGACTCGGAGCCGCACGCCGCGCAGCATCAGCGACAGCCCGAGGCCCGCCGCGACCGCCCACGCGAGCGAGGCCACGCCACTGCCGGCCGCCTGGGCCGAGAAGCCGGCGACGAGCGACCCTGCCAGAGCGAGGAGGGTGACCGGCCAGCGTCGGGTCACGACGAGCCCATCGCCTCTGCCCGGGCCAGTGCCGTGATGACGGCCCGCGCCTTGTGCCTGCACTCGGCGTCCTCGGTCTCCGGCACGGAGTCCGCGACGATGCCCGCCCCGGCCTGCACGTGGGCCACGCCGTCGGCGAGCACCGCCGTGCGGATCGCGATGGCCACGTCGGAGTTGCCGGCGAAGTCGAAGTAGCCGACGACGCCGCCGTAGAGCCCCCTCCGCGACACCTCCAGCCTGTCGATGATCTCCATGGCGCGCACCTTCGGAGCCCCGGACAGGGTCCCGGCCGGGAAGCAGGCCAGCACCGCGTCGAGCGCGCTGCGCCCGTAGGCCAGCCGCCCGGACACGGCCGCCTCGAGGTGCATGATGTGGCTGTAGCGGTGGATGTTCATGAACTCGTGCACGGTGACGCTGCCCGGCTTGCAGATGCGGCCGAGGTCGTTGCGGCCGAGGTCCACGAGCATGAGGTGCTCGGCCTTCTCCTTCGGGTCCGCGAGGAGCTCCTCGCCGAGGCGCCGGTCCTCGTCCGGAGTGGCGCCGCGCGGCCGGGAGCCGGCGATGGGGCGGGTCGTGACCAGGCCGTCCTGCACCGTCACCAGGGCCTCGGGGCTGGAGCCCACGACGTCGAAGCCGGGCAGGCGCAGCAGGTACAGGTAGGGGCTGGGGTTGGTGAGCCGCAACGCCCGGTACACCTCCAGCGCGTCGGCCGTGACGGGGATGTCGAACCGTTGGGACACGACGATCTGGAAGGCCTCGCCGGCGCGGATCTCCTCCTCGGCCTCCTCCACCATCGCCATGTACTCCTCGGACGTGCGCTGGCGCCGGATCACCGGCTCCACAGGCTCGCCCTCCTGGGCGGCCAGCGACGGGCGGGGCGCGCGCACCTGCTCGGCCATGTCCTCGACGGCGGCCACGGCCCCGTAGTAGGCGCGCTCGACGCCCTCGTCGGTGCCGTCGAAGTTGATGGCGTTGGCGATGAGCCACAGCTCGCCGGTGTGATGGTCGAGGACGGCCACCTCGCTGGCGAGCATCATCACCAACTCGGGCAGGCCCAGGTCGTCGACGGTGGTGTCGGGGAGCCTCTCGAGTCGGCGGACCACGTCGTAGCCGAGGTAGCCCACCATGCCGGCGTGGAACGGCGGCAGCCCTTCGACGACGGGGGTGGCCAGCTCGGTCAGCGTGGTGCGGAGGACCTCGAGCGGGTTGCCCTCGCCGATGCCGGCGAGCTGATGCCCGATCCAGCGGGCCTTGCCCTCCACCTCGGTGAGGGTGGCCGCGGTGCGCACCCCGATGAAGGAGTACCGAGACCACACGCCCGCCTCGGCGGACTCGAACAGGAACGTGCCCTCGCGGGCCCCGCAAAGCGCCTGGTACACGGCCACCGGGGTCAGATCGTCGGCGAGCAGCTTGGCGTGCACGCTGATCACCCGCCGGTCCTCGGCGAGCACGGTGAACTGGGCCAGCGTCGGGGTGATGCGCATCAGAGGTCCTCCGCCGTCAGGGGGGTGTAGAAGCAGGTGCGGTTGCCCGTGTGGCAGGCGGCCCCGGTCTGGTCGACCGTCACGAGCAGGGCGTCGCCGTCGCAGTCCAGCGCCACCGACACCACGGCCTGGGTGTGGCCCGACGTCTCCCCCTTCACCCAGTACTCCTGCCGCGACCGTGACCAGTAGGTGGCGCGCCCCGTCGTCAGGGTGCGGCGCAGCGACTCGGCGTTCATCCACGCGAGCATCAGCACCTCCCCCGTCTCGGCGTCCTGGGCGACGGCGGGGATCAGCCCGTCGGCGTTGTACCTGATGGTGCCTGTCATGGGGCACATTCTGCCTTGCCTAAGCTGGTGCCATGACCTTCGCCCAGCGCCAGCGCGCCGCCCTCGTCTCCCTCATGCGCCGCCTCGGACCGTTCGCCCCCACCAGGTGCGGGGGGTGGCAGACCCAGGACCTCGCCGCCCACCTCTACGTCCGCGAACACCGCCTCGACGCGCTGCCCGGGATCGGGCTCGAGCGCTTCGCCGGCCGGACCGAGCGGATCCAGCGCGAGTCTCTCCACACCCTCGGCTACCCGGGCCTCCTGGACGAGATCGAGCGGCCCGGGTGGGTGATGCGGCCGCTCGACAAGCTGGTCAACACGTCGGAGCTGTACATCCACCACGAGGACGTGCTGCGCGCCAACGGGGGCACCCAGACCCTCACCGCCCAGGAGCAGCAGGAGCTGTGGCCGGTGGCCGTCATGCTCGCCCGCAAGGCAAAATCCTCCTTCGGCGGCCGGGTGCTGCTCACCCGGACCGACACCGGGAACCGGATCGAGATGGGGCGCGGCACGAGACCCGTACACGTCTCCGGCTTGCCCTCGGAGCTTGTTCTGCTGCTGAGCGGCCGCGAGGCCGACGTCGCGGTGACCGGCGAGCCGGAGTCCGTCGAGGACTGGCGGGCCGCGGTCTCCGGCCTCTGAGCAGCCTCCCCCTTTGCGTCGGGCGGGGCGCGGGTGATGATGGCGTATCAGGGACCCGGGAACCGTCCTCTTGACCGGTAAAGCCCCCCATCCCGTCACCACCGGAGGTGTCCAGTGCATCCGTTACCCTGCCGTCACGCCACCCGCCCATGGGCGGTCACGCGAGACTCGTACGGCCCCCCGACGCCGTTCTACGTGCCGAATCCCTACTACGTGCCGATGCCCTACTACGTGCCGATGCCGTACTACGGGTCGGCGCGTGTGAGTCGTCGACGCCTGCACACCCCGGTGGGGGTGACGACGGGTCAGGCCCCGTGACCTCGGCGGAATCGCTGGCCTCCCGCGCGGCCGAGGCGTTCGTCGCCTTCCGCGACGGCGACCCGGCCCGTCTCGCCGACCTCGTGACGCTCCTCACCCCGCCGCTGTGGGCGGTCGCCCGGTCCTCCGGCCTGAATCCAGCCCAGGCCGAGGACGTCATCCAGTCCTCCTGGCTCGCGCTGGTGCGCGCGTCGTCGTCCATCTCCGAGCCTCAGGCTGTGTTCGCCTGGCTGCTCACCACCACGCGGCGGGAGGCGTGGCGCGTGGCCCGCGTCCCCCCGGAGGTCGAGCTACCGGAGGCCGCGGTGGCGCGCGGGCCCACCCCCGAGGACGTCGCGGAGTCCGACGACCTCAACCGTCGGCTGTGGACGCACGTGCGGGCGCTCAGCCCGCGCTGCCAAACCCTGCTCCGCGTCATCGCCTACTCAAGCCGCCCCGACTACGCCACCATCTCCGCCGCGCTCGGCATGCCGGTCGGCTCCATCGGCCCCACTAGGGGGCGGTGCCTGTCCACGCTGCGCCGCGCGCTCGCCAACGACCCCGCCTGGAGCCCCGCATGACCGCCCACGACGATGCCCTGATGCCGCTCGACGACAGCGACGAGCTGCTGCTCGCAGCGATCGCCGCGGCGCAGGCCGACCAGGACCCGCTCCCCGCCGGGCTGCCGGGGCGCGTGCGGTTCGCCCTGTCCCTGGAGCTGATGAACGCCGAGCTGGCCGCCCTGCAGACGGCGTCGCCGGCCGGGGCGAGAGGGGTCGATCCAGCCGTCACGGACACGCTGACCTTCACGGCCTCCGGCCTCAGCCTCATGGTGGTGCTGAGCGAGGCCGACGGGGGCGTGCGCGTGGACGGCTGGGTGACCGGCGGAGGGGTGAGGGTGGAGGCGCGGTCGGCCGATGCCGTGGACGTCCAGGTCTCCGACGCCACCGGCCGGCTCACCTGGCCCGTGGTGCCCCACGGACCGCTGCGCTTCCTCATCCACCCTCCCCGCCCTGGCCAGCGCCCCGTCGTCACACCGGCGATCGAGGTGTAGGTGGTCCAGTCCGCCGAGGAGCTGTACTCCCTGGCACGTGCAAAGCTCGCGGAGCAGCGCACGGCCGAGGCTCGCGCGCTCCTGGGCCGGGCCGCCGCCGCCTGCGCGCCCTCCAAGGTCGAACTGGCGCTGAGGATCCGGATCTCGTGCGCGTGGGTCCTGTTTGAGGACGAGGGTGCCGCGCCCGCGCAGGAGGCGCTGCGCGAGGCCGCCGAGGACGCGCGGCGCGCCGGCCTCCCCGGCGTGGCGTGCGCGGCGGCGGTGCAGTCGGCCATCCTGCACTCCCGCTCAGGAGCCCGCGGCACCGCCTGGCGCACGCTGGCCGGCGTGGACCCGTCCGCGCTCCCCGCTCCTGACCGCATGCGGATGCTCATGAACCGGGGAACGATCGCCTCCGAGCTTCGCCGCTTCGACGACGCCGCCGCCGATCTTGAGGCCGCCGCCCTGCTCGCCGAGGAACTCGGCGAGGCACCCGTGGCGTTCATGGCCCGCCACAACCTCGGGTGGATCAGGTTCCTCCGCGGGGACCTGCCCGCCGCGCTGCGCGAGATGCACGACGCCGACGCGCTGGACGTGGAACTGGACCGGTCGGTGGCCCGGCAGGACCGCGCCCGGGCCCTGCTGGAAGCCGGGTTGGTGGGCGAGGCCCACGACCTCCTCCACCAGGCCCGGGAGGGGTGCACGGGGGCTCAGCAGGCAGCCGAACTGGACCTCGACCTCGCCCGCTGCGCGCTGCTGATGGGGCGTCGCGATGAGGCGTTGGCCCGGAGCCGGGCCGCGGCCCGGGTGTTCCGGAGGCGGGGAGAGCCCGCGTGGCACCGTCGCGCGGTGCTGGCCGAGGTGATGGCGCGGCCCCGGCCGGCGGCGGCGAGGGCGCTGTGGGAGGCGGCCCGGAAGGCCGGGGACCGTCTGGTGGCCGCCCAGGCCGCCGCGGCCAGGCTGCGAGCGCCCGGCGCCCAGCCCTCCGAGGTGGGCGACCTCAGGGCCGACGCCGTGTGGCTGTCCCGCTCGCCCGTGGTGTCGCTCCGGCTGGCCGGTCTGGTGGCCCTGGCCACCGACGCCGCGCGCCGCGGTGACTCGCGAGAGGCCCGCGGCATCCTGCGCCGGGCCAACGCCACCGTGGTGAGGGCGCAGCTCGGGCTCGCCAGCCTCGACCTGCGGACGGCCACCGCGCTCCACGGCGAGGCGGCGGCCGCGCTGGACCTGGACCTGGCGGCCCCCAGGGGCCCCCAGGCCCTGGTGGAGGCCAGCGAGCGCTGGCGGGCAGCCACGCGCCCCACTCCGCGGCTCCGGCCCGGCACGGACCTCCGCGTGGTGGAGGCCGCCACCGAGCTGCGGCGGCTGCGCACGGAGTTCGACCCCGGAGGTGCGGACGCCGAGGCGGCCGCCCGCGCCATCGTCGGCGCTGAGCGCGAACTGCGGTCGCTCACCTGGGGTGCAGTCAGCGATCTTCCCCCCACTGCCGTCGCGCTAGGGCCGGCTGCGCTGAGGAGCGCCGCGCGGGACCAGGGCTGCAGCCTGGTGGTCACCGTCCGGCGCGGTGACGAGGTCCTGGCCATGGTGCTCGGGGAGGGACCTGTGCGCACGCTCGCGCTGGGGTCGGCCGGGCAGATCGGCGAGCTGGTGGAGGTCATCCGGGGCGACCTGACCGCCCAGGCCAGCCTGCCGCCAGCGCATCCGCTGAGTGGCGCTGTGGCGGCGTCGCTGGCCGCCCGCCTCGAGGAGCTCGGACGGCTCGTCGCCGCGCCGCTGGCCGCGTTGCCAGGCCAGCTGGTGGTGGTGCCGACGCGCGTGCTGGCCGGCGTGCCCTGGCTGGCGCTTCCGCCGTTGCGCGGGCGGGCGGTCACCGTCTCGCCCACCGCGTCGAGCTGGGCGACGACGGGCCGGGTGGTGCACCGGCCGCGGGTCAGCGTCCTGACCGGCCCCTCGCTGCCCTTCGCCGCGGAGGAGGCGGGCGCGATCTCCGGCTGCTGGCCGCTGGTCACCACGCGGGGCCTGGCCGACGCCCTGGCCTCGGTCGATCTGGTGCACGTGGCCGCGCACGGCGAGCACCGCGGGGACAACCCGCAGTTCTCCAGCCTGCTCCTGGCCGGGGGTCCGGTGTTCGCCCACGAGCTCGAAGGCCTCGCGATGGCCGCCAGCCACGTGGTGCTGTCCGCCTGCGAGGTGGGCCGTGCCACCCACCGGCCCGGCGATCAGCCGCTTGGCCTCACCGCGACACTGCTGTCGGCCGGGGTCGCATGCGTGGTGGCCCCCGTCGCGCCCGTCAGCGACAGGCTGGCGGCGTCCGTCATGGCCGCGTACCACGCCGAACTGTGCCGGGGCACCGACGCGGCCACCGCGCTGGCCCGTGCCACCGTCGGCGAACCCGACGCCGGCGCCTTCGTGTGCTTCGGCGCGCCGTGGCGGGCCGTGCCCCTGAACCCCTGAGGGGCCCGCGCGCAGCTCAGCCCAGCGGGACGTAGGCCGTCTTGCGCCGCGGCTCCACCTGCACCCGGTTGGCCACCTCGGCCCACGCCTTGTAGTGGTCGGTGGTCTTGTGGGAGGAGAGGTCGTCCTCCGAGTCGTACGCCTCCACGAGCACGAAGCGCGTGGGGTCGTCGGCCTCCTGGAGCACCTCGAAGCGCAGGCAGCCGGGCTCCTGCAGCGATGCCTGACTGTTGACCGCGCACGCCTCGGCGAACTCGGCCTCCGACCCCGCCGCGACCCTCACATACGCATGGAACAGATACATGGCCCCTCCTCAGGACAACTTGGACAGGATCAGCTCGCGCACCTTGCCGGCATCGGCCTGGCCGCGCATGGCCTTCATCACCTGGCCGATGAGCGCGCCCGCGGCCGCGACCTTCCCATCGCGGATCTTCGCCGCGACATCTCGGTTCGCCGCGATCACCTCGTCGACGGCGACGCTCAGGGCACCCTCGTCGGAGACAACTGCGAGCCCGCGGGCCGCGACGACCTCGTCGGGTTCGCCCTCACCGGCAAGCACGCCCTCGATGACCTGGCGGGCCAGCTTGTCGTTGACCTTGCCCTCGTCCACCAGCCCCTGCACCGCCGCGACCTGGGCGGGCGTGATGGCCAACTCATCGAGCTCGACCCCGGCCTCGTTGGCCCGACGCGCCAGCTCGGTGACCCACCACTTCCTGGCCGCACCCGGAGAGGCGCCCGCCTCCACCGTCGCCTCCACGAGGGCGAGCGCTCCGGCGGCCTCGATGTTGCCGAAGTCGACGTCGCTGAAGCCCCACTGCTCCTGCAGGCGCGCCCGGTGCTCGGCAGGCGGCTCGGGCAGCGTGGCGCGCAGCTCCTCCACCCACTCGCGGGAGGGGGCGATGGGCATCAGGTCCGGCTCGGCGAAGTAGCGGTAGTCCTCCGCCTCCTCCTTGGAGCGCCCCGGCGAGGTGGTGCCGTCGGCCTCGTGGAAGTGGCGGGTCTCCTGCTTCACCTTGGCGCCGCCGTCGAGGATGGCGGCCTGGCGGGTCATCTCGTAGCGGATGGCCCGCTCCACGGAGCGGAGCGAGTTGACGTTCTTGGTCTCGGTGCGGGTGCCCAGCACCTCGGCGCCGATGGGCATGAGGGAGATGTTGGCGTCGCAGCGCAGCGAGCCCTGCTCCATCCGCACGTCCGAGACCCCCAGCCCGCGGAGCAGCTCGCGCAGGTGCGCCACGTAGGCCCGAGCCACCTCCGGCGCCTTCTCCCCCGCGCCCCGGATGGGGCGGGTGACGATCTCGATGAGCGGCACCCCGGCACGGTTGTAGTCGATGAGCGAGTGGCTGGCGCCGTGGATGCGGCCCGTGGCGCCGCCCATGTGGAGGGCCTTCCCGGCGTCCTCCTCCATGTGCGCGCGTTCGACCTCCACGCGGTAGGTCCTGCCGTCCACCTCGATGTCGACCCACCCGTCGAACGCGATGGGCTCGTCGTACTGGGACGTCTGGAAGTTCTTGGTCATGTCGGGGTAGAAGTAGTTCTTCCGCGCCATGCGGCACCACTGAGCGATCTGGCAGTTGAGCGCCAGGCCGATCCGGATGGCCGACTCGACCGCCTTGCCGTTGATGACGGGCAGGGAGCCGGGCAGGCCGAGGCAGACGGGGCACACCTGGGTGTTGGGCTCGCCGCCGAACGTGGTGGGGCAGCCGCAGAACATCTTGGACCGGGTGTTGAGCTCCACGTGCACCTCGAGCCCGAGGACGGGCTCGTACCGGGTCAGCAGGTCGTCGTAGTCCACCGTCGCGCTCATGCGGACACCGCCTTCTCGCCGTTGGTCAGGCTGCTGAGCAGGGGCGCGCCCCACTGCTCCTCGAGGGCGCGCTCCAGCACTCCGCCCACGCGGTAGAGCCTGGCGTCCTCCATGGGTGGGGCCATCACCTGCAGGCCGACGGGGAGACCGTCCGTGCTCAGCCCGGCCGGGAACGAGGCGGACGCGTTGCCCGCCATGTTCGACGGGATGGTGCAGAGGTCCGCCATGTACATGCTCATCGGGTCCGCCATCCGCTCGCCGATCTTGAACGCGACCGTGGGGGTGGTGGGCGAGATGAGCACGTCGCAGGCCTCGAAGGCCTTGTCGAAGTCCTGCTGGATGAGGGTACGGACCTTCTGCGCGGAGCCGTAGTAGGCGTCGTAGTAGCCGGCCGAGAGGGCGTAGGTGCCGATGATGATGCGGCGCTTGGCCTCCTTCCCGAAGCCCTCGTCGCGGGAGATGTTCATCACCTCTTCGGCAGATCGGGTGCCGTCGTCGCCGACGCGGAGCCCGTAGCGCATGCCGTCGAAGCGGGCCAGGTTGCTGGAGAGCTCGGCGGGCTGGATGAGGTAGTAGGCGGGCAGCGCGTAGCTGAACGCGGGGCAGGACACCTCGACCACCTCGGCGCCGGCTTCGCGCAGGAGTTCGACGGCCTCGGCGAACCGGTCCAGGACGCCCTGCTCGTATCCCTCGCCGCCGAGTTCCTTCACGACGCCGACGCGGACGCCGGTGAGGTTCGGCGAGGCGGCGGCGCCGGCGAGGTCGCCGACGGGCTGGTCGATGGAGGCCGAGTCGTGCGGGTCGTAGCCGCCGATGACCTGCTGCAGGAGGGCTGCGTCGAGGGCGGTGCGGGCGCAGGGGCCGGGCTGGTCCAGGCTGGAGGCCATGGCCACCAGGCCGTAGCGCGACACACCCCCGTAGGTGGGCTTCACGCCGACGGTGCCGGTCACCGATCCGGGCTGGCGGATGGAGCCGCCTGTGTCCGAGCCCACCGCGAGGGGCACCATGAACGACGCCACTGCCGCGGCCGAGCCGCCGCCGGAGCCGCCGGGGATGCGCTCGGTGTCCCACGGGTTGCGGGTGGGGCCGAAGTAGGAGGTCTCCGTCGAGGACCCCATGGCGAACTCGTCCATGTTGGTCTTGCCGACGATGACAAGACCCGCCTCGCGGAGGCGCGTGACGACGGTGGCGTCGTAGGGTGGAACCCAGCCCTCCAGCATGCGGGAGCCGCAGGTGGTCGGGTGGTCGGTGGTGCAGAAGTTGTCCTTCACACCGATGGGGATGCCGGCCAGCGGGCCGAGCGCCTCGCCTGCGGCGCGCCGGGCGTCGATGGCGCGGGCCTGGGAGATGGCGGAGTCGGCGTCGACGGAAAGGAATACGTTGAGCTCGTCATTGAGCTGCGCGATGCGGTCAAGGCATGCCCTAGTGAGCGCCTCGGAGGTGAGCTGACCGGCGGCCATGAGCGCGCCCAGCTCGTGGGCGGGCTTGGCGAGGAGGGGGTTCATGCTCACTCCATCCCCAGGATCTGCGGCACGCGGAAACGGCCGTCCTCGCTGTCAGGGGCGCCGGAGAGCGCCTGCTCCTGGGTGAGCGACGGGGTGACCACGTCGTCGCGGAACACGTTGGTCATGGGGATGGCATGGGTGGCCATGAGCACGTCGGGACCGGCCACCTCGGAGACGCTGCGGACCGAGTCCAGGATGACGTTGAGCTCGGGGGCGAGGTCCTGGCACTCCCGCTCGGTGAGCTGGATGCGGGCCAGGGCGCCCAACCGGGCCACGTCGTCGGCGGTGATACCCACGGGTGTGCTCCTCAGTGTCGACGGGTGCCGCGGCGGCGGCGACGCCCATCTTAGGACCCTGTGACCTCTGTCTCAGTCGCGTGTTGGCCGTTTGATCGTCTCCAGAATGGGCGCAACGCGGTGGCCTGCGCTCGCGAGGCTGGGCGGTGTCACGCTCGCGCGCCGGGGCACAGGCCTCCGCTCCGCCGGTGAGAGGCCCTAAGCGCCTGTGAGAATCAGGTAGAACATCCGGCCGAGGAAGAACAGTCCCACGGCGATGGCAACCACGACGAAGGGCACCACCGCCCGTTGCACCTTCTTGAACCGCGTGCTCGGCACCCCCGTCGGGCCCCACGGACCGCGCCCCACCTGCGCGCGCACGGGCACGATGTCGTTCAGGTTGAGGTCGGAGAAGATGCGCACGATCCCAAGCTTAGGCGAGCGTGGGGAAGCTATCCCCGGGCCAGCTGCTCCTCCACTAATGCCTTCGCCGTCCGCAGCGCCTCAAATTGTGGGCTCACGTCCTCCCGACGCCAGCCGGACAGGCCGCACGCCGTCCCGAGCAGGAGCCCGTCCAGCGAGTCCACCTGGATCGCCCGGAACACCTGCAGAGAGGCCCTGACGAGGTCGTCGACGGTCTGGGGCCCCCGTGCTGTGTCGACGACACCGAGGATCAGCCCGCGACCCTCGTCGCGCCACTGTGCCAGTTCATCGAGGTCAACCAAGGCCGCATCCACCGAGACCCCGGCGAAGCCGGCGCGCTGCGCGACGTCCACCCAGCGTCCAGGCGCGCAGCAATGCAGCCAGGAGCCGTCGGCCAACGGCCGCAACGCCTCGACGAGGGCGGGCATGTCCACACGACGATGCCTCGAAAAGCCGCTGGCCGTCGGCACGCGCCCCTCTGCCACCGCCAGCAGCGACGGCTCGTCGATCTGCACCCACACCGTGGCGCCCGGCACCCGCCGCGACACCTCCGCCCGCAGGCCGGCCACCCCCTCCAGCAGGGCCTGCGCGAGCTCGCGCCGGGCTCCATGGTCCGCCAGCAGCCGATCGCCCATCGGCCGCTCGACGGAGGACGCCAGGGTCCATGGACCGGCAACGCCGATCTTCAGCACGCCGTCGAACCCCTGGAGGAGTTCCTCGGCGTCGTCGAGGTCTCGCCGCCACTGGGCAACTGCCCGGCGGTGGTCGGCCCCTGGATTCGGCACCAGCCGCCACCCGGCGGGTTGGAGGTCGAAGCCGAGGCCCGAGACCAACCCAAGAGCCCGCCCGATCATGTCCGATCCGACGCCCCTCGCGGGCAGCTCAGGCAGCGGTAGCACCTCAGGGAGTGCCTCCGCCATGGCGGTGAGGGCGCCGCGGAAGTCGGTGCCAGGCAGGGATCCGGCGGCCGTGATGAGCATCAGCGGGCCTCGGCGATCACAGCGCTGCCCACCACGCGGTCGCCGTCGTAGACCACGACGGTCTGCCCTGGGGCCACGCCGTGCCCGGGCTCGTCGAGCATCACCGACAGTCCCGCATCAGTCGCCTGGATCGTTGCGTCCTGCGGTACGCCGTGCGCCCGGTACTGCGCCTGCCCACGCCACGGGCCCATCATCGGGTCCTGCGTCCAGGTGGTGCGGATGCCGGTGAGGCGGGTCACGGCGAGCTCCTCGCGTGCCCCCACCACCACGGTGCTGGTGGCGGGCTCGATCCGCAGCACGTAGCGCGGCTCCCCCGTCGGCGCCGGCACGCGGAGGTCCAGCCCCTTGCGCTGCCCGACGGTGTAGCGGTGTGTCCCGCGGTGCTCCCCGAGGACGGCGCCGTCGGCGTCCACGATCGGGCCAGGATCGTCGTCCAGGTAGCGGCCGAGGAAGCCCTGGGTGTCGCCGTCGGCGATGAAGCAGATGTCGTGGCTATCGGGCTTCTTCGCCACCCCCAAGCCGAGAGCCTGCGCCTCGGCACGGACCAGCGGCTTCTCCACGTCATGGAGCGGGAACAGGCAGCGCCGCAGCTGCTCCTGGGTGAGCATGCCGAGCACGTAGGACTGGTCCTTGGCATGATCCGCCGCCCGGTGCAGCGACATCGAACCGTCGCCCTCGCGGCGCAGGTCGGCGTAGTGCCCGGTGGCCACGGCATCGAACCCGAGCGCCATGCCGCGGTCGAGCACCGCGGCGAACTTGATCTTCTCGTTGCAGCGCAGGCACGGGTTGGGTGTACGGCCGGCGCGGTACTCGGCCACGAAGTCCTCGACGACGGCCTCGCGGAACTGCTCGGCGAAGTCCCACACGTAGAAGGGAATGTCCAGCTTGTCCGCGACCCGCCGGGCGTCGTGCGAGTCCTCGAGCGAACAACAGCCACGCGCGCCAGAGCGGTAGGACTCAGGGTTCTTCGACAGCGCCAGGTGTACCCCGGTCACATCGTGACCCTCCGCGACGAGGCGCGCAGCAGCGACGGCGGAGTCCACCCCGCCCGACATCGCGACCAACACCCGCACTTGGCTCTCCTCTGCTCGGCAGTGCTCCACTCTACCGACTGCGCCTTCGCGTACCGACGCGCCAGGAGGCGCCGAATCAAGCACCCAGAACCTGCTTCGCTACCTCGGAGAGCGTGCGCAGCCCCCGAAGCCCCGCGCAGGTGCTCCCCGCGCCCTCCGACTTATCCACACCCTTCGCGCAGCCGCAGAAATTGTCAGTGAGTGCTAATAGAGTGTCTCCATGGTCAACAGCACGCCCACCCCTCTGGTCCCCGTTTCGGTGGCCGAGGGCTACGCGGCGCTGGACCACGCCCACCAGCAGCTCGTGGCGGCGGAGACCGCCGAGATCATCGCCATCGCGCATCTCACCGACGTCTACCGGGTGGATCAGGACGCCGTGATTGTCGGCATGGAAGACCTGATCCAGCCCGGCGCGGACGGCACCCCCAGTATCGGCGAGTTTCTCTCACTGGAGGTGGGCGCCCTGCTCGGGATCTCGCCACTTTCGGCCATGGGCCGGATCGGTGATGTCCTCAACGTCCGCCACCGCCACCCTGTCCTGTGGGAAGCGGTGCTCGCCGGGCGGGTGCGCTGGTGGCAGGCGGCAGACGTCGCCGGGCGCGCCCAGCACCTCACCGCCGCCTCCGCCGCTCTCCTGGACCGCAGGCTCGCCCACGCCATGGCCCTGATGCCTTGGGCCCGGGTACTGCGCAACCTCGACGGCTGGATCCTCGCCGCGGACCCCCAGACTGCTGCTGAGGCCGAGGCTCGGCATCGCACCGAGCGCAAGGTCGTCCTCAACCAGATCCGAGACGGTCACATCGAAATCTGGGGACGCCTCGCCCCGGCGGACGCACTCGCCTTCGACCAGGCCATCAACGAGATCGCCAAGACCCTGCCCCCGATCCTCAGCGCAGACAACTCCCCCTTGGCCGGCCTGCCGTCAGGAGAAGTGGCCCGGATGGATCTTCAAACCCGCCGCGCAGCCGCCGTCGGTGCGCTGGCGCGGCAGGCGTTCGGGCAGGACGCCCTGCCCACCCACCAGCTGATCGTTCACATCACCGCGTCGGACGCGTGGCTCACCGGAGACGCGGCGCCCGGCCCCGCACTCCTGCCCGACGGTTCCGCCACCGGCGTCGCCCGCGTGGAACGCTGGGGATGCCTGCCCACTGATCGTCTGCGGGAGTTGCTGGCCGATTCCCGGGTGATCGTGCGCCCCGTCCTGGATCCCAACTCGGTCACTGCCGTGGATCAGCACGATCCGCCGGACGTGATGCGGCTGGCGCTCGCCCTACGAAACCCGGTCGACGTGTTCCCCTACGGCACGCGCGTCGCCCGTGGCTGCGACGCGGACCACACCAGCCGCTACATCCACGATGGGCCCCCAGGCCAAACCTCGATGGACAATCTCGGCCCCCTGTCACGGTTCACGCATCGAGGCAAGACGCACGGCGGCTGGCGCCTGACACAACCAGTGCCGGGCGTGTACCACTGGAGGTCTCCGGCCGGGTTCGAGTATCTGGTCACGGCCCAGGGCACTGTCAGGCTCCATTCGCCCACACCGCCGACGCGCCTGTGGGCGGAACCCGCCCGCGTCCCACCGGATCCGCCACCCGAGGACCCGGCCTGGGACATCTATCCCGACCATCGCGCGGCCGGCCACATCCTCGCCGCCTGACACCACCCGCCGGCGGAGGAGTCTGCCCCCGCGGCTTCCTTGGGTTCATCGCGCGTCGTCCGCGACCTGCCCGACTTCACCGGCTCCGTCGAAATGACCTCCGCTGACCTATGCGCGCGCCACGATGGCCCGGTCGAGCATCGACCGCGCCGCCTCAAGCGCGCCTTGGGGGTAGAACGGGAGCCCTTCGTGGCCGAGTGCGTCCAGCCGGTGCCAGGCCACAGTGCTCGGATCGTCATTGACGCCAACACGGTCGTCGAGCGACCACACCGCGAGCGCCGGACACTCGATGGCGAAGATGTGCACGATCTCGTGTCCCGGCACCCCGAGGAAGGTGAAGATGTTCTCGGTCACCGCAAGCAGCCGCTCGCCCGTGACCTCCACACCGAGTTCCTCTCTGAACTCGCGCCGCAGCGCGTCCGCCGCGCGCTCGCCAAACTCGATGCCCCCGCCGATTGCCCGCACGAAGGGGGGCTCCCCCTTCGCACCGCCGAACTCCTGCACGAGCACGTGTCCGTCGCGCACGGGGAGCCCGACGGCGAGGTTGCGGATGCGCGGATCGGCTTGGCCCATGGTTGGAGCGTAGACCCGTCCTCGCGCCAGCAGGCGACGGCGAACAAGGGGGACCAACGCGCCGACGCGACATGGGCACGAGGGTGGGGGACGGCAGGGCGGCTGGGCGCAGGGATGCCCAGCCCTTGGGTCACCCGAAGGAACCCGCCTGAACAGACTGGTGCCAGGGCCGCCCTGACGGCGCGCACACGGACCCGGCCGCGCCACAGGAGAACCAGTGTCGGGAGACGTGGGACGAGGCACGGGCGGCCTCAACTACCGGACCCCAGCGCAACGCGCGGCGAGCACGCCGACGGTGGACACAAGCCGCCCGTGCCTCGTGTCACGGCTCCCGGCACCCGCAGCGCCACCGGGGACGGCGCACGCAAGTGCAGCCACCGGGGAGAGTCAGAAGGCTGAGCGGGCCACCGACAGCGCCTCGGGCAGCACCGCGAGCAGCCGGTCCACGTCGGCCGGCGTTGTCGTCCATCCCAGCGAGAAGCGCAGACTCTGCGTCGCCTCGTCGGGCGTCCGGCCCATCGCCAGCAGCACCTCGCTCGGCTGATGCACCCCAGCGCGACACGCGCTCCCCACCGACGCGGCGATCCCCCGCTGGTCCAGGAGGAACAGCAGGTCGTCGGCGCGCACCCCGTCGAACGTCACGTTGAGTATGTGGGGCGCCCCGACCGGTGGGGCTCCACCCACCCCTTCCGTACGCTGGCTCGATTCCTGCCCGCCACTCGTGGGCCGGGGCCAGCTGTTCAACCGCCCGCCCGCCGCGACACACGCCTCCGCCACCCGGTCCCGCAACGCCGACAGCCGTGCGGCCTCGGCGGACAACTCCCCCACTGCGACACTCGCGGCCCGCGCGAACGCTGCCGCCAACGCCACCGGCTGGGTGCCGGACCGCACCTCGCGCTCCTGCCCACCCCCCAGCCCGACGGCAGCGGGCACAACCGAGCGCCGCACCAGCAGCGCCCCCACACCCACCGGCCCACCGATCTTGTGCGCCGACACACTCATCAGGTCCACGCCACTGGCACCGAAGTCCACCGGCACGTGCCCCAACGCCTGCACCGCATCCGTGTGCATCCACGCCCCCACCGACCCTGCCAACTTCCCCACCTCAGAAACCGGCTGCACGACCCCCGTCTCGTTGTTCACCCACATCACAGACACCACCGCCACGGCCTCATCCAGCGTCTCCTCGAGAGCGCCCAGCGACACCACGCCCTCAGCACCCACCGGCAGCACCTCGGCCCCCCGCGACACCGCCCCCTTCACCGCCGGATGCTCGACGGCCGACACCAGCCATCGCGACCGCCCCCGCGAGCGTCCGGCCTCCCAACCCCCCAGCACCGCGATCGTGTCAGCCTCGGACCCGCCCGAGGTGAAGATCACCTCAGAGTGGCTCGCCCCGACGGCAGCCGCCAGCTCCTCGCGCGCCTCCTCCAACCGGCGCCGGGCCCGTTGCCCGGGCCGGTGCAGGGACGAGGCGTTCCCCACCAGCCCGGACGCCGCGACGAACGCCTCCAACGCCTCCGGGCGCAGCGGCGAGGTGGCGGCGTGATCGAGATAGACGGGCTCCATAAGCCACCCTCCGGGCACGGGCGACGCGGTGCGCGCCGCCCCGAACAAGCATCCATGCTAGCCACGGGATTCCGCGTGCAAACCCCCCAGCGAAGTGGAGTTTGGACCAGAAAGTGGCACAATGGGGCGCCGCCGAAAAAACGATTCCGCCGAAAGCAGACGATGACCCCGCAGACCATGCCTGATACGAGCGTCCTCGGTGCCCGTATCACCCCCAACGGCGTCCGCTTCGGCCTCTGGGCCCCGCGTGCCGCCGGCGTGGAACTGGCCCTCATCGATCCCCTCAACCAGCAGCACAACATCCAGATGGAGCGCGACGAGCACGGCATCTGGACGGTTGAGGTGCCCGGCATCGGCGCCGAGCAGCACTACGGGTTCCGCGTTCACGGGCCGTGGGACCCGTCCTCGGGCAGCCGGTTCAACCCGGCGCGGCTACTGCTGGACCCGTACGCGCGCGCGATCAGCGGCGGGGTGGACTTCCGAGGCCCCATCCTGGATCACATCCCCGGCAACCCGTTCAGCATCTCCCCTCGTGACTCGTTCGGGGCCGTCCCGCTGAGCGTCGTGGTCGCGGACAGCCCGCCCCCCACGCCCATCGCGGCGCGCAGGCCCATGTCGGAGACGATCATCTACGAGGCGCACCTGCGCGGCTTCACCAAGCTGCACCCGCAGGTCCCCGAGCATCTCCGCGGCTCCTACCTGGCCCTCGCGGACCCCGCCGTCATCGAGTACCTGACGGGCCTGGGGATCACCGCCGTGGAGCTGCTGCCCGTCCAGCACTTCGTCTCCGAGCCCTTCGTCGCGACGAAGGGGCTGCGCAACTACTGGGGCTACAACACGCTGGGCTTCTTCGCGCCGCACGCCTACTACGCCACGCGTGGCACCGTCGGCAACCAGGTGGCGGACTTCAAGCAGATGGTCACCGCGCTGCACGAGGCGGGCATCGAGGTGATCCTCGACGTGGTCTACAACCACACCGGGGAGGGCGGCCACGAGGGCCCCACGCTGTCGATGCGCGGCCTGGACCACGACGCGTACTACCGCCTCACCAACGACCGGCGCGACGACTACGACGTCACCGGCTGCGGCAACTCGGTCAACACCTCTCACCCCATGGTCCTGCAGCTGGTGCTCGATTCGATGCGCTACTGGGTGACCGAGATGGGGGTGGACGGCTTCCGCTTCGACCTGGCGACCACGCTGATCCGCGACGAGCAGCACCACGTGGACCACAACCACGCCTTCAAGCGGCTCGTCGAGACGGATCCCGCCTTCGAGGGCGTCAAGATGATCGCCGAGCCGTGGGACATCGGCCCCTACGGCTACCAGGTGGGCGCCTGGGGCCCCGGCTGGTACGAGTGGAACGACCGGTTCCGGGACCACATCCGCGACTACTGGCGCGGCGCCGTCCACGGCGTGCAGGAGCTGGCCACGAGGCTGGCGGGCTCGCCGGACATCTTCGACTCCCCCGGCCGCTCCCCGCAGTCGAGCATCAACTTCATCACCGCGCACGACGGCTTCACGCTGCGCGACCTGGTGAGCTACGACGTCAAGCACAACCTCGACAACGGCGAGGCCAACCGCGACGGCTCGGACAACAACCGCTCCTGGAACCACGGCTGGGAGGGCGAGACGGAGGATCCGGAGATCAACGCGCTGCGCCGTCGGCAGGTGCTGAACCTGATGGCCACCCAGCTGCTCGCCGCGGGCACGCCCATGATCACGGCCGGCGACGAGTTCGGGCGCACCCAGAAGGGCAACAACAACGCCTACTGCCAGGATTCCCCGCTGTCCTGGGTGGCGTGGGACATCCCGTTCGAATGGCTCGAGGTGCAGAGCCGGATCGCCAAGCTCATCAAGCTGCGCCAGTCGCACGCGGTGCTGCGGCCGGTGGACTTCGCGTACCACACCGAGATCATCAACGAGCACACCGAGAACCTGCAGCGCGTGGATCTGACCTGGATGGACGGGCAGTTCGGAGAGATGAGCCACGACGCCTGGCACGACGGCGGCCGCCGCCTCCTCGGCATGTACGTCTCCGACGAGACGGAGGCGTTCCTCACCTGGTTCAACTCGGGCGCCGAGCCGCATCCGCTGACGCTGCCCACCCTGCCGTGGGGCTACGGATACGAGATCGTCTGGCACAGCGCGGACGCCGACGAGCTGCCCAGCGGTGTCCTCCCGGCGCTGGCCGAGATGACCATGCCGGCCAGGTCCGTCGTCGTGATGCGGGTCCAGGTGCCCACCAGCACCCGCGAACTGCTGGCCCTCCAGGCGGAGGCCGAGCCCTCTTCTCTCGATCTGCTGTCCTGAACCGCGCAGCCGGGGGTGCCCGCCAGCTAGGCTGACGCACGTGAGTGTCGAGTTCCCAACCATGTCCCTCAAGCGCATCGTCCGCACCGACGGCGGCCTCGGCCGTATCCCGGTGACCGGCGTGACCCCCGTGATCGAGTGCGGGGCCTACCCCGTCAAGGCAGTCGTCCACGAGCGGATCCTGATCCAGGCCAACGTGTTCCGCGAGGGCCACGACTCGGTCAACGCGTCCGTGATCCTGACCTCCCCCGGCGGCACGCAGCGCCGCATCGACATGAAGCAGGTCGAGCCCAAGGGCCTCGACATCTGGCAGGCGTACGTGCGCATGGCCGCCGAGGGCGACTGGACCTACCGCATCGAGGGCTGGAGTGACCCGTGGGGCACGTGGCGCCACCACGCCGAGGCCAAGCTGCCGGTCGGGGTCGACGTGGACCTGGTCTGCCTCGAGGGCCGCGATCTGCTCACCCGCTCCGCCCAGCAGGCCGAGGCCATGCGGGTCCAGGGCGCGGCCAGCCTGTTGCGCGGGGCCGCGGAGTCGTTGACGCCTGAGGCCGACGTCGAGGAGATCCTCGAACTCATCACCTCGGCGCCCATCACCCGCGCCATGGCCCGGTTCGGGCCGCGGGAGCTGATCTCCCCCACCCCGGAGTTCCCCATCCGCGTCGAGCGCCGGCGCGCGCTGTACTCGTCGTGGTACGAGTTCTTCCCCCGTTCCCAGGGCGCGTGGCAGGACCACGACGGCCACTGGCACTCGGGCACCTTCAACTCCTCCCACGAGCGCCTCGAGGCCGCCGCGGCCATGGGCTTCAACGTGATCTACCTGCCGCCCATCCACCCCATCGGCCAGGCCTACCGCAAGGGGCGCAACAACACCCTCAACCCGGGCCCCGAGGACCCCGGATCGCCGTGGGCCATCGGGTCGCCCGCCGGCGGTCACGACGCGATCCACCCGGACCTCGGAGACTTCGACGACTTCGACCACTTCGTCGCCAAGGCCCGCTCGCTGGGGCTGGAGATCGCGCTGGACCTGGCGCTGCAGGCCTCGCCGGACCACCCGTGGGTGGTGGAGCACCCCGAATGGTTCTCCACCCGCCTCGACGGCACCATCGCCTACGCCGAGAACCCGCCCAAGAAGTATCAGGACATCTACCCGATCAACTTCGACAACGACCCCGTCGGCATCTACCACGAGGTGCTGCGGATCGTGCGCTTCTGGATCGACCACGGCGTCTCCATCTTCCGGGTCGACAACCCGCACACCAAGCCGGTGGAGTTCTGGGACTGGCTGATGGAGCGCGTGCACGAGACCAACCCGGAGGTCATCTTCCTGGCCGAGGCGTTCACCCGGCCCCAGATGATGGCCGCGCTGGGCAAGGTGGGCTTCCAGCAGAGCTACACCTACTTCACGTGGCGCAACGTCAAGTGGGAGCTCACCGAGTACCTCACCGAGCTGTCGCAGGAGATGGCCACGTACTACCGGCCCAACTTCTTCGTCAACACCCCCGACATCAACCCCTTCTTCCTGCAGTCCGGCAACCCGGCCGCGTTCTCCATCCGCGCGATCCTGGCCGCCACCATGTCGCCGACGTGGGGCGTCTACTCGGGCTTCGAGCTCTTCGAGCATGCCGCCCTGGCCCCCGGCAAGGAGGAGTACCTGGACTCGGAGAAGTTCGAGTACCGGCCGCGGGACTTCAACGCCCAGCCCAACCTCAACATGCTCATGGGCAAGCTCAACCAGATCCGCGAGGCGCACCCCGCGCTGCAGCAGCTCCGCGACATCCACTTCCACCACGCCCCGCACGACTCGGTGATCGTGTTCTCCAAGTCCGACGGCGACGACACGGTCCTGGTGATCTGCTCGCTGGACCCGGACAACACGGTGTCCTCCGACGTCATGCTGGACTTCGCCGCCCTCGGCGCGCACGGGGCGGAGTCCATCCGCGTCGTCGACGAACTGACGGGCGAGGAATACGTGTGGGGTGACCGGTCCTGGGTGCGCCTGTGGCCCGGGAAGCCCGCGCACATCTTCCACGTGGCGGCCCAGTGAGCGAGGGCACAGCCCTCCTGCAGCAGCTGTGGGAGCTGGCGCTGTCCTCGCGCTGGTTCTCGGGGCGCAGCGGGCGGCCCGTGGACGTCGAGCTCGGCCCGTGGGCCGGGCCGACGCTGCGGCCGGCGGTCCTCGTCGTCGAGTTCGACGACGGGCACCGCGAGCGATTCCACGTGCCGCTGCTCTACCGCGACGGCGCCCCCACCGACGCCTGCGACGAGGGCGGGGTCCTCCTGCGCGCCCTGCACGACGACGCCCCCGGCTTCGAGCGGTACCGGGCCGTGGCGCCCAACCTTCCCGCCCGACGCTACGCGGGCGAGCAGTCCAACACCTCAGTGTTCTTCGGCGACGAGCTGCTGGTGAAGGTGTTCCGCCGCCTCGAGCCGGGCCGTTCCGTGGACGTCGAGCTCCACGCCGCCCTGGCCGGCTCCGGAACCGTGGCGGAGCTGTACGGGGCGTGGACCTGGGACGGCACGGACCTCGCGGTCTTCCTGGAGGCGCTCCCGGACCCCACCGACGGCTACGTCCTGGCGTGCGAGTACGCCGCCGACGAGCGCAGCTTCACCGATCACGCCCACGCGCTGGGCGAGGCCCTCGCCACCGTGCACCGGGTCCTGGCCCAGCGGTTGGAGACGGGCACCGTCGACGGCGCGCGACTGGCCGCCGACTGCAGGGCGCGGTTCGCCGCCGTCTGCGACGAGGTGCCCGACGTGGCCCGCTACCGGGACGCGGCCGAGGCCGTGTTCGCCGCCGTCGAGGACCGGCAGCTGCCCGCGCAGCGTGTGCACGGCGACTGTCACCTCGGTCAGGTCCTCCTTAGCGAGGGGCGCTGGCGCTACGTCGACTTCGAGGGCGAGCCGCTCAAGTCCATGGCCGAGCGGCGCCTCCCGGACTCCCCGCTGCGCGACGTGGCCGGGATGTTGCGGTCCTTCGCCTATGCCCAGGCCGCCGGCGGCGCGTCGGACGAGTGGCTCCAGCAGTGCCGCGAGGCGTTCCTCCAGGGCTACGGGCTCGACGCGGCGGCGGGGGATCCGGTGCTGGCCGCGTACGAGACCGACAAGGCGGGATACGAGGCGGTCTACGAGGCTCGGTTCCGCCCGCACCTGCTTCAGGTGCCCCTCCACTACCTGGACACGCTGATAACGATCGCATAACCCCTGGCTGCGGATTCCCCGCAGTGCGCCGTCCGTCCCCCGTGACGGCGCCCGGCACGCTAGATTGTCGCGCAGAAGACAACGCTTCGAAGGAGTCAGGAAATGGCGCACGACCGCTTCGGTGGATTGACCGGTTGGGACTTTGAAGGGTTCCACGGTGGTGGCGACACCGAGTTGTGGAAGCGCCTGGGCAGCGAGGTAGTGACCGTCGAGGACGACGAGCGCGGCTCCGTCACCGGTGTGCGCTTCGCCGTCTGGGCCCCCAACGCCAAGTCGGTCTCCATCATCGGAGACTTCAACTGGTGGACCGGGGACCCGATGGAGCTGATCCCCGGCTCCGGCGTCTGGGGCGCATTCATCGAGGGCCTCGACGAGGGGACCCTCTACAAGTTCCGCATCGAGACGCAGGACGGCACCTGGATCGAGAAGGTCGATCCGATGGCCAAGTTCAGCGAGCAGGCGCCGGCCAACGCGTCGATCGTCTACCGGTCGCGTTACGTGTGGTCCGACGATGAGTGGATCGCCAAGCGGCGCGCCTCACAGGCCCACGCCGAGCCGATGAGCGTCTACGAGGTGCACCTCGGCGGATGGCGCAAGGGCAAGAGCTACCTGGACCTGGCCGAGGAACTGGTCTCCTACGTGAAGTGGCAGGGCTACACCCACGTGGAGTTCATGCCCGTCTCGGAGCACCCCTTCGAGCCCAGCTGGGGCTACCAGGTCTCCGGTTACTTCTCCCCCACGTCGAGGTTCGGCAAGCCCGACGACCTGCGCTACCTGATCGATCGCCTCCACCAGGCCGGCATCGGCGTGATCATGGACTGGGTGCCCGGCCACTTCCCCAAAGATGACTGGGCGCTGGGCCGGTTCGACGGCACCGCGCTCTACGAGCACGCGGACCCGCGGCAGGGCGAGCACCAGGACTGGGGCACCTACATCTTCAACTACGGCCGCAACGAGGTGAAGAGCTTCCTCGTGTCCAACGCGCTGTACTGGATCCAGGAGTTCCACATCGACGGCCTCCGGGTGGACGCCGTCGCCTCCATGCTCTACCTCGATTACTCCCGCGAGGAGGGCGAGTGGGTGCCCAACCAGTACGGGGGCCGCGAGAACCTCGAGGCCATCGACTTCCTGCGCTACTGCAACCGCCACCTGTACGAGCGCGAGCCCGGTGTGCTCATGATCGCCGAGGAGTCCACCAGCTTCGGCGGCGTCACCAAGCCTGTCCACGAGGGCGGCCTCGGCTTCGGCTTCAAGTGGAACATGGGTTGGATGAACGACACGCTGCGCTACCTGCAGCTGGACCCGGTCTACCGCCAGTACGAGCACAACCTGCTGACGTTCGCCATGGTCTACGCCTACTCGGAGAACTTCGTGCTGCCCATCAGCCACGACGAGGTGGTGCACGGCAAGGGCTCCATGATCAACAAGGTCCCCCAGGACGACTGGCGCAAGTTCGCCACCCTGCGCGCCTACTACTCGTTCATGTGGAGCTTCCCCGGCAAGCAGCTCATCTTCATGGGCTGCGAGTTCGGGCAGCGGCCGGAGTTCAACGAGTCCGTGTCGCTCGAGTGGTGGGTCAGCGAGCTGTGGGGCCATGGCGGCCTTCAGCGGCTCTTCCGGGACCTCAACACCCTCTACAAGGCCAACCCTCCGCTGTACGAGCTGGACAACTCGCCCAAGGGATTCAGCTGGATCAACGCCGACGACGCCGGGCACAACGCCCTCGCGTGGGTGCGTCACGACGAGGACTACAACCACATCGCGTGCGTGACCAACTTCTCGCCCGAACCGCTACGGGACTACGAGATCGGCCTTCCCGCGGCCGGTGCGTGGGAGGAGATCCTCAACACCGACTCCCCCATCTACGACGGCTCCGGTGAGTTCGGCAACCTCGGCGAGGTCACCGCGCACGAGGAGCCCTGGGGCCACTTCCCGGCTCGCGCCCGCGTGACGGTCCCCCCGCTCGGCTCCATCTGGCTGCGTCGCCTGGCGGACTGACGCGTCACCCGGGTCGTCGGTCGCCGCGCCCACCGGGTACGGTCGTGCCCGTGAGCGACTTCAAGGTGTCCGTGGACATCGCCGGCGGCATCGGCACCCTGCGCTGGGATGAGCAGGAGGTCGAGGTCGAGACGCTCCAGCGCGCGCTGTCGTTGGCGTCCGACGACGCGATCCTGGCTCACGACCTGCGCCGTCTTCAGGTCGAGCTGCCCGAGTGGGACACCGCGGCGAGGGTCGCGGTGCACCGCTGCGGGTTCCGGCTGGAGGGCCGGCTGCGGTCCGCGGCCGAGCCCGAGCCGGGCGTCTTCCGCGACATCCTGATCTACTCGCGCCTCGCCGTCGACACCGTCTACGGGCCCAGCGGCTTCTCGGGCGTGCTGGACTCCATCCTGCCCACCAAGCGCGTCATCGCGCACGCGCTCTTCCTCGACGTGGAGGGCCGGGTGCTGCTGCTGGAGACCTCCTACAAGGAGGACTGGGAGCTCCCCGGCGGGGTGGTGGAACGCCTCGAATCCCCGCGCGACGGCGGGCAGCGCGAGACCCTGGAGGAGCTGGGCATCCGGGTGGAGTTCGGGCAGCCGTTGCTGGTGGACTGGATGCCGCCCTACCTCGGATGGTCCGACGCGGTGGAGTTCATCTTCGACGGCGGCGTCCTCCCGCCCGAGGTGGCGGCGGAGCTCGGCACCGACGACCGCGAGATCCGGGCCATCCACTGGGTCGAGCCCGCCGACGTCGCCACCCACGTGACGGAGCTGTCGGCCCGGCGGATCGCTCTCATGCTGAGCGGCTACCGCGGCCTGACGGAGGACGGCTACCCGGTCGCCCCCTGACCGACCCTGCCAGACCCCGCGACGACAGGACGGTCAGGGCAGGGACACAATGGGGGCATGGCCGACGCTCGACGCGACGTGACCCTCCTTCCCGCCGACGACGTGGCCCTGACGCTCGGGGTGGACCCGGCCTCGGGGCTCAGCGAAGCCGAGGTGGCCGCCAGACGGGCGGTGCACGGTCCCAACGAGTTGCGCTCCACTCCCCCGGAACCGATGTGGAGGCGGCTGCTGCGCCAGTTCGCCGACCCGCTGATCTACCTTCTCCTCGCCGCGATCGTCATCTCGGTGATCGCCTGGGCGGTCGAGGGAGGGGCCGGAGTGCCTGTCGACGCCGTCGTGATCGCGCTGATCGTGGTGGCCAACGCCGTCATCGGATTCGTCCAGGAGAACCGGGCCGAGCGCGCCGTCGCGGCGTTGGCGGACCTGACCGCGACCCGGTCGACGGTCCTGCGGGAGGGGCAGCTCAGCACGGTCGCGTCGACCGAGCTGGTCCCCGGTGACGTGCTGGTGCTCGCGGAGGGAGACGCCGTCGGCGCCGACGCGCGCCTCGTCAGCGCCACGGCGCTGCGGGTGCAGGAGGCCTCGCTGACCGGGGAGTCGGAGGCGGCCGGCAAGTCCCCTGGCCCCCTGACCGGGCCCGCCCCGCTCGCCGAGCGCAGCAACATGGTGTTCAAGGGCACCGCCGTGTCCCGCGGCGTGGGGCGCGCCGTCGTCACCGACACCGGCATGCGCACCGAGATGGGCCGCATCGCCACGCTGCTGGACGAGACCGAGTCCGAGCCCAGCCCCCTGCAGCGCGAGATCGCACGCATCTCCACCACGCTGGGGCTGCTGGTGGTGGCCATCGCGATCGTGGTCATGATCACCACGGCCCTGGTCACCCGGGTCAGCACGCTCGAGGGGGCGGTCGACATCCTGCTCATGGGCGTGTCGCTGGCCGTGGCGGCGGTCCCCGAGGGCCTTCCCGCGATCCTCTCGCTCGTCCTCGCGATCGGCGTCCAGGCGCTGGCCCGCCGCAACGCTGTGATGAAGGACCTCCACTCGGTGGAGACCCTCGGCTCGGTGTCGGTCATCTGCTCCGACAAGACGGGCACCCTGACGCGCAACGAGATGACGCTGCGCGAGGTGGTGACGGCCTCTGGGCGGGTCACACTCGGGGGCACGGGCTACGCACCGGCCGGCGAGGTCACCGTCGACGGCGACGTCGACCGCACCCTCGACGAGGCTCGCCTGGCCCTCGTGGCCGGGTCGGTCGCCAACGACGCGCAGCTGACGCAACGCGACGGCACCTGGCAGATCCAGGGCGACCCGACCGAGGCGGCCTTCCTGGTGGCCGCCCGCAAGCTCGACGGCGCCCCGGAGCTCGCCGAGGGCCACGCCCGCGCCGCGCACGCCCCGTTCACGTCCGAGCGCAGGATGATGTCGGTGCTGAGCGCCCACCCCCTCGGCGGGCACGTCGTCTATGCCAAGGGCGCCCCCGACGTCCTGCTGGAGCGCTGCACCACCGAACAGGTGGGGGACGCGACGACGCCCCTCACGGCCGGCCGTCGGATCGAGCTGGCCCGCACCGTCGAGTCCCTCGGCGGCAAGGGCTACCGCACCCTCGCGATCGCCTGGCGCGCCGCCGCGGCGGGTGAGGCGGAGGAGTTCGGCGAGCCGGCGGAGCAGGACCTCACCTTCGGAGGGCTGGTCGCCCTCCTGGATCCTCCGCGCGCGGAGGCGGCCGCGGCGATCGCCGAGGCCCGCCGCGCGGGCATCCGCACCGTCATGATCACCGGCGACCACCCCGTCACAGCGGCCCGCATCGCGGCCGACCTGGGCATCGGGGACGACGGGGACGCCGTCGTCGTGACCGGGGCCCAGCTCGACCGGACCGACGCAGCCGCCCTCATCGAGGCGGCCCGCACCACCCACGTGTACGCCCGGGTGGCGCCGGAGCACAAGCTTCGGGTCGTCGACGCGCTCCAGGCGGACCGGCAGGTGGTGGCGATGACCGGCGACGGCGTCAATGACGCACCCGCGCTGAAGTCGGCCGACATCGGCGTGGCGATGGGGATCACCGGCACGGAGGTCACCAAGGAGGCCGGGGCCATGATCCTCGGCGACGACAACTACGCCACCATCGTGGCCGCCGTGCGGCAGGGCCGGGTGATCTTCGACAACATCCGCAAGTTCATGCGCTACCTGCTCAGCTCCAACATGGGCGAGATCGCCACGGTCTTCCTGGGCGTCACCCTCGGTGGCGTGATCGGGCTGGCGGACCCGGCGAGCCCGGGCACCGCCGTCGTCCCGCTGCTGGCCACGCAGATCCTTTGGATCAATCTCGTCACCGACTCGGGCCCGGCCCTGGCGATGGGGGTGGACCCGGAGATCGACGACGTGATGGCCAGGCCGCCCCGCCGCTATGACGACCGCCTCATCGACCGCCACATGTGGCAGCGCATCGTCGTGATCGGGGCGCTCATGGGCCTGCTCAGCCTGCTCGCCTACGACCTCACGCTGCCGGGCGGGCTGATCGGCGGCCTGGACCACCTGGCGCCAGCGGGCGAGGAGCTGGCCACCGCCCGCACCACGGTGTTCACCGCCCTGGTGGTGATGCAGCTGGCCAACGCGCTCAACAGCCGCTCGGACTGCGCGAGCGTGGCGAACCACCTCTTCACCAACCGCTGGCTGTGGGTCTCGCTGGTGGGCGCCATGCTCGCCCAGGTGGCCGTCGTGTACGTGCCGGTGCTGCAGCGCGCCTTCGGCACGGCCCCGCTCGGATGGCCGCACTGGATCGTCGCGGTCGGCGCGGGGGCCGCCGTGATCGCCGTCGAGGAGGCCGTCAAGGGGGTGCGGAGAGCCCGCCGATGATCGACTCATGCGGCGGCTCCCCATAGTCTGGGGGTGTGTCAGCCACTCCCGTGTCCACTTACCGACTCCAACTGAACGCCTCGTTCACGTTCCAGGACGCCGTTGAGCAGGTGCCCTATCTGGCCTCTCTGGGCGTGAGCCACCTGTTCTGCTCCCCCATCCTGCAGGCGGCCCCCGGCTCCATGCACGGCTACGACGTGGTGGATCACAGCAGCGTCTCGGCCGAGTGCGGAGGCGAGGACGGGTTCCGCCAACTCGCCGAGGCGGCCCGCGACCACGGGCTGGGCATCGTCGTGGACGTGGTGCCCAACCACATGGCGGTGCCCACCCCCCTGTGGCTCAACCGCGCGCTCTGGGACGTCCTGAGGTCGGGGCCCGAATCGGACTTCGCGGGCTGGTTCGACATCGACCTGACCCGCTCCCGCGCCATCCTCATGCCGGTGCTGGGCCGCCGCATCGGCGACGAGCTGGCCGACTCCGCCATCGCCGTGGTGGAGCGCGACATCGACGGCCGCCCCGAGCGCGTGGTGACGTACCACGACCACGTGTTCCCCATCCGCCCCGGCACCGAGGACCTGCCGCTCGACGAGCTGCTGGATCAGCAGTGGTACCGGCTGGCCTACTGGAAGGTGGGCAACGAGGAGCTGAACTACCGCCGGTTCTTCGACGTCGACACCTTGGCCGCGATCAGGGTGGAGGACCAGTCGGTGTTCGACGCCAGCCACGCGCTGCTGCTGCGCCTCTACGACGAGGGCCTCATCCAGGGGTTCCGCATCGATCACCCCGACGGCCTGGCCACCCCCCGCGGCTACCTGCAGAAGCTGCACCGCGCCACCGGCGGCTGCTGGGTGGTGGTGGAGAAGATCCTGGAGCCCCACGAGACTCTGCCCGTGGGCTCGCGCTGCGCGGGCACCACCGGCTACGACGCGCTGCTGCGCGTGACCGGCCTGTTCCACGACCCGGCGGAGCTGCCACGCCTCAACGAGCTGTGGGAGCGGGTGGCCGGCGGCGAGGGGTGGTTCGGCGCGGCGCTGCTCAAGGCCAAGGACGAGGTGGTGCGCAGCATGCTGTTCGCCGAGGTGAACAGGCTGGTGTCGATCGCCGTGGCGATCTGCGAGTCCGACGTGACGCTGCGCGACCACACACGCCGCGAGCTCGGCCGCGCCATCCGCGCGCTGCTGATCAACATGGACCGGTACCGCGCCTACGTCGAGCCGGGGCTCCCGGCACCCGTCGAGGAGCGGGCGGTGATCGTCGAGGCCGCCGACCGGGCGCGCCCCGAGCTGGCCGAGGACGAGCAGGCCACCCTGGACCTCATCGTCGCCCTGGCCTGCGGCGACACCCGTCCGGGCGAGCCCGGCGGCGCGGAGGACCTCCCGCCGGTGGGGTCCACCGCGGTCACCACGGAGCTGCCGCACACGGCCCCGGGCGTCGCGGAGCTGCGGGCCGAGTTCATGATCCGCTTCGCCCAGACCTGCGGCCCCGTGATGGCCAAGTCCAAGGAGGACACGGCCTTCTACCGCTGGAACCGGTTCGTCGGGGTCAACGAGGTAGGCAGCGAGCCCACCCTCGTGGGGGTGTCGGTGGACGGGTTCCACAGCTTCTGTGAGCAGACCAACCACGCCTGGCCCTCCACCATGACCACGCTGTCCACCCACGACACCAAGCGTTCCGAGGATGTCCGTGCCCGCCTCGCGGCGCTGTTGGAGCACGCCAAGGAGTGGGAGGCGTGCGTCGCCGAGCTGCGTGCCGCCACCGACCACGACCGCGCAGGGGTCGACGGCGCCACGGAGCTCCTGCTCTGGCAGACGCTGGCCGCCACCTGGCGCCTCCCCGGCACGGCCGCGGGGTCCGCCCCCATCACCGCGGACCGGCTCGAGGGCTACCTCACCAAGGCCATGCGGGAGGCGAAGGCGCACACCACGTGGTCCGCCCCGGACCACGCCTACGAGGCGGCCGTGCAGGCGCTGGCGAGGACCGCGCTGGCGGACGAGCGCTGCGCCGCGGCGCTGGACGACGTCACCGCCACCGTCACAGAGTCGGTGCGGTGCATCGTCCTGGGCACGAAACTGCTCCAGCTGGCGATGCCGGGCGTGCCGGACGTGTACCAGGGGTGCGAGGTGGTGGACCTGTCGCTGGTGGACCCGGACAACCGCAGGCCTGTGGACTTCGCCGCGCGCGCGGACCTGCTGGCCGCCGTCGATGCCTCGCATCAGCAGAGCCTCGACGCGGAGAAGCTGCTGGTCACCAGCAGGGCGCTGCGGGTGCGCGGCGAGCATCCGGACGCGTTCCGGGGCGAGTCGGCCACCTACTCGCCGGTGCCGAGCACCAGCGGCCACGCCGTCGCGTTCGCCCGCGGCACGAGCGACGGCGGGGTCGCCGCCGTCGCGGTGGCCACCCGCCTTCCCTCCCTGCTGGCCGAGCGCGGCGGATGGGGCGAACATCAGGTGATCCTGCCCGAGCGTCCGTTCGTCGACGCGCTGACGGGCCGGGAGTTCGACGGCGGCGCCACGCTCCTGGCGGAGGTCCTGGCCACGCTCCCCGTCGCCCTCCTGGTGGCCCGATGAGGCCCGAGGTCTGGGCCCCGAGGGCGGGCGCCGTCGCGCTGGTCACCGGTGAGCGGGAGGTCGCCATGCGCCGGTGTCGCGGCGGGTGGTTCACGGCCGACGTGGAGCTGTCCCCCGGTGACCGCTACGCGTTCCGGCTCGACGGCGGGGAACCCCTGCCGGACCCGCGGGCGCTGTCTCTCCCCGACGGCGTGCACGCCCCGGCGGCCGTCGTGGACCCGTCGCTGCTGGCCCGCGACACCGGCTGGCCGGGGATGGGGCTCCGCGGGGCCGTCCTCTACGAGCTGCACGTCGGTACCTTCACCGACGCCGGCACGTTCGACGCCGCCATCGGGCGGCTGGACCATCTCGTGGACCTCGGCGTCGAGGCAGTCGAGCTCATGCCGGTTGCGGCCTTCCCCGGCGACCGCGGGTGGGGCTACGACGGCGTGGCCCTCTACTGCACGCACGAGGCCTACGGCGGCCTGGCGGGACTGGTGCGGCTCGTCGACGCCTGCCACGCCCGGGGCTTGGGGGTCCTCATCGACGCCGTGCACAACCACCTCGGCCCGGAGGGCAACTACCTCAGCCGCTTCGGCCCCTACTTCACCGACCGCCACGCCACGCCCTGGGGCGACGCGGTCAACCTGGACGGGCCGGGCAGCGAGGAGGTGCGCCGGTTCCTGGTGGGCTCGGCCCGCCACTGGCTGGTCGACGTCGGGGTGGACGGGCTGCCGCTCGACGCGGTGCACGCGCTGCGCGACCACTCCGACGGCCCCCACTTCCTGGCCGAGCTCTCCCAGGAGGTGGAGCGGTGGTCCGGCGAGGTGGGCAGGCCGCTGACGCTGATCGCCGAGTCGGACCTGAACCAGCCGTGCATGATCTCCCCCGTGGGCTCGGAGCCCGACGCGATGGGCATGCACGCGCAGTGGGCCGACGACGTCCACCATGCGCTGCACAGCTTCTTCTCCCGGGAGACGCAGGGCTACTACGTGGATTTCGGGCCCGCACAGGTGCTTGCGAAGGCCCTCACGCGCGTGTTCGTGCACGACGGCGGACTGTCGACCTACCGCGACACCACCTGGGGCGCGCCGGTGGACCCGCAGAGCCCCCACTACGACGGGCACTCGTTCGTGGCGTTCCTGCAGAACCACGACCAGGTGGGCAACCGGGCGCTCGGGGACCGGTTCGCCGCCCACGCCTCGCCCGACCTGCAGGCGGCCGCCGCGGCGCTCTACCTGCTCGGGCCCTTCACGCCCATGCTGTTCATGGGTGAGGAGTGGGCCGCCTCCACCCCGTTCCCGTACTTCAGCCACCTCGGCCCGGACCTCGGCCCCTACGTCACGCAGGGGCGGGCAAGGGAGTTTGCCGCCACCGGGTGGAGCAGCCCCACCCCGGACCCGCAGGCCGTGGAGACCTGGCGGTCAGCGGTCCTGCGGTGGGAGGAGCTGGGCGAGGCACCCCATGCCCGGATGCTCGCCTGGTACCGGCGGCTCCTCGAGCTGCGTCGCGGCGTCCCGGCCCCAGCCTCACCCGAGCTGGGCGAGGTCCGCGTCGACGTGGTCGACGACGACACCGTCGTGCTGATCCGCGGCGACGTCCAAGTCGCCGCGACCCGCGGCCACGGCGCCGAGGTGTCGCTGCCCGGCAGCGTGCTCGCCCAGTGGGAGAGCGTCGAGGAGGTGGGCGCGGGCCGGTACCGGTTGACCGGGCCGGGCGCCGTGGTGGTGCGCGGTTGAACCGGCCGGGGTGTCCGGCAAAGATGGGCGCATGACTCAAGCGAACTTCTCGCGCCCCGGCGCCGTCGACCTCTCCTCACTCTCCCAGCCGGCCACCCAGGCGGGCGGCAGCTACGTGATGGCGCTGACGGAGGCCGACTTCCAGGAGCTGGCCGCAAAGTCCACCCAGCACCCGGTGATCCTGGAGTTCCACTCCCCCCGCGACCCCAACGGCGCGGCGGTGTCCTCCGCGCTTGCGGAGCTCGTCAACGCGGCCGGCGGCCGGTTCCTGCTCGGGCGGGTGGACGTGGACGCGGAGCCCCGCCTGGCGCAGGCGCTCCAGATCCAGGCCGTGCCCACCGTCGTGGCCGTGATCGGCGGCCAGATGGCGCCGCTGTTCCAGGGCACCAAGAGCCGCGAGGAGATCGCGGCGGTGCTGGACCAGATCGCCCAGCTCGCGGTGGCCAATGGCATGACGGGCCGGGCCCAGCCCGTCTCCGGTGCCCCCGCCCCCGACGGGGCCGCCCCCGAGCCCGCGGTCAACCCGCGCTTCGCCAAGGCCGACGCCGCGCTGGAGGCCGGAGACTTCGCCGCCGCGGTGCGCGAGTTCGACGCCCTCCTCAAGGAGACTCCTGGCGACGCGGAGGTCCTCGCCGGGCGGGCCCAGTCGGCGCTGCTGGAGCGCAGCGCCACGTTCCAGCCGGAGCTGATCGTGCAGCGCGCCACCGCACTCCCCGACGACCTGTCCGCGCAGCTCGACGCTGCGGACCTCGAGATCATCGGCGGGCTGGCGGACGAGGCCTTCGACCGGCTCCTGGGTCTTGCGGCCCAGTCCGGCCCCGAGGACCGCGACACCATCCGCGTGCGACTGCTCGAGCTGTTCGAGGTGGTGGGCCGCGCCGAGCCCGCGGTCCTCAAGGCGCGGCGCCGGCTCGCCAGCGTCCTGTTCTGACGGCGCTCAGCGCCAGTCGACGCCCGGGGAGCGGTGGTACTGCCAGCCACGCTCCCGCCAGTCCTCGGCCAACGCGGGGAGCCGCGCCGCGAAGGACGGCCAGTCCAGCGCCCCCGCGCGGGCGATCTCCCCGACGGCGGCCAGCCTCGGCAGAAGCATGTAGGACACCTGGTCGAACGTCTCGAGGGTCTCGGTCCACAGGGCGGCCTCGATCCCTGCGATGGTTGCCGGGTCGAGGCCCTCGATGAGCGCATGGGGATCGAGCGCGGCCGTGCGGACCAGCTCCGTGGTGCCCATCCACGACAACCCGAGGTCGTGCGACTCGTCGTACTTCATGTCGAGATAGACGCTGGAGGCGGGCGAGAGGATCACCTTCACCCCGCGCTGCGCGGCGGCGACGACGGGGGCGGTGGCCAGGCGCGGATCCCACACCTGCACGTACTCGCCCGCGCGCAGGTGTGCCGCGGCCTCCTGCCAGGCGACGACGGTGCCGCCCGCGTCGCGCACGGCGGCGACGATGAGGTCCAGCAGCTGGCCGTACTCGGCAGCGTCGGTGGCGTGGGACTCGTCCCCGCCCACGTGCACGAGACCGTCGGAGATCTCGACGAGGTACCGGTAGACGTCGCGGATGAACCGCTCGGTGTCCGGGGCCGCGAGCCGCAGGGACGAGAAGCCCACCTCGATGCCGTGATACTCGGCGGGGCGGACGCCGTCGGGGTTGAGGCCGTCGACGGCGTGGAGGGCCGCGTTCGAGTGCCCGGGCAGGTCGATCTCGGGGATCAGCACCAGCCCCCGCTCTGCGGCGGCCGCCCGGAGCCGATCCCAGTCGGAGCGGGTGTAGTAGCCACCCGGGCCGCCCCCCACGCCCGAGCCGGACGACCGCTCCACGAGCTCGGGCCAGCCCGGGATGTCGAGGCGCCAGCCCTGATCGTCGCTGAGGTGGAGGTGCATCCGGTTGAGGCCCACACTCTGGGCGATGTCCATGACCCGGATGACGTCGTCGACGGGGAAGAAGTGGCGCACCACGTCGAGTGAGAGCCCCCGCCACGCGTAGCCCTGCTGCCCTGGCGTCTCTACTGCCGACACGTGTTGGTCCTTTCGTCGGGCTTGCATCTTGATAGTTAGTAAACCATACTATTCAACGTGCGACTGAGAACCTTCCAACGGGGCGAGCTCTCCCTCCCCACCCACGTGCGTGACTTCAACCGCGCCGCCGTTCTGCAACGGCTGTTCCGTGGTGGGCCCATGTCGCGCGCCGATCTCGCCCGCCAGATCGGGCTGACCAAGGTCACCGTCTCGGCCCTCATCGCCGGCCTCGTGGAGGAGGGCGTGGTCCGCGAGCTGGGGCCGGACAGCCGCCCGGGCACTCCTGGCAAGCGCGGCACGCTCGTGGCGCTCTGCGAGGACCAGCGCCGCATCGTCGCGGTGGACCTGACCCGCGACGGCCACCTGTCCGGAGCCACCATGACCCTGACCGGCGAGTCGATGGACCACAACCGCCTCGACGACCTCCTCCCCCTGGGCGACGAAGGCGTCGACGAGCTCACCCGCTTCTGCCGCACGCTGATCGACGTCTCTCAGGTGCCCGTGCTCGGCGTGGGCGTCTCCACCCCCGGCGTGGTCACCGGCGACGGCGTCATCCTCCGCGCCCCGAAGCGCGAATGGTTCGGCCTGGACCTGCAGCACGTGCTGGGCGAGCGGCTGGGGCTCCCGGTCACCGTGGCCAACGACGCCAACTGCGCCGCCCTCGGCGAGTTCGCCTTCGGCGAGACCGACGGCGACTCCGTGCTGTCCATCCTCGTGGGCGACGGGATCGGCGCGGGCCTGGTGGTCGCGGGCTCGCTGGTCCACGGCTCCAGCAGCGCGGCCGGGGAGATCGCGCACATCACCGCCACCACCGCCGGCGACGGCGCGCCGTGGGGTGAGCCGCAGACCTGCGTGTGCGGCAGGCGCGGATGCCTGGAGACGCTGCTGAGCGAACCACTGCTGCGCGAGGCGATCGCCGGCCTCTCCCCCGCCGAACGCACCGCCTGGTTGACCGCCGTCGGCGAGCGCCTCGGCGCGGTCCTCGCGCCAGTCGCCGCGCTGCTGGACCTGTCGGACATCGTCATCGCCGGCCCCGAGGACCTCCTCGCCGGCCCGGTCGTCGAGGCGGCCCGCGCCGCGCTGACCGCCAGGATCTGGCCCGCGATGAACCACGTGCCCACCCTCGGGCTCTCCCGCCTCGAGGACCGCGCGCCGCTGGTCGGCGCGGGAGTCCTCGTCCTGTCGAGCACTCTCGGCATCCCCTGACCGCCATCGATCCACAGTTCACGAAAGGAACACCCACGATGAGACTCATGGCTTCCGCCGTCGCAGCCTCGCTCGCCCTCGGGCTCGCGGCCTGCACGACCACCCCCACGGACACGGGCAGCGCCGCCCCCACCACGTCCGCCACCGGCTCGGCCGCCACCGAGGGCGCCGAGATCACCCTCTGGGTCGCCGGCGCCGACACCCCCGAGGCGCTGCGCGAGTACCTGGTCACCACGTTCGCCGAGGAGAACCCGGGCTCAACGCTGCGCATCGAGGAGCAGGCCTGGCCTGACCTGGTGACCAAGCTCACCACCGCGCTGCCGGACCCCGCCAACACGCCCGACGTCGTCGAGCTCGGCAACACGCAGGCGCCCACCTTCACCACCGTCGGGGCCTTCCTCGACCTCACCGACATGTACGACGAGCTCGGCGGGGACGACCTGCTGCAGTCCTTCGTCGAGGTCGGAACCGTGGACGACAAGATCTACGCGCTGCCCTACTACTTCGGCTCCCGCTACATGTTCTATCGCCCCGACATCTGGGCCGCGAACAACGTCGAGGTGCCCACCACGCTGGCCGAGTTCAGCGAGGCCGCCAAGGCGCTCACCACCGACTCCATGAGCGGGTTCGCCATGGGCGGTCAGGACTGGCGCAACGGCATCTCCTGGGTGTTCGCCAACGGCGGCGAGCTCGCCACCGTCGACGGCACCACCTGGACCTCCACCCTCAGCGATCCGAAGACCATCGCCGGCCTCGAGATGTGGCAGGACCTGACGCGGGGCGCCTCCAACCTGCCCGCCACCGAGCGCGACGTGGCCTACTGGGACTTCCTCAACGACGGCGCCGACGGGGCCGCCCCCGCCGCCGCCACCATCATGGCGCCGGGATGGGCCCGCTGGTCCATCGGTGAGCTCACCACCAACGACGCGGGCGACGAGGTGCGCGACGGCATGGCCGACGCCGCGAAGTACGACATCTTCGCCCTCCCCGGTGTCGACGGCGGCATCGCCCCCGTGTTCGCGGGCGGCTCCAACCTGGCCGTCTCCGCCCAGTCCCAGAACCCTGAATTGGCCAAGAACCTGCTGCGCATCATCTACTCCGAGGACTACCAGCGCATGCTCGGCGAGAACGGTCTCGGCCCGGCGAACACGCAGTTCACCGACTCGCTGGGCGACGACAAGTTCGCCACCACCATGATCGAGACGGCCGAGAACTCGAAGCTCACCCCGGCGGCGCCGGGCTGGGCCGCGATCGAGGGCGCCTTCGTCTACGAGGAGCTGTTCCAGAAGATCGCCGAGGGTGGCGACGTGGCCGCGCTCGCCGCCGAGTACGACGAGATCCTCACCCCGATGCTGAACGGCCAGGGCTGACCAGCGACCGTGGGGTGTCCGGGGAGACCCGGGCACCCCACCGACAGGGAACCACCATGACGACCCACCCTCCGCACCGGAAGGCACCGCCGCCCCGGATCCCCTACCTCCTCCTTCTCCCCAGCGTGGTCGTGCTCGCGGCCGCGCTCGGCTACCCCATCGGGTGGCAGATCGTCACCTCGATGCAGGAGTACGGCCTCGCCCAGCAGTTCGGGCAGCCGCCCCGCTTCGTCGGCATCGACAACTTCGTCGCGGTCTTCACCCAGGACCGGCTCTGGGCCGTCGTGGTGCGCTCTGTGGCGTTCTGCCTCGTCAACGCCTTCGTCACCGTCGCCGTCGGGCTGGGCTTCGCCCTGCTGATGCGCGCCGTGCCGGCGGCGGTCCGCGTCGTCATCCAGATCAGCCTCCTGCTGGCATGGGCCATGCCCATGGTGGCCGCCGTGACGGTGTTCCGGTGGCTGTTCGACTACCGCAGCGGCGTGGTCAACTGGCTGCTCACCAGCGTCGGCCTCGACCAGTTCGCGTCCTACGCGTGGCTGTCTCAGCCGTCGACGTTCTTCCTCGTGGCCTCCGCGATCATCATCTGGATGAGCGTCCCGTTCGTAGCGCTGTCGCTGTACGCGGGCCTCACCCAGGTGTCCACGGAGGTCATCGAGGCCGCCCAGATCGACGGAGCCTCCTCGCGCCAGATCGTCGGCCACATCCTGCTTCCCATGGTGCGGCCGGTGCTCTCGATCGTGCTGCTGCTGCAGATCATCTGGGATCTCAGGGTCTTCGCCCAGATCCGGCTCCTGCAGGACGCCGGCGCCCCCGTCGCCGAGACCAACCTGCTCGGCAACTTCATCTACGAGCTCGGCGTGGCGCGGCAGGACTTCGGCGCCGCCTCGGCGGTCTCCCTGTTCGTGCTGGCGCTGACCGTGGTGCTCAGCTGGCCCTACGTCCGCTCGCTCCTGAAGGAGGACGCCGCATGAGGCGCTCCGTCGTCGCCAAGGCAGGCTGGTCGCTCGTCGGCGTCCTGGTGGCCGCCCTCTGGGTCTTCCCCGTCTACTGGATGGCGCTGTCGGCGATCACGCCGAACGCCCGCCTCCGCCAGATCCCGCCCAACTTCCTGCCCACCGACGCCACCTTGACCAACCTCACCCGCGTGCTGCAGGACCCAGGCTTCGCCTCGGCGCTGAGGATGAGCCTGGCCATCACCAGCCTGACGGTGCTATGCGTCCTGGCCTTCGCGTTCCTGGCGGCGCTGGCCATCTCACGGTTCCGGTTCCGCGGCAGGCGGTCGTTCCTGCTGGCCGTCCTGTTCATCCAGATGCTGCCGGCCGAGGGGCTCTTCATCGCGCAGTACAAGATGCTCTCGGGCATCGGAGGCACGGTGCCGGCGCTGGGGCTCAACTCCCTGTTCGGCGTGACGCTGCTCTACACCGCGGCCGTCATCCCGTTCACGGTCTGGATGTTGCGCGGGTTCGTGGCGGGCGTCCCGGTGGAGCTCGAGGAGGCCGCCATGGTCGACGGCCTCTCCCGCACGCAGGCGTTCCTCCGGATCACCTTCCCCCTCCTGGCCCCCGGCCTGGTCGCCTCCGGTGTCTACGCCTTCCTGCAGGCGTGGAACGAGTTCACCGTGGCGCTGGTGATGCTGCCGGACTCGGCGGCGCAGACCCTCCCCCTGTGGCTGCGGGGGTTCCTCAACGCCTCGGTCAACCGGGGTGTGGACTGGGCGATGGTGATGGCCGCCTCGTCGGTGATCGCGGTCCCGGTCATCGTCTTCTTCCTGCTGGTGCAGTCCCGGATGACCTCGGGGCTGGTCTCGGGCGCCGTCAAGGGCTGAGGGCGGCCGGGTCTCGGGGCAACCTCATGCAACCCGGCCCCCGGGATGGAAGGATGGGGCCATGGCACATGAGCGAGCCGGCCAGCCGGCCCAGGAATCCGACCTCATCAACGTCGACGAGCTTCTCGCCGCGTACTACGACCGCACCCCGGACCCGGCGAACCCGGATGAGATGGTGGTCTTCGGCACCTCCGGACACCGCGGCTCCTCACTGGACACCGCGTTCCAGGACCTGCACATCGCGGCCACGACGCAGGCCATCGTCGAGTACCGGGCCGAGCAGGGCACCACCGGGCCGCTGTTCATCGGCAAGGACACGCACGCCCTGTCGCTGCCGGCCTGGAAGACCGCCATCGAGGTGCTGAGCGCCAACGGCGTCGAGATCTGCGCCGAGCGGGAGGACGAGTACACCCCCACCCCCGCGGTGTCGCGGGCCATCATCCGCTACAACCGCCTGCACACGGCGCTGGCGGACGGCATCGTCGTCACCCCGTCGCACAACCCGCCCCGCGACGGCGGCTTCAAGTACAACCCGCCCAACGGCGGCCCCGCGGATTCGGACGCCACGAAGGTGATCGCCGCCCGAGCCAACGAGCTCATGGGCAACCCGGGCGGCATCCGCCGCGCCCGCTACGAGACGGCCGAGGTCAACCGCTACGACTACCGCACCCCCTACTGCCAGGAGCTGGCCACGGCGCTGAACTTCGACGCCATCAAGGCCTCCGGCCTGGTGCACGGCGCGGACCCCATGGGCGGCGCCTCGGTGCAGTACTGGGAGCACCTGGCCGAGCTTGGCCTGCCCATCACCGTCGTCAACCCGACGGTGGATCCCACCTGGCGCTTCATGACCCTGGACACCGACGGCAAGATCCGCATGGACTGCTCCTCGCCCAACGCCATGGCCTCCCTCGTGGCGCAGCGGGACAGCTTCTCCGTGGCCACCGGCAACGACGCGGACTCGGACCGGCACGGCATCGTCACCCCCGACGCGGGCCTGATGAACCCCAACGCCTACCTCGCAGTGGCGATCAACTACCTGTTCGCCAACCGGCCCGGGTGGGCCGCGGACGCCGGCATCGGCAAGACGCTCGTGTCGTCGTCGATCATCGACAAGGTGGCGGCCAAGCTCGGTAGGCGCCTGGTCGAGGTGCCCGTGGGGTTCAAGTGGTTCGTGCCCGGCCTGACCGACGGTTCCATCGGGTTCGGCGGCGAAGAGTCCGCCGGCGCCTCGTTCCTCGCGATGGACGGCTCCACCTGGACCACGGACAAGGACGGGCTGCTGCTCGCCCTGCTCGCCTCCGAGATCATCGCCGTCACGGGCAAGACCCCGTCGCAGCACTACGCCGAGCTCGAGGCCGAGTTCGGCCGCTCCTACTACGCCCGGGTGGACGCCGACGCCAACCGCGAGCAGAAGGCGCGCCTGAGCAGCCTCAGCGCCGACGACGTCACCGTCACGGAGTTGGCCGGAGAGCCGATCACGGCCGTCCTCTCACACGCCCCCGGTAACAACGCCGCCATCGGCGGCATCAAGGTGACCACCGAGCACGCGTGGTTCGCGGCCCGCCCGTCGGGCACGGAGGACAAGTACAAGATCTACGCCGAGTCGCTGAAGAGCGGAGAGCACCTGGCGGAGGTCCAGGCCGCGGCCAAGGCCCTGGTGGATCAGGCGCTCGCGGGGTGAGGTCGGGCGGTGGACCCGGCTAAACTCCGTCGGCCTCGTTGGGGGTCTCGACGGAGACCGGGTCCATCCGCATCGTCTGGCGGAGGCCGGAGCGCTGGATGACGCGCTGAATGGTGAGGTCGCGGCGGTCCGGATCCCCCACGTAGCGGATCTCTCGGAGCCCCTGCCCCTGCGCCGCCGACTCGAAGACGAAGTGGCCGTAGCCCAGCACCTGGCCCATCAGCGAGCGGTACATCGAGATGTCGAGGATGCGGGTCATCGGCATGGTGGCCAGGGACCGGTCGAACACGCCGTGCACGCGGAACACCCGCATGTTGGTGATCACGAACCGGTCCATGCGCGCCACGTGCACCTTCCACAGGCCCACCCCGATCACCGCGACCCCCAGGAGCACGGGGCCCCACCAGAGCGCCTCCGCGCCCAGCGCGGCGAGGAGCAACGGGATGCCCAACGAGGCGAGGGCGTACCACCAGAAGGTGGCGGCCCAGTGCTTGCGGACCTCGTCGATGATCACCTCGCCCTCGTCCACGAGAAGATGGCCCTGCACGTCGGGCACGACGAGGCTGCGGAAGAAGTTCACCTCAGGCGGCCAGCGAGGTGAAGAACCGTCCGATCGCCTCGAAAGCTCCGAAGAAGGACTTGACCGCTTCGGCCGCGGCCTCAGGCCGGGTGAACAGGTAGAACAAGACGAAGGCGGCCACCAGTAGCAACAGGGCCTTCTTCAGCCAACCAATCACGGCGTCCTCCTCGCGTCGTTCGGCTGCCAGTCTGCCGCACCCAGACGTGTTGTCCGCGGCGACGCGCCGACGCTGGGCACTGTTCTCCCACCCCCGAGGCCCGTGGCCGGACCGCGTGTGGAAAACTGACGTCCATGGACAACTCTGATCTCTTCATCTGCATCGATCACGTCGGCCTGGCCGTCCCGGACCTCGATGAGGCCGTCAAGTTCCACACCGAGACCTTCGGCTGGCGCGAGCTGCACCGCGAGGTCAACGAGGAGCAGGGCGTGGCCGAGGCCATGATCGGGACCGGCGAGCAGGGCGAGGAGAACGCCAAGATCCAGCTCCTGGCCCCCCTCAACGAGAACTCGACCATCGCCAAGTTCCTGACCAAGAACGGCCCCGGCATGCAGCAGCTGGCCTACCGCGTCGCCGACCTGGACCACGTCTCCGCGGTCCTGAAGGAGCGCGGCATGCGCCTCCTGTTCCCGGAGGCCAAGCGCGGCACCGGCGGGTCACGCATCAACTTCGTGCACCCCAAGGACGCCCGCGGCGTGCTGCTCGAGCTGGTGGAGCTTCCGAAGGAGCCCGCCGGCCACTGATCACCAGCTGTGATCGACCGCCGAGGGCAGGGTGCACGCACCCTGCCCTCGGCGCCACTACGGAGCGGCTAGGCTCGGAGGAGACGATCCCCGTCGATGAGAGGAGTGCCGGTGTCCGCACCCAGGAGCGACTTCGACAGCGAAGAGACCGGTCTCAACCTGTTCGATGACCGGGCAACCGCGGCGGGCAGCTTCCCGCACTCGATGTTGGGCTACGACAAGCACGCCGTGGACAGCTACGTCCGCGAGGTCGAGACGCAGGTGAGCCAGCTGAAGATGCAGGTGCGCGAGCGGACCCGCGAGATCGCCTTCATCAAGGCCGAGCAGGGCACCACGGACTTCACCCGCCTGGGCGCCCACGCCACGGGGCTGCTCCGTTCGGCGGAGGCGCAGGCGGGAGACATCGTCTCCACGGCCCAGCAGGAGGCCGAGCGCATCAAGACCGAGGCGCGACGCACGGCCGCCACGCTCCGCGAGTCGGCGCAGCAGGAGGCGGACGACGTGCGGCTCACCGGGCTCGCCGGTCTGCGCGAGCTGCGCCAGCAGCAGGCCGACGCCGGCAAGGCCACCCTCGAGATGGCCCGGCGGGACGCGGACCTCATCGTCGCCGACGCGCGCGCCAAGGGCCAGGCGCTCCTGGACGCGGCCAACCTCGAAGCAGCCGCATTGCTGGAGACCGCCAAGATCGAGGGCGCCCGCCGGGCGCAGGACGCGTCGCGGGCCGCCTCCGAGATCCGGCTCGCGGCCGAACGCTCGGCCGAGGAGACGCTGGCCGCGGCTGCCGCCACGGCCAGGGAGTCGGAGCAGGCGGTCAAGGACCGCCTCGCGCAGGCCGACAAGGAGGCAACCGACGCCGCCGCGCGGGCCGCGGAGGCGCGTGAGGAGGCCCAGCGGATCCGGGCCGAGGCGGTGGCCTCGGCGGAGGAGATCAGGCTCGGCGCCACCCGGCAGAGCGAGGAGACACTGGCCACCATGCACGCCAGGGCCCGCGACGCGGAGACGGCGCTCGAGGAGAAGGTGGCCTGGCGCAAGGAGCAGCTCGAGCGAGAGATCGCGGCGCTGGAGAGCCGCCGCGCCACGGCGTTGGCGCAACTCAGCAACCTGCGCGCGCTCGCCGAGGAGTCGGCCCGCTTCGAGGACGACCTGACAGCAGTGATCTCGAAGGACGACACCCCCCAGTGACCGACCCGACCGACGACGCGGCGGAGCCGGCACCGGCTCCCGCCCCACCACCGCGGCGTCGCGGCCTGTTCCGCCGCGGGGCGGGCATGATGGCCAGGGGTGCCCGCACGCTCCTGACGCCCACGCCCGAGCCCGTCATCGTGCCGGTGCCCCCCACCGCGGTGGACCCTCAGGAGCGGTCCCCCTGGCCGTCGCCGTTCCTCTTCGGCTTCATGGGCGCCTTGGGGGTTCTGATGGCCGTGGCCCTCGCCCAGGCCATCATCACCGTGCAGAGCGTCCTCATCCTCGTGGTCATGGCCCTTTTCCTGGCGTTGGGTCTCAGCCCCGCCGTCGAGTTCCTCACCCGGCGGCGCGTGCCCAGGCCGTTCGCGGTGACCGTCGTGACCATCGCTCTGCTGGCCGTCATCGCCCTCGGCGTCACGGCTCTGGTCCCCGTTCTGACCCAGCAGACCGCGGCGCTGACCCGGAACCTGCCTCAGCTGTTGCAGAACCTGGCCCAGCACCCCCAGATCGCGGCATGGGAGGAGGAGTACAACATCACCCAGACCGTCACGGACTTCTTCGCCTCCGGGGCGCTGATCAACAACCTGTTCGGTGGCCTGTGGGGCGCGGGGCGACTGGTGGCCAACCTGGTGTTCTCCGTCATCGTGACGCTGGTGCTGACGGTCTACTTCCTCGCCTCGCTCCCCACCATCAAGGAGACCCTCTACGCGTTCGCTCCCAAGAGCCGACGCGCGCGCACCAGGTACCTGGCAGACGAGATCTTCCGGGGCGTGTCGGGCTACATCACCGGCATGTTCGTCATCGTGTCGGTGGCCTCGGTCTGCGCGTTCGTGTTCATGAACATCGCCGGCCTCGGCAGCTACTCGTTGGCGCTCGCGTTCGTCGTGGCCCTGTTCTGCTTCATCCCCCTGATCGGGTCCTCGCTGGCGATGGCGAGCGTGGCCGTCGTGGCGTTCGCCGTCGATCCCGCCATCGGCATCGCCACCATCATCTACTTCCTCATCTACCAGCAGTTCGACGCCTACGTCCTGTACCCCACCGTCCTGAAGCGCACCGTGAAGGTGCCGGGCGCCCTGGTGGTGCTGTCCGCCATCGTCGGGGGAATGCTGTTCGGGGTCATCGGGGCGGTCATCGCCATCCCCACCACGGCGGCCCTGCTGCTGCTCTACCGCGAGATCGCACAACCTGCGCTGGACGCGGCCTGACATCTTGGTAGGTTGGCCCAGTGCGTTTGGTGGTAGCGAAGTGTCAGGTGGACTACGTCGGGAGGCTGACGGCCCACCTGCCGATGGCCACCCGGCTGATCCTGGTCAAGGCCGACGGGTCCGTCTCGGTGCACGCAGATGACCGCGCCTACAAGCCGCTCAACTGGATGAGCCCGCCCTGCACCCTCACGGTGGACGCGCCCGACGTGGAGGCCGCCGAGGCGCTCGGCGTGACCGAGGTGTGGCAGGTGAGAGCCAAGGACGGCGACACCCTACGAATCCTGGTGGCTGAGGTCCTGCACGACTCGGCCCACGAGCTCGGGCTCGACCCCGGCCTGCAGAAGGACGGCGTCGAAGCGCACCTCCAGGCGCTCCTGGCCGAACACCCCGCCACCCTGGGCGACGGCATGAAGCTGATCCAGCGCGAGTACCTCACGCCCATCGGACCCGTCGACCTGCTGCTGCGCGACGACCGCGGGGCTTACGTCGCCGTCGAGGTGAAGCGGCGCGGCGAGATCGACGGCGTCGAGCAGTTGACGCGCTATCTGGACCTCATGAACCGGGACCCGCACCTGGCGCCGGTGCGAGGCATCTTCGCTGGGCAGCAGATCAAGCCGCAGGCGCGCACCCTGGCGGCTGATCGGGGCATCGAGTGGCGCCTCATCGACTATGACGCGCTCCGCGGGCTGGACAACGCGGACGAGCGGTTGTTCTGATGGCCAGGCGCCCCTCGAAGCATCTGCGCGCGCCGCGGCCCCTCCTGTCCGGCGGGTCGCAGAGCCGGGTGCACCGCCAGGGGGTGGACTACATCGTGCGCAGCGTGCCGGCGCAGCGCTCCGAGAAGGAGTACCGGTGTCCCGGCTGCCACCAGCGGATCGTTCCCGGCACGGCTCACGTCGTCGCGTGGCCTGCCGCGCCGCCACTGGGCGCCGAGACGGGGCTGGAACTGCGTCGGCATTGGCACACGCACTGCTGGGGGGCGCACCGGTGAGCCTCCACGAGATGATCGTGGGGTCAGGGCCCGTCCACGCCGTGTTCCTGCACGGCCTCTTCGGCCAGGGAAAGAACTTCGGCACGGTGGCGGCCAGGCTGGGCGATGTGGCCACCTGCCACCTCGTCGACCTGCCGAATCACGGGCGCTCGGCGTGGACCGAGGAGTTCTCGCTGGACGGCCAGGCCGAGGTGGTCGGGGACTGGCTGGCCTCCCGGTTCGACTCCCCCGTGGCCCTCATCGGGCACTCCCTGGGCGGCAAGATCGCGATGCGCCTGGCGCTGCGCCGCGGCGAGCTGGTCGAGCGGCTCATGGTGCTGGACATCTCGCCTGCCCGAAACGTCGCGGCCGCGACCTTCGTCAACCTCGTGGCGGCGCTACGCACCCTGGATCTCGACGAGCTGACCAGCCGCGCCCAGGCCGACGAGGCCCTGACCGAGCTGATCCCAGACGTCGCGGTGCGACGATTCCTGCTTCAGAACCTCCGCCACAAGGGTCAGCACTGGTCCTGGCAGGCCAACCTCGACCTGCTCGGCGATTCACTCCACGCCGTCGGCGGCTGGCCCGCCATCGAGGGCAGCTACGACGGGCCGGTGCTGTGGGTCAACGGTGGCCGTTCACCCTACGTGCAACCCGAGCACCTGGAGCCGATGCGCCGCCTCTTCCCGCGCGTGCTGCAGCTCACTTTGAAGCGTGCGGGCCACTGGGTGCACGCGGACGACCCTGACGGGTTCGTCACCGTCGCCCACCACTTCCTCACCGCGGATCGGTAGTGGCGCTCAGCCGAGGGTGACGGAGGTGATCTTCGCCTCGGCGATGGGCGAGGTCTGGTCCGCGGCGTCCACGCCTTGGGCCGCGATCCCGCCCACCACGTCCAGTCCCGCCTGATCCATGGTGCCGAAGACGGTGTACTCCGGCGGCAGTGGCGTGTCGGCCCAGACCAGGAAGAACTGCGCTCCGCCCGTGTTGGGCGGCTGCCGCTTGGCCATGGCGACGGTGCCCGCCGGGTAGGTGGGCGCCGGAACGAGCTCGTCCGGGATGGTGTAGCCCGGCCCGCCCGTGCCGGTGGCTGTCGGATCACCGCACTGGAGGATGAAGATCCCGTAGTCCACGAGCCGGTGGCACTCGGTGTCGTCGAAGTATCCCTGCTCCGCGAGCGAGACGAACGAGTGGACGGTGCAGGGGGCCTTCGCCCGGTCCAGGGTGAGGCTCACGTCACCCGCGGTCAGGTGAAGGGTCACGCCCACGGTGCCCTGATCCGACACGTTGTCGCCGCTCGGCGGGTCGACGGGGCGGGCTGGCTCCCCGTCCGACGGGTACGCGCACTCCACGCCCGAGGCCGCCTCGACGCCGCCGTCGTTGGACTCGTTGGCGTTCTGACAGCCGGTGACGGCGAGCAGCGCCGCCAGGGTCAGGAGGGTGAGGGGTCGCATGCGCACGTGCCCCAGCTTGGCATAGATTGGGGGCATGGTCACACTCTCCAAGATCTACACCCGCACCGGTGACGCCGGCACCACCCGGCTCTCGGACAACTCCGAGGTCCCCAAGACGGACCTCCGGGTGGAGGCCTACGGGCACGTCGACGAGGCCAACGCGGCCATCGGTGTCGCGGTCGCCACCGGAGGGCTCCCGCCGCGCGTGGTGGAGATGCTGGCCCTCATCAGCAACGAGCTGTTCGACGTCGGCGCGGACCTGTCCACCCCGCTGAACCCGTCGCCGCCGTGGCCGCCCCTCCGGATCGAGCAGCCCTCGGTCGACCGGCTGGAGGCGTACTGCGACGAGCTGCAGGAGTCGCTGCCTGTGCTGCGCAGCTTCATCCTCCCCGGAGGCACCCCGGCGGGCGCGCAGCTGCACGTGGCGCGCACCGTCGCGCGGCGGGCCGAGAGGGCCGCCTGGCGCTGCGTCGACGCCCACGGCACAGGCCCCGACGGCGGGGTCAACCTGCTGGCCATCACCTACCTCAACCGGCTGTCCGACCTGCTGTTCATCATGTCGCGCGCCGCCAACGGCACCGCGGGCGAAATCTTGTGGGTGCCGGGCACGGACCGGGTGAAGCCTGCCTGAGGAGCCCGCTCAGCGGGGAGTGTCGGCGCTGGAGGGGAAGTAGTGGCTGCCGGGGGGCGCCGATTCCAGCCAGCTCATCAGCGCCAGCACCTCGTCGCTGGCCATCGCCAGGGTGTGGACGTGCGCGGTGGCGCGGTCCTTGACCGTGACGATCACCGAGTTGTCGAACAACGCAATGGCCTCGATCCCCTCCGGGGATCGTCGATGCAGGTAGGTGGTCGCGGCGCGCTGCAGCACCAACTGTGGCTTCAGGCCGAAGGAGAACGACCGGAACCACTCCAGGCTCTCGCCCCGGAAGCGGGCCATGCCGAGGACCCAGCCGGCCCCTGGCGAGTCGTCGCGCACGCGGTGCGCGCAGTCGAAGAGACCCCCCTGTCCGGTGAGCCAACGGCGACGGATGTAGAGCAGCACGAAGGGCAGCAGCACCACGGCGATGATGATCACCGTGGTCATGACGAACTGCCACACCACCGCCCGCCACTCCCGTCCGGGTCACTGGGACCCTGATATGCGCTCAGGGCAGCTCCCCCGATGTCGGAAGAGCCGCCCTGCGCGGTTCACAGCTGTTAGGTTGTCGCCCTCTCACCGGCACGGATCTGGGCCTGGAGGATCCGGAGGTGATGCAGCTCGTCGTCGTCGGCGTCACCCTGCATGGCCTTGACCTCCAGCGTGGACGCCTCGCGGCGGGCCTCATCCAGTCCCACCTCATGACCCAGGGTCGCGGACTGGCTGAGCACAGACACGCGCCCATGGGCCACGGAGATGTAGCCGCCGTCGACGGCGAGGGACTCGCTTCGGCCGTCGGCCGTGACGATCTCGACCACACACGGCACCAGCACCGCGAGGAGCGGCTCGTGACCGGGGAGGATGCCGATGTCGCCCTCAACCGTCCGCGCGATGATGTTGACCGACTCGCCCGACCAGACCAGGCGGTCCGCCGCGACGACCTCGACGTGGAGCGGGGGCCTGGCCACGATCAGTCTTCCTTCTGGATCTTCGACCAGTTGGCCATCACGTCGTCCATGCCACCGACGTTGAAGAACGCCTGCTCAGCGATGTGGTCCACATCGCCGCGGGTGATCATCTGGAACGCCTCGATGGTGTCGGCCAGCGGCACCGTGGAGCCCGGAATGTTGGTGAACTTCTCGGCCATGTAGGTGTTTTGCGAGAGGAACTGCTGGATGCGGCGCGCCCGGTTGACGACGATCTTGTCCTCCTCGGACAGCTCGTCGACGCCCAGGATGGCGATGATGTCCTGCAGCTCCTTGTTGCGCTGGAGGATCTGCTTCACGCGCACCGCGGTGTCGTAGTGCACCTGGCCGATGTACTGCGGGTCCAGGATGCGGCTCGACGACGACAGCGGGTCCACGGCCGGGTAGAGGCCACGCGACGCGATCTCGCGGGACAGCTCCGTGGTGGCGTCGAGGTGGGCGAACGTGGTGGCCGGCGCCGGGTCGGTGTAGTCGTCCGCCGGGACGTAGATGGCCTGCATCGAGGTGATCGAGTGGCCCTTGGTGGAGGTGATGCGCTCCTGCAGCTGACCCATCTCGTCGGCCAGGTTGGGCTGGTAGCCCACCGCCGAGGGCATGCGGCCGAGCAGCGTCGACACCTCGGAGCCCGCCTGCGTGAAGCGGAAGATGTTGTCGATGAACAGCAGCACGTCCTGGTTCTGGACGTCACGGAAGTACTCGGCCATCGTCAGGGCGGACAGGGCGACGCGCAGACGCGTGCCCGGGGGCTCGTCCATCTGACCGAACACCAGCGCGGTGTCCTTGAGGACGCCCGCCTCCTCCATCTCGTTGATGAGGTCGTTGCCCTCGCGGGTGCGCTCCCCCACGCCGGCGAACACCGAGGTGCCGCCGAAGTTGTGGGCGATGCGGTAGATCATCTCCTGGATGAGGACGGTCTTGCCGACGCCGGCGCCGCCGAACAGGCCGATCTTGCCGCCCTTCACGTACGGGGTGAGGAGGTCCAGCACCTTGATGCCGGTTTCCAGCATCTCGGTGCGGGGCTCGAGGGCGTCGAACTTCGGCGCGGCGCGGTGGATGGGCCAACGCTCGGTGATCTCGATGGTGGACGGGTCCACGTTCAGCACATCACCGGTCACGTTCCACACGTGGCCCTTGGTGACGTCGCCCACCGGCACCGAGATGGGTGCGCCGGTGTCGCGCACCTCGGCGCCACGACGCATGCCGTCGGTGGGCTTGAGCGCGATGGCGCGGACCAGGTTGTCACCCACGTGCAGGGCGGTCTCCATGGTCATGGTGCGCTTCTCGCCCATGACCTCGGTCTCGACCAGCAGCGCGTTGCCGATCGACGGGATCTGATCAGCCGCGAACTCGACGTCGACGACGGGGCCGATGACGCGGGCAACTCGACCGACGCCACCGGTGGTGGCCGGCGACGTCTCGCTAACAGTGGCAGTCATTAGTTCCTCATTCGTTTGACGGCTACTCGGACAGCGCCGAGGCGCCACCGACGATTTCAGTGATTTCTTGGGTGATCTCCGCCTGGCGGGCCTGGTTCGCCTCGCGGGTCAGTTGCTCGATCAGCGCCTGGGCGTTGTCCGTCGCGGACTTCATCGCCCGCTGGCGGCTGGCCAACTCCGAGGCGGCCGATTGCAGCAGCGCGCTGTAGATGCGGTTGGCCACGAACAGCGGCAGCAGCGAGTCGAGCACCGTGCCGATGTCCGGCTCGAAGTGGAAGAACGGGTTGAGCTCCTCCGACGCCGGGTCCGGATCCACCGGGGCGTCCTCGACGACGAGCGGCAGCAGGCGCCGGGTGGTCGCGGTCTGCGTGAGCATCGACACGAAGCGGGTGTTGACCACGTGCAGCTGGTCCACGCCCCCCTCCTCGGTGGGCTGCAGGAACTTGTCCAGCAGCACCCGTGCGATCTCGCGCGCGTTGTCGTAGGTGGGCCGGTCGGAGAAGCCGGTCCAGCTCCGCTCGACGGGACGCTTGCGGAAGTCGTAGTAGGCCACGCCCTTCTGCCCCGTGATGTACATCACGACGTCCTGACCCTCGCCCTTGAGCCTGGTGTGCAGCTGCTCGGCCGCCTTGATCACGTTGGCCGAGTACGCCCCGGCCAGGCCGCGGTCGGACGTGACCAGCAGCACCGCGGAGCGCTGCGGCCGGTCGACGTCGACGAGGAGCGGATGATCAAGATCGTGCGCGCTGGCCAGGGAGGAGACCGCCCTGGTCAGCTCACGCGTGTACGGCAGCGCGGACCGGGCCGCGTTCTGCGCCTTGATGATGCGCGACGCGGCGATCAGCTCCATGGCGCGGGTGATCTTCTTCGTCGTGCTCACCGACCTCCGGCGCTCGCGAAGCTCCCGCAGACTGCTAGCCATCGACTAACCCCGCTTCTGGCGGACGATCGTCTCCTGGCCGATCTCCTCGTCCGCGAGCGGCTTGTGCTCCTCGCGCCCCACGAGCAGCTTGCCCTCGGAGGTGCGGAAGACGGTCTTGAAGTCACCCAGTGCCTTGAGGGTGGCGTCCTTGAGGTCATCGCCGAAGAGCTGGGTCTGCGCGATGGTCTCAAGGACGGTGCCGTTGTGGCGCAGGTGATCCAGGAACTCCTGCTCGAAGCGCAGCACGTCGTCGACCGGAACGTCGTCGAAGTGGCCCTCGATGCCGGCCCACACGGACACGACCTGGTCCTCGACCGGGTAGGGGGCGTACTGCCCCTGCCGGAGCAGCTCGGTGAGCCGCGCGCCGCGGTCGAGCTGCCGGCGCGTGGCCGCATCCAGATCGGAGGCGAACATCGCGAAGGCCTGCATGTCGCGGTACTGCGCCAGGCTGATCTTCAGCGACCCGGCCACGGCCTTCATGGCCTTGATCTGCGCGGCGCCACCGACTCGCGACACCGACACGCCCACGTCGACGGCGGGGCGCTGGTTGGCGTTGAACAGGTCCGACTGGAGGAAGATCTGCCCGTCGGTGATCGAGATCACGTTGGTGGGGATGTAGGCCGACACGTCGTTGGCCTTCGTTTCGATGATGGGCAGGCCCGTCATCGAGCCGCCGCCGAGCTCGTCGGACAGCTTGGCGCAGCGCTCCAGGAGACGGGAGTGGAGGTAGAACACGTCGCCGGGGTAGGCCTCGCGGCCCGGGGGCCGGCGCAGCAGAAGGGACATGGCGCGGTAGGCCTCGGCCTGCTTCGTCAGGTCGTCGAACACGATGAGCACGTGGGCGCCCTGGTACATCCAGTGCTGGCCGATGGCCGACCCGGAGTAGGGGGCGATGTACTTGAAGCCGGCGGGGTCGGAGGCCGGGGAGTGCACGATGGTGGTGTACTCCAACGCGCCGGCAGCCTCGAGGGTGCTGCGCACCTCGGCGATCGTCGACCCCTTCTGGCCGATGGCGACGTAGATGCAGCGGACCTGCTTCTTCTTGTCGCCGGACTCCCAGTTGGCCTTCTGGTTGATGATCGCGTCGATCGCGATGGCCGTCTTGCCTGTCTTGCGGTCACCGATGATGAGCTGACGCTGGCCGCGGCCGATCGGGATCATCGCGTCGATGGCCTTGAGGCCGGTCTGCAGCGGCTCGCGCACCTCCTGGCGGTCCATGACGCCGGCCGCCTGGAGCTCCAGCGCCCGTCGTCCGTCGATGTCGGTGATCTCACCGAGGCCGTCGATCGGGTTGCCCATGGCGTCCACGACGCGGCCGAGGTAGCCGTCGCCGACCGGGACGGACAGCACGTCGCCGGTGCCGTGCACGATGGAGCCCTCGTCGATGCCCTCGGAGTCTCCGAGGACGACGACGCCGATCTCACGCTCGTCCAGGTTGAGTGCGATGCCCAGAGTGCCGTTCGCGAAGCGCAGCAGCTCGTTCGCCATCGCCGAGGGGAGACCCTCGACCCGCGCGATGCCGTCTCCCGAGGTCACGACGGTGCCGACCTCGGTCCGTGAAGCGGCCTGGGGCTGGTAAGACTGGACGAAGTCGTCCAGCGCGCTGCGGATCTCGTCCGGACTGATGGTGAGTTCAGCCATTGCGTTATCTACTTTCGTCTAACGGGAGTTGAGTTGCCGACGCGCCTGGTCAAGCCGGGCGGCAACGGTTGATTCGATGACGTCGTCGTCGATGGCCACATTCATGCCGCCGAGGACCGAGGGGTCCACGTCGATCTGCAGGGACACGGTGCGGCCCACCTGGGCCTCCAGCGCTCTCTTGAGCCGCGCGACGCGCGCCTCGTCGAGCGGCCGCGCCACCGTGACGCGGGCGATCTTCTCGCCAGCCACGTCCGCGGCCATCTCCAGGATGACGCCGACCGTCTGCGCGATGTTGCGGCGCCTGGCCCTGACGGCCCGCCCCGCGAGGGTGCGGGTGACAGGGTGGACCTTGCCCGCGATCAGGGTGTCGACGAGGGACTTCTTGGCCTCGACGGGGTACGTCTGGTTGCGCAGGGTCCCGGCCAGCTCGGGTGACGAGTCGATGGTGGCCGCCAGCGTGTGCAGCTGGTCCGCCACCTCGTCGATGTCCCCGGCCCGGTGGGCCGACTGGAGCGCCAGGCGAATGCCCTGCCGCTCGATGCCCGCCACCATGTCCGCGCCGCTGCCCCAGGAGGCCCCGAGCACTTCCATGATGACCGCCAGCGTCGACGCCGACACGCGAGCGCCGAACAGCCGCTTCGCCAGCCCTGAGCGATCCTCGAACGAGGCCGACGGGTCCGACAGGGAACGACGCAGCATCGGTTGGCCGTCGATCAGGTCGACGACGGCGAACAGCTCGCTCGCCGTGGCGGCATCGGCAGAGAGGCCGTCCACGGAGGAGTCGAGTCCAGCGGGTGCGGCGCCGCGGGCCATCATCGGGCCTGACCCGCCGACTCGAGCTCAGCCAGGAACCGGTCGACGGTGCGCATGGCGCGCTCGTCGTCGGTCAACGACTCGCCGACGATCTTGCCGGCCAGCACGGTGGCCATGCCGCCCACCTCGCCCCGGAGGTCGTGGACGAGCTGGGCCCGTTCGGCCTCGAGCTGCAGCCGACCGGCCTCGAGGATCCGCTGGGACTCCTTCGATGCCTTGTCGCGGGCCTCGGCGAGCACCGTCGCGGACTGGTTCTTCGCATCCTCGCGGATGCGGGCAGCCTCTTCGCGGGCAGCGGCCAACTGGTCGCTGTATTCGGCGAGTGCAGCCTCGGCCTTGGCTTCCGCCGCCGCCGCCCGCTGCATGCCGCCCTCGATCTTGTTCGAGCGCTCCTCGTACATCTTCTCGAAGGCCGGTACCACGGCCTTGCGCATCAGCACGTAGATCAGCAGCATCAGGACGATGCCGACGACGATCTCCGAGAGATAGTGGGGCAGCAGGGGCCCCAGATCGATCTCGAGAAGCGCCCCGGTGAAGGGGAACATGATGCTGCTCAGAGGACGAAGGCGAGGGCGATGGCGATGATGGCGAGTGCCTCAACCACGGCGAAGCCGATGAAGGCGGTGCCCATCATGGCACCACGGGCCTCGGGCTGGCGGGCCGTGCCGTTGATGACCGACGCGAAGATCCAGGCGACGCCGAGGGCCGGCGCGATCGTGGCGATCGCGTAGCCGATCATGTTCAGCGAGCCGGTGATTTCGAGGAGGGACATTGACTTTTCCTTTCGGATGGCTTCTGAGAACGGGCTTGTTTCTCAGGAGTCGGATTGACTTAGTGCGCCTCGGCGATCGAGGTGGACACGTACTGGGCGGTGAGAACGGTGAAGATGTAGGCCTGCAGGGCGCCGATGAACAGTTCCAGGAAGAGGATGATGAGGCTGAACGCGAGCGAGACTCCGCCGGCCACATTGAAGAAGAGGTTGTCCTGCACCGTGAGCAGGTAGCCGCCGCCCACCACGAACACCACGACCACGAGGTGGCCGGCGAACAGGTTGGCGAAGAGACGCAGCGCCAGCGTGATCGGACGGGTGATGAAGGTGGCCAGGAACTCCAGCGGGATCACCAGGATCAGGAGGTAGGCCGGCACGCCCTCCGGGATCAGGGCCTTCTTGAGGAATCCGCCGAAGCCCCACTTGCGGAAGCCGGCGCCCACGTAGATGACCCAGGAGAGGATGGCCAGGCCGTACGCGTAGCCGACGTTGGAGAACGTCGGGTACATGAAGAGGAAGAACTCGCCGAACCAGTTGTTGACCAGGATGAACGAGAAGAGGCCGAGCAGGTAGGGCAGGAACTTCTTGAAGTCATGGTGGAGGATGTCGCGCGCGATGCCGTTGCGCACGAACTCGTAGACGTACTCGGCCAGGAACTGCGTCTTGGTGGGCTTGACCTGCAGTTTCCTCGACGCTAACCACCAGAGGATCATCACGAGGGCCGCCCCGATCAGCGCCTGGAAGAACGGCTTGTTCATCCAGTCCGGGAGCACGCCCGGCCAGACCGAGTACCACAGGAAGTCGTCGGTGCCCGGGGGGTGGTATCCGCCCTCGCTACCGGTCTCCATCGGAAGTAGCCCCAGTGTCACGTACCGCTCCCGTATCGCTTGATGATGAGGTAGAGGCTGGTCACGAGGCCCAGGATCAGGCCGAGCGGCAGCATCCACGCAGTATTCAGGAAGTAGTCCCCGACCCAGCCGAGGCCACCGTAGAAGATGATCCCGCTGAGCAGGTAGCTGAGCACGAGCATGCCGTCGTCTGAGCGCCTTCCAGGTCCTTCTGGCGCGTTCTCCGACGGTGAATTGCCCATGTCGTGAGTGAGCCTAGCGGAAACGCGGCGCTGAATCATATTCCGTCGGGGGTCAGTCCAAAGAGGGGGGGTGGTATTCGGTGTCGTAGACCGGCACCCGCTGGCGCGCCGCCACGAGTACCACCCCCGTCACCCAGGCCAGGACCGTTCCGGCGACGCTGAGGAGCAGCCAACCGTCCCTCACCAGCGGTGCGACGGCGGGGTGGCTGAGGATGAACCACAGCCCGGCCGCGATCCCGATCACCCGCACCGCGTAGCTGACCAGCACCAGGGCCATCCCCTGGAAGTCGGCGAGTTCCGAGGCCACCACTTCGATGGCCTGGCCCACGGAGTAGAAGATGACGACGGCGGCGAACCCCAGCGCCGCGGTGACCGCGGCCGGAGCACCGCCGAGCCCGAGCGCCAGCCCGATGACCGTCAGGCCGACGGTGTGTCCGCCCACCAGGCCGCCGATCATCATCTGCCGGGCGCGTCGGGTGGCGTCGGTGACCCGTCGCTCAGCCACGGCGCTCCTGGGCGGCCTCGTCGGGATCCACGGCCACCCCGGCCGGTGCCGAGCGCATGGGCCGGACGGTCAGGCCGAGGACGGTCAGCAGTGCGAGGCCGACGACCCACCCCATGTAGGGCCAGCTCGACAGCGCAACCGCCACCAGGCCCACCGACACCACGGCCGTCCAGCCGTACATGAGCAGCACGGCCCCCCAGTGCGAGTGGCCCATCGCGAGCAGCCTGTGGTGCAGGTGCTGCTTGTCGGCGTGGAAGACGTGCTGCCCCTTCCAGGTGCGCCGGGCCCAGGCGAGGATCAGGTCGGCGATGGGCAGCGCCAGGGCGGCAAGCGGCAGGAGGATGGGCAGCAGGGCGGGCAGCAGGTTGCCGTCCTGCTGGTCCGTCGCGCCGGGATCGAGTTGGCCGGTGAACGAGATGGCGCTCATGGCCATCAGCAGCCCGAGCAGCATCGCCCCCGAATCCCCCATGAACATCTTCGCCGGGTGGAAGTTGTGCAGCAGGAAGCCCGCCGCGATGCCGCAGGTGGCCACCGTGATGAGGCTCGCCGTGGTGGCCCGGACCAGCTCCTGCTCGTAGGCGAGCACGTAGGTGTAGCTGAAGAAGGCACCCGAGCCGATGGTCACCACGCCCGCCGCGAGCCCGTCCAGCCCGTCGACGAAGTTGACCGCGTTGACGCACAGGGCGATGAAGAACACCGTGATCAGGATGCTGGTGACGTCGTCCAGCGCGACGATCCTGTTCGGCAGCGGGATCCAGTAGATCCGCACCCCCTGCAGCACCGCGACCCCCGCGGCGAGCACCTGCCCGCCGAGCTTGACCATGGCCGGCATGTCGTACTTGTCGTCGAGCACCCCGATGACCGTGATGATGAGGCCGGCCCACACCACAGCCCACGCATCGTGTTCCACCGTGGTGTAGCGGCCCAGGAACGGCATCTGCAGGGCCAGCAGGAACGCCACGACGAGGCCGCCGAACATGGCGACGCCGCCGAAGTACGGGATGGGCTCGGTGTGGACGTCGCGGCTCCGGACCGAGGCGAGCGCCCCGGTGCGGACCGCGATGCTCCGGGCCAGGCCCGACAGGAGGTAGGTCGTGCCGGCGGCGACCAGCAGCACCAGGAGGTATTCGCGCATGTGCGGGTTAGCTCTGCTCGATCCCCGGGGCGACCTCGAGCAGGGCCTCGAGGGGCAGCGCGCCCTGGCGCAGCACGCGTCCCCCGGCGACGGAGGCGAAGTCGACGATGGTGGAGGCCACTCCCCCGGTGACCGTGCCGCCGTCGAGATAGACCGCGACCCGCTCCCCCAGTTGATCCCTGGCCTCGTCGCAGGTGAGGGCCGCCGGCTGTCCGGACACGTTCGCGGAGCTGACCGCCAACGGGCCGGTGCGCCGCAGCAAGGCGCGCGCGCCGTCGTGATCAGGAACGCGCACCGCGACCGTGCCCTTCGTCTCGCCGAGCGACATGCCCGAACGTGCCTGGGCCTTGAGGATGAGCGTGAGCGCGCCCGGCCAGAACGCCTTGGCCAGGGCCGCGGCACCCGCGGGCACCTCGTCGGCGATGGCGCGCAGCATCGACGGCTCTGCGATCAGGACCGGCGGGGGCATGTCGCGGCCGCGCTCCTTGGCGTCGAGGAGGCCCTGCACCGCTGTGGCGTCGAACGCGTTGGCGCCGATCCCGTAGACGGTGTCGGTGGGGAGCACGACGCACCGACCGCCCCGGACGGCTTCGGCCGCCGCCGCCAGGCCGGCCTCCTGGTCGGTGCTGAGGTTGAACACGTCGGTCACTGGGCCATCCTGCCACGGGCGGGGAGCCTGACGCCGGTGACGTACCGGGGGCGGCCGGCGAGGTCGGGGTGGGACGTGACGTCCCCGAAGCCTGCCCCGGCCACCAGCGACATCACCTCGCCGGCGTGGCTCTCATCGTGCTCGGTGGCCAGGAGCCCGCCCGGCAGGAGCAGCCTCGCCGCGACGTCCGCCACGACCCGCAGGGCGTCCAGCCCGTCGTCGCCGGAGAACAGCGCCAGCTCGGGGTCGTGGTCCACCACGTCCGTGGGGAGCAGCCCGCGATGCGTCTCAGGGATGTAGGGGGGATTGGCGATCACCAGGTCGACGGCGCCGTCGAGGTGCCGGAAGGCGTCAGCCATGTCGCCGCGCACCACGTCGACGCCGAGCCCCTCGAGGTTGCGGGTGAGGTAGGCGAAGGCGTCGTCGGACAGCTCCACGGCGTGCACCTCGACCCCGCCCAGCTCCCGGGCGATCGATGCGCTGATGGCCCCCGAACCGGCACACAGCTCGACGACGCGGCGCGAGCCCACGGGCCGCTCGGCGAGGCGCTCGAGGGCCCAGCCCACCATCTCCTCGGTCTCCGGCCGGGGGATGAACACGCCTGGGCCGACGGCGAGGGTCTCGTAGCGGAAGTGGGCCTCCCCGGTCAGGTGTTGCAGGGGAACTCCCTCGCCGCGACGGCGCGCCAACTCGTCGATGGCGGCCCGCTGGGCGGCGTCGACGCTCCCGATCCGCAGCAGCCCGGAGGGCTCCACACCCAGGACGTGGGCGACCAGCTGCCGCGCCTCGGGGCCGGGGCTCGGCGAGCCGGCCCGCGCGAGACGGGCCGCCACCTCGAAGGCGACCTCGGTCACCCGCCCACCCCGGCGAGCCGCTCCGCGAGGTCCTGCTCCGCCAGCGCGTCCAGCAGCGGCGTCATCGCCCCCTCCAGGAACTGGTCCAGGTTGTGGGCCTTGAACCCGATGCGATGGTCGGTGATCCGGTTCTCGGGGTAGTTGTAGGTGCGGATGCGCTCGGAGCGGTCCACGGTGCGGACCTGCGACTTGCGCGCCTCGGACGCCGCCGACGCCGCCTCGGCCTCGGCCAGTGCGGTGATCCGGGCGCGGAGCATCCGCATGGCGGAGTCGCGGTTCTGCAGCTGGGAACGCTCGTTCTGGCAGGACACCACCGTGCCCGTCGGCAGGTGCGTGATCCGCACCGCGGAGTCGGTCGTGTTGACGCCCTGGCCGCCGGGTCCGGAGGCGCGGAAGACGTCGATGCGGAGGTCGTCGTCGTTGATCTCCACCTCGTCGGCCTCCACGTCCGGCATCACCATCACGCCTGCTGCCGAGGTGTGGATGCGCCCCTGCGACTCGGTGACGGGCACCCGCTGCACCCGGTGCACCCCGCCCTCGAACTTCAGCCGGCCGTACGGGCCGAAGGCGCTCCCCGTGGCGGCCTTCACCGCGAACGTCACCGACTTGTACCCCCCGAGATCGGTCTCCTGCGAGTCCAGCAGCTCGACCTTCCACCCTGTCTGCTCCGCGTAGCGGGTGTACATCTTCAGCAGGTCCCCGGCGAACAGGGCGGACTCGTCGCCGCCCTCCCCCGACTTGATCTCCACGAGCGCATCGGCGTCGTCGTTGGGGTCCCGCGGCGCCAGCAGCTTGGTCAGCCGCCCGGTGGCCACCTCCAGCTGCGCGTCGAGGTCGGCCACCTCGTCGGCGAACGAGGGATCGTCGGCGGCCAGCTCGGCGGCCGCCTCGCGGTCCTCGGAGAGCCTGCGGTACAGGTCGATCCCCTCGACGACGGGTCGCAGCGCGGCGTAGCGCCGGCCCACCCTCCGGGATCGGGCCACGTCGGAGTGCAGTTCCGGGTCCGAGAGCTGCAACTCCAGCTCGCGGAACTCGTCGACGAGGGGCTGGGCGTTGTCGAACATCACTGACTCCTTCTGTGGCGGCAAACGAAACGGGCGCCGGGCGGGTTGATACCCTCCCGACGCCCGAGCGTGAAGCTACTTCTTGGCGTACCGCTTCTCGAAGCGGGCCACGCGGCCACCGGTGTCGAGGATCTTCTGCTTGCCGGTGTAGAACGGGTGGCATTCGGCGCAGACGTCCGCGCTCAGCGCGCCCTTCTTGCTGGTGCTCTTGGTGGTGAACGTGTTGCCGCAGGTGCAGTGGACCTGGGTCTCGACGTAATCAGGGTGGATGCCCTGCTTCATGGTGACTCCTTGATTCTGTGGCCGGGTCGCTGGCCCCGATGGGCCTGGAGGATGCGTGAACCGGCGCGACCCCCAATTGTGCCTCGCCGGCCCACCAAAGCCAAGTCGGCCGATCAGCCGTCGGCCGCCGGCGTGGTCTTGAGGACGCTGAGCAGGAACTCATGGTTGCTGGCGGTCTTGGTCATCCTCGACTTGAGCGTCTCCAGAGCCTGCTGATCGTCGAGCCCGGACAGGGCCCGCCGGAGCTTCCAGATGATGTTGAGCTCATCGCGGCCCAGCAGCAGGTCCTCGCGTCGGGTTCCGGAGGCGTCGACGTCGATGGCCGGGAAGATGCGCTTGTCCGCGAGTTCGCGGCGCAGGCGCAGCTCCATGTTGCCGGTGCCCTTGAACTCCTCGAAGATCACCTCGTCCATCTTCGAACCGGTCTCGATGAGGGCGGTGGCCAGGATGGTCAGCGAGCCGCCGTTCTCGATGTTGCGGGCGGCGCCGAAGAACTTCTTCGGCGGGTAGAGGGCCGCCGAGTCCACGCCACCGGAGAGGATGCGTCCGGACGCGGGCGCGGCCAGGTTGTAGGCGCGCCCGAGGCGGGTGATGCCGTCAAGCAGCACCACGACGTCATGGCCGAGCTCCACGAGCCGCTTGGCCCGCTCGATGGCGAGCTCCGCGACCATGGTGTGGTCCTCGGCCGGCCGGTCGAACGTCGAGGCGATGACCTCGCCGGAGACGGTCCGCTGGAAGTCGGTGACCTCCTCGGGCCGCTCATCGACGAGGACCACCATGAGGTGCACCTCGGGGTTGTTGACCGCGATCGCGTTGGCGATGGCCTGCATCACCATGGTCTTGCCCGCCTTCGGCGGCGAGACGATCAGCCCACGCTGCCCCTTGCCGATGGGCGAGACGAGGTCGATGATCCGGCCGGCGATGTTGGTCTGCACGGTCTCGAGGCGCAGCCGCTCCTGCGGGTAGAGCGGGGTGAGCTTGGCGAACTCCGCACGTCCCTTGGCCTTCTCCGGGTCGTCGCCGTTGATGGTGTCGAGGCGCACGAGCGGGCTGAACTTCTCCCTCCGCTCGCCGTCGCGGGGGGCGCGGATCGCACCGGTGATCACGTCGCCTCGGCGCATGCCGTAGCGACGGACGGTGGACATCGAGATGTAGGCGTCGCTCGGTCCCGGCAGGTAGCCGGTGGTGCGCACGAACGCGTAGTTGTCCTGGATGTCGACGATGCCCGAGATGGTGGCGAGCACGTCGCCCTCGGCGAGGGTGGGTTCGGCCTCCATGCGCTCCATGCCCTGGGCGCCCCTGGCCGGCCGGCGCGTCTGGCGGTCCTGGCGGTCACGGTTGCGGCGCCGACGGCTGCGGCGCGAGTTGCCCTGGTCGTCGTCGTAGCCGCCCGGCTCGATGTTCATCGGGGGGGCCTGAGTGGCGGGCGCCGTCGCGGGGGCTGTGGAGGGCTTGCCCCCTCCCATCGCCGCCTCGAGGAGCTCGCCCACCTCGTCGATGGTGTCCTGCTGCTGAGGGCCGCGCTCCCGGTTGCGACGGCGACGGTTGCGCCCGCCCTCGCCCTCGGACGCCTCGGACGCCTGCTGGCCTCGCGGCTCGCGGGCGGCAGGAGCCTCAGCGGGCAGCTCGGCCTGCGCCTGCTGCCTCGAGTCGCCGTTCACCTCGCGTGGCTGCTGCTCCGCCTGAGCCGCGGGCTGCTCGGCCCTCGGCCGGCGCTGCCTGCCCGGCGCCCGGTCCACGGGCGCCGACGCCGCGGGGGCCGAGGCGGCAGGTGCTGGGGCGGACGCCTGGCCACCTGCGGACTGGATGGCGCCCACGAGGTCTCCCTTGCGCATCGCGGAGACGCCCTTGATCCCCAGACGGGTGGCGACGGATTTGAGCTCGACCAGCTTCATAGCGGACAGGTCTGTGGATTCGCTCAACGAATGGTTCCTTCCATGGAGCCGTGGGGGCAGCTGACGATGCGCGCCGACGGCGTCAAAGTGGTGGAATACGTGGGCACCAGAAAGCCGGGAAGTGTGATCGCCACGGCGGCGCCTCGGGGTAAACCGACCATCAGCCTAGCAACTGATCCGGTGGCGACCAAAGAATCGCCTCAGATCGCCTGCGAGGAGGTCAGCTCGACCCCTGCGGAGGGCCGCATCCGCCGGGGCGCGAACCCCTCGGCCGGGACGCCGTCGAGGCCCGCCAGCTGCCCGGGCGGCCCGACGGCGATCACGGTGGGGCCGGCCCCCGAGATGGCGGCCGGCACGCCCGCCGCCCGCAACCGCTGCATCAGTGCGTAGGCGGGCCGCATGAGATCCGCCCGGTACTGCTGATGGAGGAGGTCCGCGGTGGCGTCGAGCAGCAGGTCAGGCCGCACGGTCAACGCCAGGGGCAGGGCCGCGGCGGCGATGGCCTGGGCCACCGCATCGGTCCGGGCCACCGTCTGCGGCAGGACGCGGCGCGCCTCGTCGGTGCGGCACTCGAAGCCGGGGACGAAGGCCACGGCCTCGAAATCCGACGGCAGCGGCAATTGAACCAGGGAGACCCTGCCCTCACGGGCCCAGGCGAGGATGGCGCCACCCCACACCGCGGCCCCCGCGTTGTCCGGGTGCCCTTCGGCCGCGGTGGCCAGCCGGGTGATGGCCGCCCGGTCCACCTCGGCCCCGGGGCGGGCAACGCCCCAGGCCAGCGTCAGCCCGGCCACGATCGCGGCGGCCGACGAACCCAGCCCCCGCGAGTGCGGGATGGTGTTGCGGCAGGTCAGGCGCATGCCGGCCGGGCGCTCGGCCCCGAACTGCGCCAGTCCGTCGAGGAACGAGGAGACGACGAGGTGGCTCTCGTCCAGCGGCACCCCTGCGGCACCCTCACCGGTGACGATCACCTCCAGGCCAGGGCCGTCCAGCAGGTCGAGCGTGAGCTCGTCGTACCAGTCGAACGCCATCCCCACGCAGTCGAACCCGGACCCCAGGTTCGCCGTGGTGGCCGGAACCCGGACGGTGAGCCTCGTCATGGATCAGAAGCCCTCGACGCGCATGACGCGCACGTCCGAGCCGACGAAATCCGCCCCGCGGAGTTCGTCGAGGACGAGGGCCAGGTCGCTCTCCTTGGTGACGTGCGTCATGACCCCGAGGCTCGCGGCGAAGCCCGCCTCGTGCTCCCCGCCCTCGCGGTAGCTCTGCTGCACGATCCGCAAGGACACCCCGTGCTCGCCGAAGATCGCGGCGCACCGGGCGAGGACGCCGGGCCGGTCCACCACGTCGAAGCTGACGTAGAACTGCGCCTCAGACTCCCCGATCGGCGCCACCGCGCGGCTGGTGTAGCTGGAGCCGCCGTGCGCGGCGGTCCCGCGATGCCGGTTGCGGGCGGCGGTCACCACGTCGCCCATGACCGCGCTGGCGGTGGGGGCGCCGCCGGCGCCCTGGCCGAGGAACATGAGCTCCCCCGCCTCGCGGGACTTGACGAAGATGGCGTTGTAGGCGCCTGAGACGGTGGCCAGCGGATGCTTGTTCGCCACCATCGCGGGGTGGACCTTGACGATCACCCTGTCGTCGTCGGTGAGCTTGGCGATGGCCAGCAGCTTGATGGTGCAGCCCATCTGTTCCGCCGCCGCGATGTCGGCCTCGGTGACCTGGGAGATCCCCTCGCAGAACACCTCGTCGCGCCTGACCTCGGTGTGGAACGCGAGCCCGGCGAGGATGGCGGCCTTGGCCGCCGCGTCGTGCCCCTCGATGTCTGCCGTGGGGTCCGCCTCCGCGTAGCCGAGTTCCTGCGCCTCGGCGAGCGCCGCGCCGAAGCTGCTGCCGTCGGTGACCATCTTGTCCAGGATGTAGTTGGTGGTGCCGTTGACGATGCCCATCACCGCGGTGATGTCGTCGCCCACCAGAGACTCGCGCAGTGGGCGCACGATCGGGATCGCGCCGGCGACGGCGGCCTCGTAATACAGGTCCACGCCCTTGGCGTCGGCCGCGCGTGACAGCTCTCCCAGGTCGTCGGCGAGCAGCGCCTTGTTCGCCGAGACCACGGAGGCACCGTTGGCGATGGCCGTCATCAGGAGCGACCGGGCCGGCTCGATGCCGCCGATGAGCTCGACGACGATGTCCAGGTCCGTGCGGGCCACGAGGGACTCGAGGTCCGTGGTGAGCAGCGCCGGATCGATGCCCGGGCGCTCGGCCTCCAGCCGTCGCACGCCGATCCCGACCAGCTCCAGCCGGCGGCCGATGCGCGACTCCAGCGTGGGCCCCTCGTCGAGGATGATGCGGGCCACCTGGGACCCGACGACGCCCGCGCCCAACAGCGCGACCTTGAGCGGCTTGCTCACTCTCCCACGTCCAATCTCATCAGGTCCTCCAGGGTTTCGCGGCGCAGCATCACGCGGGTGACGCCGTCCTTCGCCGACACCACAGGCGGCTTCGGGATCTGATTGTAGTTACTGGCCATGCTGCGCGCGTAGGCGCCCGAGCCCGGCACGGCGATGAGATCGCCGATCCGTACGTCGGCGGGGAGGAACACGTCGCGGATGAGGATGTCGCCGCCCTCGCAGTGCTTTCCGACGACCCTGCTCAGCACCGGCTCCCGGTCGGAGAGGCGGTTGGCGATGGCGGCGGAGTACTCGGCCGCGTACAGCGCGGGGCGGATGTTGTCGCTCATGCCGCCGTCGACGCTGACGTAGACGCGGGACCGGCCCCCCTCCAGATCGACGATCTTGACCGTGCCCACGCGGTAGACGGCCACGCCTGCGGGGCCGCAGATGGCCCGCCCCGGCTCGATGGACAGGTGGGGGCGCTTCAGGCCGAACGCGCGGCACTCGTGGTCGATCATCTCCTCGAAGCCCGCGGCGATGTCTGCCGTCGACGAGGGGGTGTCGGCCGAGGTGTAGGCGATGCCGAAACCGCCGCCGAGATCCAGCTCGGCCAGTTCCACGCCGGTGGCGGTGCGGAACTGCGACGCGAGCCGCATGGTGCGCCGGATCGCCACCTCGAAGCCGTGGGTGTCGAAGATCTGGGAGCCGATGTGGCTGTGGATGCCCGCCAGGTCCAGGTACTGCGAGCTGTGGCAGCGCACCAGCGCGGTCAGGGCCTGACCGCCGGTGATGGACAGGCCGAACTTCTGGTCCTCGTGCGCCGTGGCGATGTACTCGTGCGTGTGGGCCTCCACGCCGGTGGTCACCCGCACCATCACGGGGGCCCGGTGTCCACCCTCGGAGCAGGCCCTCTCCAGGCGGGCGATCTCGTCGAACGAGTCCACGATGATCCGGCCCACACCCTGCTCGAGCGCGAAGACGATCTCCTCGTCGGACTTGTTGTTGCCGTGCAACCCGAGGCGCGCCGCCGGTATGCCACCGGCCAGCGCGATGCGCATCTCGCCCATGGTGGTCACGTCCAGGTTGAGCCCCTCCTCTGCCGCCCAGCGCGCGACCGTGCGGGTCAGCAGCGCCTTGCCCGCGTAGAAGATGTCCCATCCGGGGAAGGCCGCGCGGAACTCTGCGGCACGGGAGCGGAAGTCCGCCTCGTCGATGACGTAGGCCGGGGTGCCGTGCTCCTCCGCGACGTCCGTCAGCGGGATGCCGGCCACGACGATGCGGCCCTGCTCGTCGCGATGCGCGCCACGCGGCCAGAGCTTGAGGTCCAGCGCGTTGAGGTCTGCGGGCACGTCGAGCCACTGCGGCCCCCCGTGCGCCGCGTCCGCGTGGATCGACCCGGCGATGTGCATGTGCGTCATGGCGCCAAGCCTGCCAGAGCGCCGCGCCCCGCCGCCATCCGCGTCCTCAGGGTGCGGCGACGACGACGGTGTCGGCCCCGCGCAACACCAGCGACTCCGGGTCGGTGACGGGCCGGCCGTCCGCGGTGACGGTGACACCTCCGCACGCCGCACCGAGGCACTCCCCGTCGAACCGGACCCCCCACAGCGTGAAGAACTGACCCAGGGTGACGGCGTCGTTCCCGTCACCCTCCAGCCACACCTCACCGCCGGCCTCGTGGGTGTGGACCGGGGCCTGGACGGCCCTCAGCCGGTCCGCACCGATGTAGGCGGGGATGTCCACCGCCGCGCCGCCGACGGTGACCGACAGGTCGAGAACCCACGGATCGGTGTCGGTGCCGAGCGGCTGCTCGGGGAGCCCGGCTGCCCGGATGTAGGAGACGGCATCACGCGGCGCGTCCCAGGGCGGCGCCGTCTCGCGCATCACCGCCGGCGACGGATCGGGCCGCGACACGCAGGCGGTCAGCAGCAGCGCCGCCGCGGTCGCGAGGGCAGTGAGGGTGCGCACTGCGCCACCGTAGCGGGAACGACAGGGCCCTTGATGAGGTGCTAACCTTTCCGGGTCCAGCCCCCGTAGCTCAGGGGATAGAGCACCGCCCTCCGGAGGCGGGAGCCGAGGTTCGAATCCTCGCGGGGGCGCTCAGCGCCGGCTGGCAGGAGACGGAGACGATGACCCACTCCAGGTTGGCCGCCGTCCCCACCGAGCGGTGGGCGGTCGCCGTCGGACTCATCGCCACGTTCCTCCTCACCCGCTACATCTCGTCTCTGTTCCTGGGCCTCGACGAGGTGAAGTTCGTCGCCAACGACGTCTCCTACTACGGCTATCACCTGTTCCGTCTCGACGAGGGCGAATCGGGCGTCATGGTCGAGTATCCGGTGCCGGCCGTGTGGATCCTGCAGGCCATCTACCGGCTGGGTGGTGGATGGCAGACGTGGGGTGCCCTCTACGTCTCGGTGTTCGTGCTCCTCGACGCTCTGGTCGCGATCACCCTCTACCGCCGCGACAACGCCGCCGGCGCACTCTTCTGGATCCTCTTCACCGCCGCGCAGGGGCCCATCCTCTGGTACCGCTTCGACCTGATCCCCGCCGCCCTCGTCGCCTGGGCGTGCCTGTTCGTGACCCGCTTCCCGCGGGTGGCCGGCGCGATGGTGGGTCTGGGGGCCGCGATCAAGCTGTGGCCGGCGCTCCTGATCGGTCCGATGCTGGCGCCCCACCCGTGGCGCTCGGCCCGGGCGCGCGGCCGGGTGATCGGGTTCGTGGTGGTCGGCTTCGGGCTCGCGGCCGCATCGTTGATCAGCAGCGGATGGACCCGCTCCGCCTCCCCGGTGACGTGGCAGGGTCAACGCGGGCTCCAGATCGAGTCGGTGCCCGCCTCTCCGCTGATGCTGCTACGCACCTTCACCGACAACCCGTCGTGGAACATCTTCCTGTCGCCGTTCAACGCCTTGGAGCTTCAGGGCCCGTTCGTGCAGGCGCTGCTCCAGGTCTCGACGGTGCTGACGGCTCTGTCGCTGGCCACCGCCGCGTACCTCAGCTACCGCCTCATCCGCCACCTCCACGACGACGACGAACGCCTGCACGAGGCCATCCTCCTGGCCAACCTCACCATCGTGCTGGCCACCATCGTGACCAACAAGACGCTGTCGCCCCAGTACATCGCGTGGCTCGGCGGTCCTGTGGCCGCCCTCCTGGTGGCCAGGAGCAGCGCCTGGCTGCGGCGGCCGCTCATCGTGTTCGGAGTCGCCCTGGTCCTCGTGGGGGTCCTGACGCAGATGACCTACCCCTGGGGCGCCTACGGCATCATGGCCATTCCGCTCGGCTCCGGCCCCGAGACCGCGGTCCTCCTGCTGCGCAACCTCATCCTCGTGTGCCTGACCGCCTACGCCTTCACATTGACGGTGAAGGCCAGCAGACCCCCGATGCCGAGCTGACAGGAGCCGGCTCCGGGGCCTGCGCTCCTGGTCGGGCGGCGGCAACCCCCCGTCGATGTGGGTAAGGTGAGCGGGTAGAAGCAGCCGCAGTCGTCTGCGGCGGAGCCGGACTCACAGAGGGGATCGTGGCCACCGCCACTCACACATGTCAGCACCTGACTCACTTGACTCTTTCGGGGCGAATTCCTGGCTGATCGACGAGATGCGGGAGGCCTACGAGGCAGATCCGCAGTCCGTCGCCGAGGAGTGGCGCGAACTCTTCGCCACCGACGTCGCGCCCACTCCGCAAGCCGAGACTCCCGCTCCGCAGCCGCCCGCTCCCGCCCCCAAGCCGGCCGGCCGCAACAACCCCGAACCTCCTTCGCCCCAGATCACAGCGGCTCCGGCGTCGAAGCCGGCGGCGGAGGCACCGGCCGCGCCTCCGGCCGCCGCCAAGGCGGAGCCTGCGAAATCCACCAGGAGTCAGGTGGAGCAGCGCGCCCGCAAGGGGTCGGAGTCCCCCGCCAACCCCGGGACCGGATCCACCCTGTCCGCGAACGCGCCCAACCCGACGCTGCGCCCGGCGCCGTCGGCCGCCCAGCCGAAGTACACGGCACTGCGCGGGGCGCCCATGCGTACCGCGAAGAACATGGAGTCGTCGCTGACGGTCCCCACCGCCACGTCGGTGCGGTCGGTGCCGATGAAGCTGGTCATCGACCAGCGCACCGTGATCAACAACTTCCTGCGCACCTCCAAGGGCGGCAAGGTCTCCTTCACCCACCTCATCGGCTATGCGATGGTCAAGGCTCTCGCCGCGATGCCGGACATGAACAACGCCTACGACGTGGTCGACGGCAAGCCCCACCTGATCGAGAACCCGTCGATCAACCTCGGCATCGCCATCGACATCCGCAAGGGCGAGACCCGCCAGCTGCTGGTGCCCAACATCAAGGGCTGCGAGAACCTCAACTTCTTCCAGTTCTGGTCCGCCTACGAGCAGGTGGTGAAGAAGACCCGCGACGGGGACCTGCAGGTCAGCGACTTCGCCGGCACCACCGCGTCGCTCACCAACCCGGGAGGCATCGGCACCAACCACTCGGTCCCGCGCCTGATGAACGGGCAGGGCATGATCCTGGGCGTCGGCAACATCGACTATCCGGCCGAGTTCCAGGGCATGAGCCCCTCGCGCTTGACGGACCTGGGCGTGTCCAAGGTGACCACCCTGACCAGCACCTACGATCACCGGGTCATCCAGGGCGCCACGTCGGGCGAGTTCCTCAAGAAGCTGCACGGGCTGCTGCTGGGGCAGGACCGCTTCTACGACGAGATCTTCGAGGCGCTGCGCATCCCCTACGAGCCGTTGCGCTGGTCGCCCGACGTGTCGGCGCACCGCGACTCCCAGGTGAGCAAGACGGCACGCGTGCTCGAGCTCGTCAACGCCTACCGCACCTTCGGGCACCTCGTCGCCGACACGGACCCGCTCGAGTACCGGCAGCGCTCACACGAGGACCTACGCCTGGAGACCCACGGACTCTCGATCTGGGACCTGGACCGCGAGTTCGCCGTCGGCACCTTCGGCGGCAAGGACCGCGTCTACCTGCCGCTGCGCGACATCATCGGCATCCTGCAGGACTCGTACTGCCGCACCGTCGGCGTCGAGTACATGCACATCGCGGACCCCCGCCAGCGCGAGTGGTTCCAGCAGCGCATGGAGCGGCCGCACACGCCCCTGACGCACGAGGAGCACATGCACGCCCTCGACAAGCTGAACGAGGCCGAGGTCTTCGAGACCTTCCTGCAGACCAAGTTCGTGGGCCAGAAGCGCTTCTCCCTGGAGGGCGGCGAGTCGCTCATCGTGCTGCTCGACGAGATCGCCCAACGGGCCGCCAACGACTCGCTGGACGAGGTGTGCATCGGCATGCCCCACCGCGGGCGGCTCAACGTGCTGGCCAACATCGTGGGCAAGAAGTACGCGTCGATCTTCAAGGAGTTCGACGGCCAGGTGGACCGCAGCGGCACCGGCGACGTGAAGTACCACCTGGGCGCGGAGGGCACCTTCGTCGCCGCCAACGGCGCCACCATCAAGGCCTCCGTGGCGGCCAACCCGTCACACCTCGAGGCGGTCAACCCGGTGCTGCAGGGCATCGCCCGCGCGAAGCAGGACACCCTGGGCGCGGACGACTACCCGGTTCTGCCCCTCACCCTCCACGGCGACGCGTCGTTCTCCGGTCAGGGCGTGGTCTTCGAGACCCTCCAGATGAGCCAGCTGCGCGGCTACAAGACCGGCGGCACCATCCACGTGGTGGTCAACAACCAGGTGGGGTTCACCACCGCGCCCAGCGAGTCGCGCAGCTCGACCTACTGCACGGACGTGGCGAAGGCCATCTCCGCGCCGGTGCTGCATGTCAACGGCGACGATCCGGACTCCTGCATCCGGGCCGCGCGGGCGGCGTTCGACTACCGGCAGAAGTATCACAAGGACGTCGTCATCGACGTGGTCTCCTACCGGCGTCGCGGCCACAACGAGGGCGACGACCCGAGCTTCACGCAGCCCAACATGTACGACCTCATCGAGCAGAAGCGCTCGACGAGGCGCCTCTACACCGAGTCCCTGATCGGCCGCGGCGACATCTCGATGCAAGATGCCGAGGACGTCATGAACCGGTTCCGGTCCAGGCTCGAGAACGTGTTCCGCGAGGTGCGCGAAACCAGCGAGGCGGACGACGACTACCGCAAGGTGCCCTACTACCCCACCAAGCCGGATGCCCGTCTCACCGAGATCACGCAGGACATGCTGAAGACCATCGCGGACGTGCACACCCAGTTCCCGGAGGGCTTCGTCGTGCATCCCAAGGTGATGCCTCAGCTGGAGCGTCGGGCGCAGGCCATCCTCGAGGGTCCCATCGACTGGGCGACGGCCGAGATGATCGCGATCGGTTCCCTGCTCATGGAGCGCCGCCCGGTGCGCCTGGCCGGCCAGGACTCGCGTCGCGGCACGTTCTCCCAACGCTTTGCGGCCATCGTGGACCGGGTGACCAACGAGGCGTGGGTGCCGCTCAAGCACCTCACCGAGGACCAGGGCACCTTCGACGTGTTCGACTCCCTCCTCAGCGAGTACGCGGCGCTCGGCTTCGAGTACGGCTACTCCGTGGCCCGCCCCGACGCGTTGGTCATGTGGGAGGCCCAGTTCGGCGACTTCGTCAACGGCGCACAGATCATCTCCGACGAGTTCGTCGCCTCCGGCAACGCGAAGTGGACCCAGAAGTCCGGCGTGGTGCTGCTGCTGCCCCACGGCTATGAGGGGCAGGGCCCGGACCACAGCTCGTCGCGCATCGAGCGGTGGCTGCAGCTGTGTGCCGAGAATGCGCTGGCGGTGTGCCAGCCCTCCACCCCTGCCAGCTACTTCCACCTGTTGAGGCAGCACGCCTACGTCAACTTCCACCGTCCGGTGGTCATCGCCACGCCGAAGTCGATGCTGCGCAACAAGCTGGCGACCTCCCAGCCGGAGGATTTCACCTCCGGCGCCTGGCATCCGGTGCTGGACGACCCGACGGTCGAGGATCCGTCGAAGGTCGAGCGCCTGATCCTGTGCTCCGGCAAGGTGCGCTGGGATCTCGTGGCATCGCGGGACAAGCGGGGGCTCGCCGGCAAGGTGGCCATCGTGGCGTTGGAGCGGCTCTACCCGCTGCCCAGCGAGGAGCTGGCCAAGGCCCTCAAGCGCTACGCGCACGTCGACGACGTCCGCTTCGTGCAGGACGAGCCGGAGAACCAGGGCGGGTGGCCGTTCCTGTCGGCGCACCTCCCCGCTGACGTGAAGCGCTACTTCCCCGAGTACGACCTGCGGATGCGGAGGGTCTCGCGCGAGTGGTCCTCCGCCCCGTCGGTGGGGTCGCTGAAGGTGCACAAGACCCAGGAGGAAGAGCTCCTCGACGCGGCGCTAGGCTGAGCCGGTGTACTTCACCGACCGTGGGCTCGAGGAGCTCGTTGATCGGCGCGGCCACGAGGAGATCACCTTCGAGTGGCTCGCCGAGCAGCTGCGGACATTTGTGGACCTGAACCCGGAGTTCGAGACTCCGGTGGAACGCCTCGCCTCGTGGCTGGCCAGGCTGGACGACGAGGAGGACGACTGATGCTCGATCTTGAGGCACTCACCGGGCGCTACCGCGCGCTGACCGGCTCGGATCCGGAGGGGCTGTGGTTCGCGCCCGGCCGGGTCAACCTGATCGGTGAGCACACCGACTACAACGACGGCTTCGTGCTGCCGTTCGCGCTGGAGCGCAAGGCGGTCATCGCCGCAGGCCGGCGCGACGACGATCGTCTGCACATGGTCTCGCTGGAGCTCGACGACGAGGTCAGCGTCGCGCTGGCCGATCTGGCGCCCGGCGCGGAGGGCTGGTCGGCCTACCTCGCCGGGGTTGCGTGGGCGATCCGCCAGGCCGGGCATCAGGTCGGGGGCGCCACGCTGGTGATGACCTCCGACGTGCCGCTCGGGGCCGGGTTGTCCAGCTCCGCGGCCATCGAGTGCGCCACGGTCGCCGCCCTGGCGGACCTGTACGGGCTGGACATCCCCAAGATGGACCGGGCCAAGCTCGCCCGCGTCGCGGAGAACCAGTACGTCGGCGCGCCCACCGGTCTGCTGGACCAGGCCGCCAGCACGCTGTGCGAGGAGGACTCAGGCCTGTTCCTGGACTGCCGCACGCTGGAGACGCAGCAGGTTCCGCTCCCCATGGCCGAGCAGGGCTTCGAGATGCTGGTCCTGGACACGAAGACCCCCCACAGCCACGTCGACGGCGAGTACGGCGCTCGCCGAGCCTCCTGTGAGGAGGCCAGCCGGATCCTCGGGGTGGCCGCGCTGCGTGACGTGACGGATCTCGTCGATGCCCTGGACCGGCTGGACGACGAGACGCTGCGTCGCCGGGTCCGCCACGTCGTCACTGAGAACGAGCGTGTACTGCGGGCCTTCGAGCTGGCCAAGGCCGGAGACCTGGCCGCCCTGGCGCCGCTGCTCGACGCCTCTCACGCCTCCATGCGGGACGACTACGAGATCACGGCCCCCACCGTGGACCTCGCCGTCGAGGCGGCCCGCGAGGCGGGTGCGCTGGGTGCCCGGATGACGGGCGGCGGATTCGGTGGCTGCATCATCGCGCTCACCCAGGCCGGGGAGGCGGACCGCATCGGACGGGCCGTGGCCCGGGCCTTCGCCGACGCTGGATACGGGGCGCCCGAGTGGTTCTCGGTGACCCCGGCCCCGGGCGCCGGCCGGCTCGCCTGACGGGGGTTCACTCGAGACGTTCGAGCTCCCGGCGGCCGACGGCCAACACGGAGGCGATCACCGTCGCGAGCACGAACGGCGCCACGATGAGGCTGCCGACGAACTGCGCGCGGTCCGCCGTGGTCAGGAAGCTGCCCACCACCATCAGGTGCAGCAACGACGCCGCGACCACGAGCCCGAGCGCCCACGAGTGGCGCTTCAGCACCAGCCAGGCGATCAGCACCAGGGACACGCCGTAGGCGATGAGGACGGCCGCGATCCCCACCGCGAACAGCCTCGAGTTGACCACCAGGGCCCCGACGCCGATCCCGACGGCGGCGAGGCCGGTGGCGGCGGTGAGGATGACGCTGATGGCGAGCAGGGGGCGGCGCAGGACGGCATTCACGCACCTGAGCGTGCCGCACCCCTGCCCCATCGAACAAGTTGGGGCAGTTTGGGTGTGGTTCCACGTAGAGCCCGCCGCTATTGCCTATCGTGGACCGCAGGGGTAACCTGCTTGAGCTTGGCGGCTGCCTTTGCCGCGAACATTTGCCGATACGAAGGAGCTCCAACTATGGATTGGCGCCACAAGGCCGCCTGCCTCACCGAGGATCCGGAGTTGTTCTTTCCTGTCGGAAACACCGGGCCTGCGCTGCAACAGATCGAGGAAGCCAAGAAGATCTGCATGCGATGCGTCGTCCGTGAGCAGTGCCTGTCCTGGGCCCTTGAGGCCGGCCAGGACCACGGCGTCTGGGGTGGGTTGAGCGAGGACGAGCGCCGGGCGATCAAGCGCCGCGCCGCCCGCTCACGGTTGCGCACCTCCTGATCCCGAGTTGAGGCGCACACTGGTGTCATGACCAGCGGCCTCGGGGCCGCGTTCGCCTCGGCCCCCCGTTCTGAGTTTCTCCCGCCGGATCAGCGCCTCCACGCGGCCCGGGACGCACCCTTGGCCATCGGCCACGGCTCGACGAACTCCCAGCCCTCGACGGTGCGCTACATGCTCGAGCTCCTCGACGTCGGCCCAGGGCAGCGGGTGCTCGATGTGGGGAGCGGATCGGGCTGGACCACCGCTCTGTTGGGCGAGCTCGTCGGCCCCTCCGGCTCGGTCATCGGCGTCGACCTCGTGCCAGAGCTCGTGGAGATGGCGCGCGGGAACCTCGCGGACCATCGCCCCTGGGTCCGGGTCGAGCTGGCCCGCGTCGATGCGCTCGGCTGGCCCGAGGCCGCCCCTTTCGACCGGATCCTCGTGTCCGCGGACGGGGGACGGGTCCCCGCGGAACTCGAGGCCCAGCTCGCCCCAGGAGGGCGGATGGTGCTCCCCGCCGCCTCGGAGATGGTGGTGGTGGAACGGGCGGCCGACGGCCGGCTGTCGCGGCGCCGGGCGAAGGGGCGGTTCAGCTTCGTGCCGTTGAGGTGATCAGGGCACGACCGGCGGCACCGGCAGCGCGATCGTCGCCACGGCGCCCGGCGAGTCGTCGCGGTTCTCGATGGTCAGCGAGCCGTGGAGGTCCTTGATCAGGGTCGAGATGATGGCCAGGCCCAGCGACGTCTGGTTGCCCAGCTTGAAGCCGTCGGGCAGGCCGTGCCCGGCGTCGACGATCCGGATGGTCAGCCTGTCGCCGACGCGGTCGGGCAGCACCTCCACGCACCCCGAGGAGCTGTCCATGCCGTGCTCGACGGCGTTCTGGCACAGCTCGGTGATCACCATCGACAGTGAGGTGGCCATCTCCGCGGGGATCACGCCGAACGTGCCGCGCCGCAGGGCCTTGACCGTGCCGTGGTGCGCGGCGAGGTCCCCCACCATGTCGAGGATCTTGTCGCACACCACGTCGAACTCGACCGCCTCCCCCAGGCTGTAGCTGAGCGTCTCGTGGACCATGGCGATCGACGAGACGCGCCGCATGGCGTCGCGCAGGGCCTCCTTGCCCTCCGGCGAGGAGAGCCGGCGCGACTGCATCCGCAGAAGCGCGGCGACGGTCTGAAGGTTGTTCTTGACCCGGTGGTGGATCTCGCGGATGGTGGCGTCCTTGGTCACCAGCATCCGGTCGCGGCGGCGCAGGTCCGTGGTGTCGCGGCAGAGCACGAGCATGCCCGCGGCGGTGTACTCCAGCCACAAGGGGAGAAGAACGAACCGCATGGACGCGCCGTGCGACTCGACGTCGAACTCCAGCGTGAGGCGGCCGTCGAGGTCGGCGTCCACCGTCTGCCCCATCGACTCGACGCACTCACGCAGCTGGCGCGTGAGGTCACGGAAGTTCTCCCCCTCGATGTCGCCGACGGCGCCGAGCCGCCGGAAACCGGTGACCGCGTTGGGGCTGGCGAACGAGATGACCCCGTCGGGCTGGACGCGCAGGACCCCGTCCGCGGCGCGCGGCGCCAGCGCCTTGTCCGACGGCGTCACCAGAGGGAACTCGCCGCGCATGAGCATCTGGGTCAGGATCTCGGCCGCCTCGATGAAGTTCTCCTCGAGGGCGCCCGTGGCGCGCATCCCCATCTGGTTGGTGTGCCGCTCGATGACGGCGATGGGATGGTCGTGGCGGAGGACGGGGATCGCCCAGACGTCGACGGGGATGCCGGCACCGATCTCGTTGTCGCTGGTCTCCGCGATCGCGTGGGTCATGAACGCGACCGTCACCTGATGGTCGGGTTCGAACTCGATCAGCTCCCCGACGATGTCCTCCTCGAGCGCCGTGGGCCCCGTCACGGGGCGCACCTGGGCGGTGCAGGCGAACACGTCGCCCTCCTCGCTGAGAGGCTTCCACAGCACCAGGTCCGAGAAGCTCAGATCTGCGAGCAGATGCCACTGGGAGACGAAGGCGTCCAGCCACTCGTCGTCGGTCAACTGTCCGAGGTCTCGCATCACGGGCCCAGCTTGCCACGGATGGGCTTTCGCGTGCGCGGGCCCGCATCTGGCACAATGTGGTGTCCTGCAGCCATTGAACACGAGGAGCCCCCATGGGAAAGACCGGACGTAAGCGCCGCGCTCGCCGCAAGAGCAAGGCCAACCACGGCAAGCGGCCCAACACCTGAGCCGAGGCCACGAGACAGTTCAGCCCCCGCGGGTTCCTGCGGGGGCTGTTGTCTTGCCTGGGTCATGGACGGCGCGTCACGCGCATCGTCTGGATCCGCGCAGTCAGCGTGGCCGGCGCCTTCGCCGCCAGCTGGCTGCGCTGGATCATCTCCGTGATGGTGGATTCGATCTCGAAGTTCTCCATACATCGCTCGCAGGCGTGGAGATGCAGCCGGATGAGGTCCGCGTCGTGTTCGAGGAGCTCGTTGCGCAGGAACGAGTGGACCTGGGAGAGTGCGGCGACACACTCGTCCATCTCGTCGTGCTCGTGGGAGAACATATCGGGATCTGCCATCACCGACCTCCGGCCCTTCGACCGATTCCGTTCTCGCGGGCGTAGTCGGCCAGCAGATCGCGCAGCTGTGACCGCCCGCGGTTGAGCCGGCTCATGACCGTGCCGATGGGGGTGCCCATGATCTCGGCGATCTCCTTGTAGGAGAACCCCTCGACGTCGCTGAGCAGCACGGCCATGCGGAAGTTCTCGGGCAGACGGGCGATGGCCTCGGACACCACCCCGTCGGGCGTCTGGTCCAGGGCCTCCATCTCGGCGCTGCGGAGCCCGGCGGAGTCGTGGGATGCGGCACGCGCGAGCTGCCAGTCCGAGACGTCCTCATCCCCGCTGGACTGTGGCGAGCGTTGCGCCTTGCGGTAGGCGTTGATGTAGGTGTTGGTGAGGATCCGGTACAGCCACGCCTTCAGGTTGGTCCCCGGGGAGAACGTGTGCCGCGACGCGAACGCCTTGGCGTACGTCTCCTGCACGATGTCCTCCGCGTCCGCAGGGTTGCGGGTCATGCGCATGGCAGCCGCGAAGAGCCTGTCCAGATGGCTCAGCGCTTCCTCCTCGAACGCCTCGGCATCGGCGTCGAGGATCTCGTCGGCTTCAGTGGCCGCGGCAAGCTCGCTGTCCATCAGGACCGAGAATAGCGCCTGCGCCACAATGCTCTCCGCGTGTGCCAGCACCGCGCAACGCTCTCCAGGCAGAGCGAGTGGGAGGGCGGTGGGCGTCATGCCCACGACAACACACACCCCCCGGGGTCTATTCCCGCCCCAGCCGAATCATTCGGGCAGAGGCTCGATCAGGGCTGCGCCGTCGGTGCCCACCGTGTTGACCGCCCGCGACACCTTCCGATGTGCCAGCGCTGTCGGCGCCACCAGCAGCGCCACCGCCGCTGCGGCGTCCGTGGCTCCCGGGTCCAGCCACTGGTCCCAGTGCTCCCTGGGCACCGTCATCGGCATCCTGTCGTGCACCCAGCCGAGCTCGTCGGTGGCGTCGGTGGTGATGATGGTGGTCGACGACACCCAGCCGTCGGGGCCCCTCCAGAACTCGTACAGCCCCGCCATGACGAAGAGACCAGACGGAGGGTGGAGGAAGTAAGGCTGCTTGACGGGCTTGGCGGCCCCCTCCGGCCTCTCGGCGCGCCACTCGTAATACCCGACGGCGGGCAGCAGGCATCGGCGCGACGCCGCCGCCTTCCGGTAGGCGGGCTTCTGAGTGACCGTCTCGACGCGGGCGTTGATCATGGTTGAGCCAGGCGCCTTCGCCCAACTCGGGACCAGCCCCCACCGCAGCGGCACCAGCTTCCGGGTCACCTCGTCGTCCGCCCGCCGTTCGACGACGGCGGGGACCGGATCCGTCGGGGCGATGTTGAACCTCGGCGCGCACACCTCGGCCATCTCGTCTGCCACGAAGGAGATCTCGAACTCCTCGACGAGTTCGTCGGGATTCGCGGTCGCCGCGTATCGTCCGCACATGGTTCAACCCTAGTAGGGTTGGGATATGAGTCTGCTGCGGTTTGTTGCCAGGAGTCTGTTCGCCAGCTACTTCATCGCCGAGGGGGTCAAGGCGGTCACCAAGCCGGCCGAGATCGCCCCGGACGCGGAGCGGTTCACCTCCACGGTGACGCCTCTGTTGCAGCGGGTGGTGCCCGCTGATGTCGCGTCCTACGTGCCGGAGAAGGCGGAGACGTGGGTGCGCGTCTCCGGCGTGGCCCAGATCGCCGGCGGTGCCATGTACGCCACAGGGATCGGGCGCCGCCTGGGGGCCCTGCTGCTCGCCAAGGCCTCGGTGCTCAACCTCGCGATCGCGCTCCCGGACAAGGACGCCACCCGCGTGGCCAAGGACGCGGCCCGCCCCGAGATCCTGCGCAACGCCGCGCTGCTGGGTGCCGCGGTGCTCGCCGCCCAGGACACGGAGGGCCGGCCAAGCCTGTCGTGGCGGGCGGATCACGCCGCGAAGGTGACCGAGAAGAAGGCCTCTGCCCTCGGCGCGGACGTCAGCAGATCCGCGCAGAAGGCAGCCGAGCGTGCGGAGAAGCGGGCGAAGCAACTGGCCAAGAAGGCCCGGAAGTCGGCCAGGTCGATCAGCAGGAAGATCGAGGCCACCGTCAACTGATGACCCACCCCCTCCCCTTCACCCAGTCACCCGTCGCGGGCGAGGTGGTGGTGCCCGGCTCGAAGTCGGAGACCAACCGGGCGCTCGTTCTTGCGGCCCTGGCGGATGGCCCCAGCACCCTCGTCGGCGCCCTGGAGTCGCGTGACTCGGCCCTGATGATCGGCGCGCTGAGGGCGCTGGGCGTTGAGATCGTCGAGCGCGGGGACGCCCTCGTCGTCACTCCCCCGCAGCGCTTCCACGGCGCCGCCGACATCGACTGCGGGCTCGCGGGCACCGTCATGCGGTTCGTCCCCCCCGTCGCCATGCTCGCGGACGGGCCGTCGTCGTTCACCGGGGACCCACACGCGAGCGAGCGCCCCATGGCGCCGCTCCTCGACGGGCTCCGGCAGCTGGGCGCCCAGGTGTCGGGGGACGCGCTCCCCTTCACGCTCTCTCCCCCGCTCACCGCGCACGGCACCGCCAACATCGACGCGTCCGCGTCCAGCCAGTTCATCTCCGGCCTGCTCCTCATCGGCGCCCGGCTTCCCCGTGGCCTGACGCTGAGGCACACCGGTGACCGGCTGCCCTCACGGCCGCACATCGAGATGACTGCCGCCATGCTGCGTGAGGTCGGGGTCCAGGTCGCGGAACCCGATGACCGCACCTGGCAGGTGGCGCCAGGCCGCATCGCCGCCCGGAGCCACACCATCGAGCCCGACCTCACGAACGCTGCGGTCTTCCTGGCGGCTGCCGCGGTCACCGGCGGCCAGGTCACCGTGCCCGGCTGGCCCACGAGGAGCCTGCAGCCCGGGGCGCTGTTCCTGGACGTGGTCCGGGCCATGGGTGCCTCCGTCGACCGCCGGGCCGACCGGGTCACCGTCGGTGCGAGGGGCGACCTCACCGGCATCGACGTGGACCTCACCACGGCATCCGAGCTCACCCCCGTTGTCGCGGCCCTCGGCGCCCTGGCCTCGGGCACCACCACCATTCGGGGCGTGGCGCACATCCGCGGTCACGAGACCGATCGGCTCGCGGCTCTCGTCTCCGAGCTGCGTCGCCTGGGCGCGGAGGCGGAAGAGACCCAGGACGGGCTCCGGATCACCGGAGGCTCGGAGCTGCGCCCAGCGGTGCTGCACACCTACGCCGATCACCGGATGGTCCATTTCGCCGCCCTGCTGGCGCTGCGGGTGCGCGGCATCCAGGTCACCGATCTGGACTGCGTCTCGAAGACCATGCCGCACTTCGCGCGTGACTGGCGGGGCCTCGTCGGCCCGGTGACGCGTTCGTGAAGTCACTCCGCGAAGACGATCACAGCGGCTTCGACCGCCCCCGGCGACGCTCCCGCCCCCGCACCAAGGAGCGCCCGGACTACGCCGCCCTCCCGGTGGCACGGGTCATCTCCGTGGACCGAGGCCGCTACCGCTGCACGCTCGACGGCGAAGACCTGACGGCGGTGCGCGGGCGGCTCATCGACCGCAAGGGCGGCGTGCTGGTGGGAGACCAGGTCCGCCTTGACGGCGACACCTCCGGTCAGGAGGGCACGCTCTCGCGCATCGTCGAGGTGTTGGACCGCACGACGGTGCTGCGGCGCTCCGCCGACGACGCCGACACGTTCGAGCGGCCGATCGTCGCCAACGCCGACCAACTGTTCATCGTGACCGCTCTCGCCGATCCCACACCCCGCATGGGCATGATCGACCGGATCCTGGTGGCGGCCTTCGACGCCCGGATCGACCCGGTGTTGTGCCTCACCAAGGCCGATCTGGCCAGCCCCGACGAACTTCGCGCCGCGTACGACCCGCTGGGCGTTCCGATCCTCGTCACCGACCCCGAGGCGGATCTCACCGCCATCACAGAGGCGTTGACGGACCGGGTGACGGTGTTCGTCGGCCACTCCGGCGTCGGGAAGTCCACCCTCGTGAACCGCCTGATCCCGGGCGCCGGGCGCGCCACCGCCGAGGTCAGCGAGTTGACCGGCAAGGGACGCCACACCTCCACCTCGGCCATCGCCATGGAACTGCCCGGCGGTGGGTGGATCATCGACACCCCTGGCGTCCGGTCCTTCGGGATCAGCCACGTGCAGACCGCGTCGATCCTGGGAGCTTTCCCGGACCTGGCCGAGATCGCCGAGGACTGCCCGCGCGGCTGCAGCCACATCACCGGCGTCATCGAGTGCGCGCTCGATGACGCGGTCGCTGCCGGAAGGCTCAGCCCCGAGCGCCTGGCGTCCTTCCGCCGGATGGGCCGGGCGTTCGTCTGATCCCCCACCGCGCGTCGCGGGCCATGTCCCTGAGCTCACCTCGACGGGTTACCCAGTAGGTTTGGCGCATGGCTGTTTCGAGGGACCTCACCGACGACCTGCGCCTGGCGCACCTCATGGCGGACGACGCGGACTCGCTGTCGATGAGCCGATTCAAGGCGCTGGACCTGCGGTTCAGCAGCAAGCCGGACAACACCCCGGTCACCGAGGCCGACACGGCCGTCGAGCAGTCGATCCGTCGCACGCTTGCCCGGACCAGGCCGAGGGACGCCGTCCACGGCGAGGAGTTCAGCGACACCGGGGAGTCCACGCGGCGCTGGATCATCGATCCCATCGACGGCACCAAGAACTACCTGCGCGGGGTCCCCGTGTGGGCAACCCTCATCGCGCTCGAGGTCGACGGGCAGATCGCGGCCTCGGTGGTCTCGGCCCCGGCGCTGAACCGACGCTGGTGGGCCACCACGGGCGGCGGAGCCTACACGGGCAGGTCCATCCTGAGCGCCACCGAGCTGCGGGTGAGCCGGGTGGCCCAGATCGCGGACTCGTCGTTGTCCTACTCAGACATCGCCGAGTGGGTCGAGACCGGGCGTGGACAGGGCTTCATCGACCTCATGCGCAGTTCCTGGCGCACCCGCGCCTACGGCGACTTCTGGAGCTACATGCTGGTGGCTGAGGGCTGCGTCGACGTGGCGTGCGAGCCGGACCTGGCCCTCTATGACATGGCCGCCCTGGACGTGATCGTCCGCGAGGCCGGGGGCCGCTTCTCGAACCTCGACGGGGTCGACGGGGTGGGTGGGCCGGGAGCGTTGGCCACCAACGGCCTGCTCCACCAGGCGGTGATGGACCATCTCCGCCCCCTGGGCTGAGCGGCTGCGGATCAGCCCAGGACCCGCACGCGCACCGTCTCGTCCAGCGCCTCCAGGTCCGCCAGGAGCCCGTCGTACTTCTCGCCCTGCACGTCGGTGACCACGTAGCCCAGCTGGCCGCGTGTCGCCAGCGTCTGCGACCCGATGTTCATGTTGTGGGTGGCGAACAGCTGATTGAGGCGGGCGAGCACGCCCGGCACGTTGTGGTGCAGGTGCACGATCCGCGCCGTCGAGGTGGGGCCCGCCGGGACCTCCGGAAGGTTGACGCTCATCGCGGTGGAGCCCAGCGTCTCGTAGTCGTTGAGCTTCCCGGCCACGAAGCGGCCGATGTCCACCTGTGCCTCCTGCGTCGAACCGCCCACGTGCGGGGTGAGGATCACGTTGCTGAGGCCCTGCAGCTTGGAGACGAAGGGCTCGTCCTTGGCCTTGGGCTCCGAGGGGAACACGTCGATCGCCGCGCCGGCGATGTGGCCCGAGACGAGGTTGTCGTACAGCGCATCGAGGTCGACGACCGCCCCCCGGCACAGGTTGAGGAACAGCGAGCGCGGGCGCATCTGGGCGAACTGCTCGGCGCCGAACATGCCGGCGTTCTCCGGGCGGCCGTCGACGTGCAGGGACACGGTCTCCGCCTGGGCCAGGAGCTCCTCGAGCGAGTCGACGCGGCGGGCGTTGCCGAGCGCGAGCCTGTCCACGAGGTCGAAGAAGAGCACCCGCATGCCCAGCGCCTCGGCGACGATCGACAGCTGCGAGCCGATGTTGCCGTAGCCGATGATGCCCAGCGTCCGGCCGCGCACCTCGTGCGAGCCGACGGCCGACTTGTCCCAGATACCCGCGTGCATGTCACGGTTGCGGTCCGTGAGCCGGCGGGCCATGGAGATGATCTCGGCGATGGCGAGCTCCACCACCGAGCGCGTGTTGGAGTAGGGGGCGTTGAACACCGCGACCCCGTGGTCGGTGGCGGCCTCCAGGTCGATCTGGTTGGTGCCGATGCAGAAGGCACCGATGGCGCTCAGCCGGGTGGCGGACTCGAGGACCCTGCGCGTGACGTAGGTGCGTGACCGGATGCCCAGGTAGTCGACGCCCTCGAGGGCGGCCATGAGGTCGCGCTCGGCGAGCGCTCCGGGGCGGCTGTCGACCTCGTACCCCTTGGCCTGGAGGGCCTTGACGGCGTCGGCGTGGATGTTCTCAAGTAGGAGTGCCTTCACGCTGGGCATTCTAGGCCCGAGCGCCCCGGAGCCCCGAACCCGTCCGCTCGCGGCTTACAGGGTCAGCGTCGCGTCGACCAGCGCGGCGGTGTACGGGTGCCGGGGTGCGCCGAGGACATCGGCGACGGCGCCCTGCTCGACCACCCGTCCGGCGTTGACCACCACCACCCGCTCGCACAGGTGCCGGACGATGGCCAGGTCGTGGGAGACGAGAACGAGGGTGAGCGACCGTTCCTCGACCTCCGCGGTGAGCAGGTTCAGCACCTGTGCCCGGACCGAGACGTCGAGCGCCGAGACCGGCTCGTCGGCCACGAGGAGGGACGGGTCGCTGATCAGGGCCCGCGCGATGGCAACCCGCTGCCGTTGCCCGCCGGAGAGCTGGTGCGGGAACCGGTCCATCATGTCCTCGCTCAGCCCCACGCCCAGCAGTGCCCCGGCGACGACCTCGCGGGAGGGCTGCGGCACGTCGCCGCGGCCGCGCAGGACCGGTGACCGTAGCGTTTCGGCCACGATGTCGCCGAGCCGCATCCTCGGGTTCAGAGACGAGTTCGGGTCCTGGAACACCATGGACGCGGCCGACCGCAGGAAGCCACGGTCGCGCTCCTTCAGCCCGACGATGGACCGGCCGTCGAACAGGACGTCCCCGCGCGACGGCGGCAGCAGCCCGAGCATCAGGCGCGCCATGGTGGTCTTGCCCGATCCGGAGCCGCCCACGATGCCGAGCCGCTCCCCACGACCGACCGTGAGATCCACACCGTGGAGCGCGACGAAGGGCCGGCCGGCCCTGCTGTAGGTCACCTCGGCGTCACGCAGCTCCACCAGTGTCATGAGGAGACCCCCGGGTAGTAGTCCTCGACGCTGGGCAGCGGTTGCCCTCGCTCCACCCGGTCTATCCTCGCCGACGCGATGAGTCCCTGCGTGTAGGGGTGGCGGGGGTGGGCGATCACTTCCTCGATGGTGCCCTGCTCCACGATCTCGCCCCGGAGCATCACCGCCACCCGTTGGCAGACCTGCCGTACCACGGCAAGGTCGTGCGAGACGAACACCGCCGCCCTGTCCGCCAACTCCTCGGCCAGGAGCTGCAGGATCTGGCGTTGCACCAGCACATCGAGGGCGGTGGTGGGTTCGTCGCAGAGCACCAGGCCGGGCCGGTTGGCCAGCGCCATCGCGATCAGCGCCCGCTGCCGCTGCCCACCGGAGAGCTCGTGGGGAAAGGAGTCCGCGATCCGGTCTGGCTCGGTGATGCCGACCCGGCCCAGCCAGGTCAGCACGTCGTCGTGGATGGCGCCGCGACGCTCCCCGTGGTGCAGCGCCACCACCTCGCCCACCTGGCGGCCCACCTTCATGGTGGGATCCAGCGCCGTCATCGGCTCCTGGAAGATCATGGAGATCTCGTCGCCGCGCAGCCGCTGAAGCTCCCGCTCGTGGAGGCCCACGAGCTCGCGCCCGCCCAATTTGATGCTGCCGGTGACCGCGGCGTGGGTGGGCAGAAGGCCCATGATGGCGAGCGCCGTCACGGACTTCCCCGAGCCGGACTGGCCGATGATGCCCAACCGCTCACGCTCGTCGACCGAGAAGCTGATGCCACGCAGGGCCGGCTGCTGGCCGCCGCCGAACTCCACGCGGAGGTCCGTGACCTCGAGATAGCTCATCTGATCTCCCTCAGCCTCGGGTCCAGCAGGTCCCGAAGCCCGTCTCCGAGCAGGTTGAACCCCATGGTGGCCACCGCGATGGCCAGGCCCGGCCACAGCGCCAGCAGCGGGGCGTTGAAGATGTAGGTCTGCGCCTCCCGCAGCATGCGCCCCCAGGTGGGGGTCTCCGGACCGGAGCCGAGGCCGAGGTAGGACAGGCCCGCCTCGGCGAGGATCGCGATGCCGATGCTCACCGAGAGCTGCACACCGACGATGGGGGCGATGTTGGGCAGCACGTGCCGCCAGGCGACGGCAAGGTGCGGAGTGCCACTGAGCCTGGCGGCCTCCACGTAGCCCTGGCTCATCACCTGCAGGGTGGCCGCCCGGGCGATCCGCACGAATGCGGGGATGGACGCCAGCGCGATGGCCATCATCGCCGTCCAGGTGGAGCCTCCCAGCGCAGCCGCGAACAGGATGGCGAGCAGCAGCGCGGGGAACCCGTAGAGGATGTCCGCGAGGCGTGCGGGAATCTCCCCCGGCCAGCCCCGGACCATGCCCGAGACGATGCCCAGGGGCACGCCGATCCCGGCCGCGACCGCCACCGAGACGATGCCGACGAGGAGGCAGATCTTCGCCCCGCTGAGGAGCCTCGAGAAGATGTCGCCGCCCAGTCCGTCTGTGCCCAGCAGGTACGGCCAGCCGGGCGGCTGGAGGCCGGTGGAGACCACGGCGTCGGGTGGGAACGGGGTCCAGACCAGGCCGACGGCGGCCATCAGGACCACGATCCCGATGAGCGTGGCCCCCAGGTAGAGCGTGCCGCGCTTCATCGGGCCTCACCGCTCCGCCGCAGCCGTGGGTCGATGAAGTGGTAGGCCAGGTCGACGAGGAAATTGATCGCCAGCACCGCCCAGACCAGGAGCAGGACGATCGCCTGGACCACGCCGAGGTCGCGCTGCGAGACGGCCAGCAGGAGGGAGGAGCCGAGCCCGGGCAGCGCGAACACCTGCTCGATGATGATGGCCCCCACCAGCAGCGTGGCCAGCTGCAGCCCGATGACGGTCAGCAGGGAGATGGCCGCGTTGCGCAGCCCGTGGCGCCATAACGCTCCCGTGTGTGACCACCCGACGGCGCGTGCCGTGCGGAAGTAGTCCTCATGGATCACCTCCAGCACCGAGCTGCGCACGTAGCGGGAGATGACGCTGGCCTGCACGATCGCCAGCGCCGTGACGGGCAGGATCAGGTGCCGGATCCAGTCCCCCACCGAATCCCAGTAGGAGACGTACCCGCCGGCCGGGAGCCAGCGGAGTTGCACGGCGAAGATGATCACCAGCCAGATGCCGGCCCAGAAGGCGGGCACCGCGAGGCCCACCTGCGAGAGCGCCGAGACCACCACACCGTCGGCATGTCGGCGACGGACCGCGGCATAGGCCCCCACGGGCAGCGCTACGAGGATGGCGGCCAGCATGCCGAAGAGGATCAGCCACGCCGACACCTCGAGCCGGGCGGCGATGAGCGGCGCGATGGGCCGGCCGCTGATGTAGGACACCCCGAAGTCGAACCGCACCGCCCCCCACAACCACTCGAGATAGCGGATGAGGAAGGGGCGGTCCAGTCCGAGTTCGGCACGCAGGCGCTCGGCCTCGCCCGGTGAGGCGTTGGTGCCCAGAATCACCTGGGCGATGTCCCCGGGCAGCGCGTTGGTGGCGGCGAAGATCAGCAGGGACGCGAGCAGGAGGCTCGCGAGCAGCCAGGCCACCCGCACGCCCACCCGGCGAAGGGCCATGGGGTCAGCTCCTGGCGGCGATGGTGGTCAGGTCGAAGGCGAGGCTGATCTGGTTGGCCTGGATCCCGGAGATCTCGGGAGTGGTGACGATGAGGTTGGGCAGAAGGAAGAGCCAGTCCGCCGCGGCGTCGTCGGCGAGCATCCGGGCGGCCTCCTTGAGCTTGGTCACCTGCTCCTCCGGGGTGCCCGCGTCCGCCTCGGCGATGAGCTCCTGGAACTCGGGGTTGTCGTAGCCCCAGTAGTAGTCGGGGTTGGCGAACGCGGCGAGATCTCGGGGCTCGACATGGGCCACGATCGTCATGTCGTAGTCGTGGGCGGTGTAGACCAGGTCGAGCCAGCGGGCCGGGAACTCCAGCTCGTCGAGCGCGACGGTGATCCCCACCTCCTTGAGCTTGGCCGCGATGAAGCGGCCCGCGGGCGGGCCGTACGGAAGGTTCGGCACCCTGAGGCGCAGCGTGAGCCCTGTGGCGTAGCCGGCTTCGGCGAGCAGCGCCCGCGCCTTGGCCTGGTCGTACTCGTAGGTGTCGGACAGGTCCTCGAACCAGGGGTCGGTGGGCGGCACCATCGAGCCGATCAGCGTGCCCTTGCCGCCCCAGACGGCCTCCACCAGCGCCTGGCGGTCGATGGCGTGGTTGATGGCCTGACGGACCTTGAGGTCCTGCAGCGCCGCGGTGCGGTGGTTGAAGCCCAGCACGACCTCGCCGTCGGTGGTGCCCTCGTGGACCGTGAAGCGCTCCTCGTCGGCGAACTGTCCGATGGCCTGCGGCACCGTCAGGTTCGACACGATGTCCAGCTGGCCGGCGAGCATGGCCGTGTTCATGGCGTTGGGGTCCGCGTAGTAGCGGAAGAAGACGGAGTCGAAGCGGGTGGGCGTGGCCCAGTAGCCGTCGTTCGCCTTGAGCTCCACATAGGAGCCCTCCTCCCACTTCACGAACTGGAAGGGGCCGGATCCGGCCGGGGCGGTGTCGAGATTGGCCGCTCCGGTGGGGTCCGTCACGATGCCGGCGGGGCCCGTCATCTCATAGAGCCACTGGTTCGACGGTTGGCTGAGGGTGACCTCGACGGTGTCCTCGTCGGTGGCCTCGATCGACTCCACCAGCGCCCACTTGCCCTTGATCTGGTCCGTGGCCGAATCCCCACGGTTGCGCTCGAAGCTCTCGACGACGGCCTCGGCTGTCACCTCCGTGCCGGAGGCGAACCGTGCGCCCTGGTCGATGGTGAAGGTGTAGACCGTGTTGTCCTCGGACATGCGCCACTCGGACGCCAGCAGCGGCCGGATGGTGCCCTCGCCGTCGAGCTTCACGAGGGTCTCGTACACGTTGTACAGGAGCACGAACGGCGTGCCGGCCCCCGACACGGTGATCATGTCCAGGCCTGCGGGCTCCCCCGTGGCTCCGACGTTCAGCGTGCTGATCTGCTCCTCGACCGCCGGGGGGCGGGTGCAGGCGCTGAGCACCACAGACAGAAGCAGGGCCACCACGATCCCCAGGGTGCGGGCTCGGCGCATGTTCGTGTGTTCCCTTCCGGCAACGGGCAACGGCGGGCTCAGTCTACCGCCGGCGCACTCAGGGCGCCGTGAGGATTCGCGCGCAGCGTAGCGCGGCGGAACCCGGCAGGATAGGCGCCATGGCGGAGGAGGAACGGCACGGCTTCTCGTGGCACGACACCGGACGGGCTTTGCAACGGGCATCTGTCCAGGCGTTCGACCTGTCCGAGCGCACGGCTCGGCGGGGGTGGCGGTCCCAGCAGAGACGCGTGGGGCGGTGGCGGTCGCGGCTGTTCATGATCCTGCAGATCGCGCTGGCGGCCGGGGTGTCGTGGTGGATCGCGCGGCATCTGCTGGGTCACGAGGAGCCGTTCCTCGCCACGGTCGCGGCCATCATCTGCCTGGGGTTCTCGTTCGGTCAGCGCCTCGGACGGGTGGTGGAGGTCGCCGTCGGAGTCACGATCGGGGTGTTCGTCGGAGACGTGTTCGTCCACTTCTTCGGCACCGGGGTGTGGCAGATCGTCCTCGTGGTGGCCATGGCGATGTCGATCACCACCTGGCTGGGCGCGAGAACGCTGATGGTCACGCAGTCGGCGGTGCAGGCGGCCGCCGTGCTGACCGTGCTCCCAGGCGTCGACGCAGGCATCTCCCGCTGGCAGGACGCACTGGTGGGCTGCGCCGTGGCCCTGCTGTTCGCGACGGTGGCGCCCACCTCCCCCATCGACCGGCCGCGGATGATCGCGGCGAAGGTGCTGCACGAGGCCGCCCTGACGGTGCGGGCCATGGTGGGGGCTCTGCGAACCGGGGACGTGGACGAGGCCGAACAGACGCTGGAGCGGGCCCGGGCGACGGAGGTCGAGCTCTCGCAGCTGCTGTCCGCGGCGCAGGAGGGCATGGCCGTGGTGCGCACCTCGCCGTTCCTGCGGCGGCACCGCGACGCGGCGATGCAGGTGTCGGACCTGGTGGTCCCGCTGGACCGGTTCATCCGCAACCTGCGCGTGCTGGCGCGGCGATGTGCTGTCGCCACCTACCGGGGCGAGACGGTGCCCGACGAGTACCTGGACCTGCTCACGGAGTTCGCGCAGGTGATCGACGAGTGCGCGGCCGAGCTGTTCGCCCGCCGGCTGCCGACGGCGAAGCTCCACGCCCTGCGCGTCCTGGCCGAAGAGTCGGCGCACGTGCCGATCCTGCCCCGGTTGTCGTCGACGGTGGTGCTCGCCCAGGTCCGCTCCATGCTGGTGGACCTCATGGAGCTGTGCGGCGAGGACTACACCGACGCCCGCGACGCCGTGCCCGACATGGACTGAGCGGTCAGTGTCCGCGGGTCTCGAGGACGGGCCTGACGAGCACACCGCCCGCCTCATCCGTGCCCGACAGCTGGGCAAGTACCTTGTCGATGACGATGCGGGCCAGCTCGTCGGCGGGTTGCCTCAGGCTGGGGAGCCCGATGGCGCGCGCCACCGGGGTGTCGTCGAAGCCCACCACGTCCGGCCGGGTCACCCCTGCGTTGTCGATGAACGCGCCGAGCGCGAGCGCATCGGAGGAGCAGACCGCGGCCGTTGCGCCGCGACGGAGCAGCTGCGCCATCCCCGAGCCACCTGCGTCGACCGAATCCTCGCCCTCCACCGTGAGGCTGGCCGCCTCGTCGTCGCTCAGGCCGAGCGCCTGCTGCCAGCCCGCGCGACGATCCTTCCCCACGGGCGAGCCGTCGGACCAGCCGACGAACCCGATCCGGTCGTGGCCACGAGCGCGCAGGAACCGCGCCGCCTCCCCTGCGCCCCAACCTCCGTCGACGTCCACCCAAGCCTTGTGGTCCTCACCGGCCCACGGCCGACCGAAGGCGACGAACGTCACACCCTCCTCCGCCAGCTGGTCGGGACGCCGGTCGCCGGTCCAGGTGTCGGTGATGATCCCCGCGTCGATCGCGAGAGTGGCGCGCAGCTCGACCAGGCGTTCGACCTCCTCATCCCGATCGGAGGCCGGAAACACCACGACCCGGTAGCCGCGCAGATCGGCCGCCGTGACCAACTCGCGCAGGAAGCCGTCCATGAAGGCGCCCGAGATGCCGTTGCGCGGGGGGCTGAGCCGGATGCCGAGCGCCATGGCCCGTTGGTTGCGCAGGGCCCTCGCTGCCGCGGAGGGGCGGTATCCCGACCGGTCGATGGCGGCCTGGACGCGTGCCCTGGTCTCGACCCTCACCCGGTCCGGGAAGTTGATGACGTTCGAGATGGTCTGACGCGAAACCTTGAGTTCCGCCGCCAGGCTGGCGAGCGTCGGTTTCTTCATCGGGCCTCCGTTGATCGTTCAAGGTGCCGCCATGCTGTCGTCGCTCGGGAGTGGCTGTCAACGGACGCGACCGAATCGTTATCGTTCTGACACCCAGGGACGGGCCACGTGCCCGGAGAATCCGGAGCCGGGGCAGGGTGCGTCGCCTCCACGTACCCGGGCATGCGGCCGCCACACGAGCGTCGGGCAGCTCCGCCGTGAAAACCAGTGCTCAGGCAGGGAGGCTCAGTAGCGCAGGATGGCCGCGAGCTCGCTGTCGGGCACGACCTCCTGGGAGGTGGCCTGGACCGCGCCCCCGTGGGTCAGGGTGGCGACGGCGGCCGCCTCGACCTGTTCGCACATGGCGAAGCGGTCGTCGGTCCCCAGCCTCACGACAGCAGGCTCCCCGCCGTCGAGCACCTGTTCCCAGCACCATGGATCCGCCCGCATGAACAGCGTGTCGACGCGGCCCTGCTCGGCGGCATCGCTGACGGCGTCGGCATCCGTCGACACCTGGCCGCCCGTGGCGAGGAGCTCACGGAACCGCTCGATGAGCCGGTTCCGCTCGGCACGCAGCCTGCCTTCGATGAGCGGCCAGGCCAGCCCGTGCAGCTCGTCGGCCGACAGCTCGTCCGGGCTGCGATGGACCGACTCCTCGAGCACTCTGGCGTAGGTGTTGACCTCGCGGTAGGCGGCCACGTTCTGCTCCAACCCGACGAGAAGCAGCGGTGCGCCCTGGCCGGCCAGCACCTCGCGCAGGCCCGCCTCCACCTCCCGGAAGAAACGGACCACGTCGTCCCTCTTCGCCTCGTCGGCGCCGACCCCGTGGCCGTAGAAGACGGCCCTGCCACCGCGACCGGCGTTCAGCGTCCGCGCCATCGAGTCCGAGCGTCCGCTCGGCTCGACCACATCTGCCAGGCTCGTGGGGACGTCGTCGAGTTCGATCTGGCGAACCGTGTGCCGGGTACCGTCCATGAGGCGCACGGAACCCTGACTGATGGCCAGCAGAAGGAAATGCGCGTCACCGGACAGGAGCCGCATGAGTGGACCGGTGACGAAGTGGTCTCCCACCGCGGCCAGGGTGGGCAGCGAGGCGGGGATCCGCATCATCCGGGCACCGCCCGAGGTCAGGTACATCGCCAGTCCGTCGCTCATGAACTGCCAGGCCAGGTTGTTGTTGAGCAGCTCGCGCGCCGGGGCCAGGATGGCGTCCACCTCGGCCCGACGTAGATCCTGTTGCAGCAGCGCCTCGGCCCCGTTCACGAGGTTTTTCCAGAGGACCTGATCCGCTTGGATGCCGCCGCCGAAGCGGTGCGTGGGCATCATCAGCGACACGTGCATCCCTCCCACGTCCGACGCGGTGAGCGACTGGATGTCCGAGCGGTTCAGTAGGTCCATGGGTCCTCCATCGATCGGTGGGATCACTCCAGCCTACGCGTGGGGCCGTGGCCACGCGCCGGACTCGGCATTTCGCTCGCCGGTCAACCCACGGCCCCGAGGGCGAGCGGAAGCACGGCACGGGCTCCTGCCCGGCGCAGCAGTCTTCCCGCGACGGTCATGGTCCAGCGCGAGTCGACGAGGTCGTCCACAAGGAGGACCGGACCGTCGACACTCTCGAGCCTGGCCGCGAGGTCCGATGGCACGACGAAGCGGTCCCAGACGTCGCGAACGCGGTACGCGCTGTTCGTCGACCCGCGGAGACGCCCGGCGTGGGGGCGCAGTCCCAACGGCCCGAGGATCTCCAGGCGGCCGGCGGCGGCGATGCCTGTGGCGAGCGACTCGACGAGTCTGGGACGTCCGAGGCTCGGCACCCAGGCCACAGCAACCGGACGCTCCTGCCAGTCCCACTCCTTCAGGACGCGGAGACAGGCCCTGCCCAGCTCGGGCGGCACCTCGCGGTCGATGGGGTTCCCCTCGCGGTCCGCCGAGAACAGCTCACGCAGCTGGGCACCCCACCCGAGATCCGACAGGCGCGCGACGGCCCTCCCCTCGGCCAGAAGCTCGTCCGGGGAGATCCGGCCCTTCACCGCAGCACCGTCCGCCTTGACGTCGAGCGTGTCGAGCCCGCTCGGCCACAGCGCGCGAGGCGGGAGCGGCACGCCGACGCGATCCAGTGCCGTCTGGGCTCCACGGCTCGAGGTCAGCGTCACCTCCGTCGGGTACCAGGGGCCGGCGCAGACGTCGCAGCGCCCGCAGGCGGCGGCGTGAGGGTCGTCCAGTTCCGCGGTCAGGAACGCCATGCGGCACGCGTCGAGCTGTTCGTAGGCCAGCATGGCCCGCTGCTCCTGCTGCCTGGCGGCGGCGATCCGGCCGTACCGTTCGGCGTCGTAGGTCCACGGTTCGCCGGTGGAGACCCATCCGCCCTTGACCGATCGCACGGCACCGTCGACCGCCAGGACCTTGAGGAGCAACTCGAGAGGACCGCGCTTGATGTCGACGCGAGCCTCCAGCGCGGCCACCGACAGGGGTCGGTCGAGGCCGGCCAGCGCCGACAGCACCGCGTCCGCCTTGGGCTGGGTGGGCATGGCGTTCGTGGCGAAGAAATGCCAGATGGCCTGATCCTCGGCTCCTGGGAGGAGCAACACATCGGCGTTGGCGGTGGCGCGACCGGCGCGGCCGACCTGCTGGTAGTACGCCACGGGCGAGCTCGGCGCACCCAGGTGGACGACGAAACCGAGATCAGGCTTGTCGAATCCCATCCCGAGGGCGGAGGTGGCGATCAGCGCCTTCACCTCGTTGCGCTTCAGTGCCTCCTCGGCGATCAGACGCTCCGCCGGGTCGGTGCGGCCCGTGTAGGCCACCACCCGGTGGCCGTTCTTCGCCAGCAGCGCTGCCGTGTCCTCGGCTGCGGCGACGGTGAGGCAATACACGATGCCGCTGCCCGGGAGCGCCGCAAGATGCTCGCTGAGCCAGGCCAGCCGGCGCCAGGGTGTGCCGAGGTCGAGGACGCCGAGGCGCAGCGAGTCACGGGCCAACGGACCTCGGAGGGTGAACACCTCGTGGCCTCCGGCCGCCATCTGTTCGGCCACGTCGTCGACGACACGGGAGTTGGCGGTGGCGGTGGTCGCCAGGACGGGCACGCCCTCCGGCAACTCGGCGATGAGGTCGCGGATGCGTCGATAGTCGGGCCTGAAGTCGTGCCCCCAGTCCGAGATGCAGTGGGCCTCGTCGATGACCAGGAGGCCGCACGCCTGGACCAGCCGTGGCAGCTGCTCTGCCCTGAACGTCGGATTGACAAGGCGTTCAGGGGACACGAGGAGCACATCGATCTGGTCTGAGCCCAGTGAGCGCTCGATCTCGGACCACTCGGTCACGTTCGCCGAGTTGATGGCCACTGCTCTGACGCCGGCCCGCTCCGCGGCCACGACCTGGTCCCGCATGAGCGCCAGGAGCGGTGAGACGATCAGCGCCGGCCCCGATCCCACCCTCCGCTGAAGCAGGGCGGAGATGAAGTAGACCGCGGACTTGCCCCACCCCGTGCGCTGGACCACCAGGGCGCGCCGGTGATCCGCCACCAGCGCCTCGATCGCCTCGTACTGACCGGGGTGGAAGTGGGCGTCGAGGCGTCCGGTGAGCGCCCTCAGGATCTCCAGGGCCTCCTCACGGAGACCGGCCGTTGCACGTTGCACCGCGGGGGCGGACGTCCTGGGCCCGGCGTCGGGCCGCTGACGGGGCGGCGCCAGGGCCTCCCGTGCCCACGGCTCGTCGATGTCGTCCGGTGGGAGGGTCCAGGGGTCTGGCGGTGGCTCGTCCAACCACTCGGGGGGCTGCATCATGTGCACCACCCTCCCATCGCCCGCCGACACTTCTCGACCCGTCCGCCGGTGTGTGACGACCGACGGCACGACGAGTATGTCGTGCACATGCGACAACTCCCGCCCAGCCGAAGCTGGACGGGAGTTGTTCTGTGGTAGCGGGGACAGGATTTGAACCTGTGACCTCTGGGTTATGAGCCCAGCGAGCTACCGAGCTGCTCCACCCCGCGTCGCTCTGACAACTATAGGGATTGTCCGCGGACAATCCAAATCGACGACGATCGAGCGACGCGGGCGGCGGTCAGGGGCGGCCCTCCGGGACCGTCGTCTTCGCGGGATCGCGCTCGACGATGCCGTTGAGCACCTGATCGATGCGCTCCATCAGGTCCGCCGGGATCTCGACGCCGCTCGCCTTGACGTTCTCGGCGATCTGCTCCGGACGCGACGCGCCGATGATCGCGGCGGCCACGTTGTCGTTCTGGAGCACCCACGCCACCGCGAGCTGGGCCATGGTCAGGTCCAGCTCGTCGGCGATGGGGCGCAGGTCCTGCACCTTGGTGAGGACGTCGTCGCGCATCCAGCGGCTGATCATGGACTGCCCACCCTTGGTGTCGGTGGCGCGGGACCCCTCCGGGGCGGGTTGCCCCGGCTGGTACTTGCCGGTGAGCACGCCCTGCGCGATGGGCGACCACACGATCTGCGACACGCCCACCTCCTGCGACGCGGGCACCACCTGGTCCTCGATCACCCTCCACAGCATCGAATACTGCGGCTGGTTGGAGACGAACGGGATCTTCAGCTCCTTGGCGAAGCGGGCCGCCTCACGGATCTTGTCCGCGGGCCACTCCGACACGCCGATGTAGAGCGCCTTGCCCTGGCGAACCACGTCCGCGAAGGCCGTCATGGTCTCCTCGAGCGGAGTCTCGACGTCGTAGCGGTGGGCTTGATAGAGGTCCACGTAGTCCATCTGGAGCCGCTTCAGCGACCCGTTGATGCCCTCCATGATGTGCTTGCGCGACAGTCCGACGTCGTTGGCCCCCTTGGGGCCGACGGGCCAGTAGACCTTTGTGAAGATCTCGAGGGACTCGCGCCGCTCACCCTTCAGGGCCTCGCCGAGCACGACCTCGGCTGCCGTGTTGGCGTAGACGTCGGCGGTGTCGAACGAGGTGATGCCGTGCTCGAGCGCGGCCTGCACGCACGCCGTCGCGGTGTCGGCCTCCACCTGCGAGCCGTGGGTCAGCCAGTTGCCGTAGGTCAGTTCGGTGATCTTCAGGCCGGAATTGCCAAGATAGCGATACTTCATGCAACAAAACGTACTACCACCGTCCGGCCCAGGCGGTAGCGTCGACGCACGTGACGAACACTCCCCTGCACTGGGCCTCCGGCACCTGGACCACGCCACCCGTCGACTCCCACGAGGAGGGCACTGACCTGGTGGTGACCGCCACCGAGGGTTCAGACGCGTGGCGGGTCACGTCCTACGGGTTCATCCACGACACCGAGCACGCGCTGGTGGCTCCCTTCCCGTCCGGCACCGCGATGGAGGTGGTCTTCACCGCCGACTTCACCGAGCAGTTCGACCAGGCCGGCATCTTCGTCGTCGCGGCCGCGGACTGCTGGGTCAAGGCCGGCGTCGAGTTCGCCGACGGGCACCCCCAGCTGGGCGCCGTGGTGACCAACCCGGTCTCTGACTGGTCGGTGGCGGCCGTCGACGAATGGCAGGGCGGGCGCGTGCGGGTGCGCGTCTCCCGCTCGGGAGACGCCCTCACGATCCGGGCCGGCCTCGACGGCGGTCCCCTCGGGCTGGTGCGCGTCGCACCCTTCCCCGCCGACGCCCGGGCCGCCGCCGGCCCGTTCACCTGCGCGCCGACCCGGGCCGGCCTCGCGGTGCGCTTCCACGAGTGGTCCTCAGGCCCGGCCGACGAGGCGCTCCACTGACCGCGACCGCGCTACCCTTGCGCGCATGACCGAGGCCGCCCTGCACTACGAGTTGACCCAGGACCGCCTCGACAACGGGCTCCAGGTGGTCGTCGCGCCGGACGCGGCAGCCCCGGGTGTCGCGGTGAACCTGTGGGTGGAGGTCGGGTCCGCGGACGAGGCCCCTGGACGGACCGGGTTCGCGCATCTCTTCGAACACCTGATGTTCCAGGGCTCTGCACAGGTGGCCAGCGGCGAGCACATGGCCACCATCGAGTCGTTGGGCGGCACGGTCAACGCCACCACCTCCGCCGACCGCACCAACTACTTCGAGACGGTGCCGAGGGGTGCGCTCGATCTGGCGCTGTGGATGGAATCGGACCGGTTCTCCTCGCTGGCGATCACGCCTGAGAACTTCGAGGCGCAGCGCCAGGTGGTCAAGGAGGAGAAGCGGCAGCGCTACGACAACCAGCCCTACGGAGACCTGCTCGAACTGCTCACCGCGCAGCACTTCACTCCGGAGCACCCCTACGGCCACTTGACGATCGGGTCCATGGCCGACCTCGACGACGCTTCGCTGGAGGATGTGGCCGCCTTCTTCGACGCCTGGTACCGCGCCGGCAACCTCAGGCTGGTGCTGTGCGGGCCCGTGTCGGGAGACGAGGGGCTCGAGCTCGCGCAGCGGTACTTCGGCGATTTGCCCGCCCGGCCCGGCCTGGAACGGGCCCCCATGCCCGACCGGGCGGCCTCGGGCTCCTCCACGGTGAAGGTCACGCGGAGCGTGCCGCACTCCCTCGCCTATCTCTCGTGGCGCACTCCCCCGGCTGCGCACCCGGATCAGCGCGCCCTCGACCTGGCGCTCGCTGTGCTCGCCGACGGCCACACCTCACGCCTCCACCGATCGTTGGTCCGGCACGGCGACATCGCCCACGAGGTGCACAGCGCCTCCCTCACCCACAGGTCGGCCGCTTCGATCGCCACCATTCTGGGACGACCGGCTGAGGGCGTGTCCCTCGAGGCCATGTCGGAGGCCATCCTCGACGGCGTCGCGGGCCTGGCCGAGGACGGCCCCACCGAGGACGAACTGACCCGCGCCGTCGCCCAGTACGAGCGGGACTGGCTGTGGGAGCTGGCCACAACCAGCGGTCGCGCCGACGCAATCAACGAGGCCTGGCTGATCCACGGCTCGCCACACGAGGTCAACACCCACCTCGCCGACGTGCTGGCGGTCACGCCCGACGACGTCGCCGCAGCCGCCCGCCGGTGGCTCTCTCGGTCGTCGGCACAGCAACTGCACTACCGGGCCGAGGAGGACCAATGATCCGTCCCGAGGTGAGCCTGGGCGTGCCTTGGCGCTTCCCCACACCAGCCGTCAGCACGCTCGCGTCCGGGCTCAAGGTGTGGCACTTCGACCTGCCGGGCCAACACATCGCCACATTCGAGGTGGTCCTCCGGGCGCCGCTGTCGGGTGAGCCGGCTGACCGAGAGGGAGTGGGCACGGTGGCCCTCCACGCCGTCGACGAGGGCACTCTCAGCCATCCCGACGGTGGCATCGGCGAACTGCTGGAACGCCAGGGCGCCACGCTGCACGGCACGGCTCGGCAACGCTACACCACCCTGGGCGGGCAGGCGCCGTCCCGGAGGTTGGCGTCGGTTCTCTCCTTGTTCGTCGAGGTGCTGAGCGAGCCGGCCTTTGCCGACCGTGACGTCGCACACCACGTCGAGGCGCAGGTTGCCGGGTATGACTCCAAGCTCGCCTCCCCCTCGTCGGCCGTCCGGTTGGCGCTGCGCCGAGAGTTGTTCGGGGCCGGACACCGCGACGGCCGACCCGCCGCCGGCACACCGGAGACGTTGGCCGCGGTCACTGCCGATGATGCGCGGCGCTGGCACGGCACCCACTTCTCGCCGGTGGGCGCCACCCTCCTCATCGCGGGCTCGGTGGCTGCCGGTGCCCTCGATGCGTTGGCGCCATGGGCGGCACCGCCACCGAGCCCCGCCGACCGTGGGTCCGCCCCGGTCAGGCCACCCCGGATCGTCGTGATCGATCAGCCGGGCGCCGTGCAGGCCACGGTCGTGGCAGGAAGACGCACGGTCTCGCGGCTAGATCCGCGGTGGGCCGCGCTGCGCCTGGCTGGGCAGGCCGTGGCCGGCGCGTTCGCGAGCAGGCTCAACCTCGAGCTGCGTGAGCGCCTCGGCTACACCTACGGCATCAGCGGCGGCTTCTCCCCGGGCACCGACGAAGGGCTGTTCACCGTGGGCGGCAGCGTCCGCACCGAGGTCGCGGCCGACGCGGTGGCCCGGCTGCTGGACGGGCTCGCGCTCCGTGACCGATTTGACGATGCGGAAGTCGAGGACGCCCGCCGCTATCTCATCGGCATTGCCCCGTTGGCGAACGAGACCTCTGCCGACATCGTCGCGCAGGCCTCGGCGCTCGCCGCGGCGGGACTCGAGCCGGAGTTCATGAACCACCACTTCGCCGACCTGGCCGCGGTCACCCCAGGAGAGGCCACCGAGGCCTTTCGCGCCATGGTCGCCCCTGAGAGCCTGAGCGTGGCGGTGATGGGCGACGCGGCCGTTTTGGTTCCTGCCCTCGCGGCCGTTGGTCTGGCCGCGGAGGTCGTCGACCTCCGCGGCTGACCGGCTGCTCAGCTCAGGGCGTCGGCCGCCTCGGCGATCTTCGCCTCGGCCGCCTCGACCTTCGCCTGGAAGTCCGCCAGGTCACCGTCGCGCAGCGACTGATCCGCCGCCTCGAACAGGCCCTGGGCCTCGTCGAGGAAGTTGCGGGCCCGCACCTGGGCATCCTCCGGCACCGACGGCTCGTCCGGGCCGACCGGGGGCTCCACCGTGGGCTGTTCCCCGGTGTCGGCGCCGGCATCGCCCTGGAACACCTGATCGAGGGCCGACTGGAGCGTCTCGCCGATGCCGATCTGCTCTCCGAAGCGCACCACGATGAACCGCAGCGCGGGATACGCACCCGTGGTGCCCGTCGTCTGCGTGGAGATCGGCTGCACATACAGCAGCCCGCCGCCCAGCGGCAGGGTGAGCAGGTTGCCGTAGATCGCCGATGCCGAGGCCCCCTGCCGGTTGAACGGCAACAGCTTGTCCGCCACCAGAGGGTTCGTCGCGATGAAGTTGTAGGTCTGTCCCGGGCCGGCGATCTGCTCAGCGTCCGACAGCTTGAGCACCCTCATCCGCCCGTAGTCCTCGGTGGTGGCGTCAGCGTTGACCGACATGTAGACGCTGAGGTTCTCACGGTCCTTCGGCACGAAGACGGTGGTGTTGGCGAAGTGCGGCGAGTCGTCGCCGGGCCAGCGGATGGTGAGGAAGTAAGGAGGCTCCTTGAGGCCCTGCTGCCCGGCCCGCACCGGGTCGTTGGGCACCTGCCAGATGTCGGTCTGGCGGTACCAGGTGTTGGGGCTGGTGGTGTGGTAGCGGCCGAGGACCTCGCGCTGGGCCTTGAACAGGTCCTGTGGGTAGCGGAGGTGCTCCAGAAGCTCCTGAGAGATCTCCGACTTCGGGGTGATGACGCCTGGGTAGACCTTCTCCCAGGTCTGGAGGATGGGATCGTTCTCGTCCCACTCGTACAGTGTCACGGTGCCGTCGTAGGCGTCCACGGTGGCCTTGACCGAGTTGCGCACGTAGTTGACCTGCTGTCCCATGAGGAGCCGGTCCGCCGAGGTTCGCGAGTCCGAGATGGCCTGCGTCCAGTCGCTGCTCGTGGAGTTCGGGAAGCTGTCGGTGGTGGTGTACGCGTCGATGATCCAGACGATCCGGCCGTCGACCACGCTCGGGAACGGATCCGAGTCCAGGGTCAGCCAGGGTGCGGCCTCCTGAACGCGCTGCACGGGCACCCGGTCGTGCAGGAGACGGGACTCGTCGTTGACGCGGTCCGAGAGCATCAGGTTGATGTCGCCGAACCGGACGGCGAAGGCGGCGCGGACGAGCGGGTTGCCGATGTCCACGCCTCCCTCACCGGTGTAGGTGTACAGGGACTCCGTGCGGCCCTCGCCACCCGACGGCGTGTCCAGCTCGACCGGTTGCTGGCCCTCCGGGGACCCGACGACGATGTAGTAGTCGGTCTGCTCACCGAAGTAGATGCGCGGCTCGTGCTCGGGCAGCGTTCCCACGGTTGGGATGCCACCCGAGAAGAACACCGGCTCGCCGTTGGCCTCGCGCTGGTTGCCGTAGGCGGCCACCATCCCGTAGCCGTGCGTGTAGACGGTGCGGCGGTTGTTCCAGGTGTCGCCGGACTCGACGGAGTTCAGGTCGAGCTCGCGGACCGCGACCACCGAGTCCGTGGCCTTGCCGTCGATCACGTAGCGGTCGATGTCGAGCGTCTCGGGGAAGCTGTAGTAGCCGCGCACCTGCTGCAGCTGCTCGAAGGCGGCCGGGACCACGGTCGGGTCGATGAGCCGGATGGCCGGGAGCGCCTCCGCGTCCTGCCTGAGCTGTCCCGCAGAGGCGGTGGTGGTGGCCTCGTAGTCCTCGATCTCCACATCCTCGATCCCGTACGCGTAGCGCGTGGCGGTGAGGTTGTTCGCGATGTAGGGGCGCTCCTTCTCCTCCTCATCGGGGGTGACCTCGAAGCTCTGCACGACCCACGGGTACAGCATGGCCAGGAGGAGCGTGGAGATCACCAGGAGCGCGATGGAGGCCCCGGGCACGCTCCATCGGATCTTCCACGCGTTGACGAACGCCAGGATGGCCACGATGACGCAGATGGCGGCGATGATGGCGGCCACGGGCACGCGGGTGGTGAAATCCGTGTAGCCGAGGCCCGTGAAGTTCTTGTTGGGGGTGACGCTCAGCCCGAATCGGTCCAGCATCGTGTTCGCGGCGATCAGCAGCATGATGAGGCCCAAGAGGATCGACAGGTGCCGCTGGGCTCCAACCCCGGCCGCGGCGTTGCCCCGGCCGCGCAGCGCCGAGGAGTTGAGCGCACCGGTCATGAAGTGCACCGCGAGGGCGGCGAACGCCCCGGCGATCATCGCGAAGAGCAGGAACCCGACGACGAACTGCAGCCACGGCTGAGTGAAGACGTAGTAGCCCGCGTCAAGGCCGAAGTACGGATCCGCCCAGTTGAACGGGGTGGCGTGCCACCAGGCCAGGAACACGTCTGTCATCCCGGAGGCGGCCATGCCGCCGAGGATGCCGATCACGACGGAGGGGATGGCCATGAGGACCTTGGACCTGCGGTCCAGGGCGTCGCGCAGCTGGATCAGGAACTCGGAGTCCAGGTTGGCCCGCCGCACCTTCGGCCGAAGCCGGTAGGCGATGACCATGTCGAAGAAGACGAGGGAGAACAGCAGCGAGCCGAACACGATGAACAGCCCCAGCCGGGCGGCCAGTTGCGTGGTGAACACGGTCTGGAAGTTGATGCTGCGGAACCACAGATAGTCCGTCAGTGTCCTCGAGACGATGACCGCCACGAGCAACAGCCCGCCGGCGATGATCACCGTCCAGAGAAGCGGACCGCGCCCGGTGGGGGCGTCGGGGCTTGCGGTGTTGGCGCTCACGCCTCATCACTCCTGAACGTGTCGACCAAGGCATCCGCCAGGCCGGGGACGAGGTCCTCGGCTCCCAACAGATCCTCGGGGTTGGTCACGAGGCGCGCCAATCCGTGGCGCGTCCCGTCCCGGAGCACACCGACGACGATGCGGACGTCGGCCTTCTCGGGGTGCGCGGCAACGAAGCTGGCCGCCTCATCGGGGTCCTCCGGGAGCGCCGACTCGTGCTCCGGGGGGAGAAAGGCACGCTCCATCGCCAGCGCGCAGCCCTCGACGGTGTCGGGCCAGAAGATCCCCCGAAGGCGCTCGACGACATCATCGGTGGCATGGAACTCGTCCTGCTCGATGGCGGTCAGCGCGTCCGGGTTGGCCTCCGGCACCCGGCCACGCAGCTGCGGTTCCACGTCCAGCAGGGTCTGTGTGGTGACCAGCGCGAAGAGGCGGGCCGGCTGGTCCCAGCCTGATGAGGAGACGTGTCGCTCGACGTCCATGAGACAGGCGATCAGCTTCGACGAATCAGCCACAGGTGGGCACCTCCGCGGTCTTTCCTTCGTTGTTGAGTTGGAGCGCGGCGATCGCGTCCTTGAGCGTTCCGACCCGGACCAGCTGCACGTCAGTGTCGAGATTGCCGACGTCTGCACAGTTGTCCTCCGGCACCAGGAACACGGTGGCCCCGTCCCGCTGAGCCCCCATGATCTTCTCCCGCACCGCGCCGATCCGGCTGACGCGCCCATTGGGATCGATCTCCCCGGTGCCGGCCACCACCGTCTCGTCGATGAGCGTGCCCTCGGTGATCCTGTCGTAGAGACCCAGCGCGAAGATCAGCCCCGCGCTGGGCCCCGTCACGTTCTGATCCACGCCGAACTGGACCTGGGGCGCGTAGAGGAATCCCGTGTCCAGGCTGATGCCCACCACGGGACGGCGCGAGTCCGTGTTGCTGGCGCTCGTGGTGACGCTGACGATGCTCTCCTGACCGTCCCGGAGGACCGTGAACACGACCACGTCCCCCACCGCATGGGTGGCCACCTGGGCGATGACGTCCTCGCGGGTCCTCATCTCGATCTCGTCGACCATCGTGATGAGGTCACCCGGCTGCAGGCGATCCGCGCTCGGGCCGGAGAGCACCACGCTCTCCACCCGCGGCAGCTCGCTCACGGCCACCCCGGCCGCCCGGAGCGCCGCCACCGTGGCGTTGATCCTGGACTTGTCCATCATGGCGACCGCCTCGCTCTGCACCTGCGACGAGGTCTTGCCGGGCGGGTAGATGACCTCGCGCGGCATGGCGTCGGAGTCGTTGGCCATGAACACGAAGACCGCCTCGGGGAGGCTGAGGGTCGAGTCCACGCGGGTGGTCGACACCGTCGTCATGAGCAGCTGCCCCGTCGTGTCGAAGGTGGGCAGCCCGGACACCTCGATGACCTGGGCGCCCTCCTCCGATGCGGCCAGCACGTCCACGGTCTGGCCGGGCCGCCAGGCCACGTAGGGCACCGGGATCACGACCAGCAGCGCGGCCAGGAACACGAAGAGGAGTGAGGACACGATGGCCACCGCGTTGCGCGACACCGAGCGCTCCCTCCTGACGATTTCTCTTCACCCTAGCAAGCGGCGACAAGCGGTCGCGCGGCGCTTGCACCATGGGGAAGAATGGGCCACGAGGAGGTCATGTTCAATGCCCAACCCTGACCCGTTCGGATCGTTCGACTTCGAGCAACTCCGGAAGATGCTGCAACAGATGGGCCTTGGCGACGCGGACCAGCTCAATCTTGAGGAACTGCTCGCCCAGGTCGCCCGGATGCAACAGTCCGGCCAAGGGCTGATGTTCGGCATGACCAACGCCGACCGGGACCCTGAGGCCGCCTGGCGGACCACGCTCACCGCGGCCAAACAGCTGGCGTCCGAGGCCGGGGCAGACCCGGAGCTCCGGCCCGAGGAGAGAGCCGCGGTCGTCGATGCCGAGCGGCTCGCCCAGGCCTGGTTGTCGCCGCAGACCACATTCCCTGAGACCGGACGGCCCGCCCGTGCCATTACGCGCTCCGCCTGGCTGGACGAGACCGGCGACGGGTGGCGGGCGGTCATCGAGCCCATCATCGACGGGTTGGCCGAGGCGCTCAAGCGTGGAACCGTCGACGATGCGGGCGGCGAGCTGGAACCCATGGGCAAGCTTCTCGCCCCCATGATGAAGCAGTCGGCCTCCCTCATCTACCGTGACCGCCTCAAGCGCGAGCTGGCCAGGGTTGCCGGGGACATCCTCACCGGCACCGAGATCGGCTTCAACCTGCTGGGCTCGCCCGGTGTCGTCATCCTCCCGGCGAACGTGGCGCAGTTCACGCAGGATCTGGACGCCAGCGAGCGTGATGTCACATTGTTCCTCCTCCTTCGCGAGGCGGCCAGGCAGCGCCTGTTCCACCACGTCGCGTGGTTGTCGCCACAGCTGAGCGCGCTCCTGGGGCACTTCGCGCGGGAGATCACCATCGACTTCGACGCCATCGCGAGTCAGTTCCAGCCGGAGAACCTGCAGAACCTGTCCATCGAGGACGTCGTGGCGGTGGGCGAGTCCGTGCGCGGCTCCTTCTTCCAGCCGGCCAGCACCCCCACGCAGATCGAGATCCTGCAACGCCTGGAGGTCCTGCTGGCGCTCGTGGAGGGCTGGGTTGACCATGTCGTCGGCCGCGCAACCGCGCCGTGGATGCCGAACGCGCCGCAGCTGGAGGAGGTCCTGCACCGGCGCCGCGCCTCCGCGACGCCGGTGAGCAGCGTCTTCGCCGAGTTGCTTGGCCTCGACCTGCGTCCCCGTCTGGTCCGCGACGCCAAGAACCTCTGGGCCGCCGTCGAACACCACCGGGGCGCAGAGGGCCGAGACGCCGTGTGGCGACACCCGGACCTTCTCCCCACGGCGGGACACCTCGCCGACCCACTGTCCTTCGCCGCCGGGGAGTCCCGCTCCGACGAGCGGGTTGAGGACGACATGGATGCGGAACTGCGGCGGCTCCTCGAGGGGCCCGGGGCCTGAATCGGGCCAACCCCGTGGTGCCTCACTGTCAAGTCCCTTGACGCGGCGGAGCGTGCCGCGCTTAACTTGCCCCGGTGAGTCCCGGTGGCTCGTTGCGCAGGGGAAGGCGGAGCGGGCAGCCGGGACTCCACCGTGTCCGGACGGTGTGTCTCATTGTGAGCGCTCCGGGCGGCGCCTAGAGTGAACGCGGTTGCTGAAATCGGCAACCACCCCGAACAAGGAGGAAAACATGACTGCGGAGATCTGGGAAGGCTCGTTCTACTGCGTGAAGTGCAAGGCGAAGCGCGACGCGAAGGGCGAGGTCGTGGTCAATGCCAAGGGCACCAAGATGGCCAAGGGCAAGTGCCCCGAGTGCGGTACCAACCTCAACCGCATCCTCGGCAAGGCCTGAGCGCGGCAGCAGCACGCCCGTTGAGGGCGTTCAATGGGGCGGTGGCCACTGTGCACCGCCCCATTGCTCTGCCCGCTCCCAGTCCGTCCCACGGAACCGGGAGTCACCTCGTGTTGTCCGAGGCCCGTGAGGTGTTGTCCGTGTGCCGCGAGGTGTAGTCCGATCCCCCCACAGGGGTACCTCTGGCACATCCCACCGGTCAGTGTGGGCGCATGCACACCGTTCAGGTCGCCGTCGTGGGCAACCCCCTCGACACCCGCCCCCTCGCCATCGCCCTGCGCCGGGCACAGCTGCACGCAGTGCCGACCACGCCCGAGACCGCACTCCGCTCCCCCGGAACCATGCTGGGCGCGGCCCTGACCGTGTTTGTCGGACCGCCGGGCGCTCATCCCATGCTCGAGACCGAGCTCTACGAGGCGGGCCAGGGCGCCCTGCATGTCGCCTGGGACACCCGCGCTGCCCAGGTGGGCCCGTTCGTGGCCCCGGGGCATGGCCCTTGCCCCGCGTGCCTGGGCCATGACCATGCACCCCAGCTGCAAACCGGTGGCGCGCACCGCGCGCTGGTGGGCTGGGCCGGTTCACTGGCCGCGCTTCAGGCCCATGCCATCGTCAGGGGCAGCACGGACCTGGTGGGGGTCAGCTGGACTTGGCGCCTCTCGGCGCCGGGCCTGGGTGTGGTGGGCTGGAGGAAGCGAGCGGGCTGCCGCGCCGCGGGCTGTGTTCAGCCCTGATGTCCGCGGATGACCTCCAGCGCCCCACCGCCGTAGCGCTCGGCCTTCACCCGCCCGATGCCCGGAAGGCGCAGCAGTTCAGCTTCGGATCTGGGCACGGCTTCGGCGATCGCCTGGAGCGTGGCGTCGGTGAAGACGACGAACGCCGGCACTGACGCCTCCTCGGCCACGGTGCGCCGCCAGGATCTCAACGCCTCGAACAGTGCCTCGTCGTAGCTGACCTCGCATCCCTCGTGCCTGCTCAGCTTGCGCTCGGCGGCGGTGTGGAGGTGGCCACCGCAGACCCGGCACGTGCGTGACCGGGCCGAGGTGGCGTTCTCCTTCGGCGGGCGCGCGACCGACGCCGGCCCGCTCACCTGATCCGCGATGAACCGCGACCGCGTCGAGCCTCCCCTGCCTGCGGACCAACTGACCCGCAGTTCACGCTTGGCCCGGGTGAACCCGACGTAGAGCAGGCGACGCTCCTCCGACAGAGCCGGCTCCTCCTGGCTCAACACGAACGGAATCAGCCCCTCACGCACCCCGATGACGGCCACCCCTTCCCACTCGAGCCCCTTGGCGGCATGGAGGGTGGACAGCGTCACCGCGTCCGCCACCGGCGCCGCCTGCCATGAGGAGCGCTCACGCAACCAGCCTGCGGCCGCACCGGCATTCCACTCGTCGTGTCTGGACGCCTCGTCGACCATCATCCCGCGCAGTGCCGTGAGCGATTCCCATCTCTCCCGCTGCCGGCCCTGACCCTCCGGAGCCTCGGGACGCCACCCCAACGAGGACAGGACGCCGTCCATCACGTCAGTCGCAGACGCGGCCTGGCCCCGCTCCACGCTCCTGGTGAACTCGGTGATGGCCTGGCGCACCTCAGCCCTGTCGTAGAACCGCTCGGTGCCACGGACCGAGTACGGGATGGACCGCTCGCTGAGCGCCGCCTCGAGGGCCGGCGACTGCGCGTTGATGCGGTACAGAACCGCCAGCTCGGACCACCGAGTGCCCGCGGCGTGCGCCTCCGCGAGCCACTGGGCGACGGCGCCCGCCTCGGAGGCCTCGTCCGGGTGCCCGGTGAAGGTGGGCTTCGGCCCCTGTGGACGCGTGGGCGTGAGCGCCCCTGGACCACCCGGCCGCACCCGCAGGACCTTGTTGGCGGAGGCCAGGACCTCCGGCGTGGAGCGGTAGTTGCGGAACAGGCGGACCGTCTCGGCGCCGTCGACCCCGGCCGCGAATCCCAGGAGGTACGAGGCGTCCGCGCCCGCGAAAGAGTGGATGGCCTGATTGGGGTCCCCCACGACGCACACGTCCCGCCGGCCGTCCACCCACAGGCTGATCAGGCGGTGCTGCAACGCCGACACGTCCTGGTACTCGTCGACGACGAAGTGGCGGTACGTCTGACGGATGGTTTCGCCGATCTCGGGGTGTTCGGTCAGCAGGACGGCATTGCACATGAGGATGTCGTTGAAGTCGACGCTGCCCTCGGTGAGCTTCTGCTTCTCGTACAACGCCATCGTGGCCGACACCTGCGCAGCCGACGCCCCGGCGACAGATCGACCAGCCGCGACCTCCGGGTATCTCGCGGCCGACACGTTGCTGGTCTTGGCCCAGGAGATCTCGCTGTCGAGGTCGCGCACGAGCGCCGGCTCTGACTTGCCGAGCACCTGGTGGGCGGCACGCGCCACGAGCCCGTAGGTGTTCTCCGCCACGCGCGGGAAGGCCACACCGTAGGCCTGGGGCCAGAAGAACTGGCACTGCCGAAGCGCGGCGGAGTGGATGGTGCGCGCCTGGGCGCCGCGCACCCCCAAGGCGGCCAGGCGCGCGCGCATCTCTCCGGCCGCGCGGGTGGTGAAGGTGACCGCCAGGGTGGCTGAGGGGTGGTAGCGCCCCTGGCTCACCGCGTGGGCGATCCGGTGCGTGATGGCCCGGGTCTTGCCGGTACCGGCCCCTGCCAGAACCACGACCGGGGCGTCGAGGAGGGTGGCCACGCGGCGCTGCTCGGGATCGAGGGCATCGAGAATCTGGTCGCTCACCGCCCCATTGTGGCCGCGTCGTCCGACAGTTCCCAGCCGGCGACCCACCCGGGCGAATCTGTCGGTGTCCGCCAGTATGGTTGCCGGGAGGTGAGAGGAGCGTGCAGGAGATGCCGGTGACGCTGGTGCTGGGGGCTCGCTGGGGCGCTCTGATGGACCATCTCGTGGAGACGCTGCGCGGCCTCGAGCTCGGCCCGTTCGACGGTGCGCGGGTGCTGGTGGCCACCCACGAGACCGGGCGTGTGGTCGGGCAGGAGGTGGCCGCCCGCGTCGGGATCTCCGCGGGCATCGACTACCTCACCACGGCGGGCCTGGGGAGGGCGCTGGCCGAGGCGGCCGGCGTCCAGGGGGATCGGGCGCGCTGGCTGGGCAGCCCGCTGGATGTGGCGGTCCAGGGCGTGCTCGGCGAGGTCGCCGACGGTCACCCGTTGTTGAAGGCGGCGCTCGAGGCGGACGGGCTGCGCCCCGGACGCCGACGCGCCACGGCGGTCCGCCTGGCCCGGCTGCTGCGCCTCTATGCAGACCTCGTGCCAGATCTGGTCGGAGCCTGGCTCGACGGCGGTGACAGCGGCCCGGAGGGGGCGGATCTGCCCCCCGTCGCGGCGTGGCAGCCCGCCCTCATGCGCGCGGCGGTGGCCCGCCTGGAGGTCGACCCGTTGGAGATCCAGGAAGCCGTCATCGAGGCGGCCGGGCAGGACACCACCCCCACGGTGCTGGTGGCCGTCGACCGGATGCCGGAGGCCCAGCGTCGGATGGTGGTCGCCCTGTCCCGCAGCCGCGAGGTCACCCTCATCCAGAAGCCCGGGGCACCCGGAGCTGACTGGGCGCGGGCCGTGGCCACCCGCACCCTCACCCTCCCCTCGGCCGAGGCGCCCGTCCCGCTGGTCGCGGTGCACGACTCCCACGGCGAGTCGCGCCAGGTGGAGGTGCTGCGCGACGAGCTCACGCGTCTGTTCGCGGAGGACCCGACGCTGGAGCCGCGGCACGTCGCGGTCATCTGCCCCCAGGTGGAGCGGTACGCACCGCTCCTCGACGCGGCCTTCTCCCCTGGCGCGTCCGGGGCCGCCCATCCCGGCCGGACTCTGCGCGTCCAGGCCGTCGGCCTGACCCCACCCAACCCGCTGGTCATGCTCCTGAGGGATCTCGTCCGGCTGGGTGGGTCGCGGGCCACCGCGAGCGGCCTCGTCGAGCTGCTCCTGCGCCCCGCCATCGCCCACAGATGGAGGCTGACGGACCGGGCGGCCGTGGTGGAGTTGGTCAGCGGCGCAGGGGTCCGCTGGGGCATGGACGCCGGCCACCGGGCCCAGTTCGGCCTGGACGACGTGAGCCAGAACACCTGGGTCCGGGGGCTGGACCGGCTGCTGGTCGGGCTGGCGGTGGCGCCGGGCGACGACGCGGGGATCGGGCTCAGCGGGGCGGAGGTGGTGACCGCGTCGGACATGGACACGGTGGGCTCGCTCTGCGAGATCGTGTCGCGGCTCCGGCAGCTCATCGCCGGCACCGGCTCGCCCACCACGATCCCGGGGTGGGTGGCGTGGTGCCGCTCGGCCATCGCGTCGCTGGTGGGGCTGCCCCGCTCCGAGGAGTGGCAGCTGACCGCGGCCGCCAGGGCCCTGACCGCGCTGGAGTCGGACCACGCGGCGGACCCGACGAGTCTGACCAGCCACGAGTTCTCGCTCCTGCTGACAGATTCGGCCTCCGGCTACAGGCGGCGCGCCGCGGCGGGCAACGGGTCCCTCATCGTCGCGCCCCTGGGGGAGTTGCCGCACGTCGAGTTCAGAGTGGTGGCGCTGCTGGGCGTCACCGACGACGCCGTGCCCGGGCGGCTCGGCGCGCCGGCGGACTGCCTGGACCTCGGCGAGCTCACCCCGGACGCGCGGTCGCTGCGACGCGCCCAGCTGCTCACCCACGCCCGAACCGCCGAACGGCTGCTCATCGTCCGGCCGGCGCGCTCCCCCCGCACCAACGGCCCCACCGCGCTCCCGGTGGCGGTGGACTGGCTGCTGGCCGAACTCGGCACCTCGCCCACCCCCGTGGTCCATCCGCCCACCGCGACATCGGAGGCCAACTTCGTCTCGCCTGCGAGCTTCGACCCGGCTGCGTGGGCCGGTGCGGTGGCCCGCCGCCGCCACGGTGGCCACACGACGCTCCCCGAGCGTCACCGTCGCCGACGCACGCAGGCGCGCACCCGCCCGGTGGGCCCCGCGCCCGCAACCGTCAGTGTGGCGCAGCTGTCGCGCTTCCTGGCGGACCCGGCCCGCGCCTTCCTGCAGACCGCGGCCGGGATCACGTTCCGGCAGTCCGTCGAGGTGCACGACGAGATCCCCCTGGAGACCCGTGGTCTGGACAGGTGGGGCATCCTCAACGACCTGCTGGAGGCCTGGAAGTCGGGCCTGAGCGGGGAGTCCGTCGAACAGGCGCTGCGCCGGCGCGAGCTGCACCCGCCGCTGGAGATCGGGCGGCTCGCGTTCGAGGCGGCCCGGGCGGACGCGGCGGCGGTGTGGGCCGGAGCACAACCGGACTGGGACGCCGAGCTCACCACCCACAGCGTCGAGATCCCACTCCAGCTCCCCGGACTCGGCCACATCACGCTGGTCGATGAGATCCGGACCCGCGGCGGTGCGGCGGTGACGGTGACCGCCAGCACCGGGGACGAGCAGATCATCCGGCCATGGGTGGAGTCGCTGGCCCTGGCCGCGGCCGGGCACGCGGCACCCGCCCGGCTGCACCGGCTGTTCAACCACTTCGGCCAGCTCAGGCCCGAGACGCGCGACTTCCCTGAGTGCGAGGCCGCGGAGGCGGTCACGCGGCTGACTCCTCTGGCCCACGCCTACGTGCTGGGCCAGCACCGCCTGGTCGCCGTCCCGGCCGCGCCGGCCATCGCCTACGCCCGGGACGTCGAGAGCGGCGTCCTCGATCCCGCCGACTGGCGCGGCCCCTTCCGCGGATATCACCGCAAGTGGGCGTGGCCGGGGCGTGCGTGGGAGCTGTTCTTCGACACCGACGTGAGTGAGTTGTGCCACGACGCTCCGCTGCCCGAGGATCCGCAGACGCAGCAGTCGGCCTTCGCCGCGTGGGCCCTGGCCATGTACCAGCCTCTCGTGAGGAGCCACCGATGAGTGACACGACGTTCGATCTCACCGGCCCGCTGCCCCGCCGCACCACGCTGCTGGAGGCCAGCGCCGGCACCGGCAAGACCTACGCCATCGCGGCGTTGGCCGCCAGGTATCTCGCCGAGGACGGCATCCCCGTCGGGAGGGTCCTGCTCATCACGTTCGGCCGGCACGCCACGGGCGAGCTCCGCTCCCGCGTGTTCGACCGGCTTCGGACGACGGTGCGCGCGCTCGACCAGGTGCTGGCCGGCGGAGCGCTGCCGGATCCCGACGACGCCGTCACCGCCCACCTCGCCTCGGCCGACGCGCGGCTCCATCGCGACCGCCTCGCCGATGCGGTGGCCCGGTTCAACGAGCTGACCATCCTGACCACCCACTCGTTCTGCCAGACCATGCTGCACGAGCTGGGCATCCTGGGGAACTGGGACCCGGCGGAGCAGGTGGGTCCGGACCCCGTGGACCTTATGCGGCAGTGCGCGGCGGACACCTATCTCAGACTGCACCGGAAGGATCCGAGGCCTCCCCTTCTCCCTCGCTCCGCGCTGCAGATCGGCGAGGCCGCGTGCGCCACCACGCTGGAGCTGCTCCCCCCCGCCGGGCCGCACCGCGAGTTCGCCGCGATGGTGCGTGACCTGTATGAGGAACGCAAGGCCGTGGAGGGCGTGTGCACCTACAACGACGTGGTCACCCGGCTCCTCCGGCTCCTCCGGGCACCCGCCGGCGGAGCCGAGGTGGTCGCCGAGCTGCAGCGCCGCTTCGCCGTGGTGCTCGTCGACGAGTTCCAGGACACCGACCCCGAGCAGTGGTCCATCGTCGAGCGCGCATTCGTGACAGACAGCAGGCCCACCATTCTCATCGGGGACCCCAAGCAGTCCATCTACGCGTTCCGCGGGGCGGATCTGCAGAGCTATCTAGCGGCCAGGGACGCAGCGGATGTGCACACGCTGGCGGTGAACCGGCGCAGCGACAAGCCGCTGGTCGAGGGCGTGTCGGAGCTGTTCGGGGACCGCAGCCTCGGCGACGAGTCGGTGACGGTGGCCCCGGTCGCCGCGGTGGTGGACACCCCCCGTCTGACGCTGCCCGGCGCGTCGCGCCTCTGGCTCCGACTCGGTGCCACCGCGGCGGCCATCGATGCGGACCTCGTCGCGACGGTGCGCAACCTCGTGTCGCGGGGGTCGTTCACCCACCGCGGGGACCACCGGGTCCGCTACTCGGACATCGCCATCCTCGTGCGACGGGGGGCACGGGCCAGGGAGCTGCGGAGCGTGCTGGAAACTGCGGGCATTCCCGCGGTCCTGACCGGCAGCCAGTCGGTGTGGGCTCAGCCCGCCGCCCACGACTGGGCGGCGCTCGTCACGGCCATGGCGGACCCGGGCCAGGCCACCATCCGCCTCGCCGCGCTCACGGCTTTGATCGGCTCGGAGCTCGGCGACCTCCTGGATCCGGCCTCGCCGGAGCCGGCGCGTGTCTCGACGCTGGTGCGCACCCTCGCGCAGCGCTTCGCAGAGGGGGGAATCTCCCGGGTGTTGACCCACCTGAGGACGGTCGAGCGGCTGGACGAACGGATCCTCGGCGAGCGGGACGGAGAGAGGGAACTGGCCGACCTCGTGCACGTGGCCGAGCTTCTGGACGCCAGCGGCGCCTCCACGCTGAGCGGTGTCCTCGCGGTGCTGGAGGAACGGGCGACGGACGACGAGTCGGCGGACGCCATCCGGGTGGCCTCGGACGACGAGGCGGTGCGGGTGATGACCATCCATGCGGCCAAGGGGTTGGAGTTTCCCATCGTGCTCCTGCCCGAGACCGACGGCGTCAAGGCCGTCCGGACCAAGCCCTTCACGGTCATCCACGAGGGGCGGCGGCACCTCTACGTGGGGGCCACCCCTGCGCATGACGAGCCGTTGGCCCGCACGCTGGACGACCAGACGCTCGCCGAGGAGCTGCGGCTGCTGTACGTCGGCCTCACCCGGGCTCAGCACTTCTGCGTGGCCTGGCACGTCGAGGGGTCCGGCCGGCAACGGGGCGGGGCGTTGGGCACCCTGGTCCGCGCCTGGCAGAAGAACAGGTCGGCCGCCTCGGGCCCCAGCTGGATCCACCGCTCCGACATCGACGGGCAGCCGGATCCGCCCGGGCCGCCACCCCCGGCGGCCGACCTTCCCGCCCTGGACCTCGCAACCCTGGGCCGGGCCATCGACACCACCTGGCGGCGCACCTCCTACTCGGGCCTCACCCAGGCCCTCCACGACCAGCCGCCCACCCACGTGCTGGCCGACGAGGCCGCCGTGGTGGACGTGGCGGTCCCAGCGCCGCAGGACCCGGCGCTCCAGGAGCCGTCACCGATGACCGGCCTGCCTGCCGGCGCCGCCTTCGGCACCATGGTCCACGAGGCCCTCGAGCGGCTGAGCTGGGGCCCCGACGCACTGGAGGCGTCCGCTCTCGCCGTCGTCGCGCAGCTCGGACCGCAGCACGCCCTTGAGAGGTCGCTCCAGCCGACGCTGGCATCCGCCCTCGTCGCCGTCTGCCGTACGCCGCTGCACCCGCTGACAGCGCACGCCCTGACGGACCTGCCCACCACCCGTCGGCTTCCAGAGCTGGACTTCGACCTGCCGCTCGCGGACCGGGGTGCCCCGGCCACCCTCCGCCGGCTCGCGGACCTCATGGCGCAGCATCTCCCCTCCACTGACCCCCTGTCTGCCTACCCTGAGCGGCTTCGGTCCTCCGAGGCCGCGGATTCCGTCCTCAACGGCTTCCTCACCGGCTCCATCGATGCCGTCCTCCAACTCGACGACGGCCGGTTCCTGGTGGTGGACTACAAGACCAACCGGCTCTCGCCGGCCGGCGAGCCGGAGGTGACCCTCGGCCACTACGTGGCACCGGCCATGGCCGAGGCCATGATGCAGGCCCACTACCCCCTCCAAGCCATCCTCTACTGCGTCGCCCTGCACCGTTTCCTGTCCACGCGGCTGCCGGGATACGCGCCGGAGCGACACCTGGGCGGTGTCGGCTACCTCTTCGTCCGGGGCATGGCGGGGCCGACGACCCCCGTCGTGGACGGCGCGTCGTGCGGGGTCATGGCGTGGCATCCCTCCGCGGCGTTGGTCGTCGCGGCTTCAGAGCTCCTCGGAGGCGTCGATGCATGAGATTCCCATCGCCGCCACCGGCGTCCTGCAGGCGTTCTGCGCCGACGGGATGCTGAGGCCCATCGACTTCCACCTGGCTCGCCGGTTGGCGAGTCTGGCCGGCGAGTCGGACCCTGAGGTGCAGCTGGCCTTCGCGCTGGCTGCGCGCGAACTGCGCCTGGGATCGGTGTGCCTGGACCTGGCCACCGCCGCCGCGGACCTCCTGCCGGAGGCGGACCTCGACGACGGCACCTCCGCCCAGACCCGCCGCCCCCTCGAGTGGCCGCAGCCGGACCGGTGGATTGCGCGGGTGGCCGCCTCCCCAGCCGTTGCTGGGCCGGACGAGGACTCGCGACCCTTCCGGCTGCACGGCACGCTGCTCTACCTTGACCGCTACTGGAAGCAGGAGAGGCGCCTGGCCCGCACACTCAGGCTGCGCAGCTCGGAGGCCTTCCCGTCGGCCGGGGTCCGGGCCGCCGCACCCCCGGCGGGCGAGTCACCCGACCCGCACCAGGAGGCCGCGGTGGCCGCGGCGCTCACCCACGGAACCACCGTCATCACGGGCGGACCCGGCACCGGGAAGACGAGCATCGTGGCCCGGATCCTCGAATCCCTCGCCCCCACTGATCCCTTCATCGCACTCGCCGCACCGACGGGCAAGGCAGCGGCCCGTCTGCAGTCGGCCGTCGGTGAGAGGCTGAGCGGCAATCCCCGTCTGTGGGGTGGCACGCTGCACAAGCTGCTCGGGGCCCGGCCGCGCTCGACGCAGCTCGGGTACGGCCCCGGCAATCCGCTTCCCCACGACGTCGTGGTGGTCGACGAGACCTCCATGGTCTCGCTGGAACTCATGGGTCACCTGGCGGCCGCGCTGGCGCCCCACGCCCGGTTGATCCTGCTCGGTGACCCCCACCAGCTGCGCTCGGTCGAGGCCGGTGCGGTGCTCGCCGACATCGAACAGGCCGGCACTCTCGTGACGGAACCCGGCGGTCACATCGCCCGACTGCACCGCAACTTCCGCTCCAACCCCGAGATCAACCGCCTTGCGGAGTGCATCCTGGCCGGCGACGCCGCCGGGGCCAGGACGCTGGTGGAGGCCGCGCGCACTGTCGAGTTGATCGACTTCGACGGCTCTGTGGACCCCGTCTCGATTGCCCCTGTGCGGGCGGACCTCCTGGAATCCGTGGTGGCCGTCGTCTCCGCGGCTGAGCGAGGGGAGGCGGGCCACGCCATCGCGGCGCTCAGCGCGCATCGCATCCTCTGCGGGCACCGGGAGGGTCCGTTCGGGGTCGGCCACTGGGCGCGCGCGTCACGCTCGTGGTTGGCCACTCAGCTGTCCGACTACGGCTACGACTCCCGGCCGTACGTCGGCCAGCCCCTGCTGATCCAGCGAAACACCGATCTGTTCCACAACGGCGACACCGCCGTGGTGATCACCTCCGACGGCGGGGGCCTCGTCGCGGCGGTGGACCGTCCCGAGGGGCCGTTCATGGTGGCGCCGTCGCTGTTGGACGACGCCGCCGACCTCCACGCGATGACCATCCACAAGTCCCAGGGCAGCCAGTTCGAAGCGGTCTCGGTGGTGCTACCGCCGTCGGGCTCCGCCCTGCTGACCCGCGAGCTGATCTACACCGCGGTGACCCGGGCCCGCGGACGGGTCCGGATGTACGGCTCGTGGGAGCGCCTGGAGGAGGCGATCGCCACCCCGGTCAGGCGGGCCAGCGGCCTAGCCCGGCACTAGCGAGCTCACTGGGCGGCGCGTACCGTGGCGATGGCGTCAGCCACGTAGGTGAGGTTGCCGTCGTTCAGCGCCGCCACGCACATCCGCCCCGCGTCTGTGCCGTAGATGCCGTAGTCCGAGCGCAGTGCCACCATCTGGGGCTTGGTGAGCCCCGAGTAGCTGAACATGCCCATCTGGGAGGCGATGAAGCCCATGTCCGTCACTCCCCTGGCCTCGAGAGCCGCCACCAGACCCCGGCGCAGCTGCTTGATCCGGTCTCGCATCGCGGCCAGCTCCTGCTCCCAGCCGCGGCGCAGCTCCGGGTCCTGCAGGACGGTGGCCACCAGCGCGGCACCGTGCGTGGCGGGGTTGGAGTAGTTGGTGCGGATGCAGATCTTCAGCTGGGACAGCACCCGACGGGCGGCGTCAGCGGACGCCGTGACCACCGACAACGAACCGATGCGCTCGCCGTACAGGCTGAACGACTTCGAGAACGACGTGGCGATGAAGAACTCCAACCCGGACGCCACGAACTTGGCCACCACGGCGCCGTCCTCCTCGATGCCGAAGCCGAAGCCCTGATAGGCCATGTCCAGGAAGGGCATCAGGTCCCGCTCGCGGACCACGTCGATGACCTGATCCCACTGGGCCGGCGTCAGGTCGTAACCGGTGGGGTTGTGGCAGCAGGCGTGGAGCAGCACGATCGTGCCGGCCTCCGCGCGCCGCAGGTCCGCAAGCATGCCGTCGACGTCGATGCCCTGGAGGGCCGGCTCGTAGTACCGGTAGCTGTCCACCTTGAACCCCGCGCGCGTGAGCAGGGCGCGGTGGTTCTCCCAGCTCGGGTTCGAGATCAGCACGGTGGCGGAGGGTTCGATCTGACGCAGCAGGTCCGCGCCCACCTTCAGCGCACCGGTTCCGCCGAGCGTCTGGACAGTGGAAATGCGGCCCTCGACGAGCGCTTCGGTGTCCGTCCCGAAGACCAGCGCCCGCACGGCGTCGCGGTAGGCGGGCATGCCGTCGATGCCCAGGTACCCCTTCGGCTTCGACTCCGCCGCGAGGCGCTGCTCGGCGGCCCTGACGCACTCCAGCAGGGGCAGCTTGCCGCTCCCGTCGAGGTACACGCCGACGCCCAGATTGACCTTGTCCGCACGCTGATCGGCGACGAAGGCCTCAGTGAGGCCGAGAATGGGGTCTGCGGGGGCCAGTTCGACACGATCGAACAGCGACATGGGGGCACCTCTTTCCTCGGTGGCCCAGCCTAGTGGCAACCGCGCAGGTGTCCAGATCCGTTCCCGCCGCCCCTCGCGCGGCGGGCAGAGGTGTCAGACTTCTCTGGTATCCCGGCGTCACGCGCCGCCACCGAGGGAGGGACCTCATGAAGATCAGGTTCGGGCAGTCCCGGCAGTCGACGATCGGCATCGAGTGGGAGCTCGCGGTGGTCGACGCGCGCACCATGGAACAGGTCCCCGCCGCGGACGTGGTGCTCTCGCAGGTCGAGGACCCCGTCAATGGCTCGATCCGCTCCGAGTACCTCACCAGCATGATCGAGCTCGTCTCAGGCGTGCACGAGAGCGTCCCCGCCGCGGTCAAGGAGATGCGAGGCCACCTGGACTACGCGCTGTCGCTCTTGGAGCCCCGTGGGCTGACGCTGCTCGGCCTCGGTGCCCACCCGTTCGGGGATCCGCGCCGTCAGATGCCCGGTGACAAGGCTCAATATCGTCGGGTGACCGAGCGCAACGCCTGGTGGGGCCAGCAGATGGCCATCAACGGCCTGCACATCCACACCGGGATCGACAATCGGGAGAAGGCCCTGCCCATCGTCTACGGCATGGCCCGCTTCGCCCCCTACTTCATCGCCCTCTCGGCGTCCTCGCCGTTCTGGATCGGCGAGGACACCAGGTTCGCCTCGCAGCGCACCATGGTGTTCCAGCAACTCCCGACCAACGGACTGCCGTACCACATGAAGGACTGGGCGGAGCTCGAGAGCTACGCCTCGCAACTGGAGGGGGTGGGCCTGATCCAGAACCCGTCCGAGATCAGGTGGGACGTCCGCCCCTCCACGTGGGGCACCGTCGAGAACCGCACGATGGACTCCGTGCCCACCCTGATGGAGCTGGGGGCCTTGACTGCGTTCAACCAGTGCCTGGTGGAGCGGATGTCGCGGGCGCTGGCCTCCGGCGAACCGATCGACCGGCTGCCGTTCTGGTTCATGCGCGAGAACAAGTGGCGCGCGGCCCGGTACGGGCTCTCCGCGGACGTGATCACCCCCCGCAAGGACGAGTACCTCATCCACGTCAGCGACGGGATCCTTCGCTGGGTGGTGGAACTCACGCCCATCGCCGAAGAGCTCGGGTGCGCGGAGAACCTCGCGCACGTGGCGGACCTGGTGCACGGCGGCCCGAGCTATCTCCGACAGCGCCGGGTCGCCGCCGCGCACGGCGGAGACCCGGTCTCGGTCACCCGCGCCGCCGTCGAGGAACTGCGTGCCGGCCGACCCACGTTCAAGGAGCCCCGATGAAGCCTTTCCTGCTGCTCAGCACCCGCCCGGAGGACGACGCCGCCGAGGGCGAACGCGAGGCCATCGTGCGGCTGGCCGGGATCAGCGACGCGGACCTCGTCCAGGTCAGGGTGGAGGAGTCCCCGCTGGGCACGCAGAACCTCGACCACTATTCCGGGGTGTTCCTCGGCGGCGGTCCCTACAACGCCAGCGATACCGACAAGTCCGCACTCCAGGTGCGGGTCGAGGCGGACCTGAACCGGGTCATCGACGATGTGGTGGCCCGTGACTTCCCCTTCTTCGGGCTCTGCTATGGCGTCGGTGCCCTGACGGGCCGGCTCGGAGGCGTGGTGGATCGCAGCGTGGGCGAGGAGGTGGGGGTGGTGACCGCGACACTGACCGCCGAGGGTCGCGCGGACCCGATCTTCGCCGGGGTGCCGAGCGAGTTGCAGGCCTTCACCGCGCACAAGGAGGGATGTCGGCTGCTGGCCCCTGGGGCCACCCTGCTCGCCACGGGGGTGGAGTGCCCGGTGCAGGCGTTCAGGATCGGCAGGCGGGTCTACGCCACCCAGTTCCATCCGGAGCTGGACTCGGCCGGTCTGGCCGCGAGGATCCGCATCTACCGGGACGCCGGCTACTTCGACCCTGCAGACACAGAGACGCTGGTGGCGTTCGCCGAATCCTCGACGATCACCGCGGCCGTGCACACGATGCTGCGCAACTTCGTTGAGCTGGCGGCTCAGTCCAGGTAGTCGCGCAGGACCTGGGAGCGCGACGGGTGCCGCAGCTTCGACATGGTCTTGGACTCGATCTGGCGGATGCGCTCGCGCGTGACGCCGTACACCTTGCCGATCTCGTCGAGCGTCTTGGGCTGGCCGTCGGTCAGCCCGAAACGCATGGACACGACGCCGGCCTCGCGCTCGCTCAGCGTGTCCAGCACGTCGTTGAGCTGCTCCTGCAGGAGCGTGAAGTTCACCGCGTCCGCCGGCACCACGGCCTCGGAGTCCTCGATGAGGTCACCGAACTCCGAGTCCCCGTCCTCGCCGAGCGGGGTGTGCAGGGAGATGGGTTCGCGGCCGTACTTCTGGACCTCGACCACCTTCTCGGGCGTCATGTCGAGCTCGACGGCGAGCTCCTCGGGGGTGGGTTCGCGGCCCAGATCCTGCAGCATCTGCCGCTGGACGCGGGCCAGCTTGTTGATGACCTCCACCATGTGCACCGGGATGCGGATCGTGCGGGCCTGGTCCGCCATGGCGCGGGTGATGGCCTGCTTGATCCACCAGGTGGCGTAGGTGGAGAACTTGTAGCCCTTGGTGTAGTCGAACTTCTCGACGGCGCGGATCAGGCCGAGGTTGCCCTCCTGGATGAGGTCCAGGAACAGCATGCCGCGACCGGTGTAGCGCTTCGCGAGGGACACGACGAGGCGCAGGTTGGCCTCCAGCAGGTGGTTCTTCGCGCGGCGGCCGTCCTCGGCGATCCACTCGAGATCCTCGCGGTCCGCGGCGGCCACGGTGTGCTCGGCGGAGTGGAGCCGCTCGTCGGCGAACAGGCCGGCCTCGATGCGCTTGGCGAGTTCCACCTCCTCGACGGCGTTGAGCAGTGCCACCTTGCCGATCTGCTTGAGGTAGTCCTTGACCGGGTCCGCGGTGGCGCCGGCTGAGACGACCTGCTGCTCGGGCTCGTCGGCGTCGTCGGAATCGGAGAGCGCGAAGCCCTCCTCCTCGACGAGTTCCTTGACCAGAGGCGCTTCGCTGGCCTCGTTGAACGACGAGTCGTCCACTTCGTCGAGCGAACGCTTCTTACCCCCGACAGTCAGAACCACGTCCTCCCCCTCGCGCTTGAATTGGACCTCGACCTCTCCCGTGGAGGCCTGGGCGATGGTGGCTTCCTGCGCCTTGGCACCCCTGCCGCGGCGGGTCGCCGGCTTGGGCGCCGCACCTGCCGGGGCGGCGGCCCGGGCGCGGGGACGGCGGGCGGACTCGTCGGGAGACTGGGCACTCGCGGCGACCCGACGCGTTCGGGTAGGCTTGCCGGTTCCTTCAGCGTCCTGGGTCACATTGGTCCTCTCGAGGGCTGCTACGGGTTTCAGCGCGTGCGTCGCCCCGCCTTAGTCAAGGGTGACGCGCCCCCATTCTTGCACGCGCTGAGCGGCCACTCAAACGCCCCGGTCAGGGAACCCCCCTCCCCGGGTCAGGGTTCCCGGCCCCCCATGTACGACCCAGGTCGCATTTTCGCTCGACGGGGACTGGAAGCGGGAACCCTTGGCACCCTCTGCGCGTTGTTGGGGGTGACGACTGTACGAAAGGGACTCGAGAGACATGATTACGACTGCGCGTACACGAACCAATGACGGCATCGACGGCAAGGACGCGGTGGGCCTGTACCTGGACGCCATCGCCAAGACCCCGCTGCTCAGCGCCCTCGAGGAGGTGGACCTCGCCCGAGAGATCGAGGCCGGCCTCTTCGCCCGCCAAGTCCTCGACGGCGTGGTGGACTCCTCCGTCGAGGCCACCGAGGACGAACTGCAGGCACTTGTCACGCTCGGTGACGCGGCCATGCAGCGGTTCATCCAGGCCAACCTGCGCCTCGTCGTCTCCGTCGCCCGCAAGTACGGGCGCTCCCAGATGCCCATGCTGGACCTCGTCCAGGAGGGCAACACCGGCTTGATCCGCGCGGTCGAGAAGTTCGATTACGCCAAGGGCTTCAAGTTCTCCACCTACGCGACGTGGTGGGTGCGTCAGGCCATCTCGCGCGGCATCGCGCAGCAGGGGCGCATCGTCCGCCTGCCCGTTCATGTGGCCGAGCAGGTCAACCAGGTCTCCGCCGTGCGCCGCAACCTCGAGCGCCAGTTGGGCCGCGAGCCGGAGCTCTCCGAGATCGCCGACGAGCTCGGCCTCGAGGAGTCCAAGATCGTCGACCTGATCCGCTACTCCCGAGACCATGTGTCCCTCGACGCCCCCGTCGAGGCCGACGGCGACACCGCGCTGGGCGACCTCATCGCCCGCGAGACCGCCCCCGGGCCGGATGAGATGGTGCTGGACGCGGAGGACCGCGCCCGCCTCGAGGCCATGCTGTCCAGCCTGGACGAGCGCTCCCAGGATGTGGTGCGCCGCAGGTACGGCCTGCTCGACGGCCGGCAGGCCAAGCTCGCCGACATCGGCGTGCAGTGGGGCATCACCGCCGAGCGGGTGCGCCAGATCGAGCGGCAGGCGTTGGCCACTCTGCGCGCCGGCCAGGGACTGGCCGCCTGACCGACCTCCGGTCCCCCTTACGCCGCGGCCCGTGCCCCCTCCCCCGGGGTGCGGGCCGCGGTCTGTCCCAGGGTCGTCTCACGACAGGACGCGGATCAGGCCCTCCTGCGCGCACGAGGCCACGGCGAGTCCGTCCTGGAACAGCCGCCCCATCGCGAAGCCGCGCGCGTGCGAGGCCGACGGGGACGTCATGTCGTAGAGCAGCCACTCGTCGACCCGGACCGGGCGGTGGAACCACATCGCGTGATCGATGGACGCGGCTTGCATGGAGGGCGACAGGAACTCCACGGCGTGCGGCACCGTCGAGACGCTGAGCAGCGTGATGTCCGAGAGGTAGGCCAGCACGGCGGCGTGCAGGAGAGGGTCGTCGGGCATGGGCTCCCTGGTGCGGACCCACGCCTTCATGTTGCCGCCTCCCTCCACGAGGTCAGGGCGCGCCGCGAGGCGCACATCGAGGGCGTCCCACTCCGAGACCAGCCGCACGCTGGCCCCGAACCGGCGCTCCAGGACCTCGTGCAGCGACGGGCAGGACTCGGGCACGGCCACATCCGCCGGCGGCGCCGCGGAGTGGCTGAGCCCGTCCTCCGGCTGCTGGAACGAGGCCGTCATCTGGAAGATGACCTTGTCCCCCTGCCTGGTCACCACTCGCCGGTTGCTGAAGGTGTTGCCATCGCGCGCCACCTCGACCTCGAAGTCCAGCGGCCGGTCGATGGCGCCGGGCCGCAGGAAGTAGGCGTTGAGCGAGTGCACGAGCCGCTCCGGCGCCACTGTCCGCGCGGCCGCGACGAGCGTCTGGCCCAGCACCTGGCCACCGAACAGCCGCTGCAGGAGCGTGTCCGGGTGCGGACCGCGGAACCGGTTCTCGCCGGTTGGCTGCAGGTCGAACAGGGCGATGAGTTCCGAGACGTCCTTGGGCACGAGGACCATCGTGCCACTCAACGGGCCTGACGGATTGCCTGTCTGACGCGTTTGGCGGAGATGGGGACCGCGGTGCGGAGCTGCTGCGCGAACAGGCTGACCCGGAACTCCTCCAGCAGGAACGCGATCTCCTCGACGGCGGGCGCCAGGGGCCCCGGCGGCTGGGCGTCGGTCAGTTCGGCGTAGAGGTCCTCCATCTCATCCACCTCTGCCTGGAGACGCGCGTCGCGGTCGGGGTGCTCGGCCGCGGCCTGGAGGCGTGCGACGGCGGCCTGGGCGTACCGGGGCAGGTGCGCGAACCAGGGGTCCGGTGTCGCGGAGATGAACCGGTTGAAGAACAGGTTGTCGAGCTGGGCCGCCACGTCGCGGCGGACCGCAGACCCTTGCGGAAGGCCACCCTGGAGGAGCCTGGCCTGGGTCACGGCCGCGAGTGCCTGGGCCGCGGTCGAGACCACCTGGCGCGTCCGTCCGGGGCACTCCTGCCGCACCGCCAGCGCCACCCGGTCGTAGTCCTGACCGGTCCGGACGTCGACGATGGAGCCCTGCTCGGCCGCGAGCTGCTCCCCCGCCTTGAGCCAGGCGTCGGCCAGCAGCTCGGGCACCGTCGGATAGGCCGAGTTGGCCAGCGACAGCTTCTCCTGACGGCCGAGGTGTCCCACCACCCACTTCGTCGGATCCGGGTTGGTGAGGGTCAGCAGGCGACGGATACCCAACCGGTGGGACCGGGCCGCCTTCGCTGCGGAGTCCAGGACCTGAACCCCGACGGTGGCGCCCTCGTCCACGAGCGCCGGGTACCCGATCACCCCCTTGCCGACGGTGGTCTCCTTGGCGATCGTGCCGAACGTCCAGGTCCGCTGCCCGGTGCTGGCCCGGTCACCCGCCGAGGCCGTGAGCTTCGCCGCCACCTTGGGGGCCAGGGTCCTGGCGAGGGCGTCGAGGTCGTCGCCGCGGGCCACCTCCCGGCCGTCGTCGATCACGATGAAGGTGGGCCGCAGGTGCCCGCCGACCGTTTCGGGATTGAAGTCCGCCCCGGTGACGACGGTGCCGGTCAACGCGGTGAGCGCTCGGCCCAGCGCATCCCCGAACGAGCCATGACCGGCCTCCCCACGCGACTCGATCCAGGCGAGGGCCTTGGCGGCGAAGTCGGGCGCGGGCACGAAGCTGGTCCGCAGGGCCTTGGGGAGGGAACGGATGAGTTCGGTGGCCAGCTCTCTCCGGAGGCCGGGCACCTGCCAGCTGAAGCGGGCGCCGTCGAGTTGGTTCAGCAGCTCCAGCCTGACCGTGATGGTGACGCCGTCGCCGCCGGCCCCCGGGTCGAAGACGTAGCGGATGGGCAGCTTGTGGGCGCCGAAGGTCCACCGGTCCGGGAAGTCCGAGGGCCTCAGCTGGGTGGCGTCGACGACCGCGTCGTCGATCATCAGCAACGGCCACTGCTCGCGCGGAAGGCCGCGCAGCCAGCGGTCCAGGGTGGCGCCGGAGACGACCTCCGGCGGGATCCGCTCGTCGTAGAACTCGTAGAGGGACTCGTCGGAGATGAGCAGGTCCGGGCGCCGCATCCTGTCGGTCATCTTCGTGGCCTCGTCGAGGACCAAGCGGTTGGCCGCGACGAGGCTCTGCCGCGTCTCCCAGTCGCCCTCCACCAACGCGCTGCGGATGAAGATCTCGCGCGCCTCCACGGGATGAGCGGCGGCGTAGTCGGTCCTGCGGCCGGCGACGATCGGCACGCCGAAGAGGGACACGCGTTCGCTGGCCACGACGCTGGCGGAGCGCGCGGACCACTGGGGCTCGGAGAGGGTGCGGGTGAGCACGTGGTCGCCCACCTGCTCGATCCACTCGGGGCGCCCCTCCGCCACCGTGCGGGCCCACAGCTGGGAGGTCTCGACGAGCTCGAAGGCCATCACGAGCGGAGGCGTGGACCTGGCCAGAGACGAGCCCGGCTGGATCGCGAACCTGGCCCCCCTGGCCCCCTGGTAGAGCGTGAGCGGGCGCCGCCGGCCCGGCTGAGCCTTGGCCTTCTCCTGCTCGGCCAGCCCCACGTTCGACAGGAGTCCGGTCAGCAGGCAGGTGAGCACCTCCGGCATCGTGCCGGTGCCCGAGGCGTCGAGATCGAGCTCCTTGACTGCCTCGCGGAGCTGGGAGACGAGGTCCTCCCACTCACGGAAGCGAATGAAGCTGAGGTACTCCTCGCGGCACATCCGCCGGAAGGCGTTGCCCGAGAGCTCGCGGCGGCGCCGCCGAAGGTAGGTCCAGATGTTGAGCAGCACCTCGAAGTCGCCGCCCTCCGGCGCACCCTTGGCGGGCTGCTCCTTGCGGGTCCCCGTGTGGGCCGTGTGCCGCAGCGGCTCCCCGCCCTCCGCCGGCGTCGGCGCGGGCTCGTCCCCGCCCCAGAAGCGGCGGTGCGACTGGTCCGCCTGGGCCTGGAACTCCGCCGGGCGCTCCCTGACGTCAGGCACGGTCAGGCCCGCCACCAGCACCAGCACCGTGCCCAGGGCGTGGCGGCGCGAACCCTCGATGAGCATCCTGCCCATGCGCGGGTCGACGGGAAGCCTGGCCAGCATCCGGCCCGTCCGGGTGAGGCGGACATGGTCGTGGCGCTTGCGCGGATGGAGGGCGCCGAGTTCGGTGAGCACCCGCACGCCGTCGTTGATCTGCGAAATCACGGGCGCCTCGACGAACGGGAACGACTCGACGTCCCCCAAGCCGGCCTGCGCCATGAGCAGGATGACGGTGGCCAGGTTGGTGCGCAGGATCTCCGGCTCGGAGTACAGCGGGCGGCCCTCGAAGTCCTCCTCGCTGTAGAGCCTGATCGCGATGCCCGGGCCGACGCGGCCGCACCGGCCCGCGCGCTGGTTGGCCGAGGCCTGGGAGATGGGCTCGATGGGCAGCCGCTGCACCTTGGTCCGGGCCGAGTAGCGGGAGATCCGGGCGGTGCCGGCATCCACGACGTAGCGGATGCCGGGCACCGTGATGGAGGTCTCCGCCACGTTGGTGGCCAGGACCACACGCCGGGTGCCGTGCGGCTGGAACACGCGCTGCTGATCGGCCGCCGACAGCCGCGCGAACAGTGGCAGCACCTCCAGCCCGGTGCCCAGCTTGTCGATGGCCTCGGCCGCGTCGCGGATCTCGCGCTCCCCGCTGAGGAAGACCAGGATGTCGCCGGTGGCCGATTCGGTGACGATCTCCTCGACGGCCGAGGAGATGCCGTCGATCTCGTCCATCGACTCCTCGAGGGGCCGGTAGCGCATCTCGACGGGGAAGGTGCGCCCCGACACCTCGACCACGGGGGCGCCGCCGAAGTGCTCGGAGAACCGTGCGGTGTCGATGGTGGCCGAGGTGACGATCACGCGCAGGTCCGGGCGCTTGGGCAGCAACTGCTTGAGATAGCCGAGCAGGAAGTCGATGTTGAGGCTGCGCTCGTGCGCCTCGTCGATGATGATCGTGTCGTAGCGGCTGAGCAGGCGGTCGTGGGTGAGCTCGGAGAGGAGGATGCCGTCGGTCATCACCTTGATCCGGGTCTTCGCCGTGACTTTCCGGGTGAATCGGACCTGATAGCCGACGAACTCCCCGAGTTCGACGCCGCACTCGACGGCGATGCGCTGGGCAACGGTCCTGGCCGCGATCCGTCGCGGCTGCGTGTGCGCGATCCGCTCCCGGCCGGCCAGGAGGCAGATCTTCGGGAGCTGGGTCGTCTTCCCTGAGCCGGTCTCGCCCGCGACCACCACCACCTGGTGATCGCGGATGAGGCCCGCGATGTGCTCCGCCTCTGCCGCGATGGGCAGAGACGCGACGACCTCGACGGCTGGCTGCTGCGGCGCGGGCGTCAGCGTCATCGAGTGATGAAGAGCGGACACTCCGCGTGTGCCATGAGGCCACGCATCAGGCCGCCGAGGCTGAAGCCCGGAATGTGGGACTGGCCCACACCCAGCACCAGGAGGTCGTAGCCGGCGCTGCGGCTCACCAGCTCGTTGATGGGGCTGTCAGCCGTGACGGACACCTCGTAGGCCACCTGCGGATGCTTCGCCGCGACGGTGGCGGCGATGGCCTCGATCCCGCCCTTGGCGAACCGGACCTGCTCGTCGAGTTGCGTCGGGCTCAACTTCCGCGCGAACAACCCGACGGGGGGCTGGATGGCGTGAATGATCTCCAGGCGCGACCCCAGCCGCTCGGCCTGAAGGAAGCCGGCCTCCAGGAGCGCCTCCGAGCCGGGATCCGTCTGCAGCCCGACGCCCACCACGCCCTTCTGGCCCACCGGGTCCGGATGCGCCGCGGCGGAAATGACCACCACGGGGCAGGAGGCGTTCGCCACGACGGCGACCGACGTGGAGCCCACGAACATGCGCTCCAGCCCGGAGGCCGCTCGCCTGCCCACGACCACCAGGTCGGCCACCTCGCTCAGGCGCGACATGACGCCGCCTGGCGAGCCCATCACCACCTCGGTGCGGATCCTGTCCTCGGTGACGCCCATGCCGAGGGCCACGTCCTTGGCCTGCTCGTTGGCCGTGGCCCCGGCCGACTGCAGGACCTCGGGGTCGTAGACCACACCCCAGGCACCGGCCATCAGGGTGTCGTCGACGGCGTTGACCAGAAGGAGTTCGCCGCCGTAGCGCAGCACGGTGCCGGCGCCGAACCGGACGGCGCGCAGTCCGTCGTCGCTGCCGTCGACTCCGACGACCACCAGTGGTGAGATGCGTTCGGTCATGATGTGGCTCCTAACTCTTGATGGTCCCGGAGACGACGCGGCCGGCGATGGTCGAAGCGGTGATCGCCAGACCCAGCGCCAGCCCTCCCTCCAGCCAGCTGATGCTGGTCACGCCGTCGTCGGCCGGCCCGCTGGTGCCGCGCACCAGCACCGTCCATCCGGTGGCGGTCTCGGGGTCGATCTCGTCGACCTGGAAGGCCACGTCCGTGCTCTGCTCGAGTGCGGCGAGGAAGGACTCCGGGGTGGTGTGGAAGACGATGACGCCGTCGACGACGCGGAAGTTGACGGGTACCACGGAGATCCCCTCCGCCGACGCCCACGCGACGCGACCCACCTCGCACTCCGAGATCAGCGCCCAGCACTCGTCGGCGTCGAGCCGGGAGAAGTAGGTCACAGGCTGCGGCTCGGTCATCATGAGTCCACTCTAGTGTCCTGCGTCAGGGGTTCGTTGATGGTTGCCGGTGTCCCCGTGGATGGATCGCACGGCCGACGAGCGACGTAGCACTGAGATGTGCGTCGAGCCAGGACGACGCAGCGAGACGCCGCTGGGACGCGGGACATCGCAGCGAACTTCTGACGCGAGACACGGGCAGTCACGCCGGCGTGTCTGTCAGAACGTGGTGCGGCCACCGAGCTTGGTGGCGAGCTCGTCGTCGATCGCGTCGGCGATCTGGCTCAGCGCGAACAGCGCCTGATGCAGGTGCGCGGGGACGAACGGCTGGGTGGCCACGGACAGCTGCACGAACACCCGGTCACGATGGAGCGCGAAGCGTCCGTAGCGCGACTCCACATTGAGGTCGTTGAGCACCTCGCAGGCCCGCGAGCGGCCCGTCACGTCGTGCACGAGCGCCGCGAAGAGGACCAGCTCCTCGCCGTCGGGGGTGGATCTCAGGAAGACCATCGTGGACCCGACGCGGATGGCGACGTCGCCCAGATCGTTGCGCAGCGGCGGATGCCGGTAGACGCGTCGCAGCTCCTCGTCGACGAGCGAGTCGAGCTCCGCGCGTGAGCCCGGCATCACCGAGGTCTCCTCGCGCGACAGCTTCCGGGGTGTGAGGGGCGCCCACGGCGTCTCCCCCTGCAGGATCTCCGCCAGTTGATCCGGGTGCAGGAACACGGGGTGGAGGACCCCGAAGACGCCGGTCAGCGTCCGGGTGGCCAGATCGGCCAGCGTCGCGGAGCTCTCCTGGTCGATCTCGGTGTGGAAGCCGCCGGACGATCCGTCCGGCTCGCTCCAGCCCAGCGCCCGGAGCGCGTCCTCCTCGGCGGCGGTGGGCGTGCCCTGGTCGGAGCCGATCACGAAGGCGCCGACGACGAGGGGGCGCACCATCGAGAAGCGGAGCCCGGGCCGGACCACGGCAGCGTCGGTGTTCGCCACGGAGATCGTCAGGTCCCCGGTGGCGTCCATGACCGAGAGGACCTCGTCGAGGCGGAGCGTGAACTCCGCCCAGGCGTGCCGCTGGGTGGCGTCGAAGTCGAAGTCGCGGTAATCGGCCACTGGGATCACCTCCTCGCGAGTCAACCTAGCAAACACCGAAGTCCCGCACGTGCGCCGCGACCGTAGGCTGTGCGGCATGTGGGCGGCGCTCGAGGGGTTCGCGACGATCGGCATCGTCATGGCCGTCGGGTTCGTGCTGGCCCGGGCGCGCCTGGTGGGCCGGTCCGCGCAGCGGGCACTCGGCGACGTGGCGTTCTTCGTGGGGCAGCCGGCGCTGGTGCTGGTGGCCGTTGCCGAGGCGGATCTCGATCGGCTGCTGGGGTGGCACGTCGTGGCCTTCAGCGCGGCGTGTGTGACCGGAGGCCTGGCGTTCGCGCTCCTCATGGCCCGACGGTGGCGCACCGGCCGCGCCGAGGCCGCCATCGGCTACCTGGCCACCAGCTACGTCAACGCCGGAAACCTGGGCATCCCCATCGCTGCGTTCGTGCTCGGAGACCCGGCGTGGGCGGCGCCCGCCATGCTGCTGCAGGTGCTGGTGCTGCAGCCCAGCGCCGTGGCAGTCCTGGAGTCCTCGCCCGCCGGCCGCGGCAGGTCGGTGCTGCGCAGCTTCGCGACCCACCCGCTGGTGCTGGGCGGGTTGATCGGCCTGGCCCTCAACCTTCTCTCATGGCAGCCGCCGCGGCTGCTCTGGGCCCCGCTGACGCTGCTGGCGGATCTGGGCATCCCGGCGATGCTGCTGGCATTCGGGATGTCCCTGCACTCTTCCCCCCTCCCCCGTCGGCTGTCGGGCCGGGCTGTGGCCGCCATCGTTACCAAGTCCTTCGTCGTGCCGGGGCTGGCGCTGATCATCGCACTGGCCCTCGGCCTGTCCGGCACACCGCTGCGGGCCGCCGTGGTGCTGGCGGCTCTCCCGACCGCGCAGGTGGTGTTCGTCCACGCCGTGCGCTACAAGGTGGGCATCCGGCTGGTCCAGGCGACGACGCTGTGGTCCATGCTGCTCAGCATCCCCGTCATCGTCGCGGCCGGAGCCCTTCTCCGGTGAGCAAGTAGACTGGGCGCTCCGCCGCCCTCGACTCCCTGGAGCGCCATGTTCGACCCCACCACCTGGGACGCGCCGTTCGGCGTCGTGGTGCTGGCACTCTTCGTCATCGTGATGCTGCGCGCCAACGGCACGTACTGGCTGGGTCGCGCTCTGGCCGCCGGAGCCCGCCGCAGCAGGTGGGAGAAGCTGCTGGAGTCGAGGCATTACGCCACCGGGGCCCGGTGGCTCAACCGATGGGGCCCGCCCGCGGTGTCGCTGTCGTTCCTCACCATCGGGATCCAGACCATGGTCAACCTCGCCGCAGGGGTCGCCCAGATGCCGCTGCGCCGCTACCTCCCCGCCGTCACCGTCGGCTGCCTGCTGTGGGCGTTCATGTACGGGACTGTGGGCTTCATCGGCTGGGTTGCTGTGGCCGCGCTCTGGGAGCGGTCGCCCGGCCTGACCGTGGCGTTGCTGGCGTTGGCGGTGGCCGGCGTCGCCTGGGCGCTCGCGCGCCGTGACCGGATACCCGTGGCCGCCCCCGCGGAGTAGGCTCACCGGCGTCGCACTGATTCCCGCGAGGAGACGCCATGGCAGATACGGGTCGCACGGACCGCCTGCTGCGTTCGCTGCGTCTCAGGCCCACCGTCCCGGACTCCCCCGCGCTCCCTGTCGCGGAGCCGGAGCCGGATCGTGGCCCCGCCCGCACGGGCGTGACGTCCATTGTCGACGCGGGCATCTACGTCGCCGGGAAGCGGATCGCGACCCCCGCCACGTTCGACGAGGCGTTCAACCTGCTCGACGAGCATCCCGAGGGTTTCGCGTGGATCGGCCTCTACCGGCCGCGACACTCTGACATGGCGCTGCTCGCGGCCGAGTTCCGGCTCAGCCCGCTCGCGGTCGAGGACACCATCACGGCCCACCAGCGGCCGAAGTTCGAACGCTACGAGGACGTGCTGTTCCTGGTGCTTCGTGCCGCGCAGTACATCGACCGGAGCGAGACGGTCGACTTCGGCGAGGTGCACGCCTTCGTCGGCGACAGGTTCGTGGTGACGGTGCGCCACTCGGAGACGCCGGACCTGACCCGCGTGCGGAAGGAGCTGGAGGCCACGCCGTCGGTGCTGGCCAAGGGGCCGAGCGTGGTGCTCCTGCGCCTGCTGGACGGCATCGTCGACGACTACACCCCCGTCGCGATGGGCATCGAGAACGACATCGACGAGATCGAGACCCAGGTGTTCACGGGCAGCTCGAGAGTGTCGCGGCGCATCTACCAGCTCTCGCGCGAAGTGATCGACTTCCAACGGGCGGTTCGCCCGCTCAAGCAGATCATCGAGGGCGTGCGAGGGGACCGCGTGTTCGCCTCCGCGGGTGAGCGCCGGCGGCAGGAACTGCGCGACATCGAGGATCACGCCATCGCGATGATCGAGCGCGTCGACGCCCTCCGGGAGACACTGAAGGGCACGCTGGACCTCAACATCTCGCTCCAGGCCCAGCGCCAGAACGAGGAGATCAGCAACATGACCGCCGCCAGCCTCAAGCAGGCGGAGGAGACCCGCCGGATCGCGGCCTGGGCCGGCGTGCTGTTCGTGCCGAGCCTCGTCACCGGCACCTACGGCATGAACTTCGCCGCGATGCCGGAGCTCGAGTGGACGTGGGGCTACCCGTTCGCGCTCTTCCTGATGCTCGCCTCGGGGATCGCGATGTACACGGTGTTCAAGCTGAAGGACTGGCTGTAGCCCCGACGCTCAGGCCAGCTTGCGGGCCGCGCCCTTGTCCGCGGACTGCGCCAGCATCCCGAAGATCCTCAATGCCGTTGAGACCTCGCGCTCTCGGGACTTCGGCGCCCACCCCGCGGCGTCACGCGCGGCTCGTCGGGCGTCGAGGGTGGCGTCGTCCACGTTGAGGGTCATCGAGCGTTCGGGGATGGAGATGGTGATGGTGTCTCCGTCCTCGATCAGCCCGATCGCCCCGCCGGAGGCCGCCTCCGGGGAGACGTGGCCGATGGAGAGGCCCGACGAGCCACCCGAGAACCGCCCGTCGGTGATGAGCGCGCACTTGGGGCCGAGGCCGAGCGCCTTCAGGTACGACGTGGGGTACAGCATCTCCTGCATGCCCGGCCCGCCCTTGGGGCCCTCGTAGCGGACGATCACGATGTCGCCCGGCTGGATCCGCTTGCCGAGGATGGCCTCCACGGCGTCGTCCTGGGACTCGGTGACGACGGCCCGGCCCGTGAACTCCCACTGGTCCTCCGGCACCCCGGCCGTCTTGACGATCGCTCCGTCGGGCGCAAGGTTGCCCTTCAGGACCGCGAGGCCGCCGTCGACCGTGTAGGGGTGCTCCACCGAGCGGATGCACCCGCCCTCGGCATCGGTGTCCAGGCTCTCCCAACGGTTGGTCGACGAGAAGGCCTCCGTGGTGCGGACCCCGCCCGGCGCGGCGTGGAACAGCTCGATGGCCTCGGGGAGGGCCTTGCCGCTGCGGATGTCCCAGCTCTCGAGCCACTCCCGCATGGTGCGCGAGTGGACGGTGGAGACGGTGTCGTCGAGCTTGCCGCCGCGGTACAGCTCCCCCAGGATCGCCGGGACGCCGCCGGCGCGGTGCACGTCCTCCATGTAGTACTTCGGCGAGTTGGGCGCCACCTTCGCCAGGCAGGGGGTGACGCGGGAGATGGCGTCGATGTCGTCCATCGTGAAGTCCACGCCGGCCTCCTGGGCGGCGGCGAGCAGGTGAAGCACCGTGTTGGTGGAGCCGCCCATGGCGACGTCCAGCTTCATCGCGTTGGAGAACGCCGCCTTCGTGGCGATCGACAGGGGCAACACGGAGGCGTCGTCCTCGCCGTACCAGCGGCGGCAGAGCTCGACGATCAGCCGGCCCGCCTCCTGGAACAGGCCCTTGCGCGCCGACGCGGTCGCCAGCGTCGATCCGTTGCCCGGGAGCGCGAGGCCGACGGCCTCGAGCAGGCAGTTCATCGAGTTGGCGGTGAACATGCCGGAGCACGAGCCGCACGTGGGACAGGCGTTGGCCTCGATGCGGCTCAGCTCGTCGTCGGTGACGTTGGGGTCCACGGCCGAGACCATGGCGTCGACGAGGTCGAGCGACTTCACCACGCCGTCGTCGTGGACCACGGCCTTGCCGGCCTCCATGGGGCCGCCGGAGACGAACACGGCCGGGATGTTGAGCCGCAGCGCCGCGAGGAACATGCCGGGGGTGATCTTGTCGCAGTTGGAGATGCACACCAATGCGTCGGCGCAGTGGGCGTTGGCCATGAATTCCACGGAGTCGGCGATGAGCTCTCGGCTGGGCAGCGAGTAGAGCATGCCGCCGTGGCCCATGGCGATGCCGTCGTCGACGGCGATGGTGTTGAACTCCCGGCCGATGCCGCCCGCCTCGGCGATGGACTCCGAGACCAGCTTGCCCATGTCGCGCAGGTGCACGTGCCCAGGCACGAACTGCGTGAAGGAGTTGGCCACCGCGACGATCGGCTTGCCCCAGTCCGAGTCCGTGATGCCCGTGGCGCGCCAGAGGGCGCGGGCGCCCGCCATGTTGCGGCCATGGGTGGTGGTGCGGGACCGGAGTGCCGGCATGGGATCCTCCAAGGACGGGGGTCGACGTACCCGCCAAGGATACCCGCGGCCCTCCGTGGAGCCTGGGATCGTCCGCGACGCTACTCCCCCGTCGCCACCGGCCTGGACGTGTGGGAGTACTGGCTCCACGAGCCGGAGTACAGCCGGCCGCGCCCGAGCCCGGCGTACTCCAGCGCGATGAGGTTGTGGCAGGCGGTGATCCCCGAGCCACAGTAGGAGATGACCTGGGCCGCGTCGTCGACGGCGGCGAATCGCTCGCGCAGTTCCTCCGGTGTCCTGAACCGGCCGTCCTCGGTGAGGTTGCCGGTCATCGGGTAGCTCCGGGCGCCCGGGACGTGCCCGGCCTTGGGGTCGATCGGCTCCGACTCCCCCCGGAACCGTTGCGCGCCGCGCGCATCGATGACGAACTCGCCGGCGGCCGCGTCCTCGATGTCCGCCAGCGCCGCGTCGGGCCACGATGTGGGCGCGAACTCGGCCCGGGGCCGCCTCGTCACCTCCGTGGTGAGTTCGCCCTCCCAGGCCTGGAGGCCGCCGTCGAGGAGGGCGGCATCGCGGCCGAGGATGCGCAGCAGCCAGACGAGCCGCCCGGCCATCGCGCCCCCCGCGTCGTCGTAGGCGACGACGGTGTCGGTGTCACCGATACCCAGGTGGGCCAGCCCCTCGGCGAAGGTGTCGTGATCCGGCAGCGGGTGCCGCCCCCGGGCCTTGGACGGCGGGTCCGCGAGCACGTCGTCCATCGGGACGAACACGGCACCCGGGATGTGCCCGGCGGCGTAGGCGTCGGCGCCGGAGCGCCCGTCGAGGTAGTGCCGCACGTCCGCGATCACGGCGTCAGGGTGCGCCGAGAGCCACCCCTGGTCAACCACTGGAGGAATCACGGAACCAGCCTATTCCCGGCCAGGGCGAAGGTTGAGCCGGACACGGCTCTTGCGGGAGCGGTTTGAGCCGGACACGGCTCTTGCGCAGGTGGTTTGAGCCGGACACCGGTCTCACGGTGTCCTTGAACGTTCCAATCGGTTCCCCGAGCGCTTGAGTCCGAAGTCGTGCTCAAGCCAACCCGGCGAAAGCCGTGTCCGGCTCAACCCTCGACCCCCTGCCGGGTCGCCAGGAGCGACGACGGGGTCAGCGGGTGGCGGCGACCAGCGCCAGCAGCGCGGTCGCGTACGCCTCGGCCGGATCCTCGGCGATGAATGACCGGGCCGGCTGACCGGGGATCTCGATCACGACGGCGAACTCCCCGGTCGCTGAGCGCCCGAGCGAGCGGAAGGTGCCGCCGAGCAGGTCGCGCAACTGGTCCTCGCGGGGCAGCCACAGCGCCTTGTCCGCCGGAACCGAGTCCAGCGCCCACTCCGTCGTCCCGTTGAACGCCAGCAGGGTCCCCGTCGCGTGTTCACGCGCCTCGACCACCATGTTGGCGAGCGTGAAGATCTCGTCCTCCAAGTCCGTGGCCCGGACGATGAAGCGGTCCCCCTCGCCCGGCCGCCAGGCGATGCCCGCCTCAGCCAGGCGTTCGGCAGTTCCCACTGAGATCATCGTCGGTCCCTTCGGTGGTGCTCGTCTGAGTGCCTCGTCCCTGCCATTGTGCCCGGCCCGCCCAACCCGCGCGCCGCGCGTAGGGCGAGGGGGCGCCGACCTCTCGGCCGACGCCCCCTCATGCCTGGCTACGGGCGGTTGCGGGACCCGATCAGCTGCAGCCGCTGGTGGAGCCGCAGCCCTCACAGACGTAGCACGACCCGCTCGGCCGCATCTTCGTGCCGCAGGTCATGCACAGCGGCGCGTCGACCTCGCGGCCGGTCAGCGACTCCATCAGCTCCGCCGTGGTGTGCGCGTTGCTGAAGTCCGACGGCGACGGGGCGTCGATCAAGGAGGGCTGGCGGGCGCCGTCGACCTTGAAGTTGTCCCCGGCGTCGTTGCGGAGCGACACCGCCTCCGGCATGGCCGCCTCGTCCTCCTCGGAAAGGTAGGACCCGGTCTCGACGTAGCGGGCCCGCTCCGAGGCCGTGTAGATGCCCAGCTCGGCGCGGTCGTCGAAGCTCAGGTAGTCCAGCGCGAGGCGACGGAAGATGTAGTCCATGAAGGACTGCGCGATCCGGATGTCTGGGTCGTCGGTCATGCCGGCGGGCTCGAACTTCAGGTTGGTGAACTTCTGCACGAAGCTCTCCAGCGGCACGCCGTACTGCAACCCGATCGACACCGCGATGGAGAAGGCGTCCATGACGCCGGCCAGGGTGGAGCCCTGCTTGCCGAGCTTGAGGAACACCTCACCGATGCGGCCGTCCTGGTAGGCGCTGGAGGTCATGTACCCCTCGGCGCCGCTCACCGCGAAGCTCGTGGTCCGCGACGCGCGGGACTTCGGCAGGCGCTGCCGCTTGGGGCGGTACTCGATGCGGACCTCCGGCTCGGCCTTCTTCTCCTCCTTGGTCTCCTTCTTGCCGTCGGAGAGCGGCTGGCCGACCTTGCAGTTGTCGCGGTAGACCGCCAGCGCCTTCAGGCCCAGCTTCCAGCCCTGGAGGTAGACGTCCTCGATCTCCTCGACCGTGGCCGTCTCCGGCAGGTTCACCGTCTTGGAGATGGCGCCCGAGAGGAAGGGCTGGACCGCCGCCATCATCCGGACGTGCCCCATGGGCTTGATGGCGCGGGCCCCCATGGCGGTGTCGAACACCTCGTAGTGCTCCGCGGCGAGACCGGGAGCGCCGATCACGTGACCGTTGGATCCGATGAACTCGACGATGCCGTCGATCTCCTCGGAGTTGTAGCCGAGCCGCTTCAGCGCCCGCGGGATGGTCTGGTTGACGATCTGCATCGAACCGCCGCCGACGAGCTTCTTGAACTTCACCAGCGAGAAGTCCGGCTCCACGCCGGTGGTGTCGCAGTCCATCATGAAGCCGATGGTGCCCGTGGGCGCGAGCACGGAGGCCTGCGCGTTGCGGAAGCCGTTCTTGGCGCCGAGAGACACCACACGGTCCCACTCGCGGGTGGCGACGGTGTGCAGCTGGCGGTCGTCCGCCAGGACGCGCAGGTCGTCGTTGGCCGCCTGGTGCTTGCGCATGACGCGCTGGTGCGCCTCGGCGTTGACCTCGTAGCCGTTGTACGGGCCGACGACGGCGGCCAACTCGGCCGAGCGTCGGTAGGCCGTGCCGGTCATGATCGAGGTGATGGCCGCCGCGGTGGAGCGGCCGCCGTCGGTGTCGTAGCCCTTGCCCATGGCCATCAGCAGCGCGCCGAGGTTGGCGTAGCCGATGCCGAGCTGGCGGAAGTTGCGGGTGGTCTCGCCGATGGACTCGGTGGGGAAGTCCGCGAAGCAGATGGAGATGTCCATGGCCGTGATGATGAGCTCCACCGCCTTGACGAACAGCTCGGCGTCGAAGGTGCCGTCGGCCTTGAGGAACTTGAGCAGGTTCAGCGAGGCCAGGTTGCACGACGAGTTGTCCAGGCTCATGTACTCCGAGCAGGGGTTCGAAGCGGTGATCGGGCCCGTGACGGGGTTGGTGTGCCAGTCGTTGATGTGATCGTGGTACTGGATGCCGGGGTCGGCGCACTCCCAGGCCGCGGTGGCGATCTTGCGGAACAGGTCCTTGGCGTCCACCTCCTCGATGACCGAACCGTCGGTGCGAGAGCGGAGGCCGAAGGCGGTGCCGGCCTCGACGGCGTTCATGAACTCGTCGGTGACCCGGACGGAGTTGTTGGCGTTCTGGTACTGCACCGAGGTGATGTCCTTGCCGCCGAGGTCCATGTCGAAGCCGGCGTCGCGCAGGGCGCGGATCTTGTCCTCCTCGCGCGCCTTGGTCTGGACGAACTCCTCGATGTCGGGGTGGTCGACGTCGAGCACCACCATCTTCGCCGCACGCCGCGTGGCGCCGCCGGACTTGATGGTGCCGGCGGAGGCGTCGGCGCCACGCATGAACGACACGGGCCCGGAGGCCGTCCCGCCGGAGCTCAGCAGTTCCTTCGACGAGCGGATGCGCGACAGGTTGAGGCCCGCGCCCGAGCCACCCTTGAAGATGAAGCCCTCCTCCTTGTACCAGTTGAGGATGGAGTCCATCGAGTCGTCGACGCTGAGGATGAAGCAGGCGCTGACCTGCTGCGGCG
>JAPUEL010000043.1 GCA_027492545.1 Propionibacteriaceae bacterium
CCTACCCCAAGCGCATGCGCGAGTACGGCCTGCGCGCCAAGCGCGCCCGCCAGTAGCCACTGTCCATCTGCGCACGAGGGTGCGGGACGGCAGGGCGGCTGCGCGCTCTGATGCCCAACCCGACGATCGCCCAACTGGCGTCCCGCTTAGGCAGACTCGAGCCAGGGCCGCGGCGTCAGCGCTCCAACAGGCCCGCCAGCGACACCAGGGTCCGCACCCCGGCCCCCGTTCCGCCCTTCGGCACGTAGCCGTAGGCCGCGTCCGGGTTCTCGGCGGGGCCGGCGATGTCGAGGTGGGCCCAGGCCACGCCCTCGGGGACGAAGCGCTCGAGGAAAGCAGCCGCGACCAGCGCCCCGCCCCAGCGGTGCCCGGCGCCGGACTTCATGTCCGCGACCGTGGACTTGAGCTGCTCGCGCGTGTGCTCAGTGATGGGCAGCTCCCAGAAGTCCTCGGCGGCCGCCTCCGCGGCATCGAGGAGGAGATCCGAGGTGGCCTCACCGTTGGTGAGCAGTCCGCCGGTGCGCATCCCGAGCGCCACCATGCAGGCTCCGGTGAGGGTGGCCACGTCGACGATGAGGTCCGGCTTGTCCATCCCGGCGCGCGCGATGGCGTCGGCCATGACCAGGCGGCCCTCGGCGTCGGTGTTGAAGTTCTCCACCGTCTGCCCGTCGAACATGGTGAGCACGTCGCTCGAGCGGTAGGAGCTGCCTGAGGGCATGTTCTCCGCGAGCGCCGCGTAGGCGGTCACCTTCACCCGGATCCCCAGGGCCGCGATGGCCCGCACGGCGGACACGACGGCGGCCGCGCCGGACATGTCGAACTTCATGCCGGCCATCTGGCCCGCCGGCTTGATGTCGAGGCCGCCGGAGTCGAACGTGATGCCCTTGCCCACCAGCGCCAGGTGCGCCTCGGCGCCGCGGGGGGCGTAGCTGAGCCGCACCAGCCGCGGGCCGCGGGCAGAGCCGCCGCCGACGGCGAGGATGCCGCCGTAGCCTCCGCGCTCGAGCGCCTTCTCGTCGAGGATCTCCACCGCGATCCGCTCGTCGCGCACGTAGGCGCGGGCAGCCTCGGCGAAGGTCTCCGGGTAGAGCAGGTTGGGGGGTGTGTTTCCCCAGTCGCGCGCCTGGCACACGGCCTCCGCGGTGGCCTTCGCCCGCGACACCGCGTCCTTCTGGTCGGAGCCCAGCAGCGACGACACCAGCGCGATCGACGCCACTGCCGCAGTCCTGCTCACCGCCGTGATGGGTTCGAAGCGGTAGGCGCCGAGCAGCGCGCCCTCGCCTGCGGCCTGGAGGAGTTCGGCGTCCGTCAGCTCCAGCGAGACCGCCACGGCCAGGCCCGCGACGTCCGGCAGCTCCGCGATCCTCCGCAGCGCGGCCCCCACCGCGACCCGCACGCCGTCGGGCGTCACGTCGGCGTCGCCGAGCCCCACCACCGCGATCCGGGCGCCGTCGACGGCGGGCAGGAGCGTGACCTCCTCGCGCTTGGTGGACGCGCCGAGCGCCGCCGCAAGCTCGGCCACGCCTCGCCCGTAGGTCTTCGCGCATGACCTGTCGAGGTCGCCAACGAGGCCGACGAGCGCCTTGTCGGCCTCGTTGATGGTCACCATGCCGAGGAGGACGACGTCGGTCCCCCTGGGCAGCGACTTGGTCAGGGTCAGGTTCGGGTTGATCCGGGTCACCCCGTCAGCCTAGTGGTCCTCGGCGCGAGTTCACCGGGGGTCTGGGCGGCCGACGAGCCGACGACGACGCCCGACGGCCGCCGGCGAGTTGGGGTGGAACGGGCGCCCGGGTACCTTTGCCCGCATGATCAAGCGGGTGGGCCTGTGGGCGTTCATCGTGGCCGGGATCGCCGTCGCCGCGTGGGGCGTGGTGTCGTGGGCCTCGCCGTCGACGTCCTGCCGGGGGATCGAGATGGGCCCGGGCGACACCTGCGAGTACTCCAGCCTGACCAACGAGCGCGGCGGCAAGGTGCAGCGTTACGAGGACCGGATCGCGGTGGCCCGGGAGCAGGCGCCGTTCGCCGTGGCGGCGGGGCTGGGGATGGTGGCCTTCGGGACCGTGCTCGCGAGGCGCCCGGCCGTCACGGAGCCAGAGACATCGGGCCGTAGATGAGGCGGTCCTCCTCGTAGAGGCTCACCTCCGCGACGCCCTGCTCCAACAGCTCCCCGTAGAACAGCCCCAGCCACTCCTCGGCGCCCGACTGGTCCTCGAACCGGTGCAGCAGGCCCACGGCATCGAGTTCCCCGACGGAGAACGACCCCGTCTCCGGCTTCCAGTGATACATCAGATCGCGTCGCCGCGGTTGATCCGCGCGGCCGGCTGGCGGAACCGTCGGATCATGAGCGACCGGTTGAACATGTAGACCAGCAGGCCCCTGGTGGACGCGTCGGGGTAGCGCTCGGCCAGCAGCTTCTTGAAGCCGCGCCACATGATGCCGACGTTGATGAGGGTGAAGCCCAGAAGCACCCAGAGGCTCATCGAGATCCAGCTGGAGACCACCACGTTGTTCATGGTCACCATCACGCCCGCCATGACGAGGATCATCGCGGGCAGCATGAACTCGGCCACCGTCCAGCGGGTGTCGACGTAGTCACGCAGCAGCTGGCGCTCCGGGGACTTCTCGACCCGCTCCCAGGCCTCGTTGCGGGCGCGGGACTTGGACTGCGCGTCCGCCTTGCGCTGCTCCTTGGCCGTGAGGGTGGGGTGGAGGCGCTCCATGCGGGCGGCCTCGGCGGCGCGACGGGTGGGGGTGGCGCCCTCCTTCTTGCGGACCACCTGCTTCGGAGCGGCCGTGGCGGCCGTGTCGACGGCGGGCTCAGCGGCGGCGGCAGCCGGCTTCCCCGACGCCTTCGCCGCGGCCTTCTCGCCCTTGGGCGTCAGCGTCGAGATGTGGTCGGTCGAGCTCGACTTGTCGTTGCGCTCGTAGGGCCGGAACAGTGCCACGGTGGTGTCCTTGTGCGGGGGGCGGGTACGGCTGCCCATTCTACCCGAGCCGGGTCAGGGTCGGCTCAGGGGAGCGATCGACTCCGGGTGCACCGGCGCCGCGCTAACGTGGATGCGCACACACCTCGTTGTCGTGGAAGGACACCCCGTGGCCAGCATTTTTGAACGCATCGCCCTGGTCTTCAAGTCGAAGGCCAACAAGACGCTCGACAAGTACGAAGACCCCCGCGAGACCCTCGACTACTCGTACCAGAAGCAGCTGGAACTGCTCCAGAACGTGCGGCGCGGCGTTGCGGACGTGGCCACCAGCCGCAAGCGCGTGGAGCTCCAGGCCAACAAGATGAACCAGGAGGTGCAGCGGCTGCAGTCGGCGGCGCAGCGCGCCCTCGAGTCGAACCGCGAGGACCTGGCCCGCGAGGCGCTCACCCGCAAGGCCGGCCTGCAGACCCAGCTCGACGAGCTGCAGGCGCAGCACGCGCAGCTGCAGGGCGAGGAGGAGAAGCTGGTGCGCGCCAGCTCCCGCCTGCAGGCCAAGGTGGACGCCTTCCGCACCCGCAAGGAGACCATCAAGGCAACGTACTCCGCGGCCGAGGCACAGACCCGCATCAACGAGGCGTTCACCGGCATCTCCGAGGAGATGAGCGACGTCGGCCTCGCCATCCAGCGCGCCGAGGACAAGACGCTGCAGCTGCAGGCCCGCGCGTCCGCCGTCGACGAGCTGCTCGCCTCCGGCGCCCTCGAGGATCCCACCGGCATGGTCAAGGACGACATCACGCGCGAGCTCGACGCTCTCGCGTCGGACTCCACCGTCGAGAGCGAGTTGGCCGCCATGAAGGCCCAGCTGACCGGCGGCCCCGCGCCGCGCGCGGAGATCTCCGCCCCGTCGAACGGCACGACGGAGGCCCCCGCAGCCCCGGCCGCCGTCCAGCAGCCGGCCGCACCCTCGCAGGAGTCGCAGGCATGATCGTGAGGATCATGGGTCAGGGGCAGTGGGTCCTTGAGCCCGAACACCTGATGGAGCTCAACGAGCTCGACCGGACGCTCGAGGAGCGGGTCGCGGCCGGGGACGAGGACGGCATGCGCGCCGCGCTCATCCAACTGGTCGACGGTGTGCGCGCCCGCGGCATCGAGGTGCCGGAGGACGTGCTGGCGGAGTCGGACCTGGTGCTGCCGGACTCGGACGTCACGCTCGACGAGATGCAGGGGCTGCTCGAGGAGATCAGCGAGTACTACGGCCTGATCCCCGACGCGCACGACGAGCTGAACGAGGCCGACGCGGAGTCCAGCGAGCTTTGAGAGTCGTCGTCGCCTCCGACGCCCTGGCCGGGCTCAGTGCCGCCGAGGCGTCGGAGACCATCGCCCACGCCTTCGCCGAGCGCGGTGCCGAGGTGGTCGTCGTCCCGTTGGGGGTGACCGGCCGGGCACTGTGGGAGGCGGCCGGACCCCTCGGCCTCACGCCGGACGCCGCCGGCCGGGGGAGCGGTCACGCCGGGCTGGCGGCTCCCGTCGACGCCGGGGAGTTGGGCCGGCTCCTCGCCGACGCGGACGGTGACCTCGTGGTGGACCTCACCTCCTGCCACATCGCCGACCTGGGCCGGGCGGCGCTCGACGCCTTCGATCCCTCGCCAGTGCACGCGCTCGAGGCGGCCAGGAGGGCGTGGGCCGGGCGCCGGCTCGTCGCGTTGGTTCCCGAGGGTCAGCCCGAGCGGCCGCTCACCGGGCTCACCGGCATGGCGGCGACGGAGGGGCGCGAGCGGGGTGCCGACCTCGCGGCCGTCCTCACCGCCGACTCCGTGGCTGGGCGCTGGGCCGAGCACCTTGGCCTCACCCCCGAGCCGGGGGCGGGCGCCGCCGGGGGAGCCGGGCTGTTGATCCAGGCGATGGGTGGCGTGGTGACGGACCCGCTGACCTTCCTCGAGGACAGTTACGGCCTTCCTGCCACGGTGGCGCGGGCCGATGTGGTGGTCACCGGCGCCGAGTCGCTGGACTTCCACGCCGTCGGCGGGCCCGTGGTGAAGCGGGTGGTATCGCTGGCCGGCGAGGCGCTGCGGCCGGTGATCGCCGTCGTGGGCCGCAACTTCGTCTCCGCCCGGGAGCTTCGGCTGGCGGGCCTGGAGGCCGCCTATGCAGTGATGCCGGGCGCCGACGGGGAGGCCACCCCTGAACAACTGGCAGGTGTCGCGGCGAGGGTGGCCACCACCTGGTCCTGGTGACGACCTTCTGCGCCCTCCGCGGATCCTTCCGCCGGTTGAGCCAATCGCGGTGCGGGGCGCCCGCTGCCGCGTCGAAACCACTGGCGCCCGGTGCCGGGTTCAAGGCCTGGGGACATCGCTGACAGTCCTTGTCTGGCGGGGGCGCAGCCTCTCGTTCCTACGCCGTCCGCGACACCCCCTCCGCGGGTTGAGCCGGCCGCGGCGCGTAGCGCCCGCTGCCGCGTCGAAACCGCTGGCGCCCGGTGCTGGGTCCTTGGCCGGCGGCCGTTCAATCGCTCTTTCTACGCCATGCGCGATACGGGGATGGGGTTTCTTGAGGTCGCAGCGTAGAATCGTGGAACATCCATCCAGACAACGACTTGGAGCCAAGCGTGACCGATACCCAGATCCAGACCGGCGTCGTCCTCACCGACGTGGCCGTGCAGAAGGTCCGCGCCCTGTTGGACGCTGAGGGCCGCACGGACCTCTCCCTGCGCATCGCGGTGCAGCCCGGAGGCTGCTCCGGCCTGCGGTACCAGCTGTACTTCGACGATCGCACGCTCGACGGCGACGTGGAGACCGACTACGACGGCGTCATGGTCGTCACCGACAAGATGAGCGCCCCGTACCTCGGCGGCGCCAGCATCGACTTCGTCGACACGATCGAGAAGCAGGGCTTCACCATCGACAATCCCAATGCCCAGGGATCCTGCGCCTGCGGCGACTCGTTCCACTGAGTAGGGCCTGAAACTTCCTACTGTAAGCCACCCCCGCGGAGACCTCTCCGCGGGGGTCGCTTTTTGCGTTAAGGTGGGCCCCAGCAGTGGTGTCCTGTGAAATATCCAGCGCGGAGAATCGCAGGCCAGTGGTCAACGGAAGGGCAACTTGTGAGTGGCAATCCTGCGCCATCGCGTCGGCGGTTGGTACGTGGCTCCCTCCTCATCGGGGTCCCGCTCTCGCTGATGGGATTGACGGCGTGCTCGGAACAGGGGCAACGGTTCGGTCTTCCCGAGGCGGCAACCGAGCAGGCCCCCATCATGGGCAACGTGTGGGTGGGTGCCTGGATCGCCTCCCTCGTCATCGGCGTGCTGGTCTGGGGCCTCATCGGCTGGGCCGTGGTCCGCTACCGCCGCAAGGACGGTGACGCCCCCGCCCCCCGGCAGACCACCTACCACCTGCCTCTCGAACTGCTCTACACGCTGGTGCCGTTCCTCATCATCGGCGTGCTGTTCTTCTACACGGTCAAGGCCTCCGACGCAGTGCTGCAGAAGTCGGACGACCCGGACACCACCATCAACGTCATCGGCCAGAAGTGGTCCTGGACCTTCAACTACATGGAGGAGGACAACCCGGACATCGGCACCAATGCCCACGAGATCGGCACGCTCGAAGTCATTCCGGACCTGTACCTCCCCGTCGACCAGACCGTGCGGTTCAACCTGCAGTCGGCCGATGTCATCCACTCGTTCTGGGTGCCGTCGTTCTACTTCAAGATGGACGTGATCCCCGGACACCCCAACTCCTTCGAGGTGACGCCCAACAGGCTCGGCACCTACGACGGTAAGTGCGCCGAGCTCTGCGGCCAGTACCACGCGCTGATGCTGTTCAAAGTGCACGTGGTCTCGCAGGAGGAGTACGCCGCGCACGTCAAGGAACTCGCCGCCAACGGCAACGCTGGCGAGCGGGAGCTGCAGGAGGCCATCCAGGCCGTTCTGCCCACGGAAGCACCGGAGGAGCACCAGTGAGCAGCGCAACCATCACCGAGCGCACCGCACTCCAGCAGGAGACCAGGGTCGAGCCGCACCGCCTCGGCGAGACCGTCATGAAGTACCTGACGACGACGGACCACAAGGTCATCGGCAACATGTACTTCGTCACAGCGTTCTTCTTCTTCGGCTTCGGCGGCCTCCTGGCGCTGGCCATCCGCGCCGAGCTGGCCGCGCCGGGCATGCAGTTCGTCAACTACGAGACGTTCAACCAGTTCTTCACCATGCACGGCACCATCATGTTGCTGATGTTCGCCACGCCCATGTTCGCGGGCTTCGCCAACGCCATCCTGCCGCTGCAGCTCGGCGCCCCGGACGTCGCGTTCCCGCGCATGAACGGGTTCTCGTTCTGGCTGTACGTGTTCGGCTCCTCGATGGCCTGCGCCGGCTTCCTCAGCCCCGACGGCGCCGCCAGCTTCGGCTGGTTCGCCTACGCGCCGCTGTCGAACGCCATCCACTCGCCCGGCATCGGCCATGACCTGTGGCTCATGGGCCTCTACCTGCTGGGCCTGTCCACCATCCTCGGCTCGGTGAACTTCGTCACCACGATCATCACCATGCGCGCCCCCGGCCTCACGATGTTCCGGATGCCCATCTTCTCGTGGAACATCCTGGTCACCTCGCTCATGGTCCTCATCTCCTTCCCCGTGCTGGCCGCCGGCCTGCTCGTCCTCGAGGCGGACCGCGTGCTGGGCTCGAAGGTGTTCGACCCCGCGTCGGGCGGCCCCGTGCTGTGGCAGCACCTGTTCTGGTTCTTCGGCCACCCCGAGGTCTACATCATCGCGCTGCCGTTCTTCGGCATCATCACCGAGGTGCTGAGCGCCTTCAGCCGCAAGCCCGTGTTCGGCTACTACGGCCTGGTGTTCGCGACGCTGTCCATCGGCGCGCTGTCCATCTCGGTGTGGGCGCACCACATGTTCGTCACCGGCGCGGTGAACCTGCCGTTCTTCTCGTTCATGACGTTCATGATCGCGGTCCCCACGGGCGTGAAGTTCTTCAACTGGATCGGCACCATCTGGCGCGGGTCGTTGACGCTCAACACGTCGATGACGTTCGCCATCGGGTTCCTCACCACGTTCCTGTTCGGCGGACTGACGGGCATTATCCTGGCGGCGCCGGCGCTGGACTTCCAGGTCTCCGACACCTACTTCGTCGTCGCGCACTTCCACTACGTGCTTTTCGGCACGGTGGTGTTCGCGATGTTCGCCGGCTTCTACTACTGGTGGCCGAAGTTCACCGGCAAGATGCTGAACGAGACCTGGGGCCAGGTGCACTTCTGGACCCTGTTCGTCGGCTTCCACACCACCTTCCTCGTGCAGCACTGGCTGGGCGTCGAGGGCATGCAGCGGCGCATCGCCGACTACGGCGCGTGGGAGGGCTTCACCTTCCTCAACCAGGTCTCCACGTTCGGGGCGTTCCTGCTGGGCGTGTCGATGCTGCCGTTCCTGTGGAACGTCTGGATCACCCGCAAGGCGCCCCCCGTCGGCGTCAACGACCCGTGGGGCTGGGGCCGCTCGCTCGAGTGGGCCACGTCCTGCCCGCCGCCGCGGCACAACTTCGACTCCCTGCCGCGCATCCGCTCCATGAGCCCTGCGCTGGACCTGTCGCGGCCGGAGTTGGTCGAGAGCGCCAATCTGCACGCTGAAGACCCGGGCGAGTTGCTGGACCGGGTCAACCCAATCGTCGAGCCGGAGGGCACCAAGCAGTGAGAGCCGAAAAGTACGTCTTCTGGTTCATCTTCGTCTTCTTCCTCATCGTCACGCCCATCTACTGGTTCATGGCGCGGGAGATCGCCGGCACGTTCGTGCTGGGCTTCACGGGCCTGCTGGGACTGATGATCGCCGGGTACCTCACCCTGACGGCTCGGAGCTTCGACCCGCGCCCCGAGGATCGCGGGGACGCCGAGGTGATCGAGGGGGCCGGCACCATCGGCTTCTTCGCGCCGAAGAGCATCTGGCCCTTCTGGGCGGCGGTGACGGTGATGATCATCTTCCTGGGCCCCGCCCTGTCGCAGCCGTGGATCAGCCTCGTGGGCTTCGGCGTCGGCATCTGGTCGGCCAGCGGCTGGATCCTCGAGTTCTACCGAGGCGATTACAAGCACTGAACAACTAGCACTGATTGCGCCTCAGTGGGGCTAGGCCCGGTCCGACAAGGGACCGGGCCTTACTGTTCTGCCAGAAGTTCGCTCGGTCAGTTATGCGCAAACATTCGAGGGCCCGTCGATGTCGACGGGCCCTCGAACGGGCTGTTCCTAGCGGCTCCCGAGCACGAGGTCGGGCCGCTCGGGTCAGGCTGGGGTGGGGATGAACTCCGCGCCGCAGGTGCAAACGCCGCCGGGAGGCGTTGACTCTACGCTCAGGTTATTCTTGAAGATGGGAGTGTGGGCCACGCCGTCATTGCAGTCGCACTCGTGGCTCCACTGCACGGTGAGATCGAAGGTGAAGTCCAAGTTGGCACTGTTCGTGCCGCCGAAGTAGAAGATCAGTTCACCCTCCCCATCGGCGGGCACCGAAACACAGCCGCTGGCCGGAGGCTGCCACACAGGCGGGGGACCGGTGAATGCATTGGCGGGCGAAATGTTCGACATGGTTGCGCCACAGAAGTAGACGGCCTTCGCGGGGTCGACGTTATCTACCGTGAACACAAAGCCGTAACCGAAGGGTGCCTTGGCGCAGCTCTTCCCCGGGAACTTGCACGCGCCCTGGTAGCTGAGGGTGGGCGTGTCGCCGGAAAGCGCGAAGGCCGGGGCTGCGCCGGCGATGGCGACGGCCGGCACCGACCAGGCGATGCCCTTGGCCACGGTGCGACGATTGACAGGTGCGGCTGAGTCAAAAGCCATGGTGGGATCCCCCTCTGAAACGGCACGTCTGTACCGAGGCGTATGGTCTAGCTCACCTTAACACCTGAGAGGGCCTTGAGAGAATACAGGTCCATCGCTAGCCAGGGGCGTGTCAACGGCGAGTTTGGCCGATGGTGAACGTCCCCGCGACCCCGCCTCAGCACCTCATCACCGCGTGGCTCACCAGCTCTGATCGAGCGGGCGACCCTCCTCGTATCCAGAACCCGACTGGACCCCGACAACGGCCCGCTCGGTGAACTCGTCGAGGCTCTTGGCGCCCGCGTAGGTGCACGACGACCGCACGCCCGAGGTGATCCAGTCGATCAGGTCCTCGACGCCCGGCCGCCGCGGGTCCAGGTACATCCGCGACGACGAGATGCCCTCCTCGAACATCGCGGCCCGGGCGCGGTCGAACGCCGACTGCTCGCGGGTGCGCTGGCGGACGGCGCGCGCCGACGCCATGCCGAACGACTCCTTGTACACGCGGCCCTGGTTGTCGGCGAGCTGGTCACCGGTGGACTCGTGCGTGCCCGCGAACCAGGACCCGATCATCACGGACCCGGCGCCGGCAGCGAGCGCGAGGGCGACGTCGCGGGGGTGGCGGACGCCACCGTCGGCCCAGACCGCCTTGCCGCGCTCCCTGGCCGCGGCGGAGCACTCAAGCACCGCGGAGAACTGCGGCCGGCCCACGCCGGTCTGCATGCGCGTGGTGCACATGGCCCCGGGCCCGACGCCAACCTTGAGGATGTCGGCGCCGGCGTCGATGAGGTCGTCGCAGCCCTCCGTCGTCACCACGTTGCCGCCGACGATGAGGACGCGCCGGCCGGTCTCGGCCTCGAAGACGTCGCGCACGTCGCGGGCGATGGCGAGCGCGGACAGCATCTTCTCCTGATGCCCGTGGGCGGTGTCCATGACGATCACGTCCGCACGGCCCTCAAGCGCGGCTCGGACCTTGGACTGGATGTCGCCGTTGATCCCCACCGCGACACCCGCGCGCAGCCGCCCCTCGAGGTCGACGGCGGGGGAGTAGATCGCGGTGCGCAGCGCGCCCTTGGGGGTCATGAGACCGACCAGCCGCTGGTCGGCGTCGACGGCGAGCGCCACCTTCTGGTGCTGCTCGCTCAGCACGGCGAACACCTGTGCGGGCGTGGTGTCGGCGGAGACGCGGGTGACGTCGCTGGTCATGACGTCCTTGGCCTGCGCGAAGCGGTCGGAGTCGACGGCGTCCTGAGGCGTCACGAGGCCGAGGATGCGTCGATCCTTGTCCACCACGACGGCGACGCCGTGCGCGCGCTTCCCGATCAGGCTGAGCGTCTCACCGACGGTGGTTGTGGGGGAGACCGTCACGGCGGTCTCGAAGACGGGGTGCGCGGCCTTGACCTTGTCGATGGACCTGGCGACGACGTCGCTGGGGATGTCCTGCGGGAAGATCGCCAGTCCACCGCGGCGGGCCATGGTCTCGGCCATGCGGCGGCCGGAGACCGCCGTCATGTTGGCCGCGACCAGGGGGGTGGGGGTGGCGAGGCCGTCGGTGGAGGTGAGGTCTACGTCGAGGCGCGAGCTGACCCCTGAGCGGGAGGGGACCATGAAGACGTCGCTGTAGGTCAGGTCGTAGCTGGGGTCGCCGTGAAGGAATCGCACAGCGTGTCAGTCTACCCGCACCTCCCAGCCCGACGTCCTGCACGCGCACCACCGATCCCGACGACCCCATCCCTGTGCGAACCACCGATCCGACGACGCGCACCGCACCGATCCCGACAACACAACCGCGCGCCCCCCATCGGCCACCCACCCCCTGTGCACGACACGCCGTCGCAAGCGGCTCCCGGTGTTGCCATGAGCGTCGAGCCCCGGGTCTGGCTGCTATTCGTGCCCGACACCGACGACGACGAGCCCCATGTGCACGACACGCCGTCGCACACGGCTCCCGGTGTTGCCATGGACGTCGAGGCCCGGGTCAGGCGGCTATTCGTGCTCGAACGTCGACGTGGCAGCCGCGACGCCGCTGTCTGATAGTGAAGTAACGACTAGCCACAGTTGCGTCTGAGGCGCCGGCTCGATGCGCTGACTCCGGTGCGCATCCGGCATGCTGTCCCCGGCACGCGACGTGCCCTTCTGACAGACGGAGCCCCCCACCGTGCCGGACACCACCCTCACCGCCACATCTGTGCGCCCGATCGCCTAGATGGCACTCGGGCTGACGGTCATCATCCCCGCCTACAACGAGGAAGCCTCGGTGGCGGAGACCGTCCGAAGCGTCCTTTCCCAGACGACCCCGCCCGGCCGTGTCATCGTCGTCGACGACGGCTCCACCGACCGCACGGGCGAACTCGCCGAACTGGCGGGGGCGGAGGTGATGCGTCCTGAGAAGAACACAGGATCCAAGGCCGGAGCCCAGAACTTGGCGCTCACCTTCGTCGAGACGCCTTACACCATGGCCATCGACGCCGACACCACCCTGGCCCCCGACGCCATCGAGAAGCTGCTGAGTGCCCTCACCGACCCCGATGTCGCGGCCGCGTGCGGCTTCATCTTGCCCCGCTATGTCGGCAGTCTCTGGGAGCGGGGGCGCTACGTCGAGTACCTCATGGCTTTCACCTTCAGCAAGCCGATCCAGGACTACTACGGCAAGCCCATGATCTCGTCGGGGTGCTTCTCCGCCTACGACACCGCCAAGCTCAAGGCGGCCGGAGGGTGGTCCGAGCGGACCCGCGCCGAGGACATGGACCTCACATGGACCTTCTACGCCCAGTGCCACAAGGTCCGGTTCATCCCCGAGGCGGTCTCCTATCCGATCGAGCCCCACGACTTCAACTTCATGGGCAAGCAGCTGAAGCGCTGGTCCCACGGGTTCGTCCAGAATGTGCGCCTCCACTGGAACGACATTCTGCCGATCCCCCTTCTCCGAACCATCGTCGGGGTGTCCATGTGGGACGCCGTGATGGCCTCGATCGTCTACCTCGGTGCGCTGCCCATTCTGGCGGTCATCTTCCAGAATCCCTGGCTGCTGCTCGCCTACGTGTTTGATCTTCCCGCGGTTCTGGTTCTTGTCATCCCGAAGGCCTTGGCCCGTGGCGAACTCTGGCGCGCCCTCGCGTCCATACCCAGCTTCTTCCTGCTTCGGATGGTCAACGCGGTCTACATGGTTGAGGCCCTTGTGACCGAGGTCGTCCTCCGCAAGCCCCTGCTGGTCTACGAGAAGGGTCACTGACATGAATAGTGCCGGACTACCAGGCACCGGCCTGGGTGGGCTTCTGTACCTTGCGCTCGCCCTGGTGATGCCGGTTCGCGAGGTCTACCTCACAATCCGCGGCCGGAGCAGTCTGGAGAGGTGGAAGGTCGTGGCGAGGCAGTTCGCCATCGCCTGCGGAGTTCTCGTGGTTGTAGAGGCATCCTTCTGGGGGTTGGCGCGTGCGGGAGTGGTGCTTCCGCAGGTGGGCCAAGGTGCGTTCCTGACAGCGCCGCTGCTGCTGACGGTCAGCTTGATGCTCGTTGTCTTAACGGTGCTGTGGATCTGGGAACTCGTCGTCCGGATCAGGAAGCCTCGCCTGAGCTGAGTGGTGGGGGCCGCGGCCCCCCCCCCCCCCCCCCCCCCCCCCCGACCCCCCCCCCCCCCCCCCCCGCCCCACCCCCCCCCCCCCACCCCGCCCACCCGCGCGGAGGGGGTGGGTCGGGGGGC
>JAPUEL010000044.1 GCA_027492545.1 Propionibacteriaceae bacterium
ATGACCTGCATCCTTCCTGACCGGAAACGATGCGGCAGGAATCTCGGACGCTTCACGATCCGTGGACCCCATCGACCGAGAACCTGCACAGCCGTTGCCCGGCAGCGTCAGCCGGCAAACAGCCCACCCGGCCAGCACCGAAATCGCGACCAGCCAGCCCAGCAAGCGGGTCTCTCAAGCCGCCTCATGAAAGAGGGAGTGTCGACGAGGGTGTCGGCTCAGCCACGCACAGTACAGTGGTCGTCGGGAGCGACGGTGCGCAACTCCGCCTCTTGTGTGGCCTTGGGGCTGTGGCCCACTCCAGGGGGCACGGATCGGTGGAGATCAGCTCGAATCGCGGCGTTCCAGGACTGCAGCGAACGCACCCCCGGGGTTCCTTGGCGCAGGGATTCGACGCCCTGCACGCACGCCGCGAGGGCCTGCGTCGTGGTCACGCAAGGCACGCCGGCGCGGATGGCCGCGCCGCGAATCTCCCAGCCGTCCTGTCGGGGGCTGCCATGGAGCGAGTGGCCGTGCGGCGTGTTGACCACGAGGTCGATCTCGCCTGCCGCGATGGCCTGCACTACCGTCAGCTCACCGTTGGGACCTGGACCTTGCGACGCCTTCCGGAGCACAGTGACCGCAACATCGTGGCGACGCAGCACCTGTGCCGTGCCCTCGGTGGCCAGGATCCGGAATCCGAGGTCGGCGAGCCGCTTGATCGGGAAGATCGCGTGCCGCTTGTCGCGATTCGCCACCGAGACGAACACCGTCCCAGTCGTGGGAAGAGCGGAGAACGACGCGGCCTGGCTCTTGGCGAAGGCGGGGCCAAAGGCCGCATCGAGCCCCATGACCTCGCCTGTGGATCTCATCTCCGGGCCGAGCAGCGGATCGACGCCGACGCCCTCGGGGCTGCGGAACCGGTTGAAGGGCAACACGGCTTCCTTCACGGCGATCGGTGCCGACGCGAGCGCCGTCGCGCCGTCTCCCCCGGATCGGAGCATTCCCTCTGAGCGGAGTTCGGCGATCATCGCGCCGAGTGAGATTCGGGCTGCGGCCTTGGCCAGCGGCGTGCCGGTGGCTTTCGAGACGAAGGGCACGGTCCGCGATGACCGCGGGTTGGCCTCAAGCACGTAGAGCACATCGCCGAGCAGCGCGTACTGAATGTTGATCAGGCCCTTCACCCCGATCCGTTTGGCGATGATCTCGGTGGAGCTGCGAATCTGGTCGATGGTCTCGGTACCGAGGGTAATCGGAGGAAGGGTGCACGCCGAGTCGCCGGAGTGGATGCCGGCCTCCTCGATGTGTTCCATCACGCCGCCGATGTAGAGCTCCGTCCCGTCGAAGAGCGCATCGATGTCGATCTCGATCGCGTCGTCGAGAAACCGGTCCACGAGCACGGGGTGCGAGGGGTCGATCTCGGTTGCGCGTTGGATGTAGCTCACCAGTGAGGCGTCGTCGTAGACGATCTCCATGCCGCGCCCGCCCAGCACGTAGCTGGGACGAACCAGCACGGGGTAACCGATCGTGTGGGCGACCGCCAGCGCCTGTCCGGCGGAGACGGCCGTGCCGTGCTGGGGGGACAGCAGGCCCGCGGAGCTGAGGAGGGCGCCGAATTCTCCGCGATCCTCAGCCAGGTGGATGGCCTCTGGCGACGTGCCCACGATGTGGACTCCGCGGTCTTTGAGCGCCTGTGCGAGCTTGAGCGGCGTCTGCCCGCCCAGCTGCACGATGACGCCCGCCACGGGCCCGGCCGCGAGCTCGGCATGGACCACCTCCAGCACGTCCTCCAGCGTCAGGGGTTCGAAGTACAGCCGGTCGGTGGTGTCGTAGTCGGTCGAGACCGTCTCGGGGTTGCAGTTGACCATCACCGTCTCGTAGCCGGCGTCCCGCAACGCCATGGCCGCGTGCACGCACGAGTAGTCGAACTCGATGCCTTGCCCGATCCGGTTGGGGCCGCTGCCCAGGATGATGACGGCGGGCCGGGTGCGGGGCTCGACCTCGGTCTCCTCGTCGTAGCTGGAGTAGTGGTACGGCGTCCGGGCCGCGAACTCGGCGGCACAGGTATCGACCGTCTTGTACACGGGCCGGATGCCGAACGCCCAGCGGAGGCCACGGACCACGTCAGGGCTGAGATTGCGCAGGTCGGCGATCTGATCGTCGGAGAGGCCGTGTCGCTTGGCGAGCCGCATGAGACCGCCCGTAAGCTCTGGGGCCGAGCACAACTGGTCGGCCGTCTCGCGGATCAGCTGGAGCTGGTCGACGAACCACGGATCGATGCGGGTTGCTTCTACCACCTGTGCCGAGGTGGCGCCGGCGCGAAGCGCCTGCATCATGAGAGCCAGGCGGTGGTCGTGCGGTCGGGCGATGCGGCGCAGCAGCTCGTCCACGCTCTCGATGATCGGGCGGGTGAAGTCGAAGAGTGCCGCCGGGTCCTCCAGTGAGCGCAGGGCCTTGCCGAGCGCTTCGGTGAAGCATCGGCCGATGGCCATGGCCTCGCCCACTGACTTCATGTGCGTGGTGAGGGTGCTGTCAGCGGTGGGGAACTTCTCGAACGCGAAGCGCGGGCACTTGACCACGACGTAATCCAGCGACGGTTCGAACGAGGCGGGCGTCTCGCCGGTGATGTCGTTGGGGATCTCGTCGAGGGTGTAGCCCACCGCCACCTTCGCTGCGATCTTCGCGATCGGGAAGCCGGTGGCCTTCGAGGCCAGCGCCGAGGATCGGGAGACCCGCGGGTTCATCTCCACCACTATCAGCCGCCCGTCGACAGGGTTGAGTGCGAACTGGACGTTGCAGCCGCCAGTTTCGACGCCGACCGCCCTGGTTACCGCGATGGCCACATCGCGCATGGCCTGGTACTCCCTGTCTGTGAGCGTCATGGCGGGGGCCACTGTGATGGAGTCCCCGGTGTGCACGCCCATGGGGTCTAGGTTCTCGATGGAGCACACGATCACGACGTTGTCCGATCCGTCGCGCATGACTTCGAGTTCGAACTCTTTCCAGCCGATGATCGACTCCTCGATCAGCACCTCGGTGACCGGCGACGCCGAAAGGCCTTCCCCGGCGATCCGGATCAGTTCCTCCTCGTTGTAGGCGATGCCGGAGCCGAGCCCGCCCATGGTGAAGCTCGGCCGGACCACGATGGGGTATCCGAGGATCCCCGCGGCGGCGAGGACTTCGTCCATGTCGTGGCAGATACGCGAGCGTGCCACGCCGGCGTCAGCGCCGGGCACCTTGAGTGAGGTGACGATCTGGTTGAACTCCAGCCTGTTCTCCGCCTTTTCGATGGCGTCGACGGAGGCGCCGATGAGTTCGACGTCGTAGCGGTCGAGCACCCCGTTCTTGAACAGGGTCATGGCGGCGTTAAGGGCGGTCTGGCCTCCAAGCGTCGCGAGCAGCGCGTCTGGACGCTCGGTGGCGATGATCTGTTCGAGGTACTCGGGCCTGATCGGTTCGATGTAGGTGGCGTCAGCGTACTCGGGGTCGGTCATGATGGTGGCCGGGTTGGAGTTGACCAGGATCACCCGGAACCCCTCCTCGCGCAACACGCGGCAGGCCTGCGTGCCGGAGTAGTCGAACTCGCACGCCTGCCCGATGACGATGGGGCCGGAGCCGATCACCATGATCGAGGAGATGTCGGTGCGACGGGGCATCAGTCGTCCTTTCCGGCCATGACGTCGACGAAGCGGTCGAACAGGTAGTCGGCGTCGTGCGGTCCGGCGGCTGCCTCCGGGTGATACTGAACAGCGAAAGCAGTCAGTCGGCCGGAATCGTTACGCAACTCCAGGCCCTCGACCACATCGTCGTTGAGACAGACGTGGGTAACTCGTGCAGTTCCCCAGCGGGTGGATACGGACTGGCCAAGGGGGGCATCTACGGCGAAGCCGTGGTTCTGGGCGGTGATCTCGACCGTGCCCCTGGCCAGGTCCATCACCGGCTGGTTGATGCCGCGATGGCCGTACTTCAGCTTGTAGGTGCCGAAGCCAAGTGCACGACCGAAGATCTGGTTGCCGAAGCAAATCCCGAAGTAGGGCAGCCCCGCATCCAGAATCTCGGTGAGAAGGTCCACCGCACGCCCGGCTGCCGCCGGGTCGCCCGGCCCGTTGGAGAAGAAGACCCCATCGGGACCCACCGCGGTGATGTCGTCGAGGGTGCTCGCAGCAGGCAGGACGTGCACCTCGATTCCTCGCTGGGCGAGCCGGGTGGGAGTCATGTCCTTGATGCCGAGATCGACCGCGGCGACTGTGAAGCGCTTCCTGCCCACTGCCGGGACGACCTGCTTCGAAGCGACGGTGACATCGGCCACGAGGTCCGCCCCCAGCATGGGCTGCGTCTCCAGCACCCGCGCAAGCAGTTGCCGAGGGTCGGTCTCGATGGTGGAGACGCCCACCCGCATCGCGCCGTTGTCACGGATGTGACGCGTCAGCGCTCGCGTGTCGAGGTCGGCGATGCCAACGATCCCTTGCCGACGCAGTTCGTCATGCAGGGAGCCGTTGGCGCGCCAACTCGAGTGTGTCCGTGAGGGGTCGCGGACCACGTAACCGGCCACCCAGATCCTGCGCGACTCATTGTCCTGGTCGTTCCATCCGGTGTTGCCGATGTGGGGGGCCGTCGCGATCAGGACCTGGCGGTGGTAGCTGGGATCGGTGAGGGTCTCCTGGTAGCCCGTCATGCCTGTGGAGAAGACGGCCTCCCCGAAGGTTTCTCCAGTGGCGCCGAACGACGTGCCGCAGTAGAACCGCCCGTCCTCCAAGACCAGCAGTGCTGGCATCGGAAGACGAGCGGTCCCTGCGGAAGCCTCGGTGGAGCCGCCCTGAGCAGGGGGGGCGCTCATGTGATCTGTTCCAGGAGGCTGGTCTCAACGTCGTAGATGAAGCCGCCGACCCTGACCCGGTCAGCGAGCAGGGGGTGCTGTCGCAGCAGTGCGACATCGGCGTGGATCCGGCCACGCTGGTCCGGGTCTGCGCCGATGGGCAGGTTGCCGAGGTCGGCACCGGTCGTCTCCGAAACGCGGCGGCGGATCGCATCGTCGTCGCCGCTTGCCACGGCACAGCAGGTGTGTTGGACGATCAGGATGCGGTCCACGTTGAGAAGGTGTGCGGCTAGCACGCATCCGGTGAGCGCGTCCGCGGTGACATGGCCCCCAGGGGTGCGCATGATCTTGGCGTCGCCCAGTGTCAGGCCCACCATCGCCAAGGGCTCCAGGCGTGAGTCCATGCAGGTCACGACGGCGATCCCGGCGTGAGCGATGCCGTCGAAGGGGCGAGGTCCGGACCTCGCGTAGCGCTGGTTCGCAGCGATCAGATCACCGAAGATGTCCTCGTCCATGACCGAAACAGTAGCGACTTGACACGCGAATTGCAATTCCGGAAACTAGGCAGTAGCATTGATGCGAGGCGGTGGTCGACCAACCGCAGCGCCTGATCGCGAGGTGGGCACATGGGTACATCAACTCTTCGCCCTGCTCGGCGTCGCGCGGGCCCCGTTCGTTTCGTCCGCCCCGCTCACCATCGCCACGAAGTCGGCGACCCTGACGCCGCGCTCCAGATCATGGCGCAGGTGGGTGCCGGGAGCCAGATGGTAGTGATTTCGCCGCCCCGACTTCTCCTTGATCACGTAACCCTGCGTCACCAACTCACCGACTATCTGCTGCACGGCTCGTTCAGTGATACCCACCTGCTGCGCGATGTCTCGCATCCGCGCCGTCGGGTTCCGGGCAAGGGCCACGAGAACGTGGCCATAGTTGGAGAGAAAGGTCCAGTCGCCAGGTGCCATAGCGGAGTATGATACACGATTCATCATTCACGAAATAGAGAGGTAGCAATGACCAATCCCCTTGCCGAGGCGATCCACCTGGACCAGGATCCGTACGGTCTTGACCGGCTCCTGGAAGCCGACATCGACATCCTCACACAACTGCATGAGCAGGTTCTCCACGAGAGAGGAGCCGGCGCGCTCGCCACGCTCATGCAGCAAGTGCAGGACTCGGCGGCACGGGCCGCCGATGGCGGCGACCCCGAGGAGCCTGGCCGGGTCGTCGGGGCACTGACCGCTACCCAGGCGCTTCAACTCGCGCAGGCCCTGACCGTTCACTTCCACCTGATCAACCTCAGCGAGGAGCGGTACCGCTCCAGACTCATCCGCGGGACACACTCCGAGGTGGCAGGCACGGCGCCGGACGTCTGGCCAGCGGTGGCCGCACTCGGCCCCGCGGCGGCTCGCGTGAAGAACCTCCGCATCCATCCGGTGCTGACCGCGCACCCCACGGAAGCTCGCAGGCGCGCTGTCTCCTCAGCCCTGCATCGTATCGCCGAACAACTGGACCGCTACGACGATCCAGGCTCCGGCTCGCAGGAGCGGGACTTCGCTCAGCGCCGGATGCTGGAGGAGATCGACATCCTCAGCCGCACCTCCCCCCTGCGCACCACACCACCCCAACCCTCGGACGAGGTTCGCACCGTGATGTCCGTGTTTGACCAGACGCTGTTTCAAGCGGTGCCACGGTTGTACCGCACAGTCGAGTCCGCGATCGCCGACGGGGAGCCGGGCCGTTGTCGCCCGTCGGTTCCCGGTTTCCTGCGGTTCGGTTCCTGGGTGGGCGGTGACCGGGACGGCAACCCGTTCGTCACGGCCGAGGTCACCCGGCAGACCATGTCCATCCAGGCGGAGTGCATCCTCAAGGCGCTCGCCACCGGAGCAGATCGCGTCGCCCGCACCCTCACGATGAGCGAGGACGCCAGCCCCCCGTCGCCCGAACTGGCCAGTGCGCTGGCCCGTGATTCGGTCACGGCGCCGGAGATCTTCCAACTCATCCGCAAATCGTCTCCGGGAGAGCCGCATCGGCAGAAGCTACTCTTCGTCGCCACCAGGCTCACGGCCACCAGAGAGGGCCAGATCGATCTCGCATACCGCGAGCCCGCTGAGTTGGTGGCTGATCTCAGTCTGATCCAGACCTCCCTGGAGCAGGCAGGAGACACACGGGCGGCTTTCGGGGAGCTCCAGCACCTGATCTGGCTGGCCGAAACCTTCGGCTTCCACCTGGCCGACCTGGAGGTGCGCCAGCACAGCGATGTGCACCGGCGAGTCTTGGACGAACTGCTCGGGCAACTCGACTGGGACCCGGAAGCGCCGGGCAGCCCCACGCGGCTGGAGTTGCTCGACTCGCTCGCGGTCAACGGTTGGCCGGCCCACGTCCAGGCTCTCAGCGACGCCACCCGCGAGGTGCTCGACACGCTTCGGGTCATGTCCTGGCTTCAGGAGCGCTGGGGGGCTCAGTCGTGCGGCCGTCACGTGGTGAGCTTCACCCAGCAGGCTCAGCACCTCGTCGCAGTGCGCGCCCTTGCTCGCCTCGCGGTCGGTGACGCCGCCCTCAGTTTGAACGTGGTTCCGCTTTTCGAAACCGGAGCCGACTTGAGCGGGGCCGTCGGTGTCCTTGAAGAGTGGCTCACCTTGGAGAGCACCCGCAGCTGGCTCGACGAGGTGGACTGGCACGTCGAGGTGATGGTCGGTTACTCGGACTCGGCCAAGGACGTCGGGCCGGCCAGCGCAACCCTGACTCTTTACCGGGCGCAGACCCAGATCGTTGAGTGGGCGCAGCGTCACGGCATCCAACTCACGCTGTTCCACGGCCGAGGCGGATCCCTGGGCCGTGGCGGAGGCCCTGTTCACCGGGCCATCCTGGCCCAGCCTCCGGGTTCGGTCTCCGGCCGGTTCAAGGTCACCGAGCAGGGTGAGGTCATCTTTGCCCGGTACGCGGACGTGACCCTGGCCCAGGCGCACTTGGAACGTCTCACCTCGGCGGTGCTGCTCGCAGACACCGACGACGTGGTGCACCGCAACCGTGCCGCCGCTGAGGAGTTCGACGATGTCGCGACGACGGTGGAGCGGGTCTCTCGCGAGACCTACCTCAGCCTCGTGCGCACGCCTGGTTTCGCCGATGTCGTGGCTGCGTCGAGCCCGCTTGAGGAGTTGGGGCGGCTGAGGCTCGGATCCCGCCCGGCGCGGCGAAGCGGCGCGGAGAAGGGCAGGGATCTGAGTGACTTCCGGGCCATCCCCTGGGTGTTCGCATGGTCCCAAATCCGGGCGAACGTGCCCGGCTGGTTCGGGCTGGGCTCCGGGTTGGCCGCTGTGGGGGACCTCGACCGGCTGCGCGCGGCATACCGTCGGTGGCCGCTGTTTGCCAGCATGATCGACATTGCGGAGATGAGCCTCGCGAAGGCTAACCCGCGCTTGGCGAAGTCCTTCCTGGCACTCGGTGGGCAGCTGAGCGTCACCAGCGCCGTGCTGGCGGAGTACGAGCTGACGCGCGACCTTGTGCTGGCGATCCTGGAGCAGGAGGAGCTACTGGAACGCAAGCTCCGCCTCGGCACCCGGGTTGCACTGCGGGCCCCGTCCATCGACGCGCTCAGCCACCTGCAGTTGCGCGCACTGCGCGTCATCCGCGAGGGCGGTCCGGGAGACGACGCACCGTCTGAGGAGGACCGGGAACAGTGGACGCGGGTCCTGTTGACCACCGTGAACGGAGCGGCTGCCGGTCTGCAGAACACTGGATAGCGGTGGGGAAGGCTTGCGCGCCCTCGGAATCCGCAGGGGCACGCCGATTCTCCGTCTGCCGGAATGGCTAGACTCTCGGCATGACATCCACGGTGCTGCACCCCCAGCCGTCGTTCGTCCCCGTGGACCGTGATGAAGTCTGAGCCGGCCCAGCGGGACGAGCCCGAGGACCGCCCCGGCGCAGGGCCCTCCAGGACAGGTGCAGGGGCGATGAAGCGGGGTCTCGAGCTCTTCCGGTACGTCGCTTCCATCGGCGCGGTCACCGCACTTCTGCTCTCCGTGGCCACGTACCTCTGGGCACTCAGCAAGGCCTTCTTGTTTGTCGAGGCCCTGCTCACAGCGTCTACCAGCCCCGACGCTGCGCTGGTCAAGTTGTACGAGAGCGTGGACTCGATCCTCATAGCCACGGTGCTGCTCATCGTCGGCTACGGACTGTGGGAGCTTTTCGTCGGCGACCTCAACCTACCCCCAAGCCTCACCACGCTCTCCTTTGACCACCTCAAAGGCCGAACGGCTGGGACGCTGCTGTTGGTCATGGCAGTGCGTTTCCTTGAGGTGATCGTCGCCCGGCCGGAACCGGACGAGTTGTTGGCGGTAGGGGTCAGTGTCACGCTCATCGGCGCCCTGCTGTTCGCCTTCGCCAACTGGCAACGACCCCACTAGGAGCACTCCGCCACGTGTAGGCCAGGCGTGGTGCTTCACTGTCGAACCTTCCCGTGACTGGGACGACGGCCCGTTGCGGCCACCCCCAAGGGCAGGTACCCTCGAACTGTCCGGAGAGGGAGTATCCCAAGAACGGGTCCGACGTCAGCACGGCGCAAGCCCGTCGGATCGGCCGTAAGGCGGGAGAGACTCAACGTACTTTTGCCCCTGAACCTCACTCCGGGAGACACCTTGCCCACGGACAGCCTCACCGACACCAGCCCAGCCGAGACTGATCCGTCCTGGCACCTGATGAGCACCGACCAAGCTCTGGCGCGGACTGAATCCCGGGCCTCCGGGATCACGACGCCAGAGGCCGAGGAGCGCTTGGAGCGCTACGGCACCAACGAACTCGTCGATCGCGGGGGCAAACCGGCCTGGAAGATTCTGTGGGAGCAGTTCACCTCGGTGATGGTGTTGATCCTCATCGCGGCAACCGTCCTCTCGCTGGTCCTCGGCAAGTTCCTGGAGGCCGGAGCCATCGGCGGGATCGTGCTGCTGTTCGCACTGCTCGGCTTCTTCCAGGAGTACCGGGCGGAGAAAGCCATCGCCGCGCTTCGCCAGATGACGGTACCCACAGTGCGGGTGCTGCGCGACGGCAGCACCTCCCCCGTCCCGGCACGGCAACTGGTACCGGGAGATGTGATCCATCTGGACGCGGGCACGGTGGTCCCGGCCGATCTACGACTGCTCGAGGCGGTCTCCTTGAGGATCCAGGAGGCGGCCCTGACGGGCGAGTCCGAGGCCGTGGACAAGGCGACTGCGCCCTTGGCCGGTCACGACCTCCCCGTGGGTGATCGGGTCAACATGGCATTCTCCGGAACCGAGGTCACTTACGGCCGTGGTGTGGGCCTGGTCATCGCCACCGGCATGGCCACCGAGCTGGGCAGGATCGCCGACCTGCTCCAGGGAGTGACCGCGGAGCAGACCCCGCTCCAGCAGCGCCTCGACCATGTCGGCAAGCAACTCGCGGTCCTGGGCGTGGTCACCGCTGGTGTCGTTGCAGTCCTAGGCGCGCTCGCCGGCGAGACGTGGAGCGACCTCGTGCTCACCGCCATCTCGGTGGCCGTTGCGGTCATCCCAGAGGGTCTCCCGGCCGTCGTCACGTTCACGCTGGCCGTGGGGGCACAGCGGATGCTGCGGCGCAACGCTCTGGTGCGTAAGCTGCCTGCGGTGGAGACCCTGGGCTCGGTTACCACCATTTGCTCGGACAAGACGGGCACTCTTACCCAGAACAGAATGACCGTCTCGACGCTCGTCCTGCCCGACGGGATATGGACACCGGGAGGCGGCGAGCCATCGGGTCCGGCTCTCGTCGCATTGGCGGCTGGCTCACTGTGCAACGACGCAGAGCTTCGCCACGTCGACGGGGAGGGGGCTCAAGCGATCGGCGATCCTACTGAGACCTGCCTTCTCGATGCGGCGAAGACCGGCGGGATCGATGTGGCAACGCTACGCAAGGTCTTACCGAGGATCGGGGAGTTGCCCTTCGATTCCGAGCGCAAACGCATGAGCACCCGGCACGCGGCGTTGGCCGGGCGCGTCACCGAACTGGCGCTGCTACCTCAGGACTTCGATCTCCTCTTCGTGAAGGGGGCCGTCGACGGGCTCGTCTCCCGCACCACGGGCGTGCTCGCCGACGGCGGCGTCCGGGCCTTCGACGACGGCGCGCGCGCATGGGTCGAGAACACCAACAGGGACCTCGCCTCGCGTGGCCAGCGCGTCCTGGGGCTCGCGGTTCGGCTCATCCGCCCCGGGGACACGCCGAGCGATACCGAGACCGACCTTGTCCTGCTAGGTGTCGTCGGCATCATCGATCCTCCGCGGCCGGAAGTGGCTGCAGCTGTGGCCACCTGCCAGGCGGCCGGCATCCGGCCGGTCATGATCACCGGAGATCACCCCTTGACCGCGCAGGCCATCGCCCGAGAGCTAGGTATCGGACACGACGGGGAGGTGCTCACCGGCGTCGACCTGGACCGTCTTGACGCCGAGGAGTTCGATCGCGCCACCAAGACGGTCAGCGTCTTCGCCCGAGTCTCGCCCGAGCACAAACTGCGCCTCGTTGACTCGCTTCAGCGTCACGACCAGATCGTGGCCATGACAGGCGACGGTGTCAACGACGCGCCCGCGCTGAAGAAATCCGACATCGGCGTGGCCATGGGCATCACCGGCACTGACGTCTCGAAGGAGGCCTCGGACATGGTGCTGCGCGACGACAACTTCGCCACCATCATTGCCGCCGTCGAGGAAGGCAGGGTCATTTATGACAACCTGCGCCGGTTCGTCTCCTTCGCCGTGGCCGGCAACATCGGCAAGATCATTGTCATGGTCGGCTGGCCCATCCCGTTTATCTTCCTCCCCTTGGATGCCACGGCTGCCGTGGCGCTTCTACCGCTGCAACTGCTTTGGCTCAACCTCATGACCGACGGCCTGCTTGGCCTCGCGATGGGCAAGGAGCCCGCTGAGTCCACGGTGATGCGCAGGCCGCCCCATGTGCCCGGCGGGAGTCTCTGGACGGGTGGTCTGGGCCGTCGGACGGTGTGGGTAGGCTTGGTTATCGGCTTCGTGGCGCTTGGGATCGGTTTCTGGTACCACGAAACCGGCAACCCGGCCTGGCAGTCGATGTTGTTCACCACTCTGGCGTTCCTCCAGATCGGACAGGCCTTCGCCACCAGGTCGCACCACGACTCGCTCACCACGATCGGATGGCGCTCCAACCCGTTGCTGCTGTGGATCGCCGCACTGGTGCTCGCCCTGCAAATGGCGGCGCTGTACACGCCGCTGGGTGTGTTCCTGCGGCTGGAGCCGCTGGGCGCGGTCGATCTGCTGATCTCAACGGCCGCCGGCGTCGGATTGCTGGTGCTCATCGAGTGCGTCAAGGCCGTGGATCGTGGCAGGGGCGTGGTCATCAGCATCGGACGCGACTGAGGCCGGGCTGGTGCAGCCAGCGCGGATCGTGTGCCCGTTGGCCGCTGCGGAGACCGTCCAGATGGAGGGCATCACCGGCATCGATGCGGACATGCCGGTCATCCGGAGAGCTCCAGAGGAGTCCACCGCGGCCAGGCCCTCACGTTGCGCCCGCCTCCAGTCCTCTCGGTCCAGTCTCGCCCATCGCGGCCCACACGACCCAGAGTCTGGCCGAAAGTCAGTCACCTCCTTGAGGCCCGGGATCATCATTCCCCATGGGGAACCCGTGGGGAATGATGATCCCCCCCAACCAGGCAAGAAGCCTGTCCTCGACGGCAATCGGGAACCGCGTCCCCCGGTGTCACCCGTCGCCAAAGGCGAACCAGCACCCAGAGACAGAGAATCGGGGGGGGGGGGGAGCCGCTCGCCGGGTGCCGGGGTTGTGGCGGGTGGGGGTGTTGGTTTGGGTGGGGCGCCCCGCCCGCTCGGGGTGGCGGCGGCCCACCGCGCGATGGC
>JAPUEL010000045.1 GCA_027492545.1 Propionibacteriaceae bacterium
GTCGTCGGAGTTGCGGGTGATGACCTTCAACATCAAGTCCGCCGTGCGAGGCCTGGACAGAGTGGCTGAGGTCATTCGGTCGGCCCGACCCGACATCGTCGCGCTGCAGGAGGTCGACAACTCCAGCCGCCGTTCGAAGGGACTGGATCAGACCGCCGCATTGGCCGAGAGGGCCGGCCTGGCGCACGGCACGCACTTCCGCACGACTGACCTTCGCGGCGGTGGCTACGGGATCGCCCTGCTGTCGCGGTTCCCGCTGGAGTCGCCGGTGCAGCGCCCATTGCCCGTGCCGCGCGGCGCCGAGCCGCGGACCGTCGCGCACGCCCTGGTGCGGGTGGCCGGACGCGAGGTGAGCGTCTACGCCACTCACCTCATCCCGCAGCCGTACACTTCAGCGTCCCGCGCTCGCCAGAGCGAGGTCATCGCGGGGCTGCTCGCCGATGATCCACGGCCCAGACTCCTGATGGGGGATCTCAACGACCTGCCGGATTCGCTGTCAGTGAGGCTGTTGCGGCGGCAACTGACCGACGCCTTCGTTGCCAGCGGTCGGGGTCCGGGAGGGACGTTCCCGCTGCCGAGGCCCTTCTCCATGGCGGTGCGGTTGGACTATGTGTTGGCATCCCAGTCCTTCCTGCCCCTGTGCAGCGAGGGGCTGCGGGTCAATGCTTCAGACCACTACCCCCTCCTCGCACACCTGCGTCCGACCTGGTCGGCCGTGGCGGACCAGTAACGGGGCAAGAGTCAGCCGACGCGGCCGGACAGGACTCCGGGCAGCATGAGGGCGCTGCCCAGCCCCAGGGCACCGACGGTGCCCACCAGCCAGACCGTGATCCATACGAGCCGGGGAAGGTGGGTCAGTCGTGCCAGTTGTGCGGCGTCCGATCCCTCGGTGGACCGAGCCGGGCTGAACGCCAGTTCGAGCACGGGGCGGGGGCCGGCCAGGAGCAGCAGCCAGGCCAGCCCGTAGGCGAGCCAGCCGAGGATGTGGACGGGGGCGTACCAGGTCGCCACCTCCAAGGCGGCGCCGAGGCCGAGCACGACCAGCGCGCCGTGGACGTTGCGGATCTTGAGCAGCATCACCGCCAGGAGGAGGACGAGGAGCCACAGCATGGCAACCGCGTGGCCTGTGCCGGCAATGGTCGCGGCGGTGAGGCCGACGAGGGAGGCGGCCGGATAGCCTGCGAGCAGCGTGATCACCATGCCCGCACCGGCTGGCTTTCCGCGGGTGAGGGTCACACCTGAGGTGTCCGAGTGCAGCCGGATCCCCTGCAGCGATCGGCCGGTCAGGGTGGCCGCGATGGCGTGGCCCGCTTCGTGGCACACCGTGACCACCATCCGGACCACGGGCCAGGCGAGGATCACACAGGCCAAGGCCGCGAACGCGATCACCAGGAGCACCGACGCCTCAGGGACGGGGGCCGTGGCCGAGGCACGGCGCCAGAGCTCCTGCAGCAGCAACATGTGGCCAGTGTCCCAGCAGCTCCGGGAATCAGGCGTGTTGTCGGCGCGGCTGGGCGCCGCTGGCGGCAACTCGTCGGCCTGACTACGCAGCTACCGGCGCTGGTGTCACGTACGCACGGCGGTGCCGGCAGCCACGAGCGTCGGCGAGGTCGACGGCACCTCGCCTGCGCCTGACAACGGCCGCAGGAGCGCAGCGCGTCGGACGTCAACCTCGTACAGGCACAGGCCCACAGCCAGGTGGCGTTTCGGGGTCAGGGTTGCTCGGCCAGAGTGATCGCCGTCTGACCCGACGACTGGTCCCGCAGGTACGTCACCGGGACGTCGTCGCCCACCTGCGCAGTGGCCAGGAGCCAGGCCAGCGAGAAGCTGGTGGCGGGCCCCCCGTCGATCTCGGTGAGCACATCGCCGGGTCTGATGCCGGCCTCCGCGGCGGGGCCACCTGGCGCGGTCGCTTGGACGAACAGGCCTGGCTGGGTCCCGAACCGATCGGCGGACTCCTGAGTGATCTCCGCGGTCTGCGCACCGATCCACGGGTGGGTCGCGCGGCCGTCGGCCACCATCTGGTCCACGATGCGTCGCGCAGTGCTCGCCGGGACCGCGAACCCGATGCCGACGCTGCCACCCCCGGGCACTCCCTCGACGTTAGGCGCCGTCGAGATTGCGGTGTTCACCCCCACCAGATCGCCGTCGCACGTCACCAGTGGGCCTCCCGAGTTCCCGGGGTTGATCGACGCATCGGTCTGGATCGATCCCACCAGCACGGTGGTGCCCCCTCCGGCCGTCGGCGCGGGGACGTTGCGCCCCAGCGCGCTGACGATGCCGCTGGTCACCGTCCCCGAGAGCCCGAGCGGCGCGCCCAACGCCACCACCGGCTGCCCGACGCTGAGCTCCGCGCGCTCAGCGATGCGCAGCGTCGGCAGGTCAACGCCGTCAATCTGGAGGACGGCCAGGTCGGTCACGGGGTCGGTCCCGATCAGGTTGGCCCCGCTGCGGGCGCCGCTGTCGAGGAGCACCTCGATGGTGCCGGAGGAGCCCGCGGCGGCGATCACGTGATCATTGGTGAGGATCAGCCCGTCGGAGCTGATGACCGCGCCACTGCCCGAGCCGGACGCGCCCTGGCCCTCCGCGAAGACCGTCACGACGGCAGGCAGAGCATCGCCGGCCACCCGGACGATGTCGCACGAGCTTGAGGCGGGGGAGAGGCGGATCGCCGCCGCGCCCACGGCACCTCCACCCACAGCGACGAGGGCGGCGAGGCCGACCAGCTGCGCCCGGTTGAGGGTCGCCGACTGCGCCCACCAACTGTGCCGGTCCGTGCTGCGATCGTGTTCAGCAGGGGTTGTCATGAGGGCCTTCCTTCCCGAGCGGGTGAGGCGCAACGAACCGCGCCGGTGGGGCTGACGCCAGCGACTCAGGCGGGGCTGGCGGCATCGTCGTGGATCTCGTCGTGCGTCGTCACCCAGAAGCCGCCGGCGACGACCAGGCCGAGGACGAGCAGGGCCGAGGTCAGCAGGAACGGCCAGCTGCGGTCCATGCTCGACAACCAGCCGCTGATCCAGCCGAAGGGAGCCGTGGCCAGCATGACGACGGTGCGCTGGATGGCCATCACGCGGGAGCGCTCGTTGACGTCCACGTGGAGCGCCACCAGCGACTCCGCCAACATGAACAAGATCCCACCCCCGAACGCGTCGAGGATCAGGCAGACGCCGAGGAGCGCGTACGTGGCCGTGGTGGCCCCGTCGTCGGGGGAGGGGATTCCCACCAGGAGCAGCTGACCCGCCAGGTAGACCCCGAAGCCGATCAGCGTGGGCGCCTTCAGGTGCCTGGCGTGCGTGAGGAGCGGGATGAGCGTGAAGAAGAACAGCACTGACAGCAGCGACCTGACCATCGGGAAGAAGGGCAGCAGCGCGTCAGGCACTCCTAGGCGCTGGTTGATCACCACCTGCCAGAACGTGGCGTTGACGAGCGCGACGGCGCCCACGACGGCCGCTATGGCGAGCGAGAAGAGCGTCCCCTTGGACCGGACGATGAGACCCAGCACGCCGCGGTACTCCTTCAAGGACGTCCAGATGCTGACGCCACGCGTCTGCTCCATCCGGACCACGCCCGTGGCGGTCTCGGTCGTGTAGCGGTAGAGGATCCAGATCTTCACCGACATGATGAAGAAGGCATTGAGGTAGAGGATCCGCACCGCCAGCTCGAGCCCCAGGGTGGAGACCAGGATGGCGGCAATGGGCGCGAAGAGCGCGGAGAACTCCGCCGCGACCTTGATCAGCGAATACACCTTCGGGATCTCCGCACGGTCGACATCCTCAACCAGGAGGCAGTCCCACGAGTTCTGCGTGACCTGCCAGGCCCCGTTGATGACGGACGCGACGAGGAACCACCAGAAGTTCTGCGCGAATGCCCAGATGAGGCAGGGGATCGCCCAGGCGATGATGTCGAAGACGGCGGTGGTCATCCGTCGTCCGAGCTTGTCGGTGATGACCCCGCTGAGCAGCCCGAAGACCACCTGAGAGAGCATCGAGATCGTGGCCAGCAGGCCGATCTGCGTGTCCTGGACCCCCAACGCCAGCATGAACACCGATGCGTAGGGCAATACCAGCATCATCGACAATCCCCACAGGGGCTCGGTGTAGACCGATGCGCGGCCGTTGCCGCGGAGCCCGAGCAGGGTCACGATCATGGGGTTGCGGCGCAGGCGGAGCACCGACCTAGTCAACCCCGGTATCGGGGCGTTGTCCAATAACGTTCAACGGCACCGCGGGCCCGTGCGATCGCGCCCCTTCAGTCTGGCTGATCGTGGCCCAGGACGTCGATCTCGACGTGGTGGTGTCGGTCCCACACCAGCAGCGCATGGACGTGGGCGCCGTCGTTGCGGACGTCCTTCAACAGGACGGCCGATCCTCGCAGGACGGCCACGGCGGCGAAGCCGAGGCCGCCCCTCCCGTCACCCCTGGCCAGCACGCTCGTCCCGTCGGCGAACCGCAGCCTGACTACCCCGTCTCTGCCGTACCCCTCGGCGCCGCGCAGCGGCGTGCCCCGGTTCTGGACGCGGGAGAGCGCCGCCACGAGGTGGCTGGCCAGGTCGGCACGGTGCTCCGCCGCAGCGGCATCGAGTGCTGCGTGGAGGTCCTCGTCGAAGAGGTCGTCGAAAGAATCGTCGGGCGTCCGTTCCCGCATGGTCAAGTATCGCCTCAGGCGTGCCCGGTCTTCAACGGCCGGCGGTACGCGCAACCCTGTTGACCATCACGTCGACGAACTGATCACGGGTCTCACCCGAGAGCCCGTGACCCCCGTCGAGCCAGATGAGTTCCTTGTGGGGCGCGGTCAGCGTCGCGTGATACTCCTCGACGAGTGAGGCCATCGCGTTGACGTCGTCGCGGCCGACGAAGAAGTACACCGGGACCTCCAGAGTGGCCGCCTGCTCGACGAAATCGAGGCCCTCCAGCTGGGGGTACACCGCGTTGAACGAATCGATCAGCCCACGCGTGTGGTTCACCTTGTCCACCAGCCCGTACTCGGGAGCCAGGAACGGCACCACCGGCACGATAAGGGACAGCCGCGGTTCGCCCATGATCTCGTTGAGGACATCGAGATACGCGACATAGCGGAAGACCACACCGTCGCCGTGGTACGGCGGCGGCCCGTTGCTGCGGAGACGATCCGCCCGGGCGGTCTCACCTTGAGCGTCGAGATGCTCCAGAGCGATCCCGTAGCCCATCTGGTCGTTCTCGACGGTGTTGACCATCTGGCCGCTGCTCACGAATGCGTGGAACAGGTCCGGGTGCTCCTGCACCAGCCAGATACCGAGGATGCTCGTCCACGACACGCCATAGAGGTAGATGCGGTCCTGACCGAACCGGTCACGCACCAACGTGGCGAGGGCGGCCGCGTCATCGACGAAACGCTGACGCGTGAGTTGGTCGACAGGCACCGCGCCGTACGAGCGACCGGTGCCGGGTTCGTCCCAGCTCACGACGGTGAAGTGCTCCTCCAGCGGCTCGAACAGGGTCCGGGTGGCGAAACCGCCACCGCCCGGGCCGCCCATGCCGAGGTTGAGCAGGACCGGGTTGGTGGTGTCGCGCCCGCGGATCGTGATCCACTGCTCGCTTCCGTTCAGCGTGACCTGCTCGAGGCTGGCAATGCTGCCAGGCAGGGGCTCACCGTCTGGTCCGCTGATCGGCGGTGTCGCGGCGAACAGCTGGGATGCCCCGACGGCTGCGGCGGCGACCGCGGCCACAAGGCCCAGAGCCAGCGGGCGTGCCCATCGACGTCTCCGCCTGGCAATCATCCACACGATGAGGGCCAGGCCGACCGCCAGAAGCGGGACCCAGACCAACGGCGGCACCGCCGTCGTCAGCGGAAGCACGGCCACGGGCAGCAGGAGCACCACTGCGGCACACACGGCGAGGAAGGAGGCCCAGGCACCCGGGCGACGCTGCCGGGGGCCGCTGGCCGGAGAGTTCATCACGCCTCCAGGAAGGGCTAAGCATGAGCAGCCTACGCCTCGTCCGGATCAGTGAGAGGCGCCGAACCAGACTCCGCGCCAGGGGGTTTCGCCCGCACTGTCCGGGGACGCCATGGCGATTCTTCAGGGGTTTCAGTCAGTCCGCGTCCTTCACCGGGCGAACCCTGCCGATCAGCATCAGGCTGAGGCCCTCGAGCATGGTCTGGATGCCCAGCAGCATGCCGAGGAGGACAAGGGTGGCGGTGCTCAGGTTGAACAGGACGTAGAACCCAAGCCCGAGGGAGATCAGGCCGCTGATGATGAGCAACAGGCGGCCCTTCTCGGCGCCGAAGGCCCACGCCATGCGAGTGAGTCCGCTGACGAAGAACGTCACGCCCGCCCCGAGGGTGAGGGCGACCGCTCCGACCACGGGATTGCGGAGGACGAACAGCCCGATCACGGCCAGGATCGCGCCGCCGAGCACGGCGGACAGGAAGCCGCCGGACTTGATGCGGAAGAACGAGCCGACAAGGAGCACCACCCCGGAGAAGAAGGTCGTCCAACCGATGACGAACACAGACATCGCTGTGGCGAACACCGCGTTGCCGAGGAGGAAGAGGCCCGCGACGACCAGGACGATGCCCAGGATGATGTCCCAGGCGGTCCTCCTCGGTGCGGATTCTAGGGTGGCCATGCGTGTTCCTCTCAGGTCGGGTGGCTTCAGTATCCCGACCGGCAGTCCTCCCCGGGTTCACCCGCAGCGGGTGATCCGTCGGCCGTGCTGAGCACAGGAGGCACCGCGGATCAGCGCGGTTCTCCGGCGGGGAAAACACTGCGACCCCCACCGGAGACGGTGGGGGTCGCAGCCTTGGTGCCCTGGAGGTCTACCTCCGGACGCCAACCTCAGAGAGCGCGGATGTTCGCAGCCTGGAGGCCCTTGGGCCCACGCTCAGTTTCGTACTCAACCTTCTGATTCTCCTCGAGGTTGCGGTGCCCGCTACCCGCGATCGCGCTGAAGTGCGCGAACACGTCGGCTGAGCCATCATCGGGAGCGATGAAGCCGTAGCCCTTGTCGGAGTTGAACCATTTGACGGTGCCAGTGGCCATAACGTCATTCCTTCTTGCCTGGACCACGGGCGTGGTCACTCCGACAATCCTAGGCCATTGAGCCCCTGGTCGGCGATCCGTAGGGATGCGCGAGTCGCAAATCGCCGCACTTTTCCGTCCCGGGTCGGGCGAAAGGGCCCATCAGAGCCGGTTTGAGCGCCGCCGCACCTTTGAGGAATATGATCTGCGCCATGCGCCTCACACGGTGGTTGGGTCACCCGGCGAGGGTGATCCCGGCGGTCTACATGGCAGGCATCGCCGTCGGCACTGGGCTGCTGCTCCTCCCCGCCGCCACCGCCAGCGGGGAGTCGGCGCCGCTCATCCACGCCGCCTTCACGGCGGTGTCGGCGATCTGCATCACTGGCCTGACCACCGTCGACACCGCGACCTTCTGGAGCCCGCTTGGGCAGTTCATCATCATGGCGCTCATCCAGGTGGGCGGCTTCGGGATCGTCACACTGGCCAGCCTGCTCACTCTCGTCGCCACAGGCCGGATCTCGCTGCAGGGCTCGCTCATCGCCGGCCAGGAGCTCCGCACAGGGTTCGGTTCGGTGCTCCGCGTGCCGAAGATGATCGCGATCGTGATGCTGTCGGCCGAGGCCCTGACCGCAGCCGTGCTCACCCTGGCCTTCCGCCCCTACACCGACGGATGGGCCTCCGCCACGTGGCAGGGCGTCTTCCACTCGGTCTCCTCGTTCAACAACGCCGGCTTCGCCCTGTACAGCGACAACCTCATGGGCTTCGTCGGGGACCCGGCCGTCATCGTGCCCATCTGCGTTGCCGTGGTGCTGGGTGGGCTCGGGTTCCCGGTGCTCTTCGAGGTTGGGCGGAGGATGTTCGGACGTGGCCGGCGGACCGCCCGCTGGAGCGCCCACACGCGCCTCACGATTGCCGGGACGATCTCCCTGCTCGTGCTCGGCGCCGTCGTCTTCGCACTGGCGGAGTGGAACAACCCGCGAACGCTGGGCTCCATGCCTCTGGATGATCGCGCCCTCGCCGTGTTCGCGGGGGCCGTCTTCCCCCGCACCGCGGGTTTCAACCACATCGACTACGGAGACGCCAGCGAGACCACATTGGCGCTCTACTACGTGCTGATGTTCATCGGGGGAGGCTCAGCAGGAACGGCCGGCGGGATCAAGGTCGGCACCGTCGGGATCATCCTGGCCACGGTGGCCGCCGAACTCCGCGGCGAGAGCCAGGTGGTGGTGGGGAGCCGCGCCATCCCGGCGACAGTACAGCGCGCCGCCCTTGCCGTGGTGATGCTCGGCTCGGCGACGGTGGCCCTCGCCACGTTCTTCATCCTCGTCGACGATCGTTTCACGCTCCAACAGGTGCTCTTCGAGACCATCTCGGCCTTCGGCACCGTCGGCCTGTCCACGGGCATCACGCCGCGGCTGCGCCCCGAGTCGTTGGTGGTCCTTATGCTGTTGATGTACATGGGCAGGGTGGGGACGGTCTCGGTGGCCGCGGCGCTCGCCCTCCGCACGCGCCACCGTCACTACGTCCTACCGGAGGAGCAACCAATTGTTGGGTAGATCAGATCGTCGGATCAGCGACGACACGGTGCTGGTGGTCGGCCTGGGGCTCTTCGGCACGGCCACCGCCCACGCCCTGCATGACATGGACGTCCCCTTCATCGCCGTCACCGACGACCATGTGCAGGCCACCCGCCACGCCGACGAGTTCGCCCACGTCATCGAGATGGACCCCTCGGACCGCGAAGCGCTCGAGCAGATCGGCATCGAACAGATCCGCAAGGCCGTGGTGGCCTTGAGCAAGGTGGAGCTGTCGATCATGACGGTGCTGGCGCTCTCGGAGTTGGGGGTCCAGGAGATCTGGGCCCGAGCAGCGACACGGGAGCACGGCGCCATCCTCGAACGCATCGGAGCACATCACGTGGTCTACTCCGAGGCCTCGACGGGCAAGCGCGTCGCCCACGCCGTGTCGGGGTACATGATCGACTACTTCGAGTTCGAGGACGGCTTTGCCATGGCCCGAACCAAGGCACCGAGGATGATCTGGGACAAGACCCTGCGCGAGGCCCTGGTGCGGACACAGAACAAGGTCACGGTGGTGGGCACCAAGCGCCCGGGGCAGGACTTCATCTACGCCGTCCCGGAGATGGTCATCGAGGCCGGCGACGTCCTCATCGTGTCGGGCCGCGTCGAACATGTGGACGCGTTCTGCCGGCTCCGCTGACGCACTGGCAAGGCCAGCCACCAGCCACGGGCTCAGTCGTGCCGGTTGTCCTCCGACTGGCGGGCTGCGGCGCTGGCCTGCATGAGGCGGATCGTCGAGGTCGGATCCGCCGTACCCGGGGCTGCCCCTTCGTCCTTGGTCAGGTGGCCGCCGCTGGCGGTCCGCCACGACAACCAGCGCGCGAACCATGAGAGCAGCAGGTTGATGGTGAGGTAGATCACCAGCGTGACGATGAAGAGCGAGAACAGGTACCGGTTGCCGAAGAAGCTCGCGAGGTTGTTCATGTTGCTGCGGATGATCTCGTTGTAGCCCACGATGTAGCCCAGTGACGTGTCCTTGAGGAGCACCACCAGTTGGGCGACGATGATCGGCAGCATCTGCCGGAAGGCCTGCGGGAACTCGACGAGGATCTTCGACTGGAACTCGCGCATCCCCAGGCTCAGGGCCGCCTCCCTTTGCCCGCGCGGCAGTGCGGCAAGGCCCGCCCGCAACGCCTCGCCGATGAGCGTGCCGTTGTAGACGATCAAGGCGATGACGACCGCCCAGAAGGCGCCCGTCGAGGCCACGAGCAGGATGAACAACATCATCAGCAGCACCGGCATGCCGCGGAAGAACTCGAGCATGACCGCGGTGGGGATGCGTACCCACGGCAGACGTGAGCTCCGCATGAGCGAGAACACGACGCCCAGCGCGATGGCGCCCACGGCCGCGACGGCGGCTGCCTGGAGGGTCGCGACGACGCCGCTGCCGATGAACGTCCACACCTCCGGGTCGAGGAAGATGTCCCAGCGCGACTCGTGGAACATCCCCGGCAGCGTGATCCCCCCCGACTGACGCGGGGCGGCGAGCAGGGCCACGATCCAGGCCGCGCCGGCGACGAGCACGACGATCGACACGATCGACCCGACGAGTGAGGCGCGACGGGCCCTCGGTCCCGGCGCGTCGAACAGGACGCTGGTGGCACTCATCGCGAGACCACCCATCGCTTTTCGATTTGCACGGCGGCCAGGCCGAGGGGAACGGTGATGGCGAGGTAGAGGGCAGCCGCCAGCACGAGGATCGGGATGACGATGTTGCCGTTGTCGTTGACGAGTTGGCGGGTCGAGGCGAACAACTCGACGACGAAGAACCCGCCCGCGACGGAGGTGTTCTTCGTCAAGGCGATGTACACGTTGATCAGCGGTGGGATCGTCATGCGGAAGGCCTGGGGTAGGACGACCAGCGACACGGTCTGGCCGAAGCCGAGGCCGATGCTGCGCGCGGCCTCGGCCTGCCCGACGGGAACACCGTTGATGCCCGAGCGCAGGGCCTCGGCGACGAACGGCGAGGTGTAGTAGGTCAGTGCGACGAAGGCCAGCAGCAGGAACGGCGCGCGGAAGCCCAGCATCGGCAGCACGAAGGCGGTGAAGAAGAACACCAGGGTCAGGGGAGTGTTGCGCGCGACCTCGGTCCAGACCGCCGCGAACCAGCGCAGTACCGGGACCGGCGAAATCCGCATGGCCGTGATGACGGTGCCCAGGACGAGCGCGAGCCCGCCGGAAACCGCCAGCAGCAGCAGGGTGGCTCGGAGACCCTCCCAGAACTGCGGCATGAGCGACCACAGCTGCGCCATGGGCTGCCCCTTTCGGATTGGGTCGGTGGGCCCGGCCGGCTCAGCCGGGCCGGGCCCACCAGAGGATCAGTAGCGGTCAGGGGTGGGCGGCTCGACGAACGGCAGGACCGTCCCCGCCGTCTCGTTCCAGGCCGCCTCGTAGCTGCCGTCCTCGTAGCTCGCCTCGAGCACGTCGTTGATCCACATGCGGAAGTCGTCGTCCTCCAGCGCGAGTCCGATGCCGTAGGGCTCGGAGGTGAAGGGCTCGCCGACCACCTTGAATTCGCCCTCGTTCTGGGCTGCGAGGCCGGCCAGGATCACGTTGTCGGTCGACACCGCGACCACCGTGCCGTTGCGCAGAGGTTCCAGGCAGTTGGAGTACGTGTCGGTGAGAACGGGCGTGGCGCCGATCTCCTCGAGCTTGGCGGCCGGGGTGGAGCCCGTCACGGAGCAGACGGGCTGGCCCACGAGATCCGCCTCGCTGGTGATGTCCTCGTTGTCGGCGAGCACCAGGATCGACTGCCCGGCCATGTAGTACGGGCCCGCGAACGACACGACCTCCTTGCGCTTGTCGTTGATCGTGTAGGTGGCCACGACGAAGTCGACCTGCCCGTTCTCGATGAACGGCTCGCGGTTGGCCGAGACGGTCTCGACCCACTCGATGTCCTCCTCGGCGATGCCCAGGTTGGACGCGATGATCTTGCCGATCTCCACGTCGAAGCCCTCGGGGACGCCCGAGGGACCCATCAGGCCGAACAGCGGCTGGTCGAACTTCGTGCCGATCGTGACGGTGCCCGCCTCGTTGAGCGCCGCCATGGTGGTGCCCTCGTCGAAGGTCACCTCCTCTGCAGCGGGGGACGTGGTCTCGGTCGAGCTGCCACCCGCGCAACCCGCCAGGGCGATCGCGCCCGCCGCGGCCAGCCCGATGAGTGATGTCCTCATTCTGGTCATGTCTGGTTCCTTTCCTGGTGTGCGGCCACCACCGGGTGGCGACCGCGCTCGGTTCCCGCCTTGGGGCGGGAATCTCGGGTCAGTGTTGGAGGATCTTCGACAGGAAGTCTTTTGCCCTTTCGCTCCTGGGGTTCGTGAAGAACTCCTCCGGTGTGGCCTCTTCGACGATGGAGCCCTCGGCCATGAACAGGACCCGGTCCGCGGCCTTGCGCGCGAAGCCCATCTCGTGAGTGACGACAACCATCGTCATCCCCTCGCGGGCGAGTCCCACCATGACGTCGAGCACCTCGTTGATCATCTCCGGATCGAGCGCGCTGGTGGGCTCGTCCATCAGGATCAGCTTCGGATTCATGGCCAGCGAGCGGGCGATGGCCACGCGCTGCTGCTGGCCGCCGGACAGTTGGTTGGGCATCTTCCGGGCCTGATCGGCCACCCCGACGCGTTCGAGGAGCCGCATGGCCTCCTCCTCGGCATCCTTCTTCTTCATCCCGCGCACGCGGATGGGGCCGAGCGTGACGTTCTCGATGACCGTCTTGTGCGCGAAGAGATTGAACGACTGGAACACCATGCCCACGTCCGCCCTCAGCCTCGCCAGGTCCTTGCCCTCCTCGGGCAGGGGGTGGCCGTCGATCGAGATGGTGCCCGAATCAATCGTCTCGAGCCGGTTGATGGCCCGGCACAGCGTGGACTTGCCTGAGCCGGAGGGCCCGATCACGACGACCACCTCACCTCGGCCCACCACCGTGTTGATGTCGCGCAAGACGTGCAATGGTCCGAAGTGCTTGTCAACGTGGTCGATCACGACTAGCGGGCCACCGCTGCCCACACTCACGTTCTCAGCGCGAAGCTCGGGTGCATCCGGTGTGGCCATGCCAGCACCCTACGAGCATGCTGACAGCGCGAACAATCCCGGACGGGCATGTTTACCGACTTGTAACCGAAAGGGAACGCCCGGATCGCCCCAGGGGTCCTCCGGGCGCCCGCGTCAGGCGAGGCCCTCCTCGGCAAGCCATGCCTCCGCGATGTCTGCCGCGGGGAGTTGCTCGGTGACGCTCCGGTCGTTCAGCGCGATCAGGTCGTCGGCGCCCATCGCGGCGCTCACCGCGTCGATGATCGCCTCGGCGGACTCGTCGACGTCGTCGCTTGCCAGAGGCACCACGTGGGAGGCGAGGAACAGTCCCTCGTTGTCCTCGAGGGAAACCAGGTCGTTCTGCGCGATCGTGGGGTCTGCGGTGTAGATGATGGCCAACTGGATGTCGCCGTCCTGGAGTGCCTTGACCGTGAGGGGGCCGCCGCTGTCCTCGATCGGGGTGAACCCGACCTCGATCCCGTACTTCTCCGCGAGACCGAGCGGTCCGTTCGGGCGGGTCTCGGCCTCCGAGTTGGCGCCGAGCGTCAGCGGCGTGGTGACCTTCTCGAGGTCGGCCACCGTGACCAGCTCCCATTCGTCGGCGAACCCGCGGGTCACCACGTAGGAGTCCTGATCCGTGGCCTCGGACTGGGCCAGCACCCGGAGGCCCTCGGGGACAGCGCCCTCGAGTTCGGCGAAGACGTCCTCCGACAGGCGAGCCGCCGTCTCCGGCTGCCAGAACTGGAGCAACGGACCCGTGTACTCAGGGAACAGGTCGATGGCGCCCGCCTCGATCTCGGGAAGATACGCCTCGCGCTGGCCGATGCGGAACTGGCGGTCCACCTCGTAGCCCTCGGCCTCGAGCGCCTGGGCGTAGATCTCGGCGATGATCTCGTTGGAGTAGTAGTCCTGCGAGCCGACGACGATCGGGCCCGCAGGTGCCGCGGACGCCGAGCCGGACGCCGAGCCGGACGCGGACCCGTCGGCCAGCGGATCGCCGGCGGCACATCCGGCGAGGAGGAGAGCGGACGCGGCGAGAGGGATGAGCAGGTTCATCGGGCGAGGGGTCATGGCATGGTCCTTTGCAGTGTTCTCATGTGGGCGACGGGGAGGTTCGGCGCGCACCGGCGGGATCGGCGATGCGGTAGGACAGGCGTTGGCAGGTGGCGAGGGCCACCTCCAGCAGGAGGGCGAGGGCGATGACCACCAGTGACCCACCCAGCATCTGGGCATAGTCCCGGGTTTTCAACCCCGCGAACAGGTAGCGGCCCAGACCGAAGTCCGCCGTGTAGGCGGCGAGGGTCGCCGTGGCGACGACCTGCAGCGTCGCTGCCCTCAGCCCGCCGAGCATGACCGGGAGGGCCAGGGGCGTCTCGACGCGCCACACCACCTGCGCGGCTGAGAAGCCCACGGCGCGAGCTGCCTGGGGGATCGCGGGGTCGACGGCCATGAAGCCCGAGTAGACGCCGGCCAGCAGCGACGGGACCGCCAGCACCACCAGCGTGAGCAGGGGAGCCTCCAACCCGATGCCCAGCCAGAGGCCGAAGAGCGTGAGCAGGCCGAGGGAGGGGATCGCCCGGGCCGCGCCGGTCGCCGAGGCCACCGCACCGGCCCCGCGACGGGTGTGCCCAACGGCGACCCCGGCGGGGACCGCGACGACGGCGGCGAGCAGCACCGCCGCGACGGTCATGGACATGTGTTGGCCCACCCTGACCGGGATCCCGGCCGCGCCGCTCCAGTGGGTGGGATCGGCCAGCCAGGCCAGGGCCTCGGCGATGAGGTTCATCTGCGCACCTCGAGAGCCACCGGCCCCCGGGCAGGGGACGACGAGCGGGTCCATGGCGTCAGCGCCCGGCCAGCAAGGATGAGCAGGGCGTCGAGGACCAGGGCCAACGCCACGGTCATGGCGACGCCGGTGGCCACTTCGGCGACGATCCCGCGCTGGAACCCGTCGGTGAGCAGCGTGCCGAGGCTCGGTACCCCGATGAGTGCACCGATCGTGACGAGCCCCACCGTCGAGACGGTCGCGACGCGCAGGCCGGCGAGGATCACGGGGGTGGCCAGCGGGAGGTCCACCCGCCACAGCACGCTCAAGGGCGAGTGTCCGATGGCCACGGCCGCGTCGCGGATCTGTCGGTCCACCGACCCGAAGCCGTCGGTCACGCTCCTGACCAGCAGCGCCACGGCGTAGATGCTCAGGGCAACGATCATGGTCGCTGGCGAGCGCAGCGGGGTGCCGAAGACGACTGGGATGACGATCAGCAGCGGCAGCGCCGGCACGGCGTAGAGCAGAGTGGCGGTGGCCAGCAGAGCGCCGCCCACGCGGGGGCGACGGTGGGCGAGCCTGCCCAGAGGCAGGGCCACGAGGAGGCTGATGGCCACCGACGGCACGGTGAGCAGCAGATGCCCGAGTGTGAGCTCGATCACCTGCTCCCAGTTGTTCGTGAACCAGGTCACTCCAGCACCCCGACCGGGCGCCCGTCAGGATCCACCGCGACCCTCCGGCCGCCGACCACCTCGACCCGGAGGCTGCGCTGGCCGTGATTGACGCCGATGAAGTCCCGGACGAAGTCGTCCGTGGGCCGGGCCAGGATCTCGGCCGGAGTTCCGCGCTGCGCCACCTCCGCATGGCGGCGCAGGACCACCACCTCGTCCCCCAGGCGGAAGGCCTCGTCGACGTCGTGGGTGACGAAGACGATCGTCTTGCCCAACTCCGCCTGGAGCCGGATCAGCTCATCCTGCAGTTCACGACGCACGATGGGATCCACGGCCCCGAACGGCTCGTCCATGAGGAGGATGTTCGGATCCGAGGCGAGCGCCCGAGCCACCCCCACGCGCTGCTGCTGACCCCCGGACAGCTGGGAGGGGTAGCGGCGCGCCACCACCGGGTCCAGTCCCACCCGCTCGAGCAGTTCCGCGGCCCGCGCCTGGGCCACTCGCCGCGTGACACCGTTGAGCAGCGGCACGGACGCCACGTTGTCCGCCACCGTGCGATGGGGGAGGAGGCCCCCGCTCTGCAGGACGTAGCCGATCGAGCGGCGCAACCGGACCGGGTCCGCCTCGCGCACGTCGTTCCCGTCGATCAGCACCCGGCCCGCCGTCGGGTCCACCATGCGGTTGACCATCCGCAGCAGGGTGGTCTTGCCGCTGCCGGAGGAGCCGAGCAGCACCACCGACCGGTGCGACGCGACGGTGAGCGAGAACTCGCGCACGGCGGTGGTGCCATCAGGGTACTGCTTGGCCACTCGCTCGAACTCGATCACGGGCCCAGCATACGAACTGATTCCGCCTGCACCAGCCGTGTTCAGGCGCCCGCCCGTAGACTTGCCGGACGATGACCGGACGCGATGAGGCCCATCCGGCGCTTGGGCGGGAGCGCAGATTCGTGGTGCCCGACGGGGTCACGCCGCCCAGCCTCGACTCGTTCGGCTCGGCCGGCCCCCCACAGAGCGTTCGTCTGACGGCCGAGTACTTCGACACGCCAGGGGGCGCCCTCTCCCGCGCCGGCGCTGCACTCAGGCGCCGCACGGGCGGAGCCGACGACGGGTGGCGCCTGACCACGGCCCGGGGCGACGGGGGTGTGCTGGAGCACAACCTTCCCGCGGGCCCGCTCCGCCGGATCCCCGCGGCCCTCCGCGCGCCGGTCGCCGACATCGTCGGGGAGGAGCCCCTCCTCCCGGTCCTGCGGCTGAAGGCTCGACGTCGCCTCACCCGCTACTTCTCGGAGACCGGCCGCACTCGGCTGGAGGTGTCCTTGGACGAGATCACCGCGCGACCGGAGGGCAGCACGGCGCGGTGGTACGAGCTGGGGCTGAGGCTGTCCCCAGGAGAACCCCTCGAGACCATGGAGGGGGCCGCACGGCTGCTCGGGGGCGCCGGTCTGCGCCCCGCCACCCGTGCGCCACTGGTTCAGCGCGCCGTGGGATCGGCGGGCAGGCCAGGTTCGCCGTCGGCCGACTCGGCCGCGGCCGCGGTCTCCCGCGCGCTGAGCGTCGAATACGGCCAGTTCCAGGCGCTCGAGGCGGCGATGGCCACTGACGAGCCGGACGCCGTCCACCGCGCCAGGGTCGCCCTGCGCCGGATGCGCAGCGTCCTGACCGTCTTCGGCGGCACGCTCAGGACAGCCGGAGCGCCCGCGTTGCTCGCCGAGCTGCGCTGGGCGGGCGCCCTTCTCGGTGGCCCTCGGGACACGGAGGTCCTCCTGGAGCTCGTCGACGAGCTGGCCACCGACGCCGACGCCGGGCTCACGGGGGCAGTCCACGAGCTCGTGGCGGCCCACCTCGCCGACCGGCAGGACGACGGCCGGGCGCGCCTGCTCAGCGGGATGGCGACACCGCGCTGGGACGCCCTGCACGAGAGGATCGTCTGCCTCCTCGTGTCGTCCAGGGCCACTGACGCGGGAGCGCGGCGGGCGCCCCGACAGCTGGGCCGGCTGGCCCGCCGCGCCGAGAAGCGCGTGGAAGAGCGGCGCGTGCGGGCCATGGCGGACCCGTCCAGCCCGGCCCTGTGGCACGCGGTTCGAAAGTCGGCCAAGGCGGCCCGCTACGCACGCGAGGTGACGGCCGATCTCCCCGGCGCCGGCCCCGCCGAGCGAGAGCGCGCGGACGCATGGAAGGACGTCACGGCCGCGTTGGGCAGGTTCCAGGATCTCGTCATCGCGCGGGAGCTGATCGACGCGATCGAACCGGTGGGCGCCGACAGCCGAGCCGACCTGGCCGCTCTGCTCGCAGGCATCGATTCACTCGCGGCCCGGCGGCTCGGGGAGGCGCAGTCCGCCCTCCTCGTCGTGTCGTGACACGGTCGGGCGACCCTCGGAGCGGGCCGTTCGGGGCCAAGTGTCAGCGGCCCCCCAGCGCGTCGTCCACCGCTTCAGCGACGGTGGAGTGGCGGAAGCTGAAGCCGGACGCCTGAAGAGCCGCCGGCCGGACGTCGGCGTCGGGAGTCAGCAGCGAATCCGCCGCGTCCGAGCCCAAGACCAGTCGCAGCGCGAACTCCGGCACCGGGAGCCAGAACGGCCGGTGGAGAGCCCGCGCGACGGCTCGGCCCAACTCCTCGGCCGTCGCGGGGGTGGGACCCGACAGGTTGACCGGCCCCGAGAGGTCGTGATCGATGACGTGCCGAATGGCGCGCACCTCGTCGTCCAGGGAGATCCACGGCCAGACCTGGGTCCCTCGCCCGATGCGACCCCCAAGCCCGAAGCGCGTCAGGAGGATCAGGGGCTTCAGCACCGCTTCGGGGTGGACGACAGGAGCGGTGCGCAGCATCGCCACCCTGACCAGCGGCCCCGCCAGCGACGCCTCCGCCTCCCAGGCCACACACAGCCGTGCCAGGAAGGTCGCCCCGGCGGGGGAGGACTCGGTGAGGACGCTGCCCGGCGCGGAGCCGTAGTAACCGACCGCGGAGGCAGTGATCAGGGCTGGAGCATCGGCCCCCAGGCTGCGCGCCGCCGTCGCGATGGACCGGGTCGGCATCAGGCGTGACTCCCAGAGGGCGCGCCGGTACCGCCGGGTCCACGGCAGGCGCCCGATGCTGGCGCCGTTGAGCACCACGACCGCGCGCGCCCCCCGCAGGATCTCGGGATCCAACGGCTCGGCACCCGGGCGCCAGCCGGCCTCACCCGCGTTCCTGGGAGCCCGCCGGACCAGGGTGACCACGGGCACACCGTCCGCCCTGAGAGAACCGACCAATGTGCGTCCGATCAGCCCGGAGGCCCCCGCGACGATCACTCTCTGCGCATCAGCGCCCGTTCCTGCCATGCACCAGACCTTGCCACTTTTCGCTCGGAAATGGTTGTCAAACGCCGCGACCCGTGCGAAGCTGGGGCCAGACGAAGCGGTTCAAACCACGTGCCGACTCCGACTCAAGTGTCCGAAAGTGAGTCAAGTCATGTCACGTGCCCTGACCACCATCCCGTCCCCAACCCCCCAGGTCGACGAACTCGTCCTCGACCACCTCGACCTCTGTGAGGCCCTCGCCCGGCGCTATGCCAACCGGGGCATCGACCTCGACGACCTCATCCAGGTCGCGCGTGTGGGCCTCGTCTGCGCCGCGCAGCGGTTCCGCCCGGAGGCCGGCGCGTTCGTGCCGTACGCCGTGGCCACCATCACCGGAGAGATCAAGCGCCACTTCCGTTCCAGCTGGATGGTGCGTCCGCCGCGGCGCCTCCAGGAGCAGCGCAGCGACGACGCGCCGCACGCGCAGCGTGAGACCGACGCGCTGAGCGCGTTCCGCCCGGTGTCCCTGGACAGCACCACCGCCGGGGACGAGGCCCACGCCGTCGAACTGCCGGTCACCGACCACGACCTCGAGCTTCTCCCGGACCTGCTCACGCTCCACTCCGCTGTCGACCGCCTCGACTCGGTGGAGCGCCAGGTGTTGCGGATGCGATTCGTCGACGACCTCGCCCAGGCAGAGATCGGGCGGCGGTTGGGCGTGAGCCAGATGCAGGTGTCGCGGATCCTGAGCCGGGTCCTCGCCGGACTCCGCGAGGAGATGGAGCCCGCGGCCGCGTGAGCCGGCGGATACGTACAGCGGCGAAGTCCGCTGTTTGAAACCCGCAGTAGCGGGTATCTAGTGGGAGAGACGCCATCCGCACCAGCGGATGGGGCCGATTCGAATCCAAGGAGGAACCATGGGAATCGAAGACAGCATGCGAAGGGCCGGCGACGAGGTCGCCGGGCGCGCCAAGCAGGTGTGGGGTGACCTCACCGACGACGAGCGCCTCGAGGCGGAGGGTCGGGCCCAGCACACCGCGGACGACGACCGCATCAGGGCCGACCGGGTCGACGAGACCCGGCTAGACCGGTACAACGACGAGGTCGGCGACGACCTTCGACCCAACACCGGCGACGACGGCACCTTCCGCGACGCCCTCCGCGACGACATGGGGCAGGGCCCCGTCGGCGCCGTCACCGACGACACACACGTCACGCCAGGCGACGACGGCACGATGCGTGACGCCCTCCGCGACGACATGGGGCAGGACCTCCACGCCCACGACACCCCCCGTCGCGACCACATCTGACCACCTACTCAGGAGACACACATCATGGGAACAATCCTCTGGATCATCGCCGCCGTGCTCGTCATCGCCGGCATCCTCGCCATCGTCCGTAGCCAGCTTGTGTGGGGCATCGTCCTCATCATCCTGGGCCTCCTCGTGGGCCCGGGCGGGGTGAGCCTCTTCACCTGATCCTTCGAGACGCGCCGAGGCGCCCTTCCCAGCGGAAGGGCGCCTCGGCGTCTGTTCACACGAAGATGACCTGGGCGCCCTCGGACAGCTCGATGAAGTCGGAGGCGCTGATCACGTCCTCGACTCCGTCGTAGAGATCCGAGCGCGTGAGGCCGTTCATGTCGAAGCTGAGCTTGCAGCCCCAGAGGTGACCGCCCGAGGCGACGATGATGTCCAGCATCTCCCGGACGCCTGGAATCTCCAGATCGTCGAGCTGCTTGCGCATCATCTTCGTGGCCATCTTCGTCATGCCGGGGATGGCGCCCATACCCGCCCACACGGGCATGCTCGGTGCCATGGGCAGGTGCATGGCGGTGTTGCCGAGCATCGTGAACTTGAGATCGTCCATCGTGCGTTCCGTGACCAGGTCGAAGCCCCAGAACGTGAAGAAGATGTGCGTCTCGACGCCCTCACCCAGCGCGGCGTTGGCCATGATCAGGGCGGGGTAGGCCATGTCGAGGTTGCCCTTGGAGGCGATGAAGCAGATCTTGCGCGGGCGATCCTCGCCGGAGGTCGGAGCCGCGAAGTCCGAGGGCTTGGCCTTGGCGCGGGCTTCCCCCTGATCCGTCGTTGGTGGGGTTGGGCGGGACGTGCCGCCGAAGTCGGGGATGATCGGGGTGTCAGAGATGGTGGTCATGGCGCAGTCCCTTCCTAGACGCAGCCCTTGGGCTTGGGCAGCCCGGCGATGTACGACATCTTCTTGGCGGGTTTCCCCGGGAACAGCCGGAACAGCTGCTTCATGTCGAAGCCGCCGACGCTGGCGACGCGGCGCAGCGTCGCGGTCTCCTTGCGGGCGGGGTAGTCGGCCCGGAGGAACTTCAGCACCTTCCAGTGCTCGTCGGTGAGTTCCTCGATCCCGGCGTAGCCGGCGAGGATGGGCGCTAGGTCCTCGTCCCATTGCTGGTATTCGGTGAGGAAGCCCTCGTCGTTGACGTCGATGGCGCGGTCCCCGATGCGGGTGGTGGGCACGTGGGTTCTCCTTAGAACTTGGGGATGATCGGATCAGGCAGGACGGACGCGGCGTCGGCCGTGGAGTCGACGCCCTTGGCCGGCACGTAGTCCGGAGCCGGGGCGCTGGTGCGCGACGGCGGGGTGGGGCGCGGGGCGGGGCGAGGTGAGGCCTTGCGGGGCGCCGGGGCGCGGGAACCCGCCTTCGCCACCTTGGGCGCCTTCGAGGCCGGAGCGGCATGCCCGCGCTTCCCGAGTGCCCTCAGGAAGAGGTCCTTGTTCGAGGTGCCGGACGCGTCGCCCTCCACCCGCTTGCCCAACAGGTGCATGTCTGTCGTGAAGGGGAGGGGGCGGCCGCGCAGCAGGAACTCCCAGTACACGAACCGGAAGGCGAGCTTGGCGAGGTGGTTGGACCGGGACTCGCCGAGCAGCGTCATGGGCCCCACCACCGGGAGTGGGAACCCTCCGGTGTACGGCTGGGTGCCGTAGTTGAAGTCCAGGAGCATCCCCTTGCCGTGGCCGGTCTCGATGAAGCAGTTGGCATGCCCGTCGAAGCTGTGCGGCAGGTCCTGGCCGGCCAGATAGTAGGGCCAGTTCTCCATGAAGACGTCGACCGAGAAGTGGGCCACCGAGCCGGCCTTGGAGGTCTGGAGGGTGCCGCCGTCGCCCAGGACGAAGATGTCCGGGTGCTCCAGCGAGCGCATCGTGTGCTGGTGACAGGGCACCAGGTTCATCTCATCCCCGAGCCCGGACCTTGCCACGTACTCCGGTCCGTAGTTCAACGGGATGGAGACCAACAGGTCGTACGGTACGTGCCGGTCGTCGAAGGACACGAGCTCCTTATTCTCCGTGTCCACATGCTCGACGGCGAAGTCCGCCTCGAGCTGGATGCCGCGGTCCTGGAACATCGTGCCCAGCTCGCGCGAGGCGATCGGCTTGGTGAAGGCGCCGTCGAGGGGTGTGACGTAGACGATCTCCACCTTCTTCCTGGTCTTGCGCTCACGGAAGTAGGCGTCGGCGAGGAAGGTGAACTCCAGCGGCGCCACCGGGCACTTGATCGGCATGTCCGTCAGGTGCACCACCAGCCGGCCGCCGGGGAACTCCTTGAAGGCCTCCGCCAGTGCGATCGAGCGCGGGAGGTCGTAGAAGTGGTGCACGTCGTCGGCATCCTGACCCGGGGTGAGGTCGGGCCTGGGTTCGACACCCGTGGCGATCACCAGGGTGTCGTACTCCAGCTCACGCCCGTCGGCCAGGTGGACGCACTTGGCCGCCGCATCGACCCGGTCGATCTCGGCCAGGACCAACTGCACCCCGTCCGGGATGAAGTGGTGCCGCGATCGCACGATCTTGCCCTCGTCGTAGATCCCGAAGGGCAGGAACAGGTAGCCGGGTTGGTAGTGGTGCTCGTCGTCCCGATCTACGACCGTGATCTCAAGTTCCGAGGCGGGGTAGGCCGATCGCAGCTTGTTCGCCACCATCGTTCCTGCAGTCCCGCCGCCCAGGATGACAAGTCTCCTCATTGAGGCTCCTCCGAAGTGTTGGTGCGAAGAAGCCTATACCCGTTGGGGTATGCCCGTGCGGCCACCCCCCATTTAGTACGACCAAATGTAGGAGAGGTTCGGCGACTGCGTTGGGTGCCAGGCGGAGGCGGGCTCGGCGTGCGCGATGGCCACCGCGGGGCTCTGCGCGGTGTTGGGCGGGACGCCCCCGCTAGCGGTCGTCACCGTGAGGAAACCAGTGGCGGTGCGCCAGGGACATCGATAGCGTGTCGCGCAGGAGGTGGCGGCGGTGGACATCATTCTGATTCCGGGGCTCTGGCTCGACGGGTCCTCGTGGCACAAGGTGGTGCCGTTCCTCGAACGGGCGGGCCATCGCGTGGTGGCGCTCACGCCGCCGGGTCACGACGGCCAGGAGCCCTCGACCGTCACCTACGGGGACCTGGTGGGGGCCGTCGTCACCGAGATCGACCAGTCCGCCGGCCACGTGATGCTGGTGGGCCACTCGGCCGCCTGCGCCGCCGCCTGGGCCGCCGCCGATCGCCGCCCGGACAAGGTGGCCTGTGTGGTGCTCGTCGGAGGCTTCCCGATCCCCACCGGATCGCCGATCCTCGACGGGTTCGAGCCCGTCGACGGCCTCGTCCACTTCCCCGGCTGGGCGGCGTTCGACGGGCCGGATTCCGCGGACCTCGACGACGCGTCGAAGGCTGAGCTGGAGAGCCACATGACCCCCGCCCCCGGCCAGTACGCCGTCGGGATCCAGGAGCTCGACGACGATCGGCGCTACGGGCTGCCGGTGGTCAACGTCTGCACCGAGTACAGCGCGGACGAACTCCATGGCTGGGTGGACCAGGGATTCCCGCCGGTCAGCGAGCTGAGGAAGCTTCGGCACGCCGGTTACGTGGACCTCGAGTCGGGCCACTGGCCCCAGATCTCTAGGCCGGAGGATCTCGCTGAGGTCATCCTCCGCGCGGCCACCGTCGTCCAGTAGCGCCCCGGCACGCCCCGACTGACCAGGGGTCGTCGACCTCCGTCCGCCGACGGCGAACCCGGACGCCCTTCCCGACGCACGCCGTGCCCGATACCTTGGGGCGAGAACCCGCAGGCCCCAGAGGAGTCACCGATGACCTACCGCCCCGAAACGCTCGCCGTCCACGCCGGCCAGGAGACCCCGGACCCCGCCACGAACTCGCGCGCGGTGCCCATCTACCAGACCACCAGCTACGTCTTCGACGATGCGCAGCACGCGGCGGACCTCTTCGCGCTCGCGCGCCCGGGCAACATCTACACCCGCCTGATGAACCCCACCCAGTCGGTGTTCGAGGCGAGGGTCAACGCGCTGGAGGGCGGGGTGGGCGCGCTGGCCACCGCCTCCGGCGCCTCCGCCATCACCTACGCGGTCCTGAACCTCACCTACACCGGCGACAACATCGTGGCTCTCTCCACGCTGTACGGCGGCACCTACGCGCTGTTCGCGCACACCCTCAAGCAGTTCGGCATCGAGGCCAGGTTCGTCGATCCGGCCAAGCCGGAGGACCTGGCCCAGCACGTCGACGAGCGCACCCGGCTCGTCTTCGGCGAGACCGTGGGCAACCCCGCCCTCAACGTCGTGGACCTCGACGCCTGGGCCGCGGCCTCGCACGAGCTGGGCCTGCCCTTCATCGTCGACAACACGGTCCCCACGCCGCACCTCACCAAGGTGTTCGACCACGGCGTCGACATCGCCGTGCACTCCGCCACCAAGTACATGGGCGGGCACGGCACGTCGCTGGGGGGCGTGCTGGTGGACTCCGGCCGGTTCGACTGGGCGGCCCATGCGGACAGGTTCCCCGGCCTCACGCAGCCCGACGCCGCCTACCACGGGGTGGTGTGGACCGATGCTGCAGGCCCCGCCGCGTACGTGATCCGGGCGCGCACGGTCCTGCTGCGCAACACCGGCGCCGCCATCGCCCCCCTCAACTCGTTCCTGCTGCTGCAGGGCCTCGAGACGCTCCACCTGCGGATGGAGCGGCACAGCGAGAACGCCATGAAGGTGGCCCAGTTCCTCACCGATCACCCGAAGGTGGAGTGGGTCAACTACCCGGGCCTGGCCTCCAGCCCCACGCACGAGATCGCCACCCGCATCCTCAAGGGAGGCTTCGGCGGCCTGGTCTCGTTCGGCGTGCGGGGCGGCCGTGAGGCGGGCACCCGCCTGGTGGAGGCGCTCGAGCTGTTCAGCCACCTCGCCAACATCGGCGACGCCAAGTCGTTGGCCATCCACAACGCGTCCACCACCCACTCACAGCTCTCCGACGAGGAACTCGTCTCGGCGGGTGTCCCCGTCGAGATGGTCCGGCTGTCGGTGGGCATCGAGCATATCGACGACATCCTGGCCGATCTGAGCCAGGCGCTGGACCGGATCTAGTCTCCTCTAGGACTGGGTCGGCGTCGTCTCCTGATGGCGCCGATCGGCCTCGATGTCCTCCTCGGCGATCGAGTGGTCCGACGTGTGGAGATGCTCCCCCTCGTCGGGGCCCTCGGTGTCGCGGGGCGTGAGTTCGGTGTCGTCGACGGCGGCGTCGTCGGGGCGCGGGGTCGGGTCGCTCATGGGTCCTCCTGGGAGTGCGATCGTCCTTGTCAGGGTAGCCTTTCCTGCATGGACTCGCGATGGAAACGGGTGTCGAATAGTCGCATGAGCGCGACTGTTGCCACGAACCCGGTCGAGTCCGCCGAACTGTCGGGCCGATTGAATTGGTTGCGCGCCGGAGTGCTCGGTGCCAACGACGGAATCGTGTCCATCTCAGCGACGGTGGTGGGCGTGGCGGCCGCGACCACCACCGTCACCCCCGTCCTTCTGGCTGGTGTCGCGGCGGTGGTGGCGGGCGCCATCTCGATGGCCCTGGGGGAGTACGTCTCGGTGTCCAGTGCCGCGGACTCCCAACGGTCCCTCATCAGCTCCCTGCGGACACTGCTGACCTCGGACCGGCGGGCCGCCGACGACGAGCTGGTCGCCGCCTACCAGCGTCAGGGACTGACCCGGGCCACGGCCGAGCAGGTGGTCGCGGAGATCGGGGAGGGGCACGCCGTCAAGGCGCATCTCTCGCAGCGCTTCCACCTGGCCGAGGACGAGATCGTCAACCCCTGGCACGCGGCGATCGCGTCCGCTGTCGCATTCCTCGCAGGCGCCATCCTTCCCTTCCTCACCATCCTGCTCACGCCGATCCCCCTGCGGATCCCTGTGACGGTCGTCGCCGTGCTGATCGCGCTCGCGATCACCGGTGGTGTCGGGGCCCGGCTGGGCGGCGCCCCCGCCGGTCGAGCGGTTCTACGCGTGGTCACCGGCGGGTTGCTCGCCCTGGGCACCACCTATGCCATCGGCCTGATGCTGGGCGTCTCCGGTATCTGAGCCCTGCGCCTGCTGCAACAATGGGGGCGTGAACGGGCCCCTCGAATCCAGCGTCGGCGTCGTGGAGACGCTGTCGGTGGCTGTCTTCGACGCCACACGCCCACTCGTCCTGCGCAGCGGCGCCACCCTGCCCCACGTGGACGTCGCCTACGAGACCTACGGCACCCTGAACGCCGATCGCAGCAACGCCGTCTACATCTGCCACGCGCTCACCGGTGACGCGCACGCCGCGGGCCTCCACGAGGGGGATACCCGCCCCGGCTGGTGGGATTCGATGATCGGCCCGGGCAAGCCGATCGACACCGACGTCTGGTTCGTGGTCTGCTCGAACCTCCTGGGTGGCTGCCAGGGCACCACCGGACCCTCCTCGATCAACCCGGCCACGGGGGAGCCGTACGGCCTGGACTTCCCACTGCTGGACATGGCCGACTTCGTGGAGGTGCACCGCGGACTCGCCCGGCACCTGGGAATCGACCGTTTCGCCGCCGTCGTCGGAGGCTCACTGGGTGGAATGCAGGTCCTCCAATGGGCGATCAGCCACCCCGAGGAGGTGGGCCGGGCGCTGATCTTCGCCGCGTCGTCGAGGCTCACCGCGCAGAACATCGCCTTCTCCGCGGTGGGGCGCCAGGCCATCATGCGTGACTCCCACTTCATGGACGGCCGTTTCCTCACGGCAGGCACGGCGCCGCGGCGTGGACTCTCGGTGGCCAGGATGATGGCCCACATCACCTATCTCTCGGAGACGGGCTTCGAGGAGAAGTTCGGTCGCACGGCCCAGCGCGGGAAGCTGGCCAAGAACTTCGGGGTCGACTTCGCTGTCGAGAGCTACCTCGAACACCAGGGCGAACGGTTCCTCTCCCGCTTCGACGCGCTCAGCTACCTGTACCTCACCCGGGTCATGGACTACTTCGACCCGTTCGCCGACGAGCACGCCCTGGCGGCGCTCATCGACGATCCCGTCAGGTTCCTCATCGTGAGCTTCGACACGGACTGGCGCTTCTCGACGGCGCACTCGCGGCGCATCGTCCGGCACCTCGAGGGGGCCCGGCTGCCCACCTCGTTCCGCGAGATCCGCTCCCCCTGGGGCCACGACTCGTTCCTCCTCGACGTCGCCGACTACCACGCCAGCGTCCGCGCCTACCTTGAGCGCGCCGCGGAGGAACTCGCATGAGTGACACGCTGCGCCCGGACCTGTGGCTGATCACCAAGCTGATCCCGGAAGGGTCGCGCGTCTTGGACCTCGGCTGCGGCGACGGGGAACTCCTGCGCCTCCTCACCCTCAAGGGCTGCTCCGGCACAGGGGTGGACATGGACCCGTCGAACCTGGTGGCGGCGATGCGCAGCGGCGTGGACGTGATCGAGCTGGACCTCGACACCCAGCTGGGGGAGTTCGCCGACGACAGTTACGACTTCGTCGTCCTCTCCCGCACCCTCCAAACGGTCCGCCGCCCACGCCAGGTGCTGGCGGAGATCGGCCGGATCGCCGTGCACTCGGTGGTCTCCATGCCCAACTTCGCACACTGGCGGAACCGGGTGCGGCTGCTCGCGGGCAGGATGCCGATGTCGAAGGACCTACCGTTCAAGTGGTACGACACCCCGAACCTGCACCATTCGTCGATCCCGGACCTCGAGCCGCTGTTCGGGGCGTTGGGCATGGCGATCGACTCGCGTGTCGCTCTCGACGCGACGGGCAGGGCCCACCCGCTGGGCAATGTCGCGGCCAACCTGCTGGCCAGCTCGTCGCTCTACGTGCTCCACGCTAGGAGATGAGCGCGCGCAACCTCGTGGCGGCGCCGCCGAGCGCGAGCGTCTCCGTCAACAGGTCCAGGCGCGCGGAGTCCACCGAGGTGCGCGCCAGGCCGGGCAGTGGAAGCGTGTCCACGCAGGTGACCACCTCGCGAGCCCGCGCCAGGTAGTCGACGTCCGCCAGCAGCTTCCCCCGCACCGACGGCGACATTCCCGACGCCGGATCCACCGCGGCCTCGATCATCGCCTCCAGCGTTGGATAGGCCGTGACCAGGGTCGCTGCGCTCTTCTCGCCGATGCCCTTGACCCCCGGCAACCCGTCGGACGGGTCACCGCGGAGCACCGCGAAGTCGACGTAGCGCGACGGCGCCAGCCCGTAGCGGTCCGCCAGCCACTGCGGGGTGACCAGCTCGTGCTTGGCGACGCCACGGGCCACGTACACCACGCTGGTGTGGTCGTCGACGAGCTGGAACAGGTCGCGGTCACCCGTCACGACCAGAGACGTGCCGTCGTGCTGGCGGGCGAGGGAGGCCAGCACGTCGTCGGCCTCGTGCTGCGCCACGCCCACGACGGAGATGCCGAGAGCATCCAGGCACTCCCTGATGAGCGGCACCTGGACGGTGAGGTCGTCGTCGACGAGTTCCTGCTCGGCATCGTCCACCTCGACGACCCGGTGGGCCTTGTAGCTGGGCAGCAGGTCCACCCGCCAGGCCGGCCTCCAGTCATCGTCCCAGGCGCACACCAGCGTGTCCGGGCTGTACTGCGCGGTGAGCCGCGAGATGAAGTCGAGCGTGCCGCGGACCGCGTTGACCGGCCGGCCGTCGAGGGCCCGGAACGTGGCGGGCACCCCGAAGAACGCGCGGAAGTACAGGTACGACGTGTCGAAGGCCAGCAGCGTGCTCATCGGGTCATCCTCGCACAGCCCACGAAGGCGGCCGGCAGGTACTCTTGGGCCTCGTGATCTCCCGCCCCCCTCTGCCAGTGCCGGCCTCGCTGGCCCTGGCTGTCGCGGCCGGACTCCTCATCGGCGCCGGCCAGGCCCCGATGGGCATCTGGCCCGCGACCCTCGTGGGCGTAGCGCTCTTCAGCTGGCTGATGGCCGGGCAGCGTCCCAGGGCGGTCTTCGGTCTGGGATACGTGGCCGGACTGGCCATGAACACGCTGACGGTGTCGTGGATCTCGGTCCTCGGCGTCGGGGTGGGCGTGGCCCTGGTGGCGTTCCTGTCGCTGTGGTGGGGGGTGTTGGGGCTGGTGGTGTCGCGGCTTCTGCGGCTCCGCGCCTGGCCCCTCCTGGTCCCCGCCGCATGGGTGGCCACGGAGTACCTGTCCGGCCGGATCCCGTTCGGTGGCTTCTCCTGGGCCCGGCTCGGATACACCACCGTTGATCAGCCGATGTCAGGGCTGTTCGCGTGGGTGGGCGTGGCCGGCGTCAGCTACCTCGTGGCCGGGGTCGCCCAGCTGCTGCTGCTCGCGGCCGTGTCGAGGACCCGTCGGATCGCGGCGGCCGCGGGGGCCATGGCTGTCTTCGCCATCGGCGCTATCGCGCACCTCAGCCCGCACGAACAGCCCACGGACAGCGTCACGATCGCGATGGTGCAACCGGGGGTGAACAGGGCAGAGAAGGGCACCGGCACCTACGCCCGGTCGGTCACCAACAACGCACTCAGCGAGACCGTCTTCGCGCTGGCCACCGCGCGTACCGACGGGGAGCAGCCTGACTTCGTGCTCTGGCCGGAGAACGCCACAGACGTCGATCCCATGGCCGACGCCACCACCCGCGGCCTCGTCGAGCTGTCGACCCGGCTGGCGGGCGTTCCGGTGTTCGTGGGCGCAGTGACCGACGGGCCTGTGCCCGATTCCCGCCAGACGTCGAGCATCTGGTGGGACCCGGAGGACGGACCCGGCGACATCTACCACAAGCGCGACCTCGTCCCGTTCGGCGAGTGGATCCCGTTCCGGGACGTGCTCCTGCCGCGGCTGCCGATCCTGGAGCAGATCGGCCGACAGTCCATCCCCGGCGAGGGCCCGGGCGTGGTCGACGCCCCCACGCGGACGTTCCCGGAGCTCGCGGTGGGCACCATCATCTGCTTCGAGCTGGCCTACGACGACACCAGCTACGACGTGGTCCGCGGAGGCGCCCAGGTGGTGGTGTCGCAGTCCAACACCAACACCTACGCCGGCACGTTCGAGCCGCACCAGCAGCTGGTCATCAACCGTGTCCGAGCCATGGAGCTGGGCCGGGAGGTGGCCGCCTCCACCCTCAACTCGCTGTCCGCGGTGATCGACACCCGCGGCCGCGTCGAGGCGGTCACGACGGAGTACGACGCCGGCAGCCTGATCACGACCCTCCCGCTCAGATCCAACGTCAACCTGGCGGTGACCCTCAACCCCTGGCTCGCCTGGGCGGCGTGCGCCGCCACCCTGGTCGGCCTGGTCGTGGCCTCCGGCCGCCGTGACTCGGCGCCCGGTAGCATGGCGATGACAGAGACCCACCAGAGAGAAGTGCCATGACCAGCCAGGACGTGCCCCGCCGGGTGCTCGTGATCATCCCGACGTACAACGAATCCCAGAACGTCGAGAGCATCGTCACCAGGCTGCGCCGCGCGGTGCCGGACGCGCACATTCTCGTCGCCGACGACAACTCGCCCGACGGCACCGGGGCCATCGCCGACAGGCTGGCCGGGACCGACGACCACATCCACGTCATGCACCGCAAGGGCAAGGAGGGCCTGGGGGCCGCCTACCTGGCCGGCTTCCACTGGGGCCTGGACGAGGGCTACGAGGTGCTGGTCTCCCACGACGCGGACGGCTCGCACCAGCCCGAGGAGCTTCCCCGCCTCCTCACGGCCATCGACGACGGCGCGGACATGGTGAAGGGATCGCGCTGGGTGAAGGGCGGCTCAGTGGTCAACTGGCCCAAGTCACGCGAGTTGATCTCCAAGGGCGGGTCGCTGTGGACGCGCCTGTGGCTCGGCATCCCGGTCAAGGACGCCACCGGCGGCTTCAACGCCTATCGGGCCTCCACGCTGCGGGGCATCAGCCTCGACGAGGTGGCCTCGGCCGGCTACTGCTTCCAGATCGATCTGGTGTGGCGTGCGCTGAAGAACGGTTTCAGGGTGGTCGAGGTGCCGATCGAGTTCGTCGAACGCGAGTTCGGGGACTCCAAGATGAGCCGCAGCATCGTCGTCGAGGCGCTCATCCGCACCACGCTCTGGGGGGTTGACCACCGCCTGGGTCAGGTCGCGGGCTTCGTCAAGTCCGCCGTCGGCGCCCGCAAGGCCGGGTGACGCGCCCGATGGCCGTCCGCTCCGGCGCCGTTCAGCTGGGCCTCGTCACCCTCACTGTCTTCGTCCTCGTCTTCGCCGAGATCGCCGCCATCCTCTGGGTGGCGGGGGAGATCGGCTGGTGGACGCTGGCCATTCTCCTCGCCACCACCCTGCTCGGCCTCTTCCTGCTCCAGCGCGAGTGGCGCAAGGCCTGGGGCGCCCTGGCGGAGGCACTCAGCTCGGGTCAGCTGCCGTCCGGGCGCCTGGCCGACGCCTCGCTGGTGCTGGTCGGGGGCGTACTGCTGGTCATGCCCGGCCTCCTCACCGATGTGATGGGTCTCCTGCTGCTCCTGCCGTTCACGAGGCCTTTCATCCGCTCCGGCATCGCCTGGTGGGCGTCCAAGGCGCTCCAGCGCTCAGGTGCCACCCCCACCGTCGTCAAGGGCGATGTGGTCCCCGACGCCGACACGATGATCCCGGGGATCGACCCCTCGGGGTCCGGACATGCCACGATCCGCGGAGAGGTCGTCGACGACGACCAGTCCGCGGACCGTGAGGGTGGTACGGGTCAGTAGATCCTGTCCGACTCGCGCAGCTTGGTGAGCTGCTCGTTGAGGATGTCCTCGAGCTCGGGAATGGAACGGCGTTCGCGCAGCATGTCCCAGTGCGTGCGCGCCGGCTTGGATTCCTTTTCCTCGCCCACCACACCGTCGGAACGCACCGCGGTCGAGCCGCACTTCTTGCACTCCCACTCCGTCGGGAGATCCGCCTCGAGGGCGAACGTCACCGAGAAGTGATGGCCCTTCGGGCAGTCGAAACCCAGCTGCCGTCGTTCGGCGAACTCGATGCCCTGCTCGTCCTCAAACGTCTTGGAGCCCAGCCCCATACCGCGCAATGCACGATCAGCCATGTTGCCTCCTTCGTCTGCCAGCCCAACGAATCGGGGCGCCGATTCGTTCCCCAGCCGCTACCGAGTAGACCACATACCCCGGGCGCGGAGAACCTCTTTGAGCAAATCCGGCCTGTCCGTGACGATCCCGTCCACGCCCCAGTCGATGAGCCGATGCATCGTGGTGGGCTCGTCGATGGTCCACACGTGGATCTTCCTGCCCGCGCGATGAATGCGGGCAATGTTCTTCGGAGTGACGATGTCCATCATCACGGGCCCCACCTGGTGGCTGAGGGGCACCTGGAACACCTGCCCGCCCGCTACCACCGCCCCGGCGGACATCGCGGCCACCCCTGCCGTCGAGACGGCGGTGGGGACCTCGGGGACGAGCGCCCGGAACCGCCTGATGCTGGTGCGCGAGAAGGAGCCGACGCACACCCTCCGCTGGGCGCGATGCTTGCGGATGCACAGCGCGAGGGGTTCTACCGCGGAGAAGTGCTTGATATCGATGTTGAAGCTGCAGGTGGGGAACGTCTCGAACAGTTCCTCGAGCGTCGGGATGGGCTCGCGCCCGCCCACGCGCAGCTTCTGCACCTCCCGCAGCGGAACCTCTCGCAGCGAGGCGGTCACGTCGGTCACCCTGGAGACGTCGTCGTCGTGGAAGGCGACGAGCTTGCCGTCGCTGGTGGCGTGCACATCGGTCTCCAGGTACCGGAACCCGAGGGCCACCGCGTTGGAGAAGGCGCGCACGGTGTTCTCGATGCCCAGGTTGGCGGTCAAGAGAGCGCCTCCGCGGTGGGCCATCGGGATGAACTCGGGGGACAGGTAGTCCTCGTGCGCACCGGCCATAGGTCCGCAGCCTAACGGTCTGACTGCCCGTTTCGCCAATAGTTAGTACTCTGGACCCCAGGATTCCGGCGCCTGACGGGCGCGCGCCGCCTTCCGCCGGCTCGACGCTCGACCCAACGGCCGTGGACGCCCCTGCGAGATCGGCGAGCGGGCCGCGAGGTGCAAGGATGTCCCAATGACCACGGTCGTCTCAATCCAGTCCGCCGTCGCGTACGGCCACGCGGGCAACTCGTCCGCCGTCTTCCCGCTGCAGCGTTCGGGCATCGACGTGTGGCCGGTGCACACCGTCAACTTCTCCAACCACACCGGATACGGAGCATGGCGCGGACCGCTCATCGAGTCGTCAGATGTCTGGGAGGTCGTCCAGGGCATCGACGACCGCGGCGTCCTCGGCGCGGTGGACGCGCTGCTGTGCGGGTATCAAGGCACGCCGGAGGTGGGGCGGGTGATCCTCGACACCGCGCGGCTCATCAAGGAACGCAACCCGCAGGCGGTGTTCTGCGCGGATCCCGTGATGGGCGACGTCGACCGCGGCTTCTACGCCCGACCCGGAATTCCCGAGTTCTGGCGCGACCACGTCGTCCAGCACGCCGACATCATGACCCCCAACCTGTTCGAGCTCGAGTTCCTGACCGGGCACCCGACCCGGACCACCGCCGACGTCCTGGCTGCGGTCGACGAGCTCCGCGGCCGTGGCCCGGAGGTGGTGGTGGTCACGTCGGTGGTGGGATCGGACGCCGCCGACGACGTGATGCGGATGATCGGCGTCGGCCCCGAGGGCGCGTGGCAGGTGGAGACCCCCGTGCTCGATCGGAAGTTCACCGGATCCGGGGACCTGACCACCGCGATGTTCCTGGCGCACTGGCTGCGCAGCCGCGACGTCGGCGCCGCGCTGGGCGTGACGGCGTCGGTGGTCTACTCCGTCCTGGAGGCCACCACGCGGGCCGGCCACCCCGAGCTCCGCCTGGTGGATGCCCAGTCCGACATCGTGGACCCGCGCTTCGTGTTCCAGGCCGAGCCGGTCGGCTGAGCCGCCTCAGTCGTCGGTGTCCGGGGTTCCCCAGAACACGTTGATGCTGGCGCCCAGCTTGTTGAGCCGTTGCGGCAGGTCCTCGTAGCCGCGGTTGATCACGTAGACGTCCATGAGATTGGTGGTTCCGCGGGCCGCGAGCGCTGCCAGCAGCAGACACACCGCCGGCCTGAGCGCGGGCGGTGACTCGATCTCACGCGCCCGCCACCGGGTGGGCCCGAGGATCAGCAGGCGGTGGGCATCCATCAGCTGAACGTTGGCGCCGAGATCCGAGAGCTTCTTCAGGTGGATCGCGCGGTTGTCGTAGACCCAGTCGTAGATGACGCTCTGTCCCGTGGCGGTGGCGCAGATCACCGCGAAGAACGGCAGGTTGTCGATGTTGAGCCCCGGGAACGGCATGGGATGGATCTTGTCCAAGGGCGCCACGAGCTCCGACGGCTTGACGGTGACGTCGACGAGCCTGGTCTTGCCGTTGCGGCTCCGGTACTCCTCGGACAGCTCGAGCGCCTGGCCCATCTCGTCGAGGATGGCGAACTCCACCTCGAGGAACTCGATCGGGCAGCGGCGCACGGTGATCTCGGACCTGGTGACGATGCCGGCGGTGAGAAGGCTCATCGCCTCGATCGGGTCCTCGGAGATGCAGTATTCGACGTCGGCCTCGATGTGCTCCTGGCCGGTGACCGTCAGCGTGGTGGTCCCCACCCCGTCGATCTTCACCCCGAGCTGCTGCAGGTAGAAGCACAGGTCCTGCACCATGTAGTTGCCGGAGGCGTTGCGCAGCGTCGTGACCCCTGGGGTGCGGGCCGCGGCCATGATCGCGTTCTCGGTGACTGTGTCGCCGCGCTCGATCAGCGTGATGGAACGCTGCCCCGCCGGGATCTTCTCCACGACGGCGTGGTAGTTGCCCTCGGTGGCCTCCACCGTGAGGCCCATCTTGTGCAGCGCGGACATGTGCGGGTGCACCGTGCGCGCCCCCAGGTCGCAGCCGCCGGCGTAGGGGAGGAGGAACTGGTCGAACTCGTGCATGAGCGGACCGAGGAGCATCAGGATGCTGCGGGTCCGCTTGGCGGCGCGGGCATCGATGGTCTGCGGAGTCAGCTCCGCGGGGCGGACGATCTCGAGGTCGTTGTCCCCGATCCAGGTCAGGTTCACCCCGATGGAGGTCAGCACCTCGCTGATGCGGTCCACCTCCTCGATCCGGGCGATCCCGCGCAGGACAGTGCGCCCCTGGTTGAGCAGGCTGGCACACAGGATGGCCATCGCGGCGTTCTTGCTGGTGCGCACGTCGATGTCCCCGGACAGCCGGGTGGGCCCCTGAATCTCGAAGTTGACGCTGCCCTGCGTCGCGGTCTGGATCAGGGGCATCTCCAACGCCTCCGCCAGGCGGTTGATCATGCTCAACGACAGGTTCTGCTGGCCGTTCTCGATGCGGTGGACGGCACTCTGGACCGTGCCCAGCTCATCGGCCAGGCGCTGCTGGGACCAGCCGCGGGCCAGCCTGGCCTCCCGGATCATCCGTCCGATGGACTGACTCGTTGCGCTCATCCGGCCAGGGTATCTCATCTGTGAGATAGCGTCCCTGGATTCGTCAGCAGGGCATCGGCGGCCCCGTGGGCGGGCACTAGAGTGGCGTCCATGAGCTCTGAATATGACGTCGTCGTCCTCGGCGCCGGCCCGGGCGGCTACGTATCCGCCATCCGCGCCGCCCAGCTGGGACTCAAGGTTGCCGTGATCGAGAAGCAGTACTGGGGCGGGGTGTGCCTGAACATCGGCTGCATCCCCACCAAGTCCCTCCTGCGCAACGCCGAGCTGGCCCACATCTTCACCCACGAGGCCGACACGTTCGGCATCGAGGGCCAGGTGAGCTTCAACTACGGCAAGGCGTTCAAGCGCAGCCGGCAGGTGTCGGAGAGGATGACCAAGGGCATCCACTACCTGATGAAGAAGAACAAGATCACCGAGATCGACGGGTGGGGGACCTTCGTCGACGCCCACACCATCGAGGTGGCAGGCAACGACGGGCAGAAGTCGACCGTCACGTTCACCAACGCCATCATCGCCGCGGGGGCCACCACGCGCCTGCTGCCGGGGACTCAGCTCTCCGACAACGTGGTCACCTACGAGGAGCAGATCCTCGCCGACGACGTCCCCGGCTCGATCATCATCGGCGGCTCCGGCGCCATCGGCACCGAGTTCGCGTTCGTGCTCAGCCAGTTCGGGACCAAGGTCACCATAGTGGAGTACCTGGACCGCATGGTGCCCACCGAGGACGCCGAGATCTCGGCCGAACTCGCCAAGGCGTACAAGAAGCTCGGCGTCACGGTCCTCACCTCCACGAAGGTCGAAGGCATCGAGGACACGGGTTCCGGCGTCAAGGTCACCGTCAGCCCAGCGGCGGGCGGAGAGCAGCGCGTCCTCGAGGCCGACCGGTTCCTGTCCGCCATCGGATTCGCGCCCCGCGTCGACGGCTTCGGACTCGAGAACACCGGCGTGGCGCTGACCGACCGCAAGGCGATCGGCATCGACGAGTACATGCGCACGTCGGTGCCGCACATCTACGCCATCGGAGACTGCACCGGCAAGATGATGCTGGCCCACACGGCCGAGGCGCAGGGGGTCGTGGCAGCGGAGACCATCGCCGGCGTGGAGACCCACCCGATCAACTACGACATGATCCCGCGCGCCACCTACTGCCAGCCGCAGATCGCCTCCTTCGGGTACACCGAGCAGCAGGCCCGCGACAAGGGCTACGACGTGAAGGTGTCGAAGTTCCCCTTCGCCGCGAACGGCAAGGCGTGGGGTCTCGGCGAGGGGGTCGGGTTCGTCAAGGTCGTGGCCGACGCGCGCTACAACGAGCTGCTCGGCGCCCACATGATCGGCCCGGACGTCACCGAACTCCTGCCCGAGCTGACCCTGGCGCAGGCCTACGACCTGACGGCAGACGACGTCGCCCGCAACATTCACGCGCATCCCACCTTGTCGGAGGCGCTCAAGGAGGCCGTCGAGGGGATCGCCGGCCACATGATCAACTTCTGACCCGTCAGTCACGCGGTGCTCCGTGCGGGCACCGCGTGACTAGGGTGGGAGCATGGAGCTACGCAACGTCGGGACCTCAGACCTCCGGGTGAGCGTCGTGGGGATGGGGTGCAACAACTTCTCGCGCCCGCGGACGGCCACCGAATCCCTGGAACAGAGCGTCCGGGTGATCCACGCGGCCGTCGACCATGGCATCACGTTCTTCGACGGCGCGGACATCTACGGCGGCGTCCCGGGTCTGAGCGAGGAGTTCCTGGGCGAGGCGCTGAAGGGGCGGCGCGACGACGTGGTGCTGGCCACCAAGTTCGGGCACCAGGACTTCGCGATGCCAGGCTCGGACGCGTGGGGCCCGAAGGGGGGCAGGCGCTACGTCCGCTCCGCCGTCGAGGCCTCCCTCGTCCGGCTGAAGACCGACCGGATCGATCTGCTCCAGATGCACACACCCGATCCTGAGACCCCGATCGAGGAGACTCTCGGCATCCTCACCGAACTGGTGGGGGAGGGGAAGGTCCGCTACATCGGGCACTCGAACTTCACCGGAGACCTGGCGCGGGAGGCGGCCGACGTCGCCCTCGCCGAGGAGTACGAGTCGTTCGTCTCGGCCCAGAACGAGTACTCGCTGCTGGCGCGGGACATCGAATACGACCTCCTGCCCGTCGCCGTCGAGCTCGGGCTGGGCGTCCTTCCTTACTTCCCCCTGGCCAACGGGCTGCTGACCGGCAAGTACACCGCCGACGGCCGTGGCGAGGGCCGGATGCGCTCCATCAAGGCCGCCCAGTTGGCAGGGGTCGACTGGGACCTTCTCGAGCGCTACCGGCTGATCTGTGAACACGCCGGCCACACGATGCTCGAGGTGACCTTCCAGTGGCTGCTCGGCCAGCCCACCGTCTCCTCGGTGATCGCCGGGGCGACGCAGGTGAGTCAGGTCACCCAGAACGCGGCCGCCGGCGCCGCGAAGGTGCCCGACGACGTGCTCGACGCCGTCGACGAGCTGTTCGCCTGACCCCCGCTCAGGGCCCCGTCACGGCGACGGTGTGCGCCTCGTGGTCGATCTCGAACGTCACCTCGCCACGGCGGACCGTCTCAGTACCCGGCCGGGGTGCCGGCCCCGTCGGACGCGCCACCATGCGCACCAGGGCACGGAGGCCGGCGTCGTCAGGGATCGTGGCCACATAGAACGCCCTCCCCTCCCCGTGGGCCCGCATGGTCACCGCGGGCATGGCGTCGGTGCGCCCGCCCTGGAACCTGGCGATCACCTCCGCCGAGTCCACGGTGAGCTCCTCGGCGAAATGAGTGCCGTCGAACGCCCCGAGCCCGCCAACGTCGACGGGGGCCCGCTGCTGTCCCGGCGCGCTCAGGGCGAGCGCGCCGAACTCCGTGACCCGCACTCCCCACACGTCGCCGAGCTGAGTGGTGAAACCACCGTGGCGGAACCGGTCGTGCTCGTCCACGACGTCACTGAAGGGACCGGTCAGCACCGCTGCTCCCCGGGCCACGGCAGCCTTGAGCCCGTCGGCCGCCCGCTCGGTGAGCAGGTACAGGAGTGGGGCGAACACCGCGTCATAGCCGCTGAGGTCCGCCTCGGCATCGACCACGTCGACGAGCACGCCCTCATCCAGCAGCGCGGAGTGCCACCGCTGCACCTCGGCCAGGTAGTCCAGCGCCACAGGATGGTCGGGCTGCTCGACGGCCCACCGATTCTCCCAGTCGTAGACCACGGCGACGCGTGCACCGACCCGCCCCAGAGCCGGGAGCGCCTCCAGGTCGGTGCCCAGCTGGACGACCGACCGCCAGGTGTCGGTGCCGGTGCCGGCGTGGGGAAGCATCGCTGAGTGAAACTTCTCCGACCCGGCTCGGGACTGTCTCCACTGGAAGAACATCACCGCGTCGGCACCGCGCGCAACAGCCTGCATGCTGAGCGCGGCCATCTGGCCGGGCGCCTTGGGCGCGTTGCTCGGCCGCCAGTTGACGGCGTTGGTGGCCTGCTCCATCAGGAGCCACGGGGTGTCCGGCTTGAGGGAACGGATCAGGTCCCTCGTGAACGCCGCAGCGCGCCAGGCGTCCGGATCGTTCGGGTCCGGGTAACTGTCGTCGGCGATCACGTCCAGGTGCGGCGCCCACCGGTGATAGTCGAGCGGCTCGAAGGCGCCCATGAAGTTGGTGGTCACGGGCTGCCTGCCGCCCGCCTCCCGGATGATCCTCTTCTCATTGAGGAACAGGTTGAGCAGGGAGTCCGACGTGAACCGCTTGAAGTCGAGCACGCCGGCCGGGTTGAGGCTGTACGGCGCCTTGCGGGGCGGCACGATCTCGTCGAAGGATCCGTAGCGCTGGGACCAGAACTGGGTGCCCCACGCGTCGTTGAGTGCCTCGATCTGCCCGTACCGCTCCGCGAGCCAGACACGGAAGGCACGCGCCGCATTGTCCGAATAGTCAGCGGGGAGATGGCAGCCGAACTCGTTGTTCACGTGCCACAACCGCACCGCCGGGTGCGACGCGTACCGTCCGGCGATCGCGGTCACGAGTTCCGCGGACAGCCGGAGGTAGTCGGGCGAGGTGGGCGAGTAGGCCTGACGGCTGCCGTGCCAGAACCTGCTCCCGTCGCGGTCCTCGGGGAGCAGCCCGGGATAGCGGATGCCCGCCCACGGCGGCGGTGAAGCGGTGGCGGTGGCCAGGCAGGCGCCGATCCCCTGCGCGTGCAGAAGATCGAGAACCCTGTCCAACCAGTCGAAGTCGAAGACACCCTCCTCCGGCTGGATCCGCGCCCACGAGAAGATTCCCACGCTCACCAGGTTCACCCGGGCCTCCCGCATGAGGCGGACGTCCTCCTCCCACACCTCCTCGGGCCACTGTTCCGGGTTGTAGTCGCCGCCGTAGTACATCGCCATCGTCCTTGATCGGGTCTTCGGCCCTGACAAGCCGCTCGGGCCCAGAATAGGCGAGTTGGCCCCAACGACGCGGCGCCCCCGCCGCGGCGCTAGGGTGCTGAGCACATCGACATCCGAAGGAGCATGTGTGATGCAGATTCTCGCCCCGTGTGCAGGCCGGGTCATCCCCATGGCGGACGTCCCAGACCCGGTGTTCAGCGCCCAGACCGTCGGGCCGGGAGTGGGGATCGAGCCCGACGGCGGGCGGCAGTTCGTCGTCGCCCCCGCGGACGGTCAGCTGCTGAAGGTGAGCCCCCACGCCTTCATCCTCCTGGTCGACGGTGAGACCGGGATCCTGGTCCACATCGGCATCAACACAGTCAGGCTCGCCGGCGAGGGGTTCGAGGTGCTGGCCGCGCAGGGACAGGACGTGAGGCCCGGCACACCGATCGTGGCCTGGGACCCTGATGCGGTGACCGACCCGTCGATGTCGTGCACCGTCGTGGTCGTCGTCATGGACGGCAGGCCGGACTCCGTGACCGCGGTGTCGGTCGGCGGCCAGGTCGGCGAGGGTGAGCCGTTGTTCACCTTCTGACCGGAGGAACCGTGGCTCGGCCGACGGGCGCGGCTCGATAGGCTCGCCAGAGTGAGCCGCGTCCATCCCGTCGTCCTCGTGCTGATCGCCATCGGCTCGGTGCAGTTCGGCGCGTCCCTGGCCAAGGGGGTGTTCGACGCCGCCCACCCCGCCACCCTCGCCTTCCTCCGCGCCGCCATCGCCAGCGTGGTGTTCCTGCTCATCGCCCGTCCCCGCCTCGGTGGGCGGTCCCGGGTGGACTGGCTGGTCGCGGCCGGCTACGGCCTGTGCCTCTCCGGGATGAACCTGCTGATCTACCTCAGCTTCGCCCGGATCCCCATCGGCCTCGCCGTCACCCTCGAGTTCGTGGGGCCCCTGGCCCTGGCGGTGTTGGCCTCACGCAGGGCGGTCGACCTGCTCTGGGTGGGGTTGGCGGCGGGCGGCGTCGTGGTGCTGGGCGCCGGCCCCAGCGTGCCGGACCTGTTCGGCATGGCGCTGGCGCTTGGCGCGGGCGCCCTGTGGGCCTGCTACATCGTGCTGGCGGGGCCGCTCGGCCGTCGTTGGGAGGGGACCGGCGGGCTGACGGTGGGCTCGCTCATCGGCGCGGTCACGCTTGCCGGCCCTGGCATCGCCTTGGCCGACGGCGCCCTCGGTGACCCGCGGGTGCTCGCTGTCATCTCCCTGGTAGCCCTCCTGAGCACGGTCATCCCCTACGGTCTCGAGCTGCGGGCTCGGCGGAGCATCGCCGCGGGCACGTTCGGCATCCTGATGAGCCTCGAACCCGCGGCCGCCGCCCTGTTCGCCTGGCTTGTGCTGGGAGAATTGCTCCATCCCGTCGAGTGGCTGGCCATGGCCGCGGTCATCGTCGCGTCGATCGGGGCCATCCGCACTACCCGAGGGGGGACCCATGGCCAGGCCACACGGAGCAACGCCGGCCATGAAGGCGCTTGATTCGGCCGGGGTGGAGTACCGGGTCCACGAGTACGAGCACGACCGCCGCTCCACCAGCTTCGGGCTGGAGGCCGCCGCCGCCCTGGGCGTCCCGGCCTCGCGGGTCTTCAAGACCCTGCTGGCCTCTGACGGCACGGCCCTGGTGGTCGGCATCGTGCCGGTGGACAAGACCCTCGACCTGAAGGCCCTCGCCACGCACGTCAAGGTGAAGCGACTGGTCATGGCAGATCCGGCCGTGGCGGAGCGCTCCACCGGGATGGTCGTCGGGGGGATCAGCCCGGTCGGGCAGAAGCGTCTGCTGCCCACTGTGATCGACGAGTCCGCGATGGGTCAGGAGAGGGTGCTGGTCTCCGGCGGGCGACGGGGTCTGGACGTCGAACTCAGCCCGCAGGACCTCGTCAGGCTCACGCGAGCCGTCGTCGGTTCCATCGCGGCCGGGTAGTCTCGCGTCCATGACGGAGAACCTCTCGTTGACGAAGAACGCTGCGGCCCACCGCTACGAGCTCTACCAGGGGCATGAGCTCATCGGGCTGATCGACTACCGCATCGACGGCGACATCGTGGACATGTACCACACCGAGGTCGACCCGGCGCACGGCGGCAACGGGCACGGCAACCGCATCGTGGAGTTCGCCCTCTCCGACGCGCGCGACGCCGGGCTGAAGGTCCGCCCCACCTGTCCCTTCATCGCGAAGTACATCCACCGGCATGAGGACTTCTGGGATCTGCGCGCCTGAGATGACGCCCACGGCGCGGAGGGGCAGAATGGGCGTCAGCCAACCGCACCGACACATACCAGGGAGCCCCCATGAGTGGAGCCATCACCGTCCGCCGCAACGACGACGCGGAACAGGTGACGCTGACCACCACCATGACGGGCCTGGACCTGTTCGGTGAGGATCGTAGTGTCGTGGCGATGCGGGTCGGGGGCGAGCTGCGCGACCTCGCCCGCGAACTGTCCGACGGCGATGAAGTCGAGCCGGTCCTCATCGACAGCCCTGATGGCCTCAGCATTCTGCGCCATTCGGCCGGGCACGTCACCGCGCAGGCCATCCAAGGCCTCTTCTCCGAGGCCCGGCTGGGCATCGGCCCGCCGATCACCGACGGCTTCTACTACGACTTCGCCACGGCGCCGCTCACCCCGGAGGACCTGAAGTCCGTCGAGAAGGCCATGGGTCAGATCGTCAAGGAGCGGCAGCGCTTCGTGCGCAGGGTGGTCACCGACGACGAGGCCCGCGAGGAGCTCGCGGCCGAGCCCTTCAAGCTCGAACTCGTCGCCGACAAGGGATCCTCCTCGGACGACGACGGTTCCAGCGTCGAGGTGGGGGCGGGTGAGCTCACCATCTACGACAACGTCCGCCGCGACGGCTCTGTGGCCTGGAAGGATCTCTGCCGCGGCCCGCACATCCCCCACACCGGCTACCTCGGCAACGGCTGGGCGCTGACCCGCACGTCGGCCGCGTACTGGCGCGGGGACCAGCGCAACGCGGGGCTGCAGCGGGTCTACGGCACCGCATGGCCCACCAAGGACGCCCTCCAGGCGTACCGGACCCGCCTGGAGGAGGCGTCGAAGCGGGACCACCGCAAGCTGGGCGTCGAGCTGGACCTCTTCAGCTTCCACGAGATCGTGGGCTCCGGCCTGCCGCTGTTCCATCCGCGCGGAGGCGTCATCAAGCGCGAGATGGAGGACTACGTGCGCGCCCGGCACATCGAGGAGGGCTTCGACTACGTCGGCACCCCCCACATCGCCAAGGAGGAGCTCTTCTACACCTCCGGGCATCTGCCGTACTACGCCGACGGCATGTTCCCGCCCCTGCTGGAGGATGCGGAGCGCGACGACCACGGCAACGTCGTCCGCGGGGGACAGGCCTACCGCCTCAAGGCGATGAACTGCCCCATGCACAACCTCATCTTCGCCTCCCGGGGCCGCTCCTACCGCGACCTCCCGCTGCGCTTCTTCGAGTTCGGGACCGTCTACCGGGACGAGAAGTCCGGCGTGGTCCAGGGCCTCACCCGGGTGCGCTCCATCACGCAGGACGATTCGCACAGCTACTGCGCCAAGGAGCAGGCGCCGGACGAGGTGCGCCACCTCCTCAGGTTCGTGCTGTCGCTGCTCAACGACTTCGGCCTGACCGACGTCGTCCTCGAGGTCTCCACCCGCGATGAGGACGGGAAGAAGAAGGACAAGTTCATCGGCTCCGACGAGCAGTGGGCCGAGGCCACCGCCATCCTCGACGCGATCGCCGTCGAGTCAGGGCTGCCCGTCGTCGCCGACCCCGGGGGCGCCGCCTACTACGGCCCCAAGATCTCGATCCAGGCCAAGGACGCCATCGGCCGCACCTGGCAGATGTCGACGATCCAATACGACTTCAGCCAGCCGGCTGGCTTCGGTCTGGAGTACACGGCCGCCGACGGGAGCCGTCAGCAGCCGGTGATGATCCACTCGGCGAAGTTCGGCTCCATCGAGCGCTTCATGGGCGTCCTCATCGAGCACTACGCGGGGGCATTCCCCGCCTGGCTCTCACCGGTCCAGGTCATCGCCATCCCCGTGGCGGCCGAGTTCGACGCCTACCTGGCAGGCATCGTGGCGCAGCTCCGCGCGCAGGGCGTGCGGGTGGACTTCGACGACTCCGACGACCGCTTCGGAAAGAAGATCCGCAACGCCTCGAAGGAGAAGGCACCCTTCGTCCTGATCGCCGGCGGAGACGACCGCGACTCCGGATCCGTGTCCTTCCGCTTCCGGGACGGCTCGCAGCGCAACGGGGTGCCCGCCGTCGAGGCGGTGGCCACCATCGTGGAGTTCATCGCCTCACGCTCGAACGCGTCGCCGACGGCCGATGCCTGAGGCGGAGACCAGCGACGACTTCGCCGGGGTCCCGGACGCCTTCCAACGGCTCTGGACCCCACACCGAATGGTCTACATCAAGGGCGACGGCAAGCCCAGGCACGACCATGAGTGCCCCTTCTGCTCCTCACCGCGCCGCGACGATGCCGACGGGCTCATCGTCGCGCGCGGCGAACACGCCTACGTCGTGATGAACCTGTTCCCCTACGCGCCCGGCCACCTGCTGGTCTGCCCGTACCGTCACGTGGCCGACTACCCCGACCTGACGCCTGAGGAGGCCATGGACGTGGCGGCGCTCACGCAGCGGGCGATGACCGTGGTGCGGCACGTGTCGCGGCCGGACGGGTTCAACATCGGCATCAACCAGGGGGCGGTTGCCGGCGCGGGCATCGGGATGCACCTGCACCAACACATCGTGCCGAGGTGGTCCGGCGACATGAACTTCCTGCCGATCGTCGCGCAGACCAGGGCGCTGCCGCAGTTGATCGGCGAGGCGCGGACTCTGCTCGCCGAGGCCTGGCGCGCCTGACGTGGGCATGAGTGGGGCACTCTGGGCCGTCGGGGGCCGCCTCCCGCGCACTGTGGGCGACGCACTGGCCCACGGCATCGCCCCGGTGGCCGCGCTGCTGCCGCTGAAGGGCGTGGCAGCGTGGGGGGCGACCATCGAACGCGCCACGGGTCGGCCCCCCACGCCGAGGCAGCGGCGCCTGCTGATCGAGAATTGGCTCCGCAACACCCTCTGGTCGCTGCGCCTGGCCCGCTGGACGGACCGCGAGGTGCTCACCACCATCGACGTCAGCGACGAGGACGAGGCCAGGCTGCACTCGTCGCTTGCGGGCCCGGGTCTCGTGGTCGCCCTCCCGCACATGGGCTCGTGGGACTTCGCCGGAGCATGGGCCGCCCGCGTGGGCATCCGGGTGGTGAGCGTCGCCGAACGCCTGCCCGACGGGCTCTACGAGCTGTTCCGCGACGCCCGTCGCGGCATGGGGATGGAGATCTACCCCGTGGACCGGCCCGAGCTCATGACGGCGCTGGCCGAGGACGTCCACGCCCGGCGGCTGGTGTGCCTGCTGAGCGACAGAGACCTCTCCTCGCGCGGCGTGAGGGTCCCTTGGCCAGGCTCGGGCCTGGTCAGCGTGCCCGCGGGGCCGGCACTGCTGGCTCGCCGCACCGGCGCGGACCTGCGCGTCGTCACCACGGCCTTCCACGGCACACGGCTGCGGTTGGAGGTGTCGGACCCGATCCCCGGTGAGGACCCCCAGGAGATCATGCGGGGCGTGGTGGAGCGGTTCGCGGACGCCGTCAGGCGCAGCCCAGAGAACTGGCTGATGCTGCGCCGGGTGTTCCTGTGACGCTGCGCGTGGCCCTGGTGTGCCCCTACTCGCTCGACCGGCCCGGGGGAGTGGCGACCCATGTCCTGGGCCTCGCCCGCTGGCTCCAGGACGAGGGCCATCGGGTCGTCGTCGTGGCTCCTGGCACAGTCGAGGAGGACCGGGGCGTGCCCGTCACCCTCCTCGGGAACCCTCGGGAGTTCAGGTTCAACGGCTCCGTCGCGCAGTTGGCTGTCGGTCGTCGCCAGTCCCGCAGGGCGGCCGCGGCCGTGGCGGACGTCGACGTGGTCCACGTCCATGAACCCCTGACCCCAGGGGCCGCCTTCGCCGCCGCGCGCGCTGCGGGGGCCCTCGTGGTGACGCATCACGCCTCCTTCGACGCGGGGCGCCTCGCCGCGCTGGTCCGCCCAAGGGCCGCGCTGCTCCCGGACCGGTTCTCCATCGCCGTCTCCAGGGCCGCCGCGACGACTGCGCTGGCCCTGACGGGCCGCGACACCGTCGTCATCCCCAATGCCATCACATTGCCCGATCCGTCGGCCCACCGCGCCGGCCGGCCGACGGTGGTGTTCCTCGGGCGGCTGGACGAACCCCGCAAGGGATACCCCCTCTTCCAGACCCTGGCGCGCCATGTGCCCGAGGCCGACTTCGTGGCCGTGGGTCCCGGGGGCCGTGGCGACCCGGTCGTCAGGGAACTCGGCCAGCTCGACGACGACGCCAGGGCCCGGGTGCTCCACTCCGCGAGCGTCCTGGTCGCGCCCAACCGGTACGGGGAGAGCTTCGGGATGATCCTGGTCGAGGGGCTCGCCCACGGATGTGCCGTCGTGGCCACGGACCTGCCCGCCTTCCGTGACGTCGTGGACCATCCGGGGTTCGTGTCCTGGTTCCCGGTCGACGACGCGGCCTCGGCCCGCGCGGCCCTGCGACGACGGCTCGCGCACCCCGTCGATCCTCTCGCGGCACGGCGCCTTGTCGAGCGCTACACGTGGCCCATCGTCGGGCCGCAGATCACGGCCGCGTACCGGCGCGTGGCGGCGGGGCGCAACGCGCCTGACGTAGGCTGAGTGCGTGACCAGTTCGCCCGTGGTCCCCGATTGGGACACCGACGCCGTCCTCACGGTGCCCAACGTCCTGTCGTTCATCCGCCTCCTCGGCATCCCGGTCTTCTGCTGGCTGATCCTGGACGGACAGGACGTGGCGGCGGTCATCATGCTGGCGGTGTTCGGCGTGACCGACTGGTTCGACGGCTACCTCGCCCGCACCCTGAAGCAGCGCAGCCGGCTGGGGACGCGCCTGGATCCGATCGCCGACCGGCTGTACATCCTTGCCGCGGTGGTGGTGCTTCTCGCCCGCGGGATCGTCCCGTGGTGGTTCGTGGTCATCCTGGTGGCCCGGGACGTGATGCTCGCGGCTCTGGTTCCGGCGCTGCGCCGCCACGGGATGCTGGCCCTGCCGGTCAACATCGTGGGCAAGGCCGGCACCATGCTGCTCCTCCTGGCGCTGCCGCTGATCCTGCTGGGTTCTCCCACGTCACTGGACCTGGCCTGGGCCCACTACGCCGGCTGGGTTCTGGGGTCCCTGGGCGCTGTGGTGTACTGGGCGGCCGGCCTCCTGTACGTCCGCGAGACCGTGCGGCTGCAACGGAGCGCTCCGTGAGGCGTCCCGACGCCAGCATGAGTCTGTTGACGGACCTGCAGGAAGGTGCGCTCGAACCCGAGTACCGGGCCCAGACCAGTCCTCAGATCGGGCGGGGGAGGCTGCTGGTCGGGGTGGCCCTCGTCTCCGTCCTGCTCACCGTGGCAGCACTCCAGACCACCCGGGGTGCCGGGGCCGCCGCGACCCAGCACACGGAGCTCCTGGACAGGGTGGCCGCCGCCCGCGCCCGCCACGACGAGCTGACCACCCGGTCGGCGCAGCTCGAGGCGGAGGTCCGCGAGCTCGCCGGGAGCGCGCTGGGCAACCCGCTGGACCGGCAGCGGCTGGCCGAGGCCGAACTGGCCGCGGGGGCCGTGCCCGTGACCGGTCCAGGCATCGTCGTCACGGTGGGCGACGCGCCGGACGCGACGCAGGCCAAGGGACTCGTGCTCGATAGCGACCTGAGCCGCCTCGTCAACGGACTGTGGCAGGCGGGCGCCGAATCGATGGCCATCAACGGGCGGAGGCTCAGCAGCCTGACGCCCATCCGGGCCGCAGGGGCGGCCATCACGGTGGACTTCGTCTCCCTCAGCCCTCCGTACCGGCTCGAGGTCATCGGGGACCCGGGAACACTCCCAGCCCGGTTCAACGAGACCCCCGCCGCCGCCTGGTGGCAGTTCCTCACCATGAACTACGGACTGACCATGGAGATCGAGGCGGCCGACGGGGACCTCGACCTCGCGGCGGATCCAGGCATGGCCGTCCGCCATGCCACGAGCAGCGACGAGGAGGACTGACGTGTTCGCAATCCTTGGCCTGGTGGCCGGCGTGGTGGTGGGACTGCTCCTGCAGCCCAGCCTGCCCCCCGTCCTGGTTCCGTACCTCCCCATCGCCATCGTGGCCGCGTTCGACGCCATCCTCGGCGCCACCCGCGCCTACCTGGACGGGATCTTCTCCGACCGCGTGTTCCTGGTCTCCTTCCTGTCCAACGTGGTGATCGCAGGGCTGATCGTCTTCGTCGGGGACCAGATCGGGGTCGGATCCCAGCTGTCGACGGGCGTCGTCGTCGTCCTCGGGATCCGCATCTTCACCAACGCCGCCGCCATCCGACGGGCGCTGCTCCATGCCTGAACCGAGGCGCGCCACCCCCCATCGCCCCCCCGGCGCCCTGCTCAAGGCCTTCGTCCGCCCGAGCCGGGGCCAGTTCGCCGTCGGCGTGGCCCTGTTTCTCACCGCCCTGATCGTCGTGCTCACGTTGCGCTCCCAGGCGAACCAGCCCGAGTTCGCCAACGTGCGCCAGGCGGACCTCATCCAGCTCCTGGACAACGTGACGGGGGAGACCCGCCGCCTCGAGGATGAGGTCCGGGACCTTGAGCAGGCCCGCACCGAGCTCCTCAGCGGAGTGGACCGCGACGAGGCGGCACGCGCCGAGGCCGCTCGGCGCCTGGAGGAGGCGCAGATCATCGCCGGAACGGTCCCGGTCAGCGGTCCAGGAGTACGGATCGAGATCGATGACCCTCAGAACCGAGTCAGCGCCGAACTGCTGCTCGACGCCGTTGAGGAGCTGCGCGACGCCGGCGCCGAGGTGATCGAACTGAACGACACGGTGCGCCTGGTGATGCGCTCCTGGTTCGGCACCGACCAGTCGGGCCTGCTGACCGCCGACGGGGTCACGCTCGAGGCCCCCTACGTCATCGAGGCCATCGGTGACCCCGCCACCCTCGAGGCCGGCGCCCGCTTCCGCGGCGGCCTCGTGAGCGAGGTGGAGGGTGAACGCGTCGGTGGACTGGTCACGATCGAGCAGCAGGAGTCCATCGCGATCGACTCGGTGGCCACGCCGGGGGAGAACGAGTTCGCCAGACCGCGGTAACGCAGTTGATAGCGGGTGATAAGTTTCAACAGGTAGCGTAGAAGGCCCAAGCGCCCCGTCGATGACGAACCAGGAGTGTTGACTCATGAAGTGCCGACAGTGTGGATCTGAAAGCTCGTCGGAGGCGCGGTTCTGCAGTGTGTGCGGGGCGCCCCTGGCTGACCCGACCGGTGACACCACGACGATGATTCCGGTCACCGCAGACGACCGGCCCGTGGTCGAACTGACCGATCAGGAGCGGGAAGAGGCCAAGACGCTCGCCGCGGGCAACGCGCTTCTTGTGGTCAACCGCGGTCCGGGAGATTCGAGCCGCTTCCTCATCGACAACGACATCACCAACGTGGGTCGCCATCCGGAGTCGGACATCTTCCTCGACGACATCACGGTGTCGCGTCATCACGCGAAGTTCGTCCGCAGTGCCGGCAAGCTGTACCTCGAGGACCTGGGGAGCCTCAACGGCACCTACGTCAACCGGACCCTGCTCGACGGGCGCACGGTGCTCCGTGAGGGCGATGAGATCCAGATCGGGAAGTACCGCGCCACGATCTCGCTGAGTGAGCCCGGTCTGAGCTGATGCCTGGCGCGGCGCGCACCATCGGCCGCGTACTGGAGATGATCCGAGCCGAGTTCCCGGACATCTCCGTATCCAAGCTGAGGTATCTCGAGACCGAGGGGCTGATCTCTCCGGACCGTCAGCAGCCCTCAGGCTACCGGCGCTTCAGCCAGGAGGACGTCGACCGGCTGCTGTACGTGCTGCGCGCGCAACGCGACCGCTATCTCCCGCTCAAGGTGATCCGCGAGGAGCTCGACGCACTGGACAGGGGCGAACAGCCCGCCTCCCTCGCGTCCCCGACCTCACCCGACGACGAACCCACCTCCGAACCTCGCCAGGCGGCACGCGCGTCCGCAGCGCAGGGGCTGTTGACGCGCCGACAGGTCCTGGCCGAGTCGGGGCTCGGCGAGGCGTCGCTCATCCATCTGGAGCGCCTGAAGATCATTCAGCCGCGGCGAGGGTCGCAGCTCTACGGCCGTGAGGCGGTCGCGTTGGCGGTGTCGGCGAAGAAGCTCGTCAGCTACGGGGTGGATCTACGGCAGCTCAGGGTGATGCAGCAGGCGGCCGCCATGGAGGCGGCGGTCGTCGAACAGGCGCTCGACCAGTACCGCCGCCGGTCGGGACCCCCCCAGGAGGTGGTCATGGACCTCTACCGAGTGGTCATGCAGGCCCACGCAGCCCTCCTCCACGGACAGATCCACTGAGTAGGCTGAGCCCATGATCCGACTCGATGTTCTCGGCATCCGCCTCATCTCGCCGGACGAACCGGCGGTGTTGCTCCTGCAGGAGCAGGGCGGGTCTCGCTGCCTGCCGATCTGGATCGGCAACATCGAGGCCTCGGCGATCGCCAGCGGGCTGGACGGTACTGCCGCCGCCCGGCCCCTCACCCACGATCTTCTCGCGACGCTTCTGCCACTCATCTCCCCGGAGGGCGGCGCCGTCGTCGTCACCGGCATGGAGGAGGGGGTCTACCGGGCGGAGCTGCGGCTGGGCGAGCACGTCGTCGACGCCCGTCCGAGCGACTGCGTGGCGGTGGCCGTCCGCCTGGGCTGGACCATCCAGTGCCCGGCCGCGCTCATGGATGAAGTAGGGGTTGAGGTTGAGGCCGCCCAGACAGACGAGGTGGAGGCGTTCCGAGCGTTCCTCGACAGCGTCAACGCTGACGACTTCGAAGATGAATAAGGACTAGTCACATGAGGTTCGTGGGTGGACGTGCAGGCGGGAGGGGCGCCAATGGAGGCAGCCGCTCGGGAACTTTCTCCGGCACGCTCGGGCGTGTCGTCCGGCTGTTGCCGCGCACCCGATTAGCGTCGGGTCTGCCGGTGCCCCAACGCCGCGGAAGAAGTGAGGGAACGTGACCGAGACACCAGAGGCTGAGCCGCTCCAAGCCCTGCTGTTCGACGGCGACTTCGCGCCCGTGCCCAGCGACACCGGATACCGCGGGCCGATCGCCCACCGCGTCGCCGGCATCACCTACCGGCAGCTCGACTACTGGGCCCGCACCGGACTGGTGGTCCCGTCCATCCGGAACGCTGAGGGCTCCGGCACCCAACGCCTCTACTCCTTCCGCGACATCCTGCTCCTGCGCGTGGTCAAGCGCTTCCTCGACATCGGCATCTCGCTTCAGCAGATTCGGGTGGCCATCGATCATCTGCACGCCCGCGGTGTCGACGACCTCACCGAGCTCACGCTCGTCAGCGACGGGTTCAGCGTCTACGAGGTGACCTCGGCCAACGAGTTGTTCGACCTGAGCCGCGGCGGTCAGGGCATGTTCATGATCTCCGTCAGCAGCGTCTGGCGCGAGTTGGAGGGCACCTTGGCCGCGCTCCCGGGCGAACGGACGGCCGACACCGCGGCCGAATCTGCGGATCCCTCGGATGAGCTGGCAGCGCGACGGCGGACGCGCGCCGTCTGAAGCGACCCGGCGCACCGAGCCCGCCGGTAAGGTCTCGTCCGTGAAGGACTGGATCGGCAGGATCATGAAGAATCCGGTGGTGGCGCATGCCATGGCCGCGATGAACCGCTACAACAAGCGGCTCGGGCCGCAGTTCGCGGCCGGCATCACCTACTTCTCCGTGCTCTCGATGGTGCCCATCCTCATGTTCGCCTTCTCGATGCTGGGTATGACGCTCACGGTCCTGAGGCCGGATCTGCTCGACCAGGTGAAGGACCTCCTGGACGCCGAGCTCCCTGACCTCTCGGAGAGCCTCGGCAAGGCCGTCGACCACGCCTTCCAGAACTGGGCTTCGGTGGCGAGCGTGGCCATCGTCACGGCGGCCTACTCCGGCTCGAACTGGGTGGGCAACCTCAAACGCGCCGTCCGGGTGATGTGGTCGGAGAAGTTCGCCGACGCGGCCCGCAGGGGCAACTTCTTCATCGAGATCGCGCTCAACCTCGCGACATTCCTCGGGCTCCTCGTGTGCGTGGGGGTGAGCCTCGGCGTGGCCTCCGTGGGTGGCGGGTTCTCGAGGCAGGTGATCGAATGGTTGGGCTGGAGTCATCTGCCCGGGATCGGCTTCGTCTTCCAGGCCGTCAGCGTCGTGCTCACTCTCCTCGCCAGCTGGATCCTGATCGCCTTCCTGTTCGTCGCGATGCCGCGGCAGCGTGCGAAACCCCGCGCCTGGCTGATCGGCACCCTCATCGGCGCGGTCCTCATCACGCTGCTCCAGCAGGTCGCCGGGCGCCTCGTCGGCCTGTTCTCCAACAACCCCGCCTCGGCCATCTTCGGGCCCGTGATCGTCCTGATGCTGGTGTTGAACCTGCTCGCCACCATCATCCTGATGTCGGCCGCCTGGGTGGGGACCGACGAGGTGTGGGCGGCCGAACTGACCGCGGCCCAGGCGGAGCGGACATCCGAGGTGATCGACCCGTCCGGGATCGACCTGGCCGAGGAGACCGTCGCGGCATCCCACCAGGCCTCGCGCCGGTGGGCGGCCACCAGAACCCTGGACGACCTTCGCCGCGCGGACCCGATGACCCTGCCCTCACCAGATCCAGCGCGACCCGTCCGACAGGACGTCGCGGCGCGGAGTGTCCGCATCGGGACGAAGCTGGGCTACGGCGTCGGCGCGGCCACCGGGCTCGGTGTCGGCGCGTTGGTCGCAGGACTCGTCCGCGGGCTCAGGCGTCGCTGAACCTCACCACCAGCGTCCCCTCCGCCGGGACGGTCACCGTGCGTGGCGTGCCGTCGTGGACGACGCTGTAGGTGCCGGCGGCGTCCGGCGTTCGGGCTCGAAGCGTCAGCCTGTGCGGGCGACGGTCGCGCCACTGGAGGTCCACCACGACCCCGGGCCTGGCCACCAGCCCGGTGACCTCGCCGTCGTCCAGGTGCGGTGGGAGCGCGGGCAGCAGGTCGATGCGCCCGGGGCGGTGGCTCTGGAGGAGCGCCTCGACGAAAGCACCCAGGAAGCCGAGGTTGCCGTCGATCTGGAAAGGCGGGTGGGCGGCGAAGAGGTTGGCGTACAGGCCTCCTCGCTGCGCGAAACCGGGGCCGTCGTCGGCCGGGCGCAGGACCAACGCGAGGAGCCGTCCCACGGCCTCGCCGTCGCCCAAGCGGGCCCGGAGCGCGATCTTCCAGGCGAGCGACCAGCCGGTGGAGTCATCGCCGCGGGCGTCGAGTGTCGCGGCCACGGCGGCGGCGTGGCCGGCGGGGTCCAGGTCACCCGGGAACCAGGGGAGCAGGTGGGAGAGATGGCGGTGCAGGGGCTCCTCCTGCACGCGGTCCTCGCCCCACTCGGCGATCGTGCCGTCCGACGAGACGCGGGGCCCGGGGATCCGGGCCACCGTCGCGGACGCCTCGGCGAGGATCGGGTCCTCCGGGGCGCAGGTCGCGGCGAGCTCCGCCGTGAGGATCAGCACGTCCCGGACCAGCGCGCGGTCCATCGCGGAGGAGCGGGTCAGCGACGCCGAGACCCCTCCATGAAGGAAGCGGTTCTCGGGGGAGGTGGAGGGCAGCGTCTGCGGGACGCCGTCGTCGTCGGGCTGGAGGAAGTCAAGGAGAAAGCGGGACGCCCCCCGGGCCACCGGCCAGAACCGGTGGAGCGTCTCGTCGTCCATCGCGCCGAAGCGCCGCTGCTCGTCGAACTGGCGCACGAGCCACGCCCCACCCATCGCCCACTGGGACCAGGAGGCGTCCCCGTTCGTGGGGAGGGTGAAGGCCCAGGCATCGGTGTTGTGGTGGGCCACCCAGCCGCGCGCGCCGTAGAGCCGGCGAGCGGTGTCCTGGCCCCGCTGCGCGAGCGCCTCCAGCAGCGGCAGCAGCGCGCGGTGGCAGCCGGAGGCACCGGTGCTCTCGGCGCCCCAGTAGTTCGTCGGCAGGTTGATGTTGAGCGTGTACGCCGACGACCAGGGCGGCTGCAGCTCGGCGTTCCAGACTCCCTGGAGGTTGGCCGGGAGCCCGCCGTCGCGGCTGGAGCTCAGCACCAGGTATCGGCAGTACTCGAGGAGCAGCGCCACCAGCGACGGGTCCGTGGCCGCCACGTCCGTCAACGCCGCAGACCTGACCCGCTCGTCGGGATCAGCCTGCGACCTGGTGTCCCCGAGGCGGACGGAGAAGGTCTTGGCCCGCTCGGTGTGCGCGGTCGCGTGCCGGGCGAGGGCGGCCTTCGCGGGCGCCTCGGCGCGACGGGTCGCCCGGGTGAGCGCCTCGCCGACGGCGCAGGGAGGCATGGTGGGGGAGGTGTAGGTGGTCTCGATCGCGAGGACGATCCCGGTGGAGGTGGCGGCGCGGACGACGAGCCCCTGGTCATCAGCCCGCACCTCGCCGTCGGAGGTCACGCGTACCCGGAGGACCACACGGACAGGATCGACGCCCGGTACCTCCCAGGTGAGCGGTGGGGAGCCGGGCTCGTGGGCGGGGGCGACGTCGGCGGGCAGCGCAGCGACCAACGTGACCGCGCCGTCGGTCACCCCGTGCGTCTCGACCCGCAGCGGCGTGGCCACGCTGATGCGGAGGTCCCCCGGCTCGACCGACCTCACCGTATGGGCCAGGACGTCGTCGCCCAGGCAGGCGGCGGTACTCATGTGCCAGGCGCGGGCGCCGTCGGTGAGGGTCGCGGTGTGGATGCCGCTGGTGAGGTCCAGGGACCGCACGACGGAGGCGTCCGCGAGGCCCTCGACGCGCACCTCCAGCTCGCCGACGGGCAGGAACGCCTGCGCGTAGCCGTGCTGCAGCGGACGCAGGGCAGCCTCGGCCCCGACCGGGTCGTCGCCTGTGATGAGGGCGCGCGCCGCCGCCAGTGCATCAGCGGCCACGGCCGGATCGACCAGGTTCCGCTCCGCATACCCCACGCCACCGGACCAGGCCGTGGCCTCGTTCAGCCCGATCCGGACCGCACCGTCCTCAACTCCCACCATCGCTCCCAGCCGCCCGTTGCCGAGCGGGAGGCGGTCGAGCCAGGATCGCGACGGCCGGTGGTAGGTGAGGCTGGTCACGACGCGTCCCCGTCAGTCCGGCTCTCGCGGACGACGGCGACGTCACCGGCGGCCAGCGTGAGAGTGCCGGTGACCGGCCGGCTGCCGAGCAGGTTCGTCCCCTCGGCGGGGACGGTGGCCGTGGCCCGGCCGTGATTGATCACGAAGAGGTAGCTCGACGAGCCCGCCCGACGGCGGACGACCTCCACGCCGTCGAAGCCCGCCGTCGGCACGTGTGCCTCGGCGAGGACCCTGGCCGCGAAGGAGCGCAGGTCCGCGCCCGCCAGGCGCGTCGAGAGGTAATGCACGCGACCACCTCCGGGCAGGATCCGGCGCGTGACGGCGGGGGATCCCGCCCCGATGACCGGATGCGCGTCGCCGGTGTAGGTGGCCATGGCCTCGGCCCCGTTGAGGTGGAGCAGTTCGGTCCAGGAGCTTCCCTGGGCTCCGTCGGACAGCGTCACGCTGCCGCCAGGTACAAGGGGCACGTGCTCCTCGACGCGAATGCCGGCCAGCGAAGCGAAGGCGGCCGAGTAGCTTCCCTGCCGCACCCGGAGGTGCTCGTCGGTCGAGCCGGCGAAGTGCCAGACCGCGAGGTGACCGCCGGCGTCGACGAAGCGGGCGAACGCGTCGGCCTGCTGGTCGCTGACCGCCAGGAGGCTGGGCACCAGGATGACGTCGTAGCGCGCCAGGTCCTCGTCGGGCGAGACCACGTCGGTCACCACCCCCAGCTCCCACAGCGCCGTGTGCACGGCCCGCACGGCCGGGAGGAACTCGACGTCGTTCGACGGCATGGCCGGGGTCTGTGCGGCCCACCACGCGTCCGCGCTCCACACGATGGCCACGCGCGTCTCGACAACGGGACCCTCGTCGGGGTCCTTGACTGCCTCGGCGATGGACTCCAACTCGGCGCCCAATGCGGCGAGCTCGCGGAAGATCCGCGAGTCGGGGCCTGCGTGCGGCACCATCGCCGAGTGGAAGAACTCGGCGCCCACGAGGGGTGAGCGCCATTGGAAGAAGAGCGATCCCATGGCTCCGCGGGCCAGGTACTGGTAGGTGTTGCGGCGCATCCGCCCGGGCTCCTTGGGCAGCATCCGCCCGCCGGCGTAGTCGTAGACCAGGCTCGTGGACTGCTCCATGAGCAGCCATGGTCGCCCACCGGCGAACGACCGGGCCAGGTCCGCGCCGAACGCCACGTGGGTCTCTCCGGCCGGGCCCGCGTCGTCCAGGTAGTGGTCGATCGAGACCACGTCGATCTCACGGGCGAACGCCCACTGGTCGTAGTGGTTCCACGTCGGCAGCATGAAGTTCGTCGTGGTCGGCACGTGGGGGGTCAGCTCCCGGACCACCGTCGCCTGGTCGCGGAGGCACTCGAGCAGGAGGTCCGCGGAGAAGCGCTTGAAGTCGAGGACATGGGAGGGGTTGCCCAGGTACTGCGTCGCCTGGGGTGCGTGGATGTCGCGCCAGTCGGTGTATCCCTGGGACCAGAAGGCCGTGTTCCAGGCACGGTTGAGGGCCGTGAGGTCCCCGTAGCGCCCCGCGAGCCAGGTGCGGAAGGCCGCGTCGGTCACCGGGCCGTAGGACACCGTGCCGTACTCGTTGTGCAGGTGCCACATCGCCAGGGCCGGGTGTTCGCCGTAGCGCTCCGCCAGCGCGCGGGTGATCCTCACCGCGGCATCGCGATAGGCGGGGGCCGCTGGGTTGTAGGTGTCGCGGCTTCCGTGGATGAGGCGGACCCCGTCGGCCGTCACCGGCAGCGCCTCAGGATTGAGGCGCGTGAACCAGGGCGGGGGCGAGGCGGTCGGTGTGGCCAGGATCACCCTCACGCCCGATGCGTGGAGCCGGTCCATCGCTTCGTCGAGCCAGCCGAACTCGTATCGGCCGGACTCCGGTTCGAGCGAGGACCACGAGAACACGCCCACCGTCGCGGTGTTGACATGAGCCTGGCGCATGAGCCGCATGTCCTCGTCAAGGACGGTCAGCGGCCACTGCTCGGGATTGTAGTCACCACCGAACCAGACGCCGGGGGAGTGCTCATGTCGAAACGGTTCGATGACGCTCACGTGCACACTGTACACGCGCGAGAGGCTCGCCGTCCCAACTCCAGATGGAGGGGGGCGGCGAGCCTCTGCGTTGCCGGGAGGCCGCGTCAGTGGGCGGCGGTGATGGTGGGGAAGTCCTGGCCGATGTCGGCCAGCATCTCCTTGTACCAGTCCTGGTTCAGGTCGAACGGCTTGCCACCCTTGATGCGGTCGAACGCGATGGCGCTGAGCACATCGCCGTTCTCCTCGTCATGGCCGATGACGCCAGGCTCGCCACGGAGCGCGCAGTCGACGGCGAGGTCCGTGCACTGCTTGATGAGGGCCAGGTCCGCGTCGTTGGCGGCCGCGGAGCGGGAGAAGTAGCCCGACTTCTGGATCATGACCTTCTCGGCGTCGAGCTTCTCGGCGAACTTCGAGGCGAACCAGGCTCCCGGGTTGATCTTGTCCAGCTTGACGTGGCCGAACGGATCCCGCGGCACCTCCTCGCCCGCGCCCTCCATCTCGGCGACGATGGCGTCGAGGCCGGCCCCCTCCGACAGGAAGATGGTGACGTTGCCCACCTCGTCCATGATCGTATTCAGGCGCTCGGCCTCCTTGGCGATGTCGATGACGCCCTCGGGCACGTAGACGCCGTGGACGTCCCACGCGGCGCGCGACAGGCCGATCTCCGGCAGCCACTGCTGGGAGTCGAGCCAGGCGCGGTACTCCTGCGCGGTGGCGGCGGTGAGCCATCCGCAGTGCCGGCCCATGACCTCGTGCACGATGAGCATGCGCGACCCGGAGTTGTGCTCGGCCACGATGTTCTTGGCGAAGATCGCGCCCTGTTCCGCGGCCGTCCAGGCGCCCAGCGACTGCTTGATCGGGATGACGTCGTTGTCGATGGTCTTCGGGAGCCCCACCACGGTCAGGCCGTAGTCGTGCTCGGCCAGGTAGGCGGCGAGGTCCGCCGCGGTGGTGTTGGTGTCGTCGCCACCGATGGTGTGCAGCACGTCGACGCCGTCGGCGACGAGCCGGTCGGCCGCGACCTGCAGCGGGTTGGCGCCCTCAGCGACGAGGCCGCGCTTGACCAGGTCCTTGGCGTTGGTCAGCTTGACGCGGGAGTTACCGACGGGGGAGCCGCCGAACTTGTGCAGCAGCGCGGCGTTGGCGCGGACCGTCTCGTCGACGACGAGATAGTCACCCTTGAGCAGGCCCTGGTATCCGTGGCGGTAGGCGATGATCTCGATCTCGGGGGCCACCTGCGTGTAGCGCTCGATCAGGCCACCGATCGCGGAGGAGAGGCAGGGAGCGAAACCGCCGGCCGTGAGGATGGCTACCTTCTTGACCATGAGGGTCCTTTCGTGAGGAATGCATGACGCTTGGCGTGTCCTCCCCAGCCTATTGCACCCCACCCCCGCGGAGGGGCCCAGGGGCAGTGAGCGTGGGGTTGTCCACAGGCGGGTGGCGGTGACCCTCCCGCTTGGCAGGATGAGCACATGAGACGACCAACGGACCAGCGCGGGCTGAGCGGATCGGTCCAGGCGGTGGTGCTGCTGCCCCTGTCGATCGGGATCCTGCTCAGCCTGCTGCAGTGGTCGTTGCAGTACTGGGCGGAGTCGACGGCGCTGGCCGCAGCGCAGCAGGGGGTCGCGGTCGCGGCCGCCTACGACGGGCAGCCGGGCGACGGCGAGGCGGCCGCTGCCGAGGTGGCCGGCAACGGTTCGCTGAGTCACGTGCGCGTGAGCATCAGCCGGGGAGCGCGCACCACCACAGCCACGGTCAGCGGGCGCGCCGTCGTGATCGTGTGGCCGCGTGAGATCCGCACAACGGTCACGGCGGCCACGGAGCGGGTGACCGGCTCGTGACGAGGGGTCGGGGTCAGCGCGGCCTTGCCATGTCGGTGGAGGCGGTGGTCATCCTCCCTGTGCTGGTGCTGTTCATCGGCCTCCTGATCTCACTTGCCCGCATCGCGATCGCGGAGCAGAGCGTAGGGGCGGCGGCGGCCGCCGCTGCCAGATCGGCCTCGCTCGAGCGCAGCAGCTCGAGCGCTCACAGCGCGGCTCTCGAGGCCGCCAGTCAGTCCCTGGCGCAGCGTCACGTGGCCTGCCGCACCACCCACGTCGCCGTCGACGCCACGGCTGTGCGACGTGCTCTGGGGCAGCGCGCCACCGTCGAGGTCGAGGTGCAGTGCCTCGTGGAGTTGAGCGACGTGAGCCTGCCGTTCGTCCCCGGATCGGTGTCGGTGACGGCGGCCAGGACCTCGCCGGTGGACCCGTTGCGTGGTCGGTAGAGTGGCGGGCATGACTACGCAGCAGCGCCGCATCGGCCAGTTCACAGTGTCCTCCGTGGGTCTGGGCGCCATGCCCTTCTCCATGAGCGACAAGCCGGAGAAGCCTGCCGAGGAGCAGGCGATCGCCACCGTGCACGCTGCCCTCGACGCCGGCGTGACCCTGATCGACACGGCAGACATCTACGCGCCCAGCTGGGACTCGATGGGGCACAACGAGCGCATCGTCGCCAAGGCCCTGCGCAGCTACAACGGGGACACGAGCAACGTCGTCGTTGCCACCAAGGCCGGCATCACCCGTTCCGAGGGGGAGCGCTGGGGTAGGGATTCGGCGCCCGACTATCTTCGCGGGCGTCTCGAAGCCGCGCTCCTGGTGCTCGGGGTGGACAAGCTCGACCTCTTCTACCTCCACAGGCCGGACCGCAGCCGCGTCTACGCCTCGGTCATGGAGACCTTCGCCGCGTTCAAGGCGGAGGGGCTGATCTCCGAGATCGGCATCTCGAACGCCAACGTCGAGGAGATCCAGATCGCGGTCGACGTCCTGGGCCTCGGCGAGCTGGCGGCCGTGCAGAACGAGTTCTCGCCGAGGTTCAACCACACGAGCAAGGTCGAGCTGGACTTCTGCGCCGAGCGGGGAATCGCCTTCCTTCCGTGGTCTCCGCTCGGCGGCACCGGCGGCGGGGCCACTGCCGTGGGGAGCCGCTTCCCGGTCCTCGCGGAGATCGCCTCCGCCCACGGGGTGTCGCCGCAGCAAGTCACCCTCGCCTGGGAGCTTGCCCTCGGTGAGCACGTGATCGTGATCCCCGGTGCCTCGCGGCCGGAGTCCATCCAGGATTCGGCGGCAGCCATGAACCTCAAGCTCAGCGACGGTGAGGTGGCGGCCATCTCGGCGGCGGTGCTCTGACGCTGGGTAGCCTGGGCCCATGGCCCAGTACTTCGACGTTCACCCCGACAACCCGCAGCCCAGGAGCCTGGCGCAGGTCGCCAGGATCCTGGGCGACGACGGGCTGATCGCCTATCCCACGGACTCGTGCTTCGCCCTGGGATGCACGCTCGGCAACGCAGAGGGCATCGAGCGGATCCGCCGGATCCGCCACCTCGACGACAAACACCACTTCACCCTGGTGGTTGATTCGTTCGCCAAGCTCGGCGCCTACGTCGAGATGGACAACTGGGTGTTCCGCGCGGTGAAGGCGGCCACCCCGGGCCCGTACACGTTCATCCTCAAGGCATCCCGCGAGGTGCCGAAGATGATGCTGCACCCGAAGAAGCGCACCGTCGGGGTGCGCATCCCCGATCACCGCACCACCCTTGCGTTGTTGGACGCCGTCGGGGCGCCGTTGGTCTCGTCGACCCTGATGTTGCCCGGTCACGATGAATCGCTGACCGACGGATGGAGCATCAAGGAGCTTCTGGATCACCAGATCGATGCGGTGCTCGACTCGGGCGACTGCGGCGTTGAGCCCACCACGGTGGTGGACCTGAGCGGCGACGAGCCCGTGATCGCCCGCGTGGGCGCGGGGGACCCGACGCCATTCGAGTGATCCTGCGGCCGCGCGACCCGTACGCAGGCGGTGGATGACGGGCTCGGCGCGCAGTCAGCCGAGCCCGTCACCTTGCAGGCGATCCCGACCCGCGGCCAGCTAGCGGCGGCCGCCGCCGAGCAGTCCGCCCAGGATGTCGCCCAGGATCCCGCCGCCGAGCCCGCCTGGCAGCGACTGCTGCTGGGGCTGGGACTGGCGCTGTTGTGCCTCAGGCTCCGGCATCCTGAGGGTGCCGTCGTCGGCCTGGCCGGTGGGCACCCGGAACTGCGGCTGTGAGGTCGGCTCGGGCTGCTGCTGGGCCTGGGGGGCGGCCGCGCCGCCGCCGAGGATCTGACCAAGGATGTCGCCGAGGCCGCCGCCCCCGGATGAGGGCGACTGGCGGGGCTGGCCCTGGCGCTCGTCAGCACCCATCAGCTTTCCCGCCAACCACGACATCACGATGGGAGCGAGGATGGGGAGCAGCTTCTGGATGAGCGCGTTGCCGCCTCCGAGTCCGCCGAGCTGGTTGACCACCTGCTCCTCGTTGTCACCGAAGACGTGATGGGCGATCTTGGCGCCGTCCTGCTCGTCAACCTCGTCGAGGTTCACGCCACCTTGGACGAGGCGTGGGTCGTGCTGTCCGATCGCCGAGGCCAGCGATGCCTCTCCGGCCGGATCCTGGGTGTTGGCCCCCATGCCCATGAGGAGCGCGGGGAGCGCGTTGCGGGTGGCGGCCTCCACATCCTCCGGGCTCGCGCCGACGCGCTGGGCCAACTGGTCGATCGGAAGGGTGGACAGCAACTCGTCGTAATCGAACATCGGCAACTCCTGTCAGAGATCGGCGGCGAGATACACGCCTGAATCAAAACTAGGCGACGACGCCTGACCGCGTGACGGAAACGGTCAACACCCCAGCCGACCCATGTGCACGGCTGAGCCGGATCAGCCGTCCTGCCCGATGAGCCGGTGGGCGCGGAAGAGGCAGGCGAACTCGGCGCCCATCGCACGGCCCTGCGCGCCGAGCATCCCGGGGATGAAGTCCCGCGGGGCGGGATGCCCAGGGATGTCGGCCAGATAGGCGCCGTGTGCCTCCAGGGAGCGCACGCCGGCGTCGACGTTGGCTCGGGTGAGGACCGCGCCATGCGTGGGGGAGTTGTCGCCGGCCACCAGGAACCACGTGGTGCCCCATTTCGCGAGCCCCTCGTCGGCCGCCAGCTCCGGATGAACCCAGGTGTTGTCCGCGTCGCGGACGGCGTCCAGCGTGACCAGTCCGGCGACTCGGTGATCGGCCTGATTGAGGCCCCAACCCACCTCCACATCCCACGAACTCGTCACCACGACATCCGGCTTGAAGGTGCGAATCGCCCGGGCCACGTCGCGGCGGAGGGGGAGGGAGTAGACCAGCATGCCGTCTGGATGGTCGAGTATCTGCAGGTCGGCGACGCCCACCTCGTCGCACGCGGCGCGCTGTTCAAGGGCGCGCAGCGGACCCACTTCAGCCGGCGGACGCTGCATCCCCGCCTCTCCTGACGTCAGCAGCAGGTAGGCAACCTCGGCACCCTGGGCGACCCACCGGTGCACGCAGGCGGACAACCCGTACTCGACATCGTCGGGGTGCGCAACGACGCAAAGAATGCGCCGGAAGTCCTCGTCAGGAAGCGGTGCAAGCGCCGGTGGCGCGGCTTCGCTCATGATCAGGACACCGTCCTCGCGGGAGGAGTGTCGATCCCCACGAGCGCAGCCACGACCCGCACGATCAGGTCACGGGGGAGGGGCTCGGTCAGTGGGAACCACAGCGTGCCCTTGCCCCGGACGTACGGCTCGAGCTCCGTCCGCAGCGCAGGATCGGCAGGCACGGGATAGACGGCCACATGGTCCTTCCAACCCGAGACGAAGACTCTGGCCCGTCCCTTGACCGTCTTGTAGCCGACGATGCCGTAGCTCAACACCTCGTCGGCATGGGGGAGTTCGCCCCGAATCAACTGCCTCAGCTCGTCGAACATCGGGCGGGAGGCTGGGGGGACTGCCGCCACGTACTCGTCGACGGTGCTGACCTTTCCTGTCGGCGCCCCGCTCTGCGCGTACGACGTCTGGAGCATGTCCCTGAGGACGGCGGGGTCGGCGTCGGTGAGCTTCGTGAGGTAGAGGCACGACACACCCGTCTTGTGTTTGCCCAGCTTGGCCAGGTGCTGGCCGTAGCGGTCGAAGCCCTCGAAGTAAATGGTGAGGTTCGCCTTGCGGGGACTGAACGCCAGCCGTGGCATGTCTCCCTCGCGGCCAGTGTCGTACCGATAGTGCTGCGAGCCGAAGCCGATGATGCTGGGGCCCCACATCACCGGCGGCTCTCCGGTGATCTCGTTCATCACCTGGATGAGCTTGGCCGATTCGTCACGACGCCGCTCCGCGACGGTGGCCAGGAACTCCTCGACGGGGACGGCGGTGGGGCGCGTGGCGCTGTCATCCGGCATCTGCCCACTGTCATCGTCCGGAAGCAACCTGTCAAGACCCCAGGGGAGCCCTCGGCACACCTCATGTCCGAGACAAATGACATAATGCAGCTTATCGGTCAGTTGTCTAGGCAGCGCTGTAGACGACGGGATCACCCATCTTCCCGCACAGCTGGCCACGGCAGTGCTCCCTTGTGGCTGGCTCCTCGGTGTAGCCTGCCTCTGGCATCGCGAACTCTGCTGCACCACGCCGCTTGGAAGAATCAGGAAACCCATGCCTATCTCTCGCTCAGTCACCCGGCGCCTGCCCACGCTCCTCGCCGGTGCCATCCTCCTGACCGGCCTTGCCGGCTGCTCCGGATCTGCGACCCGCGACGACGACTCCCAGGAGGTCACGGAAGCCGGCACTGCCGACGTCTTCTCGCTGCGGCTCGGTGACTGCTTCAACGACACCACAGATGAGGAGATCTCTGATGTGCCGGCCGTGCCGTGCGCGGAGCCACACGACAATGAGGTCTACCACTCATTCCTGATGCCCGACGGCGAGTTCCCCGGCCAAGCAGCGATCGATGCCGCAGTCGAGGAGACGTGCCTGAACGAGTTCGAGTCATTCGTCGGTATGGCCTACGACGTCTCGACGCTCGACATCTTCCCCCTCACCCCCACCGAGCAGGGCTGGGACGAACTTGCCGACCGCGAGATCATCTGCACCGTGTACGACCCCGCCGGCCAGACCTCAGGATCCCTGAAGGGCGCCGCCAGGTAGGTCCGGCGACTGAACGGTAGAACCTGGCGAACGGCAGTCCGTGACGTCGATCTCGTCGATCGTCGACCCAACCTCGCCGCAATGCGCGAGATCCATCAAACGGGCCTCCCCTCCATTACATCGGATTCTCTGGATAATCCGATGTAATACGGGATCCGCGAGGTCAGGCCTGATGGCCTCCGCGCGCAGATCCGGGATCGCCAGAGCGCTTCACACAGACTCCTGGGGGGCGATGGTCTTGACGGAACCTTGACCGGATGAGCATCGAACGCACACGACTGGGGCGTCATAGTGGTGTCACGTTTCTACATGTTCTTAGGAGAAAGTCCGTGCTCGTTCGACACGGCGGTCTGCGCCGCTCCCTGTTCCTCACCGTCCTGGTGACCACTCCCGCGTTGACGCTAACGGCCTGTGGGCAGAATTCACCCGTTACCGGTTCGGCTGCGCCGTCGAGCAGTGCCGCCGCGACGCAGAACGATGAGGGCGCTGCCATTGAGGAGGGCAAGGAGTCTCAGGGGCCGACGGGGATCAGGGGGACGGTGTGGGTCGCCAACGAGGATGGCGATTCGCTGTCGGCCATCGACGCGGCCACCGGTGCGGTGGTGACCACTATCAGCGGGATCGAGAGCCCTCACAATGTTCAGGTGAGCCCTGATGGGAGCACGGTCTGGGCTGTCAGTGGTCATGCCAACGCCCTTGTGGCGCTGGACGCCGCCACCTACGAGCTGTTGGGCACCGCTCCCACCGGAGCGAGCCCTGCGCATGTGGTTGTCAGTCCTGATGGTGAGCAGGTGTATGTCACCAACTCGGGGGATGACACGCTCAGCGTCTATGACGCCGCATCGCTGGAGCTTCGGTCCACCGTTGACCTCAGCGCGGGGCCGCATGGCCTCCGTCCCGCTCCGGACGGGACGACGGTTGTCGTGGCCAACACGACGGCCGGCACTGTCGATGTGGTCAGCACGAGCACGTATGAGGTCACCGCGACGATCGCTGTCGGGGACTCCCCTCCACAGGTTGCCCTGGCACCCGACGGGCGGTATGCCTACGTCAGTCTGGTCGGGTCTAGTGGTCATCTTCGTTAGTTCGTCGGGGGTTTAGGTCCAGGCGGTGGGGTCGCCGAGGTAGAGACCGCAGGCGGTGTCGAGAGCGTCTTCGGCGGGGCCGGCCATGGCGCCGGTGGGCAGGAATGAGTCCTCGTAGTCGTCGTGGCTGGCCCGGTAGATCGCGAAACGCCACTGGTTGGCGTAGCCGACGTAGCGCAGCCGGCACAGCTTGAGGATCTCCCCGTCAGGGAGGACACCGTCGACGTAGGCGAACCCCGCCCGGAAACGGACTGTGACGCGGCCCAGGGCGGGCCAGTGTTCCCGGGCTCGGGCGGCCAGCCGGTACTCCAGCGAGTCCTTCGTCGATTCCGGGATCTTTACCATGACCCCATCGTGGACCCGCCGCGGGGTTCCTGCGGCGTGTCGCCACCGCCGAGTCGCCACTCAGGGGGACAAAGGAAGCCATGGTGACGTCTTCCCCGTTTGTCATCGTGCCCACCGCCGCCGACCTCACCGTCTTGACCCGTCGAGCCACCTCCGCCCGTGGCGAGCACCGCCAGGTCATCCGTGCCCGTATCGTCCTGGCTGCTGCCCAGGCTCACCCGAACGCCACGATCGCCGCCGACCTCCACGTGCATGTCGACACGGTCCGCAAGTGGCGCAAACGCTACGCCGAACACGGCCTGGCAGGGTTGAAGGACCTGCCCCGATCGGGGCGACCGCCACTGTTCACCCGGGTCCAGGTCGCCCAGATCAAGGCGCTGGCCTGCACCCCACCGGCCCACAGCCAGGCGCCGTTGGCGCGCTGGTCCAGCGCCGAACTGGCCGCCGAAGCCGCGACCCAGGGCATGGTCGAGGCGATCAGCCCGAGCACGGTCCGGCGCTGGCTGGCCAACGATGCGATCAAACCCTGGCAGCACCGGTCCTGGATCTTCCCCCGCGATCCCGACTTCGCCCCCAAAGCCGCCCGGGTCCTCGACCTCTACGACCGACACTGGGAAGGCGCAGCACTCGGAGCCGACGAGTACGTGATCAGCGCCGACGAAAAGTCACAGCTACAAGCCCTGCAACGCCGCCACCCAGGACTACCCACCGGCCCCGGCAGGACCCGCAGGGTCGAGTTCGAGTACCGCCGCGGCGGCACCCTGGCCTACTTCGCCGCCTACGACGTCCACCGCGCCCACGTGATCGGAACCATCGCCCCCAAGACCGGCATCGACCCGTTCATGACCCTGGTCAACCACGTGATGACAAGCGAACCCTACGCCTCGGCCCGCCGCGTGTTCTGGGTCGTCGACAACGGCTCCTCCCACCACGGCTGGCGATCCGTCGAGCGGATGGACCACGCCTGGCCCACCGCCACCCTGGTCCACCTCCCCGTGCATGCCTCCTGGCTCAACCAGGTCGAGATCTACTTCTCGATCCTGCAACGAAAAGCCATCAGCCCCGCCGACTTCGAAGACCTCGACGAACTCGCCACCCGAATCCTGGCCTTCCAACACAGGTACAACACCACCGCCCAGCCCTTCGACTGGACCTACACCCGCCACGACCTCAACAACTTCCTCAAACGACTCAACGACCACGACCCACACGCCGAACACCGCCACGCCGCATGACCCCCGACGAACTAACGAAGATGACCACTAGTTCAGTGGTGAAGGTCGACCTCGTTGAGAAGAGGGTCACGGGGGCGGTGTCGGTTCCGTCGCCGCCGGTCCAGCTGTACCTGACGGCTGACGGGACCCGTCTGCTGTCGGCTGACCAGGGTACCGAGGATGCCCCGGGCAGTACGGTCTCAGTGATCGACCCGGGCGCCATGACGGTGGAGGCCACCATTCCCGCAGGGAGTGGCCCGCACGGGGTCGTCATCGAACCGACGGGTCAGCGAGCGTGGGTGACGAACCTCTACGACGACACCGTCTCCGTGATGGACTTGTCGACCGACGAGACCGTCGGGACTTTGCAGGTTGGTGACAAGCCCAACGGCATCAGCTACAGCCCCGAACCGCCGGCCCCCGGGCCCGCCACCAGCATCATCAGCGTCCCCGACTACGCCACCGGAGCCGAGGGCGACCACGCGGAGCACTGATCCGGCTGGGCCCGCTCTCATCCTGAACCTCCAATGCATCGTCCCTGTGGCGGGTGTCCGATGGCGGCCGGGCAGAGGTTCCTCCAGCCGTGACCTGGGGCGATCGGCGAGCGCCAGAGAACCCCCACGCCGCCGGTGTCGTCGGTGACGCGGTGACCCGAGAGCCCACAGATCTGGGCACTTCTGCGGGGCTTTTCGGCGGCTAGGTACAGACTTGATCAAGGTCTTCTCAAGAAGCTCTTCAGAACCGGGATCTTGGCGATTTGGGTCCCTGGCGGTGGGTCAGGATGGGGCGGTCATCCACCCAGAGGAGTTCCTGAATGAGCCGCACCCTGAGCACCGCCACCGCCATCGCCGTGATCGTGTGGGCGATGATCAGTCTCTCACCGCAGGCGGTGGCGAACGAGGCGACAGAGCTGAGTATTCGGTCTTCTGAGCGCCAGCGGTATTGCGGTTGAGCGCCATCTGCTTG
>JAPUEL010000046.1:0-11846 GCA_027492545.1 Propionibacteriaceae bacterium
GTGACTACCGCTGGGCCTTCGTGAAGCCGGCGGCCTTGGCCGCGTCCTCGGAGTTGAACCACACCTCGGCGATGGTGCGGTCGTAGCCGCCGCTGCCCTCGATGTGGTACTTCTTCGACCGCTCGTTGCCCTTGATGGTGTAGCCCTCCGGGGGCTCGGAGCCCACGTAGGCGCCCTCACCGTAGGCGGACTCGGTGGCCGCGACACCCGGCTCCTCCACAGGCTCCGGCTCTCCACCGTCGTGGTAGGCCGGGGCCTCGTCCTCGCCGATGTCCTGCGGGGCCACGTAGTCGTGACCGGTGGGCGGGGCGCCCTCGGAGGTCATGTCGGTCTGGTCCTCAACCTCATCGGCCGGCAGGACCACCTCGTCGACCTCAGGTTCCGGGGCGCTGTCGGCGGCGAACTTGGCGGCGGTGGAGAAGGTGTCGTTGTTGTTGACGTACGCCTTCGACGGCTCGTGTGCCGTCCAGCCGTCGTCCTTGGGGGCCAGGAAGTGGCGGACCGCGGCCACGGCTCCTGCGACGATCGCGGTGATGGCCAGGAACTTGCCGAAGCTCTTCCACTTGCTCTTCTTCGGTGGGAGCTCGAGCTCGCCCTTGAGGGCAGCCATGGCTGCGGTTCCGCGCTTGCCGGCCTCGACGACGACGGCGTGACCGGCCGCGGCGTGCAGGGCGTCCTGGAGCTTGGGCAGCAGGTCGTCCTCCACCTTCTCGCGGGCGGCGTCGACGGCGGGGGTCACCTTGTCGAGGGCGTCCTTGATGACGGGCTCGAGATCGTCCAGCGTGCGGGATGCGAAGTCTGCCGAGCGCACCTTCGCGTCGTGCAGGATGGGGCCGGCCTGATGGCGGGCCTCGTCCAGCAGGAACTGGGCGCGCTCGATGCCTTCCTTGAGGGCGTGCTGACCGTACTCGGCGGCGGCGGAAGCGGAATCCGCGGCGGCCTTCTTCAACTCTTGTGACTTCCTCACAAGTACCTCCTTGGTTGTGGCTCGTAATCGAGCAGTTTCTACGCTACCCGCTTGTGGGGTTCATGCAACAGGGGTTGAGGGATTGCGTGGTCTGGTCGGCGGAAGAGGTTGCGTTTCATCGGCTTCGAGGCCGCTTTGCGGCACCTCAGCCAGCGGTGGTGGTGAGCGGCTCGTCCAGCGGAGTAGGCAATAATCGGGCCCGTGAGTTATCTGGTGCTGGGGAACCTGACGTGTGCCGTCCTGCTGGCCGTCTCCGGGGTGGCGAAGCTGCGCGCCAAGCAGGAGACCCGCGACGCCTTCGCCGCCCTCCGGCTGCCCGGATGGCTGGGCCGCTCGCCCGCGCCCGTGCTGCTGCCCTTCGCGGAGCTGCTGCTGGCCGCGGTGCTGGTGCTGGGGTCCGGGTGGGTGCTGGTGGCCGGGGCGGCCGCGTCGGTGGCGCTGTTCGCGGCCTACACCGTAGTCATCGCCCGCGCGCTGCGCTTCGAGGAGCCCGTGCGCTGCAACTGCTTCGGGGCGCTGGGCTCACACGACGTGTCGCAGCGCACCCTGGCCCGCAACCTGCTCATCCTCCTGTTGGCCGTGCTCGGCTTCATGGCCGTGATCGTCGGCGTGGACATCTACAGCCTCGAGGGCGGCGGCTGGGGCTGGGTGGCCATGGCGGCGTTGAGCGCCGCCGCGCTGATGCTGTCGCTGGGGCGGGGCCCCGCCGTCGAGGCTGCGGGGGAGGGGCAGCCCCTCGGGTTCGCGCCCCGCCTCGCCCTCCGGGAGGTGGCCAGCGAGAAGTCCGTGCGGCTGAGCGCCCTGGCCCACGAGCATCGCGGCGTGGTGCTGCTGTTCGTGATGGCCGGCTGCGGCGGCTGCGAGCGGGTGCTCGCCCAGCTGCCGGAGTGGCTCGCCCAGGTGCCCGGCCGCACCGTCATCCCCGTCCGCCCCTCCGGCCACTCGCTGGACGACCCGAAGTGGAAGGAGCTCACCCTCCTTCACGAGGACTACGCCTCCAACGTGGCCAACGCCCTCGTCGGCCCCTACACGCCGGGGGCGGTGGAGCTGGACGCCTCCGGTGCGGTGGTGGGCTCGCCGGCCACGGGCGAGGCGAAGGTGCGCGAGCTCATCCTGCGCCCCGTCCTGGAGGCCGGCGCGGCCGAGGCGGTGGTGGAGGAGCCCGAGGCGCCCGCCGTCGTCGAGGAGGAGGACGACGGCCTGGAGGACTACGTGCGCGCCCCCATCCCCGACGCCGTGCTGCTGCGCCCCGACGGCGAACCCGTCACCCTGCGCCAGCTCGCCGCCCAGCAGGCGCAGCTGCTGGTCACCATCGACTGCCTGTGCGCGCCGGCCCGCGAGGCCATCGCCCGCGTGGAGGAGTTCCAGAGCCGGCTGCCCGTGCTCCAGGTGCGGCTCATGCCGTCGATCCGTCCCTCGGTCCCGGGCACGTTCCCGCCCGAGGTGGAGAGGAACGCCGTCTACGACTACATGGGGCTGGGCGCCAAGGCCCTCGGCGCCACCGGGAAGGCGGCGGCGGTCCTGCTCGGGGCCGACGGCATGATCGCCGGCGGGCCCGTCAGCGGGATCGACGAGGTGGCCCAGTTCGTGGCCGACATCGAGGCCCAGCTCCCGCCGGCCGAGTGACCCCCTTGACCTCCTCTGACACACTGGACCAGACCCAGAAGGCAACGAAAGGACACGCGTGAGCACCGCTACGCTCCACACGAACCACGGTGACATCGTCATCGAGCTCTTCCCCGACCATGCGCCGAAGACCGTCGAGAACTTCGTCGGCCTCGCCACCGGCACCAAGGAATACGTCGACGCCGGCACCGGAGAGAAGACCACCGGCAACTTCTACGACGGCCTCACCTTCCACCGCGTCATCGACGGCTTCATGATCCAGGGCGGCTGCCCCCGAGGCGACGGTCGCGGCGGGCCGGGCTACCAGTTCGGCGACGAGTTCCACCCGGAGCTCAGCTTCAACAAGCCCTACCTGCTGGCCATGGCCAACGCCGGCCCCGGCACCAACGGCTCGCAGTTCTTCATCACCGTGGGCCCCACCCCGCACCTGAACCGCCGCCACACCATCTTCGGTGAGGTCAAGGATGCCGAGAGCCAGAAGGTGGTCGACTCCATCGCCACCACCAAGACCACGTTCGGCGACAAGCCGGCCGAGCCGGTTGTGATCAACTCGGTGACGGTCGCCTGACCTGAACTGTCTGGGACGCCCGCCGGCTGAAGCCGGCGGGCGTTTCGCGTTCGTCGCGCGCGGTTCGAGGACTCGGCGAGTTCCCATAGTATGCGGTGCTATAGTCGACGACATGAGCGGTCGGGAGGTCCTGCGCGAAGTGATGGCTGAGACGCATGTGTCGCAGTCGGAGCTATCGCGGCTCACCGGCGTGCGACAGCCGAGCATCAGTCAGTTCCTGTCGGGGCGCATCGAGATGAGCGACGAGATGCTTGATCGACTGCTGTCGTGCCTGGGCTACCGGCTGGAGGTGGTGCGACGCCCGGTCCGGGTGGAGCTGGACCGTTCCCATCTGCGGAGTTGGCGTCTACACCGGCAGTTGGCGACTCATCTTGACCCGACCGTCCTGGACGACTGGATGCCGACGGTAAATCGGAATCTCGAGCGGCTGCGGAATGCCGTCCAAGGCGAACCGCATCTGTCGAACTTGGACCGATGGCAGCAGATGTTGGAGCAGCGTGACGTTCCCGGACTCCGGCGGGTGATGACCGGCCTGGATACGGACTCGGTTCAGATGCGGGAAATGTCCCCCCTGGGTGGCTTGATGTCGCAGGCGGAGCGGTTGCAGGTGCTCGAGACGGTGGGGCGATGAGACGCGACCAACTGGAGCACGCGATTCGGGCGGCGTGTCAGATCATCGGTCACCCTGCGGTGATCATCGTGGGCTCGCAGGCGATCCTCGGGAGCTATCGGGAGGATGAGCTGCCGGCCGAGGCCACCATGTCGGTCGAGGTCGACGTGTTGCCGATCGCCGACAGCAACCTGGACACCGCCGAGTTGGCTGACCTGATCGAGGGGATCGCCGGGGAGTGGTCCCCGTTTGAGGAGCAGCACGGTTTCAGCATCGACGGGGTCGACCTTCAGACGGCGGTCTTGCCACAGGGATGGCGGGACCGGTTGGTTCGCGTGCAGAACGTGAACACCGCAGCGCCGTCGGGGCGGCCTCAGTTCATCGGCTGGTGCCTGGACAAGGAAGACCTGTGCGTGGCGAAGCTGTGCGCCCACCGGGAGAAGGACCTGAACTTCGTCAGGGCACTCCACGACGCCGGACTCGTCGACGCGGCAGTGATCGCCGAGCGCTTACTCCAAGTGGAGCCAAAACATGAGCAAGCCGCCGCCGTCGGACGCGGATGGGTGGAGTCGCTTCTGTAGATGGCTCCCTGATCTCCGCCCAGCTGGACCGGCTATGTTGAGCACGCCCGCTGGTAGTCCAGCGCGCCTTGCTGTTGACCAGAAAGTGTCCCGATGTTCGCAATCCTCGCGCTCGCCGTGCTCGTCTTCATGAGCGTGGTGGCCCCCATCGACGGCGGAGCCATTTCGATGCCGGTGGCCACGGTCACCGTCACTGCGGCCCCGGGGGCGGGGCCTTCGTCGTCGGCCGAGGCCACGGACGTGCCCGGCGTTGAGGAGGGGTTCGACGAGGACGGGAACTACGTGGGTCACCCGTTCGGCATCAAGGTCGAGCTGGCGGTCGACGAGTTCGTCACCGTCGACGCCCCGGTCGAGTTCACGCCGAGTGAGTACGCGGAGGTCGCGACGGGGTACGACGCGTACGTGCTGGTGAAGGTGACGGTGGAGAATCGCGGCTCCGAGCCCCTGGACACCGCCGACCTCTTCATCTCCGCCACCACCGGAAACCGTGCCGCGTCGGTGATCTACGACGTCGACCAGTCGATCGGGGACCCGTTCGTGATGGTGATGCCCGGCAGGACTCTGGTGTACGACATGGGCTTCGCGATCTACAACGACGGCCCCTTCGAGGTCACGGTGGAGGACCTCATGGCGGACACCTATACCGTCTTCGCGGACCGCTGACGGCGGGCAGCCCGCGGCACAGTTCCGGCGCCGCGCCTTCTCCCCGCCGGCTGAGGTGGCGCGAAGTGCCCTCGAAGCCTCACGGCGAGCGGTAGGGAGCTGTCGCTCTGGCGTCTAGCGCCCGAAGCGATGACCGGCTCACCTGTCAGCTGGAGATGCCGACCCACAGGCCGTCGCGGGCCCTCGTCATGGCCACGTACAGCTCGCGGCGGGTGAGGTCCCAACGCTCGCGGGCACCGTCGTCGGCCGGCGGGTCCGTGATGGTGTGCTCGCGGCGGATGTCCGGGATGAGGACCTGCTTGAACTCCAGGCCCTTGGCGCGCTTGATGGTGCCCACCTTCACCGCCTCGATGGGGACGCCGTCGTACTTCTCCAGGTCGACCACGGGTATGCCGGCCTCCTCCAAGGCGCGGGACGCGTCACGGGCGGCCCACCGCGAGATGCACAGCACGGCCACGTCGCCGACGGTGGTGCCGATCTCCGTCGTCACGCGATGGATGCGCTCGACCAGCGCCGAGTTGAGTTCGCGGCGGCTGCTGCAGCGCGCGATGACCGGGTCCGCCCCGGCACGGGGAACACTCGACGGCACGTCGCCCCGGGCGAGGACGCCCTCGATGTCGGCGTACTCGTCGCCGGCCACGAGGCGCTGAGCGAAGTTCACGATCTGAGCAGTGTTGCGGTAGTTGATGTCCAACACGACGCCGCGACCCGCGACCGAGATCCCGGCCTCGCCGAGGGTGTATCCGCCGGGGTAGATCGACTGCTGGCCGTCGCCGATCAGCGTGAACCCGTCCGGCTCATTGCCGACCAGCAGATGCAGCATGCGGATCATGGCGCAGGACAGGTCCTGGGCCTCGTCGACGATGACCGCCGAGTACGCCCCGCCCATGGGCTCCCGGCGGAGCTCGGCCTCGGCCAGGAGGATCAGATCCGCGTAGTCGATGATCCCGCGGCGGCGCAGCTCGGCGTCGTAGGCCTCGTGCAGCCGCCAGACGGCCTCACGCCCCGACAACTGCAGGGTGCGGCGCCGCCCCGTGCGCGCGAGATCGGCATAGTCCTCGAACCGGGTGATGCCCCGGCCCTTGAGCACGTGCTCGATCTCCTCCTCCCAGTAGCGGCGGTCCTGCATGCTGCCGAGCACCGACGTGGCACCGACGCGGTGCCACGCGGCATCGAAGGCCTCACGGGACTTGGCTGGCTCGATGCGGTGAGGAACCCCACGCTCCCGCAGCACCCTGCGCGCGAAGGCGTGCGTGCCGACGAAGTCGACCCGCGCGACGGCTTCCGGTGCCAGCCGTCGCAGCAGTTCGCCGAGGACGTCGGGCAAGGTGCGGACATACGTGGTGACCAGGATGCGGCCGGGCTTGTTGCGTGCCAGGTGTGCAGCGCGATGGAGCCCCACGACTGTCTTGCCGGTGCCGGCCGGTCCGCGGATGCGCGATGGGCCGGGGAAAGAGCGGCGGACGAGCTTCGCCTGCTGCGGATGGAGGAACGACATCCACTCCTCGATGGGCTGGGCGAGGATGCCCGCGAGGAGGGCGTCGTTGACCTCCTCAGGGCTGAGGAGCGCGTCCTGCTGGGCCGGCTGTGCTGGGGGCGTGGTGACGGGGGTGGCCGCCGGGACAACGGGCGCGGGGATGGTCACGCTGACCGGCGCCGGGGCAGAGGCCTGAGGGAAGAGGCTGAGGGCGCGGGATAGGACGGTGTCGACCTGCGTGGGCGTCAGGCGGGTGCCGTGGGCCGCGATGGCGCGGAGGGCGTCCCTCTCTCCGACGATGCGGATCCCGCTGACGGTGGCGTCGAGGCCGCCGCGTCCGGCCATGACGACGAGGGAGCGGACCTCCCCGGGGGCTAGGCCGACCTCGGCGAGGTCGGCCTGGGTGACGTCGACCAGGTCGTTGAGCATGAGGAGTTCGTCGGTGACGTCGTCTTCGCCTCGCAGGACCCGGCCGTTGTCGATGCCGACCTCCTTCCAGGCCTTGGTGTCGACGATGAAGACCCCGCCGGGGCCGACGACGACCAGATCGACCTGGGAGTGCCGGGTGCCGGGCCAGCGCCGGTCGGGAAGGAGGAAGTAGCCGAGCCCGGAGAGGGGAGCGAGGGTGCGCGCCGTCTGACGCTCGGTGGTCTCCGCTATCCCGAAGCGGCCCGCCGCAGCGCGGGCCTCGGCGGCGGCCTTCTCGTGGGCGTCGGCGAGGGCGAGCTGGCGCCGGGACTCGGCGCCGGCGGAGTCACCGGCCACCATGCGGTGTCCTGGTGGTGTCGCGTCGCTGGGTCACGTGAGGCCTTCGTCGATGGGCTGAGCGCCCTCATTCTTGCAGCCCCCGGGTGCAGGAGGTGCGTGGCCTCCCGCCGCGCGCCCCGCTCCGTGGGCACGAAACGCCGGGGCAGTGGGCCCTCGTATGCGTATAGGGCGCCGACGGTGGGTTGAGACGGCGTGTCGTGCACAAGTGGTGGCGCGCGGGGAGGAGGTCAACACGGGGCGGGGCGCGGGAGGGGGGTCAGGCAGCGGCGGCGAGTGCGGGGTCAGCTGCGGGGCGGGTCAGAGCTCGCGGTGCTCGAAGACCTTCACGGCCGCCCACACCAGGACGACGGTCAGGACCGCCGTCGTCACCGCCGGCCAGAGGAGGTCGACCTCCGCGTCGGCGCCGAGAGCCACCGGGGCGTTGATCATCCCTGCCGGCGTCCAGCGGAGCATCGGACCCCAGATGCCCGAGAGCAGCAGCAGGAAGAAGAAGCCCAGCCCGATGCCCGCCGCGCCGGCGCCCGAGTCCACCGCCGCTGAGCCCAGCAGCACCACCGCGACCAGCAGCAGCGCGAACAGCAACCACGCCGCCGTCGCCGCCAGTAGCGGGCCGATCGGTGCGTCGGAGAACCAGATCAGGGTCACGCCCCAGGTGACCAGCATCGCGACCAGCGTCGAACCCACCAGCAGCGCCGCCGTCGAGACGAACTTCGACAGCACGAACCCCGCCCGCGACACCGGCTTGGTCAGCACCATGATCGCCGTGCCCGTGCGCTTCTCACCCGAGATGGCGCTGCCCAGCATGATGATGAGGGCGAAGATCACGAGCTGGCTGAGGTTCTTGGTCCACTGGGCGTAGGAGTCCACCCAGGTGGGATCGGGCATGAGGCCTTCGAAGATGTCGCCGCCCAGCGAGGAGAGCAGCTCGGCCGTGTACGCGGCCGTCGGCGGCCCGGTGATCGCGGAGAACAGCAGGATCCCGGGCAGCACGTAGATCCGCCACGTGCGCACGATCTCGCGCAGGTCCTTCGCCAGGAAGGCTCGCAGGCTCATCGGTTCACTCCCACCAGGTCCACGAAGACCTCCTCGAGCGACACCTCGAGCTCGTCGAATCGACGCAGCCCCAACCCCAGGCCGGTGATCAACCCGGGGAGCGACTGGCGGGCGGCATCGAGGTCGCTGACCACCACGTCGATCGCCTGATCGTCCCGCGCTACGGGGGTGTGCCGCACGGCCCACGGCTCCGCCTCGACGGCGGCGATCAGCGCCGCGACCCCGTCGGTCACCGCAATCCGCACCGTCGTCGAGCCGCCGTGCGAGCGGCGGATGTCGTCGACGGAGCCCTGGACGACGAGCCGGCCGTGATGCAGGACGGCCACCTGGTCGCAGATCCGCTCCACGTCGCCGAGGAGGTGGCTGGAGAACAGAACGGTGGTGCGGCCGCGCAGCGAGGCGATCATCTGCAGCACGTCAGCGCGCCCGAGCGGGTCCAGGGCCGACGTGGGCTCGTCGAGGATCAGCAGGTCAGGGGCGTTGATCAGCGCCTGCGCGATCCCGAGCCGCTGCTTCATGCCGCGGGAGTAGCCGCCCACCGGGTTGCGGTTGCCGGCCAGCCCCGCCATGTCGAGGAGGGCCTCCGTGCGCTGGTCCAGCTGCTGCCTGGGGATGCCGAAGAGGGAGCCCGCGAAGCGCATGAACTCCTCGCCGGTCATCCACGGGTAGAAGCCGGGCACATCCGGCAGGAAACCGACCCGGGCGTGGACGGCGTCGCGCTCGGTGGTTGTGTCGCGACCGAAGATGGCCGCGGAGCCGGACGACGGCCGCGCCAGACCCAGCAGGATCCGCAGCATCGTCGTCTTGCCCGCACCGTTGGGGCCGAGGAAGCCGAACACCGACCCCTCCGGCACCGCCAGGGAGACGCCGTCGAGCGCGCGGACGGTGCCGTAGACCTTGGTGAGGTTGTCGGTCTGGACGACGTTCACTGACCTTCCTCGCGGCGGCCGTAGAGGAGGTCTGCCGTGTCGTCGGCGGTGCGGATCGCGGCGTGGCGGGCGCCCGGCAGGGCCTCCGGCTGCGCGGCGGCGGCCGCATACCTGGCCTCGCTGCGCCGCACCAGGAGGAACGTGATCGGGCCGAGGATCTGCACGAACAGGATGAGGACCAGCCACACCCACTTGTTGGGCTTGGGCATCTGCCCCTCGGGCGTGCGCACCCAGGCGACCACGCCCACGACGAGGAGGGCCAGCTCGATGACGACGACGACGCCGAGCAGGACGAGGACGCCGGTGGGGAGATCGAGGATCTGGTCGAGAGGCATGATGATTCCCTTCTGTCGGGCGTGAGGGCGGGGCGGGGCGGCTGGTCCGTCGGCGCCGTCGCCACTAGTCAACCGTAGTCCTGTGTCGCGGCGGGGGAGCCGCGACGCGGCCTTGAAGCTCAGCCTTGTCGCCCCAGATCCTCGGACCCCTCGACAACCTCCGGACCCACATGTTCACGGCCATCACCACGTCCCCCGGGACAGGTCCACAGTGGGGCCGACCATGTCATGCCGCCCTCGCCTTGGCCGGGCTGCGAGGGATCGGGATCAGGAGGCCAGCAGGGCCGCGACCCTCTTCTCGGCCGGGTCCTCCTCCAACGGCAGCGGCGGGGCCGGGCCGAGGAGCTCGTCCGCGAGCGCGCCGTCGGGCAGGCCCGCGTGGAGGGGCCAGGCCCACTCGCCGTCGGTCTCGATGAGCCGCACCCCGGGCAGTTCCAGCCACGCCGCGATCCGCTCCGCCTCCTCGACGCTGCCCGCCGGCAGGCCGCCCCGCGGGGGCAGCACCGTCTCCGCCGTCGCCACCGCCTCCTCTGCCGCCGCGCGGGCGCGGGCCGACGGCGCCGTCGTGGCTGCGGCGAGCTTGCCGTAGCGGATCACGTGGATGTCCCAGCCCTGCGCCGACGGGATGGCCGCCACCAGCTGCCGGCACAGCGCCAGCGAGCGGAGGCGGTGGAAGCGCAGCGAGGTGCGGTAATAGGCGGTCAGCCGGTCCGAGATGGTGCCCGCCTCCTCGAACCGCTCCTGCGCCACCAGCTTGCGCATCCGCACCCGGACGCTCCGGAGCACCGGGCGCACGTCGCCCAGCCAACTGCTTGACACGGCCTGCGCGATGGCAGGGTACTCGGCCGCGCCGTCGCCCAGCTCGCACGGCGCGACGCACCGGCCCATCTCCGCCAGCGCGCACGACGCCGTGGGCTTCTTTGCGGAGAGGCGCGTGGTGCAGCGGCGCAGGCGGAAGGCGTCGTAGAGGGTGAGGGCCGCCTCGTCGGCCGCCTCGCGGTTGCGGAAGGGGCCGAAGTAGGTGCCGTCGTCTCGGACCTGGGTGACGATCGACAGGCGCGGGAACGCCTCGTCGGTGAGCTTCAACCAGCTCAGCTTGCGCTGATTCTTCGACCGCCGGTTGTAGCGCGGCGCCAGGCTCTCGATCATCCGCAGCTCCCGCACCTCCGCCTCCAGGTCCGTGGCGCAGGTGACGAACTCCACGCCGGTGGCCACCCGGACCATCTCGTGGATCCGGCCGCGCTTCTCCGCAGCGGAGAAGTAGGAGCGCACCCGGCGGCGCAGGTTGGTGGACTTGCCCACGTAGAGCACCTCGCGCTTCTTCTCGCCGTCGGCGGTGACGGAATCTGTGAAGAAGAAGTAGACGCCGGCGCGCTCGGGGGCCTTCGCCGCCCAGGTGCGCTTGGCCCGGCGGTCCGGCGAGACCTGCAGCGCGAACTCGGTGAGGTCCTCCAGCGTGTGCACGCCCAGGCTGCCCACGCGCTCCAGCAGGCCGTGGAGGACGTCGACGGTGGCGCGAGCGTCGCTCAGGGCGCGGTGGTTGGGCTCCGTGCCGGCGCGGAAGTAGCGGGCCAGGGTGGCGAGCTTGCAGTTGGGCACCTCGTCGCGGAGGAGGGCGGTGCGGGCCAGCGCGACGGTGTCGACGACGGTGGGGCGCGGCCACGCGAGGCCGAGCTGCTCGTAGCCGCGGCGGAGGAAGCCGGTATCGAAGCGGGCGTTGTGCGCCACGATCACCGCGCCCGCGGCGAACTCCGCGAAGGCGGGCAGCACCTGCGACGGCGGGGGAGCGGTGGCCACCATCTGGTTGGTGATGCCGGTGAGGACCTGGATCATCGCCGGGATGGGGGCCGAGGGGCGCACCAGGGTCTGGAACTCGCCGATGACCTGACCGCCCTGCACCTTCACCGCGCCCACCTCGGTGATCTCCGAGTCCGCCGCGCCGCCGGTGGTCTCGAGGTCCACCACCACGAAGGTGACCTGCGAGAGGTGGACCCCGAGGTCCTCGAACGAGGGTTGGGCGGCGGAGATCTCGGGCATGTGGAAGACGGTAGGGGTGGGGTCTGACAGTTCCGTGGGGGGGTGTCGGGTTCGCTCTGGTGTCGCGGGCGGGCGTCTCGCTCTAGGAGGGTTCCGATCGCGTACGGCTGTGGGACGTCCGTCTCGCTGCCTGAGTTCCGATCTCGTACCGCTGGGGGATGTCCGTCTCGTTCCCTGAGGGTTCCGCGATCGCGTAGCGACCGCGGGACGTCTGTCTCGTTCCCTGAGGGTC
>JAPUEL010000046.1:11946-17412 GCA_027492545.1 Propionibacteriaceae bacterium
CGGGGTCTGTGGGGACTGGTCGCTTTCTGGGTGGGTAGACCAACCAACAGAGCGACCAGCCGCCGCAGGGTGCATCCTCCGCGGACCGAGGGCACTAACTTTCGTGGACATTTTGAGAAGAGGCTGAACAGCGCTTAAGATTCTCTCAGACTTGCCCAACGCTTGGAGTACACGTGAACCGAGTCCGACTCTTCCTTACCGGCATCACCGCTGCCGCCCTCGTCGCCACCATGGGCATCGCCGCCCAGGCTGACCCGGCCGCCGTCGAGAAGGCCCGCGAGGAACTGGCCCGGATCCATCAGGAGTCCTCGGCACTGGACCAGGAGCTGATCGAAGCCCACGACCGCGCCCAACAGGCCGAGGCCAAGCTCAAGACCATCACCGCAGACCTGCAGACGCAGGAGACGAAGGTCGCCACGCTCGCCGACGAGATGGGCGACGTCGCCTCCCACCAGATGCGCAACGACTCGTTCTCCGTCACCGCGCAGCTGCTCACCAGCGGAGACTCGGACAACTTCCTCAGCGGCCTGGCCACCTACCAGAGTGAGCTCGACCGCGCCAACGCCGGCGTCCAGCAGCTCCAGCTGGACCAGGCCAAGCTTGCCACCCTCCGTCAGGACGCGGCGGCCACCGAGGCCGTCGTCAAGAAGGAGGTCGAGACCAAGACCGCGCTCGCCAAGGAGTTCGAGGCCAAGGAGGCTGAGGCGCAGCGCGTCTACGACCGCCTCTCCGAGGAGGAGCGCCAGCGTCTCGCGGCCATCGAGGCCGAGCGCGAGGCCGCCGCCGTAGCCGCCCAAGCCGCGGCAGAGGCACGCGCCACCGCCGCAGCCGGACCCAGCCGCGACCGTGAGACCACGTCGTCGTCCTCGTCCTCGAAGCCGACGGAGACCGCGGCCCCCGTCGTCGACGGCAACACCTCGGACCGCGTCCAGGGCGCCATCAACGCCGCCATGGCCAAGGTGGGCAGCCGCTACGTGTGGGGCACCTCCGGGCCCAACACCTTCGACTGCTCCGGCCTCACGAGCTACGCCTACCGTCAGGTGGGGATCACGCTGTCGCGGTCCTCGAAGGCCCAGTACTCGGGCGCGGGGCGGAAGGTGTCGCTGTCGGAGATCAAGCCCGGTGACCTGGTGTTCTACTACAGCCCCGTCAGCCACGTGGCCCTGTACATCGGCGGCGGCAAGATCGTCCACGCGGCCAACCCGCGCAGCGGCGTCAACGTCGCCGGCCTGAACTCGATGCCGATCACGGGCGTGCGCCGCGTCGTCGGCTGAGTTCCACACAACCTCCACGAGGGCCATCCGCTGAGCGGGTTGCCCTCGTGTCATGTGCGCCTGGAGAGGGTTGCGGGGTCGGCCGCCATCCCTCCCCGGCTTTAACCGGTTAAGACTGCTGGGACGGGTTGCCCCTGATCTGGGACGGCTTGCCCCTCATCGCTGCCCGAGCTGCCGCGCACGGGCCATGTGCGCGGGCTGAGGAGCCGCGCAGCGGCCTCGAAGCCTATGGAACGCAAGCTGACAAGGGACGGCGGGCGGGATGAAGTCAGTGGACGGCGGAGATGAAGCGCCGCGACTCCGCCACGATGACGTCCGCGTCATAATCCAACGTCGCCACGTGGTAGCTGCGGTCCAGCGAGGCGAACCGTACGTCGCGGATCTCTCGGCGGATGATCTCGGCGGACAGGTCGTCGACGACGTGGTCCAGCGGGGAGCGCATCAGCAGCACCGGCGCGTCGATGCGCCGCAGGCCGGCGCGCGCCTCGCGCCACAGGTCGGTCATGGTGCCCAGGCTGATCACGGAGAACTTGGGGTAGGCGGGCTCCACCGCGCCCGGGAGTGCGATGTCGGAGGCGATGCCGTTCTGCGCGGGTACGAAGCTGCGCACCTTCGACGCGGCCTTGATCCGCCAGTCCCTCGTCGCCACCGCCGGGTTCACCAGCAGGACCCCGGCGACGGTGTGGCGGGCGGCCAGGTGGAGGGCCAACGCCCCGCCCATCGAGAGGCCTGCCACGAAGACCGTCTTGTGCTGGGCGGCCAGCTCGAGGTAGGCGTCCTCCAGCGCGCCGAACCAGTCCCACCAGCGGGTGCGCGCCATGTCCTGCCACGAGGTGCCGTGCCCCGGGAGGCGGGGGGCGACGACGCGGGCGCCGGGATATTCGTCGGCGGGGGTGGCGAGCGCCTCCGCCCAGGGCCGGATGGAGGCCACCGAGCCGGTGAAGCCGTGGCTCATCACCACGCCGATGTCGCCGTCGCCGATGTGGAGAGGGCGGGCCTCGGGCCAGACTGATGTCGCGGCGGGGTGGGGGAACAGCGTCGAGAGGGACATGCTCCGAGGATAGGCCCGACGGGGGGCGCCCGGCTGGCCGCGAGAGGTGGCTGAGGCTTTGTGCCGGGTCGGGTCGCGGCGGGACGGAGGGCAGGCGTCGGACCCGCAACCGGATCGCGCCCGGGCAGCGACCCGACGAACCCGAATGGGGGACCGGCCGCTGTCATAGACTGCCGCGCATGTGGTACCGCTTCTTCAAGACCCTCCTCGCCCGTCCCCTGGTCAAGTACGGCTACGGGGCCAAGGTGATCGGGGCCGAGAACTTCCCCCGCACCGGCGGCGCCATCCTTGCCAGCAACCACATCGCCGCCCTCGACTCCCTCGTGGTCCCGGCCATGATGCCGCGACCCCTCACCTTCCCCGCCAAGGCCGAACTCTTCGCCGGCCAGGGCGGGCTCGGCGCCAAGGCGTTGGCGTGGTTCCTCACGGTGGTGGGGATGGTGCCCATGGACCGCAGCGGCGGGCGGGCCAGCGCCGACGCCCTCGGCGCCATCTCCGACGTGCTGGCCGAGGGCCGCGTCGTCGCCATCTACCCCGAGGGCACCCGCTCGCCCGACGGCCGCCTGTACAAGGGCAAGACCGGCATGGCGCGCATCGCGCTGGCCAACGACGTGCCGGTGATCCCCGTCGGCGTCATCGGCACCAAGTCCCACAAGGGCCCGCTCGGCATCCCGTGGGCCAGGCGCCCCGTCGTCATCATCGGCAAGCCGCTGCACTTCTCCGAGTTCGCCCACGTGCCCGGCAACACCAAGGCCCTGCGCTGGGTCACCGACGAGGTGCTCGCCGCCATCCAGCAGCTCACCGGCCAGGAGTACGCCGACGTCTACGCCGCCCGCGTCAAGCACGGCGACCTCACCGACACCGGCTCCGACGCCTTCGTCGTGCCCCGCCCCGGCGGCGGTGAGAAGCCCCAGTTGGAGGCGAAGCAACCAGGTGAGTGAGTTCACCGTGCGGCTGCCGAGCTTCAGCTGGTTGCGCCCCACGCGCATCGGCTTCCGCGACCCCACAGACCTCCTCGGCCGCGTCTACGCCGTCGCGGTGGTGGCGCGCTCGCTGCTCGGCCTGCACGCGGTGTTCGTCAACCTGTTCTTCGTGGTGCACTACACGGACCGGCCGCTGGGCGTGGTCGCGGCCACGGCGGTGCTGATCGCCTGGCACGTGTTCATCAGCTGGCGGCTGCGCGTGCCCACCCACCGCACCTGGCCGGCGCACGTCGCGGACCTCGGCGTGACGGTGGCCCTCATCCTCGTCACCGCCCTCACCGTCCCGCCCGGAGGGGCGCCGCTGTCGCTGGCTGGGTACTGGATCGGCGGGTGCGCCGCCTACGCGGCGATCTTCCTCGGCACGCGCTGGGGCGTCGGGTTCGCGCTGGTCACCTCGGCCGCGCTGCTGGGGGTGCCGTCGCACTTCGAGCTCCAGCGACTCGGCGCCGCGTTCGTCACCGTCATCCTCATCGCCTGCCTCGGGGTGCTGATCGAGCAGTTCCGCGCCACCCTCGCCGAGCGCGAGGAGGAGCGCGCCCGCGCCGGCGCGCTGGCCGAACGGGCCCGCCTCTCGCGGATCGTGCACGACGGAGCCCTCCAGGTGCTGGCGCTGGTGGAGCGGGAGGGGCCCACGCTGGGGGGTCGCGGGGTGCTGCTGGCTGAGCTGGCGCGAGAGTCCGAGGCGCAGCTGCGGGTGCTCCTGCAGGACCGCGAGATCGCCACCGTCGAGGACACCGAGCGGGTGGACCTCGCCGCGACACTCCACCGCTACGAGTCCTCCCGCACCACCGTCTCCACCATGGCCGGCGGGGCCATGGTGCCGCGCCAGCTGCGCGACGAGGTGGAGGCCGTCCTCGCCGAAATCCTCAAGAACGTCGAGGCCCACGCCGGCGATAACGTCCACACCTGGATCCTGCTGGACCAGGAGCGCCCAGACGAGGTGATCCTCTGGGTCCGCGACAACGGCGTCGGCATCACCCCCGACGAGGTGGTGCAGGCAGCGGAGGCGGGACGGATGGGCATCAAGGAGTCGATCGTCGGCCGGATGGGCACGCTCGGCGGGTCCGCGATGCTGAAGACCGCCCCCGGCACGGGCACGGAATGGGAGCTGCGGATCCCGCTGGGGGCGGGGCAGGGAGGACGGGGATGACGCAGGCGGCGGTGCCGGAGCGACGGCGGGTGATGATCGTCGACGACCACCCCATGTGGATCGACGCCCTCAGCGAGGACCTCGCCGAGGTGGGATTCGACATCGTGGCCGTGGCCAAGAGCGGCACGGAGTGCGTGACGCGGGCGCGGGCGGCGCGGCCGGACATCGTCGTGATGGACCTGAAGATCCCCGAGCCCGACGGCGCCACCTGCATCGAGATCCTCCTGCGCGACTTCCCCGACCTGCCCGTGCTCGTCATCTCCGCCTCGGGGGAGCGCGACGACGTACTCCGGGCCATGAAGGCCGGCGCGAAGGGGTATCTGGTGAAGTCGGCGTCCAAGGAGGAGCTGATCGACGGCGTCCGCCGCACCGCCGCCGGCGACGCGGTGTTCACGCCCGGGCTCGCCGGCCTGGTGCTGGGGGAGTTCCGACGGCTGGTGAGCGAGGCGAGGTCCCCCAGCGATGTGGGCCCGGCGCTGACGTCGCGCGAAGTGGAGGTGCTCCGACGGGTGGCGAAGGGCATGGCCTACCGGGAGATCGCCGACGAGCTGTTCGTGTCGCACCGCACGGTGCAGAACCACGTGGCCAGCGTGCTGAAGAAGCTGCAGCTCCACAACCGGGTGGAGCTGACGCTGTACGCCATCGACCAGGGGCTGCACGACCCCTCGGCCTAGCAGCTGGCTGACTCACAGGATCCACTTCTGCGTGGCCCGGGGCCATCCGGCCCCGGTTAGTGAGCGTGAGGCGCGTCAGCGACGGCCTCGATGCCAGGTGGCGCGTCCTCGCACACGGTGGGTGCTCGGGGTTGGGGTCTTCGCACACCGTGGGGTTCTTCGCACACGGTGGGGTTTTTCGCACACCGTGGGGTTCTTCGCACACCGTGGGTGCGTGGGGTTGGGTCTTCGCACACCGTGGGTGCGCGGGGCTTGGGTCTTCGCACACCGTGGGTGCGCGGGGCTTGGGTCTTCGCACACCGTGGGTGCGTGGGGTTGGGTCTTCGCACACCGT
>JAPUEL010000046.1:17512-21363 GCA_027492545.1 Propionibacteriaceae bacterium
TGCGAGGACGCCGGAGGTATGCGAAGTGCGATCTGGCGTCGTCCGCAAGGTATGCGAAGACACGGGCCAGGGCCCGCGGGAGAGAGCGCGTCACCACCCCGACGGCGGGGGCTGACGGGAGTCCACCGTCGGTTCCCGGCACGGGCCGATTGCGGGCGGTGCAGTAACCTACCGAGCATGTCGAGCATCATCTCCCGGGAAGAACTACGCGCGCTGCCGATGGTCCAGCAGCCCACGTACCCGGACCAGGCCGCCCTGGACAAGACCATCGACGCGCTCGAGTCGCTGCCCCCGCTGGTGTTCGCCGGCGAGTGCGACGACCTGCGCGCCAAGATGGCCGACGTCGCCGCCGGGCGCGCCTTCCTCCTCCAGGGCGGCGACTGCGCCGAGACCTTCGACGCCGTCACCGCACAGAACATCAAGTCCAAGCTGCTGGTCCAGCTGTCCATGGCCGTGGTCATGACCTACGCCGCGCAGGTCCCCGTCGTCAAGGTGGGGCGCATCGCCGGGCAGTACGCCAAGCCGCGCTCCAAGGACGACGAGACGCGTGGTGGTGTGTCGCTGCCGGCCTACCGCGGCGACGCCATCAACGGCTTCGACTTCACCCCCGAGGACCGCGCCCACGACCCGAAGCGGCTCCTGCAGGTCTACAACTCGTCGGCCGCCACCCTCAACCTGGTGCGGGCCTTCGTCAAGGGCGGTTTCGCCGACCTCCGCGGAGTCCACACCTGGAACGCGCAGTTCGTCCGCGACTCCGAGGTGGAGGCCGAGTACGAGGAGCTCGCCTCGGAGATCGACCGGGCGCTGGCCTTCATGGTGGCCTGCGGCGTCCACGACTCGGCCCTCAACACCGTCGACTTCTACGCCTCCCACGAGGCGCTCCTCCTGGAGTACGAGCGCGCCCTCACCCGCGTCGACTCCCGCTCCCAGGAGCTCTACACCTGCTCCGGCCACTTCCTGTGGATCGGCGAGCGCACCCGCCAGCTCGACGGCGCCCACGTGGAGCTGCTGCGCCGCGTGCAGAACCCGCTCGGCATCAAGCTCGGCCCCACCACCACCGCCGAGCAGGCCATCGCCCTCGCGGACCGGCTGGACCCGGACCGCATCCCCGGCCGGATCACCTTCATCACCCGGATGGGTGCCAAGAAGGTGCGCGACGTGCTGCCCGGCGTGATCGCGGGCGTCGAGGCCAGCGGCCGCAAGGTGGCCTGGGTGTGCGACCCCATGCACGGCAACACCTTCGAGGCGGCCAACGGCTACAAAACGCGCTCCTTCACCGACGTCGTCGACGAGGTCAACGGCTTCTTCGACGTGCACGAGCAGCTCGGCACCTGGCCCGGCGGCCTGCACGTGGAGCTCACCGGCGACGACGTCACCGAGTGCGTCGGCGGCGTGATGAACCTCGTCGAGGACGACCTGGCCAACCGCTACGAGACGGTGTGCGACCCGCGGCTCAACCGCAACCAGTCGCTGGAGCTGGCGTTCACCGTCGCCCAGCGGCTGCGCTCCAACCGGCTGAGGCGGGTGAACCCGGTCCAGGAATACATGGCCAGGGAGCTGTGATCGACCTCCGCTCCGACACAGTCACCCGGCCCAGCGCCGCGATGATCGCGGCCATGGCCGCAGCGCCCGTCGGCGACGACGTGTACGGCGAGGACCCCTCCGTCGCGGCCCTCGAGGCGCACGTGGCGGGCCTGTTCGGCAAGGAGGCGGGGCTGTTCTGCGCCACCGGCTCCCTGTCCAACCTGCTGGGAGTCTGGCTGCACACCGAGCCCGGGCGCGAGGTGCTGTGCGACTCGTACGCTCACATCGCGCGCGCCGAGATGGGCGCCCATGGGGCGCTGCACGGGGTAACCATGCGCACCTGGGGGTCGACGGCGGGGCGGCTGGTGGCCGACGACGCCCTGGCCATGGTGGCCGTGAACTGCCGGCCGTACCTGGTGGAGACCGCCTGTGTCGCGGTGGAGGACACGCACAACTTCGGCGGCGGCACGGTGCAGTCCTTCGAGGAGCTCAGCGCCCTCAGCGAGGGCGCGCGGGCGCTGGGGGTGGCCACGCACCTCGACGGGGCGCGGCTGGCCAACGCTGTCGCGGTGACGGGGCGCGCGCTCAGCGACTACGGGTCGCTGTTCGACACCGTCTCGTTCTGCCTGTCCAAGGGGCTCGGCGCCCCCGTCGGCTCGGTCCTGGTGGGCACGGCCGACGAGATGGCGCGGGCCCGCGTGCAGCGCAAGCGGCTGGGCGCCGGGTGGCGGCAGGCCGGGCTGCTCGCCGCGGCCGGGCTGTATGCCGTCGAGCACAACATGGACCGGATCGTCGAGGACCATCGGGCGGCGTCGTCGCTTGCCAGGGCCATCAACGAGGCGTGCCCGGGTGCGGTCGACGAGGCCTCGGTGGAGACCAACATCGTGATGATCCCCGTGAAGGGGGCGCCCGGTGTCGCGGCGGGGCTGGCGGAGCAGGGCGTGCGGATCAGCGTGCTGGGGCCGTCGTCGCTGCGGGCCGTGACCCACATGGACGTGACGGAGGAGCAGTGCCGCGAGGCGGGTGCCCTCATCGGCGCCGCCCTGGCCGCGGCGTCGGCCTGAGGCACCTTCCCCCAGGGGCCTCATCGGCGCCGCCCTGGCGCCACCCCTGCCGACCCGTGCCTGTCCGCCTGGGGTGTTGGGGTTGGGTGGGGGTGGGTTTGAGCAAATGGCAGGGTTCGCGGCGGGCCGCCCGCGTGAACTGAGCGTGGCCCGCGCCGCGAACCCTGCCATTTGCTCAACTCACCCCCCACCCCAGGGCACCCCACGCCCGGGGCGGCGGGGTCACGTGTCGTAGGTCAGTTCCGGGATGGGGCGCGGCCACGCGCCCAGCTGCTGCCACACGAAGTCCGGGACGCGGGCGAAGAAGCCGTGCAGGAACCGCGAGGCGCGATCGATGTCGTCGGGATGCCAGTCCCCGCCGTCGCCCACCATGATCCGGTCCCCGCTGACGGCGAACTTCGGTGCCCTGCAGCCCATCAGGTACTCCATCTGCCGTTGGTGCATCACGTCCGAGGCGAACCGGGGGTTGCCTGCGCGCACCTTGAAGCGGCGGTTGAACTCCTCCCACTCGAACTTCTGCGCGCCGCCCAGCAGCCCCCAGTTGACCGACAGCTCCCCGAACGGGAACGTGGTGCGGAACTCGCACAGCTCCTCGCGGTGGTGCCGGGTCTCGGTGTGGGTGCGGCCCTGCGCGTCGGTGCGGGTGTGGGTGGTGTCCCAGTCGTGACGGAGCCGCAGGAAGGGGAGCCCGTCGTTGTCGGAGAAGATGATGTCGCTCGCCCGGTGGTTGTGACCGCCGCCGGTGTGCTCCAGGAGCGCCAGGTAGGAGTCGTCGCGGGGGACGTAGGTCCAGTCCGGCCGGCCATAGAAGCTGAGCGACGGCGGGGGCGGCGGGGCTGTGAATGTCGCGGCGGGGGAGTCCAGCAGGCGGGCGCGTGTCGCGGCGAGCTGCTCGACGGCGGCCGCCAGCTCGTCGGCCGGCTTCGGCGCGTCGATGAGGACGAGGGCGCTCCCGTCGACAGTGACCCGGTAGGGCCCGGTGAGAACGGGGCCGGCGGCGTCGACGAGGGCCTGCGCGTAGCCGGGGTCGCCCGCCGCGGCCGTCACCGCGCCCGACGACGTGCTGGGGCCGAGCTCCAGGCGAGGCCCGGCGGTCTGATACACCTCGGCAGGCGCGAGTGGGCGGGGGAGCGGCATGGTGACGACGTACCCGCCCGACTTCCACTCCGAGCACCGGTAGCGGAACGCGGAGAACTCCGTGCCGTCGGAGGCGCGGCCGAGGATCTGGTCGTCGACGTCGCGCTCGAACCCCAGGCCGAACGG
>JAPUEL010000046.1:21463-66686 GCA_027492545.1 Propionibacteriaceae bacterium
AGGCGCGGCCGAGGATCTGGTCGTCGACGTCGCGCTCGAACCCCAGGCCGAACGGGGGCACGTTGAGCCCGTAGGCGATCCCGATCGACGGCGAGGTGACGAACGTCCAGCCGCGCCCGGTGAGCTCCTTGACGTACAGGTGCCGCCGGATCCCCCAGACGGCACCTCCGGCGGCAACCAGCGCGACGAGGGCGATGAGGATCCAGGCAATCTCGGACATGGGGTGATTGTGGCAGGACCAGGGGGTCGAGGTCTGATGGCCTCGCGTGGACGCCTGCAGAGTGCTACCCATACGGCGGCATCTGCGCATATACGCAGATGCCGCTGTATGGGTAGGAATCTGCAGCGCGAGCCACCGTTCAGTGGACGGAGTCGACCTCAGGAATCGTCGAGCCGCGACGCGGGAGGACCGCGAGCAGCAGGGCGCCCATCACCAGGGAGCCGCCGGCCAGCATCGTGGTGGTGAACGGCTCGAATCCGAGGCCCACCGCGAACACCGCCGCCCAGAGCGGCTCGGTGCACATGATCACCGCCGCCGGCGTGGCCGCGACATGACTCTGCCCCCAACTCTGCAGCAGCAGAGCAACGGCGCCGCACACGATCCCCAGGTACAGCAGCTGCCCCCACGAGACGGCATCGGTGGGGAGGGGTTCGCGCAGCAGCACCCACATGACCAGGCTGGCCGCCGTCCCCGCCGCGGCCTGCGCGAGGGTGAGGTGGATCACGTTGCGCCTGGTCACCAGTCTACCCAGCAGCACGATGTGGACGGCGTAGATGGCGGCGCTCAGCAGCGTCAGCGAGGCCCCGACGGCGAAGTTGCTCGAGTCGCCGTCGTGGCCGGTGGCCAGCACCGAGATGCCGACCACCGTCAACGCGACCGCCGCCCACGTCGAGGACGGCTGGCGTTGACGGAGGAAGACCGCCGTGATCAGGGCGGTGAAGACCACATAGGTGGCCGTGAGGAAGCCGGTGGTCGACGGCGCGATGAGCCGCAGCCCGAGCGTCTGGGTGGCGAGGCCGGCGAAGAGCAGGAGGCCCAGCCCGGCGCCGGTGGCGGCCTCGCGGACGGGCATGCGGAGGTGTCGCGGAAAGAGGAGTGACAGTGTGATGCCGGTGAGGATGAGCCGCAGCGCGACCACCCCCAGCGGCGACATGGTCGCGAAGGCGCTCTTCGTCACCACCACCGTGGACCCCCACGCGACGGCGGCGGCCAGCAGCGCGGCGACGGGGAGCCAGGCGCCGCGGGGGTAGGTCACCGGACCACGCTAGCGGTATTTGGTGCAATGGGGACGGGGGAGGCGCCGGGTGCATCCTCGGTCCGCGGAGGCCGGACGCCAGTGGCGGCCTGCACGCTCAGGGTGCTGGCCAGAGGGCGCCTATTCGGGCACGTTTCCGCGCGCCGAGCCTCAGCGCGTGAGAGGGGCGGGGCGAACGCTCCGCGGAATCGTGCCCGGTGTGCCGGTCACCCTGGCCGCGCTTGAGTGTGAGGGGCCGCACTGGCGTCCCGCCTCCGCGGCGCAGCTTCGGCCGAGTGGAGTCGGCTGGTCTCAGGCGACGAAGAGGACCACCGTCGAGCCCACCGGGACCGACGTGCCCTCGGCGGGATCCGTCCCCGAGGCGATGTTCAACGCGATCGGGAAGTCCGACGACAACCGCACCTCAACCTTCAGGTCCAGGTCCTCGAGGATCTTCGTCGCCTCCTCGGTGCTCTTCAACCGCACCGCGGGGATCTGCACCATGACGGGGCCGAGGGACTTGACGATCGTGATCGTGTCCCCGCGCTTGCCGTTGCCGGTCTTAGGGTCCTGCCGGATCACGCGGCCCGCCTCCACCGTCGCGGAGTTCTCCTCCGTTACGGTCACCGTGAACCCGAGTTTCTGCAGCTCGGTGGTCGCCTTGTCGGCCGTGTCGCCGGTGAAGTCGGGGATGCGGATGGGCTCCGGGCCCTTCGACACCGTCAGGTCGATCACCGTGCCGGGCTTCAACTGTGCTCCCGCCTCCTGCGACGCCGTCAACACCTGCCCCACGGGCGCCGTCTCCGAGAACGCCTCCGTGACGTTGCCCACCGTCATCCGTCCGTCGGTGATCGCCCTCTCCGCATCCTCGCGCGCGGCGCCGACCACCTCCGGCATCGGATACCGCTCGGGCCCCTTCGAGAGCACGATCGCGACGGTGGAGCCGCGCAGCAGCCGGTCTCCCGCCGACGGGTCCGTGCTGATCACCAGGCCGGCCGGCACCGTCTCGGAGTAGGCCTCGCTCTGGGCCACCTCCAGGGAGTTCGCCGTGGCCGCCTCACTGGCCTTCGCCGCGTTGAGGTTGGTCATCGCCGGCACGGTGGTGAACCGCCCCGCCATCCACCACCACGACCCGAAGCCCGCGCCGGCGGTCAGCAGCACCACGAGCAGCACCGCGATCACCCCGCGACGGCGCCGGTGCACGGGGGAGTGGGAGATCTGGAGCTGAGGGAAGACGGGCGTGCGGTGGCTCCGCGGGCCGGGGCTCGGGTGCGGACGCGGCGACACGGGTGAGGATCCGGGCTGCGAGATGCCCGGCCGGCCGGCCGCGCCCGCAGTCGCCATGGCACCGCTCCCGACACCGGCCCCAGCGCCGGCCCCACCCGCACCACCAGAACCCGCACCCCCCGCGACACCAGCGCCCCCCGCGACACCAGCGCCCCCCGCGACACCAGCAACCCACCCACCGTCACGCCGGACGACGACGGTCTCGGGTGAGTTGGGCGACGTGGGCCTGGGCCGGTCCGCCGTCCGCGGATACACCTGCGCCGTCTCGTCCTCAGGAGGGCTGGCGGGCAGGATCGCGGCGGCGAGCGCGGGGTTGTCCGATCCGCCGGTGCGCGACAGCTCGTGCCGGACCCGCCGCACGGCGGTCAGCAGCTCGCGGCCGTCGGCGATGCGGGCCCGCGGATCCCGGGCCACGCACGCCAGCACCAGGGTGTCCACGTAGTCCGGAATCTGCCAGTCCGAGCCGTGCCCGATCTCCGACAGCCGCTCCGACGGCTTCTCGATGTCGACGTTCACGTGCCGGTAGGCGATCTGATAGTTGTTCTCGCCGGTGTGGGGCTTCCGGCCCGTGAGCATCTCGAACAGCACCACCCCGGCGGAGTAGATGTCGCTTCGGGCGTCCGGTCGCGCGTGCGTCACGAGCTCCGGCGGCAGGTAGCTGGCCGTGCCGACGAGCACCCCGGTGGCCGTCATCTGCGGCGAGCCCACCTGCCTGGCCAGCCCGAAGTCGGCCACCTTCACCTGCCCGCGCGTGGTCATCATCACGTTCTCGGGCTTGATGTCGCGGTGCACCACCCCGGCCTCGTGCGCGCACGCCAGTGCGGCGGCCACCTGCTCGAAGATCTCCAGCGCCCGGTCCGGGGTCAGGGGCGCCTCCCGGCTGATCACCCGGCGCAGCGTCTCGCCGTCGATGAACTCCATCACGATGTACGGCTGGCCCTGCGAGGTGCCCTGATCGAAGACGCTCACGACGGCGGGGTGGCTGATCACCGCGGCGGAGCGGGCCTCGCGGTCGAACTTGGCGGCGAATTCGTCGTCCTCGCCGAGGTCGCTGCGCATCACCTTGACCGCAACCGCGCGCGACAGGCGCAGGTCGCGTGCGCGATAGACCGTGGCCATGCCACCGCGCGCCACCTTCGCCACAATCTCGTAGCGGTCGTCGAGCACGTGACCGACCAACGGGTCGAAAGTGCTGTTCATACCACTCCATGCACGGTCGGGGAAGAGGCCGTACGAGCCCGTCTTGGAGTCCGAGTGTAGTGCGGCGCGGCGCCGAACCACCCTCGACGCGGCGGCGAGTCCCCTCCGAAGCCCGAACAAGGCGCCCCACGCCGGGATAGATTGGCGCCATGACCGCCCTCGTCGGACTCAAGACCCGCCTGCGCATGGCGCGGCTCGCCCTCGTCGTGCCGCCGGATCACGCGGAACCGGAGGCCGCGGACTTCGCGGCCCACGGCGCCGACCTGCTGCTGTTCACCCGCGGGGAACGCAGCGTGGAGGAGGCCGCCCACGTGATCGACGTGGCCCGCAGGCGCCTGTTCGGGCTGCAGACCATCGTCGCCACGGACTCCAACGACGTGGGCGAGGCCTGCCAGGCCGACGTCGTCTATTACCGCCGGCCCGGCTGGCGCCCCTTCGGGTTCCGCCGGCCGCACGAGTTCGCGCTGCTCGGCCGCTCCATCGACGGCGCCGACCAGGCGGACGCGGTGGACGGGGACCCGTTCAGCTTCGCGTTCGTGGGGCCCGCCGTCGACGACGGACGGGTCACCGACGCCTTGGAGGAGATGGCGCGACGATACCCGCCGATGTCGCTGCCCGCGGGGCCGGTGTGGTTCGCGGCCGGCGGGGTCGAGCCCGGCAACGTCTCCTCGGTCACCGCGGCGGGGGCGCGCCGGGTCGCGGTGTCGACGGCGGTGTTCCGCGCGTCCGACCCGTTCGCGGTGACCGAGGAACTGGCCGCGGCATTGAGGGCCGCATGGGTCTCGGACCCCGGCGCCGAGGCCTACGGCAACGACGCGTTCACGGCCTGACCGGCGCCCCCCACAGGCGGGTGGAGTCGCCGCGGACCATCGCGGTGATCCACCACGCAGCCTCCACCGCCGCCATCCCGGCCAGCCCCGCCACGAGGCCGACCGTGAGGGCCGCAGGGTTCGTCGTGTCGATGGTCAGGAGGTCGTGCCACACCGGCACCGCGAAGATCAGGAAGTAGAACGAGTACGCGAACGCCACCAGGCCCACCCGCCACCAGTAGTACGGCCGCGCGACGGTGGCCAACACCCAGGTGGCCGTCATGATCAGCGCGATGAGCGTCGCCGTCGACGCCTGGTGCTGCACCGCGTCGGAGACCTCCCCGAACCCGCGGGTCAGCACGTAGGTGACCACGGACACCGTCGTCACGATCACCCCGCACGGGACCGCCACCGTCAGCGTGCGGCGCACGAACCCTGGCCGCGCCCGTTCCCGGTTGGGCGCCAGGCTCAGCAGGAACGCCGGGATGCCGATGGTGAACCACCCGACGATGGTCATCTGCAGCGGCAGGAACGGGTTGGGCAGCCCCATCAGGCCGGTGACCAGCGCCAGCCCCACCGCGTAGATGGTCTTGGTGAGGAACAGCTTCGCCACGCGCTCGATGTTGCCGATCACCCGCCGGCCCTCGGCCACCACGTAGGGCAGGGTGGCGAACCTGTCGTCGAGCAGCACGATCTGCGCGACGGCGCGGGTGGCCGGGGCCCCGGAGCCCATGGCCACGCCGAGGTCGGCGTCCTTGAGCGCCAGCACGTCGTTGACGCCGTCGCCGGTCATCGCGACGGCGTTGCCGCGGCTCTGCAGCGCCCCCACCATCTGCCGCTTCTGCTCCGGCGTGACCCGGCCGAACACGTCGTTGGAGTCCACCACCTCGGCCAGTTCCTCGGAACCGCCGGGGGGGAGGGTGCGGGCGTCGATCGGGTCGCCGATGTCGACGCCCAGCGAGCGGGTGACCGCGCCGACGGAGGCCGCGTTGTCCCCGGAGATCACCTTGACCCGCACGCCCTGCTCCTGGAAGTAGGCCAGGGTCTCGCTCGCGTCCGGGCGCGTGAGCTGGTCCAGCACCACGAGCGCGACGGGAACAACCGGCCCCGGCGCCGAGGGGTCGTCGACGGGCGTGGCGGCCCGGCCCAGCAGAAGCACCCGGCGCCCCGAGGCGGCGATCAGGTCTGCCTGGGCGGCGGCGGCTGGCTCCGCCAGCACGTCCGGCGCGCCGAGCACCCAGGAGCCCTCGCCGTCGAAGGTGGCCCCGGACCACTTCTTGGCCGACGTGAACGGGGCCCGCGCGGTCACCAGCCAGGGCTGCTCCGCCATCCCGACGGCGGCCGCGACCGCCTGCAGCGACGCGTTGGGCGCGGGGTCCGCGGTCACCAGCTGGGCGAGCACCTCGCGGGCGCTGGCCCCGTCACCGCCGCCCACCTCGATGATCTCGGCCAGCGTCATGGTGTTCTGCGTCAGCGTGCCGGTCTTGTCCGCGCACACCACGCTGACCCGCGCCAGCCCCTCGATCGCCGGGAGCTCCTGCACCAGGCACCGCCGCCTGCCCAGCCGGATCACGCCCAGCGCGAACGCCATCGACGTGAGCAGCACCAGCCCCTCGGGCACCATCGGCACCAACGCCCCCACCATCCGCAGGGCCGACTCCTGCCAGGTGGTGTCGGGCTGGCTGAACTGCACGTAGATGGTCAGCGCGCCCACCGGCACCAGCAGGTAGGACACGTAGCGCAGGATCTGGTTGATGCCCTGGCGCAGCTCCGAGTGCACGAGCGTGAACTTCGCCGCCTGGGCGGTGAGCTGGGCGGCGTAGGCGTCGGCGCCCACCTTCTCCGCCCGGTAGACCCCGGAGCCGGACACGACGAAGGCGCCCGACAGCACCCCGTCGCCGGGCTCCTTGGCCACCGGGTCCGCCTCGCCGGTGAGCATCGACTCGTCCACCTCGAGGTAGTCGGCCGCCACCACAGAGCCGTCCACGACGATCTGGTCCCCCGGGTAGATGAGGATCAGGTCGTCGAGCACCACGTCGTCGCGGGTGATCTGGCGGCGCTCGCCGTCGCGGAGGACGACGGGGTGCGCCTCGCCCACCACCGCCAGGTTGTCCAGGGTGCGCTTGGCCCGCAGCTCCTGCACGATGCCGATGATCGAGTTGGCCACGATGAGCATCGCGAACGCGCCCTGCGCCGGGCTGCCGGTGGCGAGCACGATGACGAACAGGACGAACAGGATGCCGTTGACGCGGGTGACCACGTTGGCGCGCACGATGCCCCACGTGGTGCGGCCGGAGCGGGCGGGCAGCGTGTTGACCTGCCCTGCGTCGACGCGGGCGGAGACCTCGGCGGCCGTCAGGCCGGAGAGCTCGGCGTCAGTGTTCACGCTGCACGCTTCGCGCGGCGAGCTCGCCCAGCGCGGTGCGGCCGTCGGTGGTGAGGCGCGCGCGGTCCAGCACGCTCAGGGCGCGGGTGAGGCTGTCGTCGATGATGCCCTCCACGTGTGCGCGGGCGCCGGAGGCGTCGATGAGGGAGGCGGCGCGGGTGACGTCGTCGTCGGTGAGGCCGGGGGCGCCGAGGAGCTGTTCGAGCTCGGTGGCGGCCTCCGGGGCGGAGTTCGCGAGGGCGGTGAGGACCAGGACGGTGCGCTTGCCCTCGCGGATGTCGCCGCCGTAGGGCTTCCCGGTGACGGACGCCTCGCCGTAGACGCCGAGCACGTCGTCGCGGAGCTGGAACGCGCGCCCGATGATGGAGCCGAACTCGCCGAGGGCGTCGATCAGGGCGTCGTCGGCGCCGCCGAGCGCGGCCCCGATCTGCGCCGGCCGACGGATGGAGTAGCTGGCGGACTTGTACTCCAGCACCCGCTGCGCCACGTCCAGCTCCTCCGCGACGGTGACCGCCCCTGTCACGCCGTACTGGGCCGCGACATCCAGGTACTGCCCGGCCGTCACCTCGGCCCGCATGGCGCTGAGGTGCGGGCGGGCGCGGTCCAGGTGCGGAGCGCCGGAGGAGTCGACGAGGTCCACGCTCCACATCAGCAGCAGGTCCCCCAGCAGGATGGCCGACGAGGTGCCGAACTCCGCCTCCGACCCGCGCCCCCGTCGGGCCGCGTGGAGCTGCTCGAAGCGCTTGTGGGCGGCGGGGAGGCCGCGACGGGTGTCCGCGGCGTCGATGAGGTCGTCGTGGACCAGGGCGCTGACGTGCAGCAGGTCCAGCGAGGAGGCCACCTTGAGCAGCGGCGCGTCGTCGCCCGGCAGCCCCGCGGCGGCGACGTAGGACCAGTAGCAGTAGGCGGGCCGCAGCCGCTTCCCGCCGGCGGTGCCCTCCCGCGCCACGTCCAGCAGCGCGGTGGCCCCGATGGCGGTGAGCATGGGCTCCTGGGCGGCCAGGTAACCGTCGAGGGTTTCGCTGATCGCGGACAGAAGGGGGGCCCCGAGCGGGGAGGAGGGGTCCAGGGAACGGCTCACGGATCGAGCTTAGTAGCCCGGCTCGTATTGTTGGCCCATGCCTGTGACCGCTTCGAGCCTGCGGACCGTGGGGGAGCTGTTCCGCTCCGCCCAGGGTCCCCTCTACTCGTTCGAGTTCTTCCCGCCCAGGTCCGAGGACGAGGAGCCCATCCTGTGGGCCGCCGTCGAGGCGCTGACGCCGCTGGAGCCGTCGTTCGTGTCGGTGACGTACGGGGCGAACGGGTCGCGGCGGGACCGCACCATCCGCGCCACCCGTCGGATCGCGGCCTCGGGCGGGCCGCTGACGGTGGGACACCTGACGTGCGTGGGGCAGTCGAAGGCGGAGCTGGCGGAGGCGCTGGCCGAGTACCGCGAGGCGGGCGTGACCAACATCCTGGCCATCCGCGGCGACATGCCCGGCGGGGGCGAGTGGACGGCGCACCCCGACGGGTTGGCCAACGCCACCGAACTGGTGAAGTTCGTCAAGTCTGAGGGCGAGTTCTGCGTAGGTGTCGCGGCGTTCGCGAACCCGCACGAGACCAGCAACGACCCGGACCTCGACGCGCAGATCCTGCTGGACAAGGTGGAGGCGGGGGCGGAGTTCGCCATCACGCAGCTGTTCTTCGAGAGCGAGCGCTACGGGGAACTGGTGTCGCGGATGCGGGGCCTCGGCTGCGAGGTGCCGATCATCCCGGGGATCATGCCGCTGACGGTGATCTCGCAGATCGAGCGGTTCGCCGCCCTGTCCGGCCGCGACCTTCCCGCTGCTCTGGTGGCCCAGCTGCGGGCCTGCTCGTCGAAGGAGGAGGTGCGACGGGTGGGCTTGGCCGCCGCTGTGCGGATGTGTCGCGGGCTGCTCGCCGACGGTGCCCCCGGGCTGCAGTTCTTCACCCAGAACCGCTCGAAGGCCACCCGCGAGGTGCTCGCCGAGCTGAAGGCCACCACCTCCGCCGGCTGAACCGGGGTCGCCCCGTCGGGGCGTCCGATCAGGGGAGAAGCAGCGTGGCTGGGCCGGCCGCGATGTCTTCGCACACCGTGGGTCTCTTCGCACACCGTGGGTCTCTTCGCACACCGTGGGTCTCTTCGCATAGCGTGGGGTTGGACGGGGGTGTCTTCGCATAGCTTGGCGCTCTTTGCATCCCGTATACGGGATGCAAAGAGGCCCCCCGTATGCGAAGAGGCCACGCCCCCGTCCTGCGGTGTGCGAAGTGGGCGCTGGGGTGCCGTGCGGTGTGCGAAGTGGGCTCTGGGGTGCCGTGCGGTGTGCGAAGTGGGCTCTGGGGTGCCGTGCGGTATGCGAAGTGCGCGGCGGTTGGCGCGCACCGTATGCGAGGACCGCCACCGTATGCGAGACGGCGCACCGAAGGCGAGGTCGACTCGCTACGCGAGGAGCGAGCGCCAATCCGAGGTGTCGACGTCGAGGGTCACCATCCGCTGCGTCGCCCTCGTCAGCGCCACGTACAGCACCCGTTCCGCGCCCGGCGCCTCCGCGACGATCCCGTCCGGCGACACCACCACCACGCCGTCGTACTCCAGGCCCTTGGCCTGCAGCGCCGTCACCACGATGAGCCGGTTCTCGAACTCCCGCAGCCGCACGTCCTGCATCACGAACAGCTGCACGTCGCGGATCAGCGACGGCGGGCAGATCACGCCGATCGTCCCGCTCACCTGCCCCGCCAGATCGAGCAGCTGAGCGCGCAGCTCGTCGTGCAGGCCCGCGCGCGTCGTGCGCGCCAGCAGCGGCTCGACGCCCGTCGAGCGCACCGCCTTCGGCAGGTCCGCGTCGGGGAACACCTTCATGATCACCTTCGACGCGAGCGCGAACACCTCGCTGGGGGAGCGGTAGTTGGTGCTGAGCGTGAAGGTGCGGCTGGGGCCGCGGCCCACGAGCTCTGCCATCGCCCGCGACGTCTCGTCCTGGTGCGGGTACGAGCTTTGCGCCGGGTCCCCGACGATCGTCCACGACGACTGCGGGCCCCGTCGGCGTAGCATCCGCCACTGCATGGGGGTCACGTCCTGGCCCTCGTCGACGAGGATGTGAGCGTAGGTGGTCTGCGGGTCGTCGTCCGGGTCGATGACCCGCTCGTGGCGCAGCAGGTCCGCGGTGCTGAGCACCTCCGGCACGTCCCCGCCCTCCAGGAACACGTCCATCTCGGGCTCGGGGTCCTCCGGGGCCGGGCCCAGCACGTCGATCAGCTCGTCGAGCAGCGCGATGTCCGCCACGGACCAGCCGCGCACGATCTCCGGCTCGTCGTCGTCGGCCGCCAGCCACGCGTAGGAGTGCACCAGGGCCTCCCGCTGTGCTGCCGACAGCTCCGGCGCGACGGCGGCCACGACGGCGGGGTCCGCCAGCCGGGCCAGCACCCGGGTCGCGGTGAGGGTGGGCCACCACGCGTTCAGGAACATGGCCAGGCTGGGGTGGTCCCGCACGCGGCCCTCGAGCTCGGCGGGTTCGATGGACACGTCGTCGGGGAACTTGCGCACGAGGGCGTGCACCACCTGGTCGGTGGCCTGCTTGCGGCCGCGGTTGAGCTTGGTGCCGGCCAGGACGTGGTCCCGGATGCGGGCCAGCTCCTGCGCGCCGAGGCCCAGCACCTCGCCCTTGACCGTGACCCGCACGCGCAGCGCCTCGGGATGGTCGATCAGCGGAGTGCGGACCAGGCGGCGCAGCACGGTCAGCATGGTGAGGCTGCCCTTGACGGTGGCCGCCGCGGCCTCGTCGACCCGCTCGCTGGTGAGCCCCAGCACGTCCCCCGCGACACCCCCGATGGCCTTCAGCGTCACCGAGTCCTCGCCGAGGCTGGGCAGCACGCGCTCGATGTAGTTCATGAACACGTTCGACGGCCCCACCACCAGCACGCCGCCCTTCTCCAGGCGGGCACGGTTGGTGTAGAGGAGGTAGGCGGCGCGGTGGAGCGCCACCACCGTCTTGCCCGTGCCGGGGCCGCCGGCGATCACGGTGACGCCCTGGTAGGGGGCGCGGATGGCCTCGTCCTGTTCGGACTGGATGGTGGCCACGATGTCGCGCATGGTGCGGCCGCGGGCGCGGCTGAGCGCCGCCATCAGCGCACCCTCGCCGAAGATCGGCAGCGCGGACTCGGCGGAGCCGTCGAGGAGGTCGTCCTCGATGCCGATCACGCGGTCGTCGCGGCAGCGCAGGACCCGACGGCGGACCACGTCCATGGGCTCGGCCTGCGTTGCGCGGTAGAACGGCTCCGCGGCGGGGGCGCGCCAGTCGATGACCAGCGGTTCGTACTCCTCGTCGCGTACCCCGATGCGGCCGATGTAGCGGGCCTCGTCGGTGGTCAGGTCGATGCGGCCGAAGACCAGGCCCTCGTGCTCGGCGTCGAGGATGGCGAGGCGGCGGGCGGCCTGGTAGGCGAAGGCGTCGCGCTCGAACAGGGCGGTGCTGTCCTCCTCGCGGAGGAAGTTGGTGCGGTCCGACATGAAGATCTCGCGTCCCTGCTGAGCCATGGACTTCGCGCTGGCCGTGGCGGTGGACAGGTTGGCGTACACCTTGTCCACGTGCGCCTGCTCAAGGGCGATCTCATGGTCGAGGTCCGAGCGCGATTCAGTCAACTTCTTTGCATCCTCTGGTTGAGACAGACAGTCAAGCCTACTCGGTTCGGGGGTCCGGGGGTGACGCGCGTTCGCGCTGTGGGAGGCGGTGGCGCCTGCGTCAGCTGTGGGCGCCCGTGCTGGAGCGCGGGCGGGGAGATGTAGCGCAGGCGGGGAGGCAGGCGTCGGGACGTACGCAGGCGTCGGGAGGTAGGGCAGGCGTCGGGAGGTAAGGCAGGCGACGGGACGTAACGCAGGCGTCGGGAGGGCGCGCAGGCGTCGGGAGGTAAGGCAGTCGGGTGGGGTGGGCTGTGGGCGGCGAATCCCCACACAGAATTTGTTCTGACAAAAGATCAATCGAATATCGCTTCCCGGCCTTTCGCGACAGGTTAAGTCATGTCAAACTTGGCGCGTGGACCCTTCATGCCAGCGCCTGTTCCCAGGACACTTCTTCATCGACGCCGTGCTGGAGGCCGCCGACACCAAGGCGGAGATGTCGCGGCGGATCACCCTGCAGTACCTGCAGCGGGCGGCCATGGCGGGGATCCTCATCGGGCTGTTCTACGTGGCCTACTTCACGGTGCTGTCCGTCTTCGACTCCATCGACTCGCTGGGCGAGGGCGGCTACGGGCTCGGCAAGGCCGTCGGCGCGTTCGTGTTCGGCTGGGCGCTGGTGTTCATCTACTACACCAAGTCCGAGCTGCTCACCTCCAACATGATGGTCAGTTCCATCGCCGTGTATCACCGCAAGATGGGGCAGTTGCGCGGGCTCATGCTGCTGGGGCTGTGCTTCCTCGGCAACGCGCTGGGCGGGCTGCTGCTGGCCGTGTTCGCGCGCTACTCGACGCTGACCGCGGGTCACGTCGAGGAGAAGATGCTCGCCGCGGTGGAGATCAAGCTCGGCTACATGTCCTCCCTGTCCGGCGTGGGGGACCTGTTCATCCGAGCCATCCTCTGCAACCTCATGATCAACGTGGCCATGCTGCTGGTCTACAACGGCTTCCTCAAGGACTCCATCACCATGGCGCTCACCATGGTGATGTCGGTGTTCATCTTCGCGTTCCTGGGCCTCGAGCACTCGGTGGCCAACACCGTCCTGTTCACCATCGTCGGCCTCGGGCCAGGCATCGACGTGTGGCCGGCCATCGGCAACGTGGCCATAGCCCTCCTGGGCAACTTCATCGGCGGCGGCGTGCTCATCGGCATCTACTACGCCCACGTCAACGACGACCGCCGCCTCACCCGCCGCGTCTCCTGATCCGACCGGCCTAGCGCCACGCCCCGGGTCCCGACCGATCGACCGGCCTATCGCCGCGCTCGGTTCGTGGGACGCGCGTCCTCGCCGGTGAGGCGCTCGTGCACCTCGTAGACCGCCAGCGCCGCGCCGGCCAGCTCCGCCCACGGCTCCGGCCCCGCGGGTGAGCATGACGACGCCGCCGGGGTCCCCGCGACCACCGGCACCCGCCGCAGCACAGCCCGGGCGGACCCCGGCTCCACGCCCCATTCGATGTCGCGGCGCGCCCGCCGGTAGTCCCACGTCAGCTCCCGGCCGGGGATCCGCCAGGTCAGCACCGGCGCCGGGCCGGTGTGGTCCACCGTCTCCGCCGCGCCCTCGGCCCCCGACCCGCTCTCCGCGTGTCCGACGGCGGGCGCCGGCGCGGCCCTGCCCCATCGGGGGCGGCGGGGGAGGCAGGCGACGGTGGGCTCAGCTCCCACCCCGTCGACGACCGACACCCGACGCGTGGCCAGCCGCCCTGCGAGCAGCTCGATCAGCCGGCCGCCGGGCTGCGCGCGGCCGGCGTCGTCGACCACCTGCCACCGCCCGAACGTGCGCTCCACCACCAGCCGGGTGGCGAGCAGCCCGGGGGCCCGCCGCGACCCCGTGCCGGCCACCGGCGCCAGGTCCAGCACGATCCGCGCCAGGTGGGGGTGCCCCGCCCGGTCCGCGACGTCGGCGAGCGTGCGGTCCAGGAGCATCGCCCGCCGGTCCTCCGCCGTGCTGGGCGCGTCCGGCCGCTCCACCCCGAACCTGCGCGCGGCCAGCCAGGCGTCGTCGAGGGAGTCGAGGAGGTCGCGCCACTGCCCCGCGACACCCTCGCCGTACCGCGCGCTCAGCACCGCGAACTGCCGCCCGCGCTCGGTGGGCAGCGCCAGCTCGGCGCCGTCGTCGAACAGATGCACGGCGGGCGGGGCCTCCACCAGCGCCAGGCCCGCGCGGGACAGCTCCGCCTCCAGCGGGCGGCCCGTCTTCTTGAACAGATCCCGCCAGGTGGCGGGCAGCGTGACGACGGGGGGCAGCGCCCCGCGCTCCGCCGCCCAGCGCCCCCCGAGCGGCCCGCCGGCCAGGTCGAGACGCACCTCGTGGCCCAGTTTCGCCAGCCGCGCGGCGCAGGCCATGCCGGCCAGCGTGCCGCCTCGGATCGTGAGCATGCGGCCCAGGATAGGGGGCTTGACGTTCTGTCGGTGGCCGGGCATATAGTAGTTACTACCGCACGCCTGTTCGATTAGTTCGGGGAAGCTCTGGTTGAGCAGGCCGCCGCGGTATGGGCCGCCCAGGCCCGGCTCAGCCTCGACCCCTGAGCCGGGTCCTGGGCTCCCGGGTCGAATCGAACGCATCACGACGGATCCCCGGGAGGCACCATGCGCACCTATCACGAACCCATCCATGTGCTGTTCAGCGACGAGCCGCGCCAGTTCATCTGGCGTGACCGGCTGCTTCTGGTCAAGGAGGTGCAGGGCCGCTGGAGCCAGGCCACCCCATGGTGGACGGGCCGTCAGGTGCGCGCCGCGCGGGGCGAGGAGGTCGTCCCCGCCCGGGGCGGGGACGAACACCCCGAGGCCCCGCCCACGCGCGGTGACCTGCTCAGCGAGCGGGAGGTGTGGCGGGTGGAGGCCGGAAACGGGCGGCACCGCGGCGTCTACGAGCTGGCGCGCACCGTCGATGCCGACAACTGGGTGCTGCAGGCGGTGTTCGACTGATGATCGATTTCAGCCAGGCCCGGCGCCTCGCCGCCGAGGCCGAGCACGCGGACCTGCCGACGGAGCGCTACCTGGCCGCCTACCGTTCGGCGGAACAGGTGGCCATCGCCGCCATCTCGGCGGCCCCCGTGGGCACGCGGCCCCGCCAGGACGTGTGGTCGTTGCTCTACCGGGTTGCGCCGGAGTTCGGGGAGTGGGCCGGGTTCTTCGCCGCGGTGGCGCCCAAGGCGCGCGCCGTGCAGGCGGGCGCCAAGGCGCTGGTCACCGAGCGCGACGCCGCGGACCTGGTCCGCGACTCGCAGCAGTACCTCGCCGAGACGGCGCGCTGGCTGCGCCGCCGGGAGCAGGCGGCCGGACGGCCGCAGGCGGGTCGGGAGCCGGTGGGTCGTCAGCAGACGGGCCGGCGGCAGGCGGCCGCGAAGGCGTCGTGATGGACAGCTTCGTCCACCTGCGGGTGGCGTCGGGCTACTCCTTCCAGTACGGCGCCTCCCACCCCGGCGAACTCGTGGCCGAGGCGGTGCGCCACGGCATGGACGCGCTCGCCATCACAGACCGCGGCGGCCTCTACGGGGCGGTGCGGTTCGCGAAGGCCTGCCTGAAGGCGGGGATCGCGCCCATCGTCGGGGTGGACCTGGCGGTCCGGCCGGACGGCTGGCGCCCCACCAGGCGCCCCACCGCCGCCCGCGGCGGCCAGCTGCGCGACGAGCGGCTCCCGCGCGCCGTCGTCCTGGCCACCTCGAGGCCAGGGTGGGCCACCCTGTGCGAACTCATCACCGCCGCCCAGCTCACCGGAGAGCGCGGGGATCCCGCGGTCTCGCTCGAGCTCATCGTGCGGCACTGCGCCGGGCGCGACGCGGTGGTGCTGCTCGGCGCGGACTCGGAGGTGGGCGAGGCCCTCGCCGCGGACCGCCCGGACCTGGCGGAGGCCGCCGTCCGACGGTGGCGCGCCGAGCTGGGCACGGGGCTGGTGCTGGCCGCCACCAATCATCAGACGGGTGGCCGCGGGCCGGGGTCGGCGCACCAGGCCGCGGGCACCATCCGGCTGGCGCGCCGGCTCGCGGTCCCCGTCGTGCTCACCAACGCGGTGCGGATGGCGCGGCGGGAGCAGGCCGCCACCGCGGACGTGCTCGACGCCGCCCGCCGGCTGGCCCCGCTGGACGTGCGCACCATCGACAGGCGCAACGCGGAGGGACACCTGAAACCGGAGGAGGGCATGCGGGCCGCGGCGGACGAGGCCGCCCGCCTCGCGGGGGAGCCGGACGGGGCGGCGCTGCTGCGCGCCACCCGGCACCTGGCCGAGCGCTGCCGGCTGGACCCCATCGGAGACATCGGCCTGGGGGAGATCCGGCTGCCCGAGTTCGAGACGCTCGGCACCACCGTCGAGCTGGCGCCGTCGGTGCTGCGCGCCCGGTGTGAGGCGGGCCTGGCGCAGCGCTACGGCGCCCTCACCCCGGAGGTCACCGGCCGCCTCGACGACGAGCTGTCGGTGATCGGCCGGCTGGGCTTCGAGTCCTACTTCCTCACGGTGGCAGACGTCGTGGGCCTCATCCGGGGCCTCGGCATCCGCTGCGCGGCCCGCGGCTCGGGCGCCGGCAGCCTGGTCAACTACGCGCTCGGGGTCTCCGGGGTGGACCCCATCCGGCACGGCCTGATCATGGAGCGGTTCCTCTCCCCGCTGCGGGTGGCGCTGCCGGACATCGACCTCGACGTGGAATCGGCCCGCCGCACCGAGGTCTACGACAAGATCCTCGCCACCTTCGGCGGGCAGCGCGTGGCGTGCGTGGCCATGATCGAGACCTACCGGGTGCGGCACGCGGTCCGCGACGTCGGGGCCGCGCTCAGCCTGCCTCCCGTGGAGGTGGACGCCATGGCCAAGGCCTTCCCGCACATCCGCGCCCGCGACGCCCGCGCCGCGCTGCGCGACCTGCCGGAGCTGCGCGCCGCCGGGCTGGGGGAGGAGCGCCTCGACGTGCTGTTCTCGCTGGTGGAATCCCTCGACGGCCTGCCCCGGCACATCGCGCTGCACCCCTGCGGGGTGATCCTCAGCGACTCGTCGCTCGGGCAGCGCACCCCGCTGGAGGCCAGCTTCGGCGGCTACCCCATGAGCCAGTTCGACAAGGACGACGTGGAGGACCTGGGCCTGCTCAAGCTGGACGTCCTCGGCATCCGGATGCAGTCGGCCATGTCGCACGCGCTGGGCGAGATCCAGCGCACCTCGCCCGCCGGCCCGCCCGCGCTGATCGACGACCTGGACCCCTTCGACGACCCGGCGGTCTACGACATGATCGCCCACCGCGCCACGCTCGGCTGCTTCCAGATCGAGTCGCCCGGCCAACGGGAGCTGGTGGGCAAGTTCGGCCCGGAGACCTTCCACGACCTCATCGTCGACATCTCCCTCTTCCGGCCGGGCCCCGTGAAGTCGGACATGATCACCCCGTTCCTCGAGGCGCGGCAGGGCTGGGCGGAGCCCGAGTACCTGCACCCCAGCCTCATCCCCGCCCTCGAGCAGACCCAGGGCGTGGTGGTGTTCCACGAGCAGATCATCCAGATCATCTCCATCGCCACCGGCTGCACCCTGGCGCAGGGCGACGAGGTGCGCCGGGCGCTGGGGGACACGGAGGGCCAGGCGCAGGTCAAGGAGTGGCTCTGGCCCAAGGCCCTGGCCCGTGGCTACGACGAGCACACGGTCGAGCAGATCTGGGAGATCCTGGTCTCGTTCGCCTCGTTCGGGTTCTGCAAGGCGCACGCCGCGGCGTTCGCGCTGCCCACCTACCAGTCGGCGTGGCTGAAGCGCTACTACCCGGCGCACTTCCTCGCCGGCATCCTCACCCATGACCCGGGCATGTACCCCAAGCGGCTGCTGCTGGAGGAGGCGCGGCGGATGAACATCGCGGTGCTGGGCCTGGACGTCAACCGCAGCACCGCCCAGTACCGCGCCGAGGCGCTGGCCGACGGCGGGGCAGGGGAGGAGCCGATGGCGCTGCCGGAGCACCTCGCCATGGGCGCCCCGCCCACCGCGGACGGGCTGCCGCAGGTCGACGGCTGGGGCATCCGCCTCTCGCTGGCGGACGTCAAGGGCATCGCCGAGGCGGAGATGGAGCGCATCGTCGCCGGGCAGCCGTACGCGTCGCTGTCGGACTTCTGGGCCCGCGCCCGGGTGGCTGAGCCCGTCGTCGAACGGCTGATCCTGGCCGGCGCGTTCGACGCCCTCTACCGCATCGGGCGGCACGCCCCGGTCAAGCGTCGCGGCCAGGTGACCCGTCGGGACCTGCTGCTGGCGCTGGCGGACCTGCACCGGGAGCGGCGGGCCGACGAGCGGGCGGTGTCGCGGGCGAAGGGGCGCCGTCGCAGCGCCGCCGGCGCGGACCCCGGGGAGCTGGCCCGGGCGCAGCGGCAGCGGGTGGGGCACGCGCCGCAGGCTGTGCAGGGGGCGCTGGACTTCGGCGACGGCGAGGCCGAGCCGACGGCGGACGTGCCCGTCACCGGGCTGCCGGAGATGGACGACGAGCAGCGGCTGAAGGCGGAGCTGGAGATCCTCGGGCTGGACGTCAGCCACCACATCATGGAGCGCTACCTGCCGCTGCTGCGGGCGCTCGGCGCCACCAGCTCGCGCACCCTGCTGCAGCAGCGCAACCAGGCCGAGATCCTCGTCGCGGGCGTGAAGGTGGCCACGCAGACGCCGCCGGTGCGCTCCGGGCGGCGCGTGATCTTCGTCACCCTGGACGACTCCACCGGCCCGGTGGACGCCACCTTCTTCGAGGACGCGCAGGGCCCGTACGCGGCCACGGTGTTCGCCTCCTGGATGGTGCTGGTGCGCGGCAAGGTCCGCCGCACCGGGCCGCGCGGGGTGTCCATCCGCGCCACCGGCTGCTGGGACCTCGGCCGCCTCGACGAGGCCTGGCGCGCCGCCCTGGCCGAGGGGGCGACGGAGGCCGAGGCGGTCGCGGCGGTGGCCGCCATCATCGACGAGGTGCCCGTGGGCTACTCCCTGGTCGGTGAGTGGCACGCGGACCCAGCCCCCACGCCCGCCCCCGCGCCCACGGCCCCGCAGCCGGAGGGCCGGGGCGGGCCCACGGACGACGAACCCCCGCCAGACCCGCAGGAGCACACCCGCGCGGGCGGCATGGGGCGCCGTCGGGTGCTGGTGCACGCCAGCGGGTTCCGGCAGTCGCCCTACGCCGACATCAAGCCGGCGGGCACCGGCGCGGCCGAGGCCCCGCGCAAGCTGTGGCACTCCAGCCCGGGAAGCTCAGGGAGATGAGATGAGAGTCATCGCGCACGTGGACATGGACGCGTTCTACGCCTCGGTGGAGATGGCCCGGCACCCGGAGCTGCGGGAGGTGCCGATGTTCGTCGGCGGCTCCACCCGCGGGGTGGTGCTGTCGGCCAACTACCCGGCCCGCCGCTTCGGGATCGGCGCGGGCATGCCGTCGAGCCGGGCCAGGCGGATGTGCCCCCAGGTGTCGGTGGTCCACCCGGACTTCGACCATTACTCCGCGGTCTCCGCCGGCATCCGGGAGATCTTCGACACGGTGACCGACAAGGTGGAGATGGCCTCCATCGACGAGGCGTTCATCGACCTCACCACGGCGCTGCGCCGCCTCGGCGGGGACCCGGTGGCCATCGGGGAGCGGATCCGCGCCCAGGTGATGGACGAGCAGGGGGTGCCGTGCTCGATGGGGATCGGTCCCAGCAAGTTCATCGCCAAGCTGGGCTCGAAGGAGGCCAAGCCGGACGGCCTCGTGCGGGTGCGCGAGGAGGAGGTGATCGCGTTCCTGCACCCGCTGCCGGTGGAGGCCATCTGGGGGGTGGGGGAGGCGACGGCGGCGCGCCTGCATCGGCTCGGCCTGAACACCGTGCGCGACATCGCCAACACCCCCCGCTCCACCCTGCAGCGTGCACTGGGCGACGGGCAGGGCGCGCTGCTGTTCGACCTGGCCTGGGGCCGTGACGACCGCTCGGTGCTGGCCCGGGAGCCGACCGAGCACAGCGTCGGCTCGCAGGAGACGTTCGCGCAGGACACCGACGACGCGGCGGTGGTGGCCACGGAGATCCTGCGGATGGCGGACCGGACCGCGTCGCGGATGCGCGCCCAAGGCATGGTGGGGCGCACGGTGACGCTGTCGGTGCGGTTCGCGGACTTCACCACCCTCACCCGCACCGGCACGATCGCCGCCCACACGGACCGCACCAACGACATCTACGCCGAGGCGATGCGCCTGTTCACCCGGCTCAACCTGCAGCGGGCCCGGATCCGCCGGGTGGGGGTGCGGATGGAGAAGTTGGTGCCGAAGTCGTCCACCTACGAGCAGCCGGCGCTGGATGAGCCGGCCCGCGGGTGGGGGGAGGCGGAGGAGGCCATCGACAAGGCGGTGCTGCGCTTCGGCCCACACGCCGTGCAGCGGGCCCGGCTCACCCGCCAGGGCAGGCAGATCCGGCACGGCGAGAGCGAACTGATCCATGCCTGATCCATCCCTGATACACGTTCGCAACGGTGGGCGGCCACGATGGGACAGATGAAGCTCCTCGTCATCGCCCCCGCGTCCCGCTACGAGCCGGGTCACTTCGGTGAACTCCTCGTGGCCCTGGCGGATCGGGCGGTGGCGGTGGCCGGTGAGGAGGGGTGGCAGACGACCCTCATCGGTCTGCAGGATTGCGGGGACCACGTGTGGCACGCGGCGCTGGCCGCCGCCGACGCGGTGGTGCTGCTCGGCGGCCACGACGTGGACCCGCGCGTCTACAAGGGCCGGCACGAGTACCCGGGCTCCGGTGACCACCTCGCCACGGCAGACCGGCGCTCCATCGCCGTCGTTCAGGCCTGCCTGGCGGACCGTCGCCCCCTCCTCGGGATCTGCCGGGGTATGCAGCTCATCAACGTGGCCTACGGCGGCGACCTGTCGCCGCATCTGCCCACCGCCGCCACCCACCGGCTGCCTGCGGGGGAGCGAGGGATGCGGGAGCACCTCGTCGACTTGGCCGCTGAGTCGCGGTTGGCGGAAGCCCTGCCGGGCCCGCGGCTCACGGTACGAAGCTCGCACCATCAGGGCATCGAGCGGTTGGGCGAGGGGCTGCGCGCCACGGCGTGGGCCACGCACGACGGCGTGATCGAGGGGATCGAGGACCCGGACCGACCCGTCGTGGCCGTGCAGTGGCACCCGGAGGACGAGGGCGCCGAGCCGGATCAGCTCGTGGGGCTCCTGCGGTGGCTGGCTGCGAAGACCCGCCAGGCGGGCCGCGCAGCGAGTTGACTCAGCGGTTCAGAGATCGCCCTGCTGGCGGCGGCGCCAGCGCTCCTCCAGCTTGTCCATGAAATCCTGCGACGAGTTCGAGGGGCCGGGCCGGGGACCCGACGGGCCGCGCCTACTCGGCTGGCCGCCGTCGTATTCCACCCGGCGCCAGGAGTTGATGCCGATGAGGGCCGCGCCGAGCATGAGCAGGAAGCCGAGCACGCTCACCGCGGGGTGTACCTGGACGCCGACGAGCAGCACCACGACTCCGACGACGAACCCCAGCCCTGCGATGGCCGCCCGGCGGCGGTGGATGCGGATGGTCGACGATCCGCTCAGCGTGTCAGCGAGCTTCGGGTCCTCGGCCATGAGTGACGCCTCCAGCTGCTCAAGCAGCTTGCGTTCCTGCTCAGAAAGCGCCATTGGTTCTCCCTTGTCGACCTGTGGCCCAGTCTATGCGCCGGGTCAACCGACCCGAAGTGGCGGTCGCGCAATCGTCGCGTGGTCGGGGATGCCGACGGGAACTGAGCGTTCCTGGCGGGGCTGTGCTCTGCGTGAACACCCGTCCGTGGTGGCGCGAGGGCGTATCGTCAGGCGTCAGGCGTCAGGCGTCAGGCGCGCCGTCGACGGACTCTCTGAAGGGACCAGAGCCATGACCATGTCAGATCAACGATGGTCACCTGCGGCCCTCGGCTTGGGGATCTGGATGCTTGTGACTGCAGCCATCGCCGCATTCACCTCACGCATCGACCCCGACTCGCCCTACTCCTACTCGCCCTACTCCGACGGTTACCTCCTCCCGCCGCACTACCTCCTCGCGGCCGCGGGCGTCCTCAGTGCGCTCAACGCCTTCAGGTCCAGCCGGTGGCTGTCCGCCGCCCTCGCCGCCACGGGCGCCGCGCTCTTCGCCGTGACCCTGCTTGAGGCCCCATCCCGAACCTGGAGCGACTACCTCATCGGCTCCACCCTCGGGCTCCTGCCCATCCTCGCGGCCAGCACCGCGGCACGCGCCCGACGCTCCTGGCCGCCACAAGCAGCCCCCATCACCCCTGCCCTGCTGCTGCACACCGTCAGCCTCGCGTTCGGCTTCCTCATCACCCTGGCCATCGGCATACCTGCTCTCCTGGCGCTCCTCCGCGGCGTCCTGCCCTACGACTGGGTCGCCCACGCATCACTCCTGGACCAGCCCGAGGTCCTCACGACGCTCGTCGTCGTCGCGATCGCGCTCGTCGCCGTCGTGACCCCGCCACGCCTCAGCCGCGCCGAGTAGCCCGCGCAGCGACCGCATTTGAGCCGGAAATCCATGTCGCGGCGCTTGGAACGATCAAATCGGGGTTCCTGCGCCTCGATCCCCGAATCAGGCTCAAACCATCCCACCGACAGCCGTGTCAGGCTCAACGCAGGGTCGGGATGGGTGGCGGGGTCAGCGACGGAGGCGCCAGAGGGATGCCGGGAGGAGCACGGCCGCGGCGCGCGCGAGCGCCGAGGAATCGGACCACAAGGCGGCCCGCAGCGCCCGCACCTGGGCGGCCAGCCGCCCCGGGTCCGCCGCCTCGCGGGAGAACCGGCTGACCTCGACGGTGTGCGCGATCTCCCGCAGCGCCGCCCTCCCGTTGGACGGCAGCTCGGCCGCCTCCGCCACCGGGACGGGGGAACCATCCGGCCACGGCCGGCGGAAGTCGCGGAACAGTGCCTCCACCTCCGCCCACGCGGAGGCCGCAGCCGCTCGGGCCTCCTGGCTCCCGCGAAGCCGCCACCGTCGCTGCACCAGCCGGACGACGGCGGGCGCGGCCAGCAGCGCGACCCCCAGGCCTGCCCCTAGCCAGCCGAGCCAGGCCTGGTCGCCCGAGCCGTCGGGGGAGGTGGGTGTGGCCGTGGGTGCCGGCTCGGACGACGGCTGAACCGATGGCGCAGCGGTGGGCATGGAGGGACTGGGCGTGGCCGACGGCGTGGGGCTCGTCGCCGGGACCTCCGCCGGATCGGTGTACTCGGGTGGCCCGTCGAAGGCAGGCGTGGGCTCGAACGGCACCCAGCCCAACCCGTCGAGGAACAGTTCGGGCCAGGCGTGGGCGTCGTGCGCAGTGACCTCGAACGAGCCGTCCTCGATCCTCGTGCCTGGCGCAAACCCGACGGCCATGCGGGCGGGGATGCCCTCAAGGCGGGCCATGGTGATCATGCCGGCGGCGAAGTGCACGCAGTAGCCGGCCCGCGCCTCGAGGAGGAAGGAGCTGATGGCGTCGGTGGCGATGGAGGGCGGCGCGTCCAGCGAGTAGGCGAACGCCGACGAGCGTAGGAACTCCTGGATGGCCAGCGCCTTCTGCCCGGCGGTCTCCGCGCCGGCCACCACCTCGGCGGACAGCTCCGCGACACCCGGCGACAACCCGTCCGGCACCACAGCCGTCACCGGGTCCACCCCGCTGCCGGCTCCGGCGGCCTCGATGTCCTCCCGCGCCGGGGAGGGCACCACGGAGACCACGGAGTAGTTGAGGTCCACCGTCTGTTCCACCCGGTCGGGACCGGAGGCCACGACGCTCATCGTGGCCGGGTCGAACGTCCAGGTGCCCTCGGCGTCGAGGGATTCTACGGCGAACGGCGCCGGGAGGTACTCCGACGGCACCCCGGCCATCGCCACGTCCACCTCGACCCGCTCGCCCGCGAAGGAGTAGGCGCCGGCCATCCCGAAGCGGGACAGCCTCATGGGCAGCAGCCGTGCGCCGTCCGTCGTGAGCTCCGGGAGCGCCACGGTGCGCATGTAGGCGGGCTGGTCGTTGCTGGTGCGGTAGGTGAGCACCGGGCTGTCGGCGGGGCGGCGCAGGTCCTGCTCGAGGCGCACCGTCGGGTCGCTCAGCTGGATCGGCCCGTCGGGGCCGTCGTTGTTCCACGGCTGCTTCTGGCCCATCGGGATCAGCGGGGCGATGATCAGCGCGAGCGCCACGGCGACCGCCCCGAACGCCACGGCCACCTGGGTCCGCGACACCAGGTAGGCGCCCACGCGTGAGGCCTTGCCGGTCAGCTGCTCGGCCAGCCCGGTGGCGCTCAGCAGCACGGCGAGATAGCCCAGCACGACGGGCAGGACGTAGACGAACGACAGGTCCACCACGAGGGTGACGCCGGCGATGCCGTAGGCCAGCGCGAGCGGCGCGATGGTCCAGGCGGGCTGCTCCAGGACGTTGACCAGCAGCTCTACCACGAGCGCCAGCAGCGCGGTGAGCAGCACGATGAGCCACAGCAGCCCGGGGGTGGGGTCGACGGGGGCCGCCCCCGTGCGGATGGTCACCACGCCCTCCGCGATCAGGGCCTGCATGGTGGTGAGCGGCTCGGCGAGCCCGGCCCCGCTCAGAGCGAGGGCGCGCCACCACACCATCGCGCCCGCCGCGACGACCTGGGCCAGGAACACCAGCGCCCGCGGTAGCCGCAGCGCGGCCAGCCCCAGGCCGACGAGGCCGGTGGTGGCCACCACGAGCCCCGTCTCGACCAGGTACTGCACGCCCGTGACCATCGTGGCCAACGGCAGCAGGCCCAGCCAGACCGCGACGGCGGCCACGACGCTGGTCCACGGGTGGTAGCTGAACCTCACCGCGACACCCGCTTCCAGACCGCCGGCACCGGCTCGCCGGGGGAGTAGGTCACCAGCGTCCAGCCGTGGTTGCGCATCATGCGGCACGCGTCGCCGTGCTCGTCGTCGGCCGCGCCCCAGGCGCGCGCGTCGGGCACGAGCGCCACCAGGCTCCTGGCCCGCCCGCCCGCCGCGACCAGAGCCGCCGCGTCCGCCGCGGTCAGCAGGCCCGTGGCGGCGACGATGGAGGCCGCGGAGGTGAGCGCCTCCGTGTCCGTGACGGCCCGTCCCAGCCAGGTCTCCTCCGACGGTGCTAGGTCCGTCATGGACTCGATGAGCGCGTGCTGGGCGCCGTGCCCGACGGCGTGGCCGGACTCGAACACGGTGCCCGACGGCGCCACCACCGCCAGCCGGTAGCGGCCCTCCACCAGCAGCGAGGCGATCGAGGTGACGGCCGAGACCGCCCACTCCAGGCTCCCCGTCGGCCCGTGGCCCAGGTGGGCGCTGAGCCTGGTGTCCACCACCAGCGTGCTCGACGGGTCCCACGGGTGCTCCTCGAGCCGCACCATGAGGTCACCCTGCTTGGCGCTCATCTTCCAGTGCACGCGCCGCATGTCGTCGCCGTGGCGGTGTTCACGCACCAGCACGTCGTCCTGCCCGGCCTGCCCGATCCGCTGCGGGGTGGCGTCGCCCGCGGCGCCCAGCCCCGCGCCGCCGGTGAGCTCGCCCAGCGGCCACACCCGGGGGGTGACCCGGAGCAGCGAGGTGGTGCCCGCGGCGGTGAACGTGCGGCTGGCCAGGCCGAACGGGTCCGAGGCCGTGCCGCGCAGGGGACCGATCTCGAAGCGCCCCCGCAGGTCCGCCTCGACCGTGTAGCCGACGGCTTGGCGCCACCGGCCGAAGCCGCGGGCGATGACGAACGAGGCTCCTCCGCCGAGCACGGCCGGGGCGTCGTCGACGAAGCGCAGCGCGCTGGCCTGCGCCGGGGACTGGTTGGCCACGTGGAGGACCGCACGGGTGGAGGTGCCCACGGGGATGGTGGCGGGGGTGAGGGTCCGGTCGTGGCTGACGCGCGGGCGCGCCAGCACCAGGTAGCCCGCCGCGAGCAGCGGCAGCAGCGCCAGCGTCAGGGCGAGCCACAGCAGGTCACGCTCGCCGAGGTAGGCGGCGCCGACGGTGGCCGCGACACCGAGGACCAGCAGCATGATGCCGCGGCCCGTCAGCCGGGTTCCCCGCTTCGGCAACGCTCAGCCCCGGTTCGGGGCCGAGGTGGCCTCCACGATGGCGCCGACGATGCCCTCCGGGTCCCGCCGCGACACCTGAGCCTCCACCGTCGGCAGCACCCGGTGCGCGAGCACCGAGACGGCCAGGGTCCGCACGTCCTCCGGGATCACGTAGTCGCGGCCGGCGAGCGCCGCCTCGACGCGCGCCGCCCGCATGAGGTGCAGGGACGCGCGGGGGCTGGCGCCCAGCCGGAGGTCCGGATGGAGCCGGGTGCCCTCGACGATGGCCACGATGTAGTCGTTGATCACCGGCGCCACGTACACGGTGCGGATGGCGCGGATCGCCGCGGCGACGGCGGCGGCGTCGGTGACGGGCGTGATGCCGGTGAGCTGGTCCCCGCCGGCGTTGTGGGTGAGCATCGCCACCTCGGCCTGCCGCGCCGGGTAGCCCATGGTGATGCGGGCCATGAAGCGGTCGCGCTGCGCCTCGGGGAGGGGGTAGGTGCCCTCCATCTCGATGGGGTTCTGGGTGGCGATCACCATGAACGGCTCGCTCAGCTGATAGGTGTGCCCGTCCGCGGAGACCTGCCCCTCGGCCATGGCCTCCAGCAGCGCGGACTGCGTCTTGGGAGAGGCGCGGTTGATCTCGTCGCCCAGGACGATGTGGGCGAAGATGCCGCCCGGCTTGAACTCGAACTCGCGCGTGGACTGGTTGTAGACCGACACGCCGGTCACGTCGCTGGGCAGCAGGTCCGGCGTGAACTGGATGCGCTTGACGTTGCCCGAGATGGCGCGGCCGAGCGACTTCGCGAGCACCGTCTTGCCGACGCCGGGGACGTCCTCGATGAGCAGGTGTCCCTCCGCCAGCAGCACCGCCACCGCCATCCGGATCTGGTGCGGTTTGCCCTCGATCACGCGGGCCATCTCCGCCGAAATGTCACGGGCGAGCTTGGAGACCTCGGCGAGCGAGGGGGTGGCGGGCTGGTTCACCGGGGGACTCCTTGAGAGACGTGGGCGTCGGGACGGCGTTTACAGCCTATTCCCAGACCGCAACGCCCCGTCGACACGCCAGAAAGTGGTGTCCAGGTGGGGGGAAGTGGGGTACGGTGGGGCGAAATGGAGCGAAGTGGATGGAAAGTGGAGCGAAGGGAGGTGCTCTCGCCGTGTTTCTGGGGACCTACACACCGAAGCTGGACGAGAAGGGGCGCCTCATCCTCCCGGCCCGATTCCGCGACGCCTTGGAGGACGGGCTCGTGGTGACGCGCACGCAGGAGCGGGCGTTGGCCGTCTACCCCAAGGACACGTTCGAGGCGCTCATGGCCGAGGCCATGTCCGCCCCGAGCACCGTGAAGCAGGTCCGCGACTATCAGCGCATGATGACCGCGGGCGCCAGCTTCGAAGTTCCTGACCGGCAAGGGCGGGTGACCATTCCCCAGATCCTGCGCGACTATGCCGGCCTGGATCGTGACGTCGTGGTGATCGGTGCGATGAATCGCGCCGAGATCTGGGACGCCGAGACCTGGCAGAGGTACTCCGAGGCGAGCGAGGAGAGCTTCTCGGGCATGGACGACGAGCTCGCCGCCTTCCAGCGGCTGTAACAGGCCCACCCGGCGGCTCCCGGCCGGCGGCCCTGACGTCACTTCCCCGGTGTCAGGTCCACAGCCGGAAGGGAACCCCTGGGTGGGGCTGCCCAGGCAGACAACACACGCAAGAATCCATCAGGACAAGGGTCGATACACATGCAGGGCTACGAAGACGTTCACGATCCGGTCATGCGTGACCGCATTGTCGAGCTCCTCCGCCCCGCGCTCCAGCACCCCGGCGCCGTCTATGTCGACGGCACCCTCGGCCTGGCGGGCCACGCCATCGCCGTGCTGGAGGCCTGCCCCGAGGCCCGGCTCATCGGGATCGACCGGGACCCGGACGCCCATGCCGTGGCCCGCGAACGCCTCGGCGCGCTCGCGGAGCGCGCCACGCTGGTGCACGCCGTCTACGACGAGCTGCCCGAGGTGCTCGAGGATCTGGGACTCGCGACGGTGGACGCCGTCCTGCTCGACCTCGGCCTCTCGTCGCTCCAGATCGACCGCACCGAGCGCGGCTTCGCCTACCGCGTCGACGCCCCCCTGGACATGCGGATGAACCCCACCGAGGGGCCCACCGCCGCGGACGTGCTCAACACCTACCCGGCCGGCGAGCTGGCCCGGATCCTCAAGTGGTACGGAGAGGAGCGCTTCGCCGACCGGATCGCGCGCGCCGTCGTCGCCGAGCGGCAGCGCCAGCCCTTCACGCGCTCGGGGCGGCTGGTCGAGACCATCTCCGGCGCCATCCCGGCGGCCGCCCGGCACACCGGCGGCCACCCCGCCAAGCGCACGTTCCAGGCGCTGCGGATCGAGGTCAACCGCGAGCTCGCCGCGCTCGAGGGCGTGCTGCCCGCCGCCGTCGACGCCCTCGCCCTCGGCGGCCGGATCGCGGTGCTCAGCTACCACTCGCTCGAGGATCGGCTGGTCAAGCGCACCTTCGCCGCCAAGGCCGGCGACCGCGCCCCGCGGGACATGCCAGTGATCCCCGAGCACCTCAAGGCCGAGCTCCAGCTGCTGACCCGCGGAGCCGAGCGGCCGGACGCACACGAGACCGCCACCAACCCCCGGGCCGCCTCCGCGCGGCTCCGGGCCGCCGTTCGCATCAGGGAGGCCACAGCATGAGCGCGCAGCCGATCATCGCCGCCGAGACCGCCGCCGCGCCGCGCCTGCGGATGATCAGGACCCCCGGGGTCAGGGTGTCCACCCTGGGCTTCGCCGTCATCGTGGGGCTCCTCATCGCCCTGGGCCTGGCCGCGGTCATGGTGGTGACCACCTCGGTGGGCGCCCAGTCCCGCGAGCTGGCCGGCCTGCGCAGGGAGGCCACCGAGCTGGGCTACACGCAGGCCGCGCTCACCTCGCAGCTGCAGAAGGTCTCCAGCGCCAACGCGCTGGCGCTTCGCGCCTCGCAGCTCGGCATGGTGCCCAACCCGTATCCGGCCTTCCTCCACCTCGCCGACGGGACCGTCACCGGCGTCCCCACCCCCGTGACCGGCGACGAGCTGCCGTTCCTGCGCGGCCGCCGCTCCGAGGCGCCGCCCGCGGCCGCCGCCATCGTCACACCGGAGCCCGAGGCCCCGGTGGTCCAGTTGCCCGACGACCTCTCCGCGGCCGGAACGACGGAGGGCTGAACCATGGCGCAACGACCCGATCCCTCAGGGAAGCGGCCCACCGACGGCAAGCGGCCCGCGTCCTCGCGTGCCACGAGCGACTCGCAGCCCCGGGCCGGCGCCGGCGCACGAAAGCCCCGTGCAGCGGGCGACCCCAAGCCCCGGCCCACGGGGACGTCCAAGCCGCGTGCGGCCAAGGCCCGCGCGGCCGAGGCCGGCACGCCCAGAGCCGCGCGCCCCGCGGCCGGGCCCGGCGGCACCCCGTCGCGAGGCGGGGCCACGCGCCGCCCCGCGCCCCGCCGCCACCGCAAGTCGGTTCGCCTGCCAGTGGGGCGCACCAGCGTGCGGATCCGCGTGTTCATGGTCACCCTCGGCGTGCTCCTGTCCGTGGCCGGCGTGCGGGCCGTCCAACTCCAGGGCATCGACGCGCAGGCCTTCGCCGCGGAGGCCGCCGACAAGATGCAGTCCACCCGGGAGCTGCCCGCCACCCGCGGAAGCATCACGGACCGCAACGGGGTGGTGATGGCGGCCACAGAGCCTGCCATGATCGTCTCGATCGACCCGGACATGATCCGCACCAACGGCGCGGACAAGCGCTACGCGATGAGCGAGAAGAAGCAGGAGGAGGCCGCGGCGGCCCCCGATGCCGTCGCCGACATCCTCGTGGAGCACCTCGGCGGGAAGAAGTCCACCTATCTCACGCTGATCAACACCCCCGACTCGCGCTACGAGATCGTCGAGCGCAAGGTCCCGGCCGCCGTGTACACGGCCATCAGGGCGGACATGGCGCTCGGCTTCGAGGGCGACAAGTCGCGTCCGTGGAAGGGCGTCTTCGGCGACCCCGATCCCATCCGCGTCTACCCCAACCGGTCCGTCGCCTCCAACGTCGTGGGCTTCGTCAACGCCGAAGGCAAGGGCGCCGGCGGGCTCGAGTACGCCCTCGACGGCGAGCTGGACGGCACCGCCGGACAGCTGGTCTACGACTGGTCCACCTACGGCCGCATCCCGCTGGGCACCAACATCATGACCCCTGCCCAGGACGGGACGTCCTACCAGCTGACCATCGACTCGGACCTCAACTGGATGACCGAGCAGATCCTGGCCGAGTACGTGAAACAGGCGGGCGCCTCGACGGGCAAGGCCGTGGTGATGAACGTCAAGACCGGGCAGATCCTGTCCCTGGCCAACAACCCCGGCTTCGATCCGTCCAACACCAGGTCGGCGGACGCTGAGGATCTCGGCAACCGCACCGTCACCGAGGCCTACGAGCCGGGCTCGGTGCAGAAGGTGCTGACCATGGCCGCACTCGCCGACCAGGGGCTCGTCACGCCCACCACCCGGGTGAAGGTGCCGGCGAGGATCGCCTCGGGTGCGGGCTACGTCCGCGACTCCTTCGACCACGGCGACATCCAGCTCACCGCGAGCGGCGTCGTCGCGCAGTCCTCCAACATCGGCACCATCCTGCTGTCGCGGCAGATGGAGAAGTCCGCGCTGTCGCAGTACCTGGCCGCCTTCGGCCTGGGCACCAAGACCGGCGTCGGTCTCCCCGGCGAGACCTCGGGCAGCCTCCCCGGTGGGGACATGGCCGACTACACGCGTGACCAGGTCGCCTTCGGCCAGGCCCTCTCCGTCAATGCGGTCCAGATGGCCGCCGCCGTCAACGCCGTCGCCAACGGCGGGGTCTACGTGCAGCCCACGATCATCCAGTCCGCCACCACCGCCGACGGCGAGGCGGTGGAGCTGCCCGAGCCCACCACCCGGCGGGTGGTCTCCGAGGAGGCCGCCACCATCGCGCTGGAGATGATGGAGTCGGTCATCACCCTCAACGAGAACCGCGCCATCCCCGGCTACCGCACCGGCGGCAAGTCCGGCACCGCCCAGCGGTTCGACCCCACCTGCAAGTGCTACAACGGCTTCACCGCCAGCTTCGTCGGGGTGGCCCCGGTCGAGGACCCGCAGATCCTGGTCTACGTGGTGCTCGACGAGCCCACCAACGGCAACCTGGGCAGCCGCCTCGCGCTCCCCGCCGTCAACGACATCCTCGAGCTCGCCCTCCCGCGCTACAACGTCGCCCCGTCGACGACGCCGGCCGCCGAGACCCCGCTAACGTTCGAGTGATGAACGCCACGCTCCGCCCCGCGCCCCCGCCGCCGGCGCCGCTCGCCGTGCTCGCCGACGGGCTGGGGCTGCTGGGCGACGCGCAGGGCCGGGTCGCGGTGACGGGCGTCACGCTGGACTCCCGGGCGGTGCGGCCGGGCTGGCTCTACGTGGCGCTGCCCGGCACCCGCACGCACGGCGCGGCGTTCGCCGGGGCCGCCGTCGCGTCGGGCGCCGCGGCGATCCTCACCGATCACGCCGGGCTGGCGCTCCTCGACCAGCCGGAGGTCCCCGTCCTGCTGGCCGACGACGCCCGCCACGCGGCGGCCGTCATGGCGGCCCGCTTCTACGGGGAGCCCGCCCGCGCGCTGACCATGCTGGGCGTCACCGGCACCAACGGCAAGACCACCACCGTGGCGCTGCTCCAGGCCGGGCTCGCCGCTGACGGTCGCCTGGCCGGCACCATCGGCACCATCGGCTTCCGCCTGGGCGCCGAGGAGTTGCGCGCCTCGCGCACCACCGTCACCACGCCCGAGGCGCCGGACCTCCAGGCCCTCCTGGCGGTGATGCAGCAGCGCGGCGCCCAGGCGGTCGCCGTGGAGGTGAGCTCGCACGCGCTGGCGCTCAGCCGCGTCGACGGCATCGAGTTCGACGTGGCGGCCTTCCTCAACCTGGGCCGCGACCACCTGGACTTCCACCGCGACCTCGACGACTACTTCGAGGCCAAGGCCGCGCTCTTCGAGCCGGGCCGGGCAGCCGCCAGCGTGGTGTGGGTCGACGACCCGAAGGGCCGCGAGATCGCCCACCGCGTGGCCACCCACGGAAAGAGCCGGCTGATCACCGTCGGCAGCACTCCCGAGGCCGAGTACGTCCTCACCGGCTACGAGGCCCTCGCGCCGCTCGGGGGGCGCGCCACCCTCACCAGGGCGGGGGAGTCCCTGCCGCTCGAGCTGACGCTCCCCGGCGAGTACAACATGATCGATGCGGCCGTGGCCTTCGCGATGCTGGAGGCCGTGGGCGTGAGCGCCGAGGCTGCGCTGGCGGGGCTGCGCGAGGCGCAGGTGCCGGGGCGGATGCAGCGGGTGGACCTCGGCGCGGACGCCCCTTTGGTGGTGGTGGACTTTGCGCACACCCCGCAGGCCGTCGGCGCCGCGCTGGAATCGCTCGCCGGCCACGGCCGGATCGTCACGGTGCTGGGCTGCGGCGGGGACCGCGACCCGGACAAGCGCCCGGAGATGGGCGCGGCCGCCGCCCGCGGCAGTGATCTCACCCTCATCACCGACGACAATCCGCGCTCCGAGGATCCGGCCGTCATCCGCGCCCAGACGATCGCCGGCGCCCGGTCCGCCCTGCGCGCCGGCGCGGACCTGCTGGAGGTCGCGGGGAGACGCGCGGCCATCGAGACCGCGCTCAGGGGCGCGGGCGCCGGTACGGTGGTGGCCATCCTCGGCAAAGGACACGAGCGCGGGCAGATTCTGGCAGACCGCACCGTCGACTTCGACGATGTCGAGGAAGCGACGCAAGCCTGGCGCCGCCTGACCGAGGAAGGAGCCACCGATGCGCCCCCGCACGATGACTGAACTCGTCGAGCTGATGCAGCCGGCGCCCGTCGAACTGTTCGGCGACGACGCCGTGGCCGGCCCGGACGTGATCATCGACAACCGCGAGACTACCGCCGGGGCGCTGTTCGTCGCCATCCCGGGCGAGCGGGTCGACGGCCACGACTATGCGGCCACCGCCGCCGCGGCGGGGGCCGCCGGAGTGGTCGGCATGGCCGTCACCGAGGCTCCGGTGCCGCACATCCTCGCCGAGGACTCGGTGGCCGCCCTCTCCTGGCTGGCCCGCGGCATCGTGCGCGAGGCCCGCGCCCGCGGGATGGTCAGCATCGGCGTCACCGGCAGCTCCGGCAAGACCAGCACCAAGGACCTCATGGCGCAGGTGTTCGAGGCCGCCGGCACCACCGTCGCCCCCGTCGGCTCGCAGAACAACGAGGTGGGCGTCCCGCTCACCGCCTGCCGGGTCGACGACGACACCGCCTACCTCATCTCCGAGATGGGTGCCCGCGGCGTCGGCCACATCGCCTGGCTCACCTCGCTGGTGGGGCTGGACGTAGGCGTCTGCCTGAACGTGGGCCGCGCCCACGTCGGCGAGTTCGGGGGCGTGGAGGCCACCGCTCAGGCCAAGTCCGAGATCGTCGCGGACCTGGCCGAGGACGGCTGGGCCGTGCTCAACGCCGACGACCCGGCGGTCGCGGCCATGCGCGAGCGCACCCGTGCCAGGATCGCCTGGTTCGGCGAGGGGGACCTGCCCGACGGAGACCTGCGCGTCACCGCCCGCGGCGTCACCCTCAACGCCCTCAGCCAGGCCAGCTTCGAGCTCGTGGCCCACGACGGCCGCACCGAGCGCGCCGCGCCCGTCACGCTGCGGGTGATCGGCCGCCACCAGGTGGGCAACTCGCTGGCCGCGGCCGCCGCCGCCCTCGCCGTCGGCCTTGACCTCGGACTCATCGCCACGGCGCTGTCGGGCGCCTCGCCGCGGTCCAGCTGGAGGATGGAGCTGCATCCCCGCGCCGACGGCGTGCTCATCCTCAACGACGCCTACAACGCCAACCCCGACTCGATGGCCGTGGCCCTGGCCACCGCCGTCGAGCTGGGGGACGGCTCGCGCGCCGAGCACCCCGGCGCCCGCGTCGTGGCCGTGCTGGGCGACATGCTCGAGCTCGGGCCGCTGGCCCCCGAGCTGCACGAGGAGCTGGGCCGCCTGGCCGCAGATCTGGGGGTCGCGGAGGTGGTCGCCGTCGGCGGCCTCGCCGAGCACGTGGTGGCCGGCGCCGCCGCCGAGGGGCTGCCCGCCCGGGTCTCGGATCGTGCATCCGTGGCCGGTTCCCTTAGCCTTGGCCCCGGCGACGTGGTCCTCATCAAGGGCTCCCGAGGCGTCGGATTGGAAACGGTCGCGGCTGAGCTCGCGGACGGATACGGAGGCTCCCAGTGATCAACATCCTCGTGGCGGGCTCGCTGTCGCTGCTGTTCGCGATGGTGGGCACGCCCCTGCTGATCAAGTTCCTGACCCGGCGCCAGTACGGCCAGTTCATCCGCGAGGACGGACCCACGGCCCATTACGTCAAGCGCGGCACCCCCACCATGGGCGGCCTCGTGATCATCGGCTCCGCCGTGCTCGCCTACACGCTCTCGCACCTGGTGCGTTGGCAGGCGCCCACCCTGTCGGGCGTGCTGCTGCTCGGGCTGGCCGTCAGCATGGGGTTCCTGGGCTTCCTCGACGACTGGGCCAAGATCTCCAAGGAGCGCAGCCTGGGTCTCACCGCACGCGGGAAGCTGGTGGGGCAGTTCCTCATCGGCGGCGTGTTCGCGTTCCTCGCCCTCAACTTCCCCGACGAGCGGGGCCTGACTCCCGCGTCGCCCGCCATCTCCTTCCTGCGCGACATCCCGTGGGCGGTGCTGCCGCTGCTGATCGCCGTGCCGGTCATCATCTTCCTGATCATGGCGTGGTCCAACGCCGTCAACATCACCGACGGGCTCGACGGCCTGGCCGCCGGCAGCGCCACGCTGGTGTTCGCGGCCTACACCATCGTCAACATCTGGCAGTTCAACCAGTGGTGCGCGCGCACCTCCACGGCCGGCCCCCGCTGCTACGAGGTGCGCGACCCGCATGACCTGGCCGTGGTGGCGGTCGCGTTCGCGGGCGCCTGCTTCGGGTTCCTGTGGTGGAACGCCAAGCCGGCCAAGATCTTCATGGGCGACACGGGGTCGATGGCCATCGGCGCCGCGCTCGCCGGGTTGTCGATGATGACCCGCACGGAGCTGCTCCTGGTCATCCTGGGCCTGCTGTTCGTCATCGAGGTGGGCTCTGTGACGCTGCAGGTGGCCTACTTCAAGGCCACCAAGGGCAAGCGAATCTTCAAGATGTCGCCCATCCATCACCACTTCGAGCTCGTGGGTTGGGACGAGGTCACCGTCGTGATCAGGTTCTGGATCATCGGCGGGCTCTGCGTGGCGCTGGGCGTGGGCATCTTCTACGCCGAATGGGTGGTGGGTCAGTGACGAAGGACTGGATGGGCACCGCGGACCGGCTCTCGGACTGGCCGTCGGCCCAGGTGGTGGTCGCGGGGCTGGGCGTCTCCGGCTTCGCCGCCGCCGACGGGCTCATCTCGCTGGGCGCGAAGGTGATCGTCCTCGACGAGTCCGAGGTCCACGCCGACAAGGCCACGCTGCTCGAACACCTCGACGTGACCGTCGTGCTGGGCCCCGGCGCCACCGCGACGCTCCCGCCGGGCACCGACCTGGTGGTCACCTCGCCGGGCTGGCGCCCCTCCGCGCCGCTGCTGCGCCAGGCCGCCTCCGCCGGCGTCCCCGTGTGGGGCGAGACCGAGCTGGCGTGGCGGATGATGCAGCCCGACCGGGCCATCCCGTGGCTGGGCATCACCGGCACCAACGGTAAGACCACCACCACCCAGATGCTCGAGTCGATGCTGATCGCCGACGGTCGCAAGGCGGCCGCGGTGGGCAACATCGGCCGCCCCATCATCGAGGCCATCCTCGATGACACCGAGTACGACGTGTTCGCCGTCGAGCTGTCCAGCTTCCAGCTGCACTGGATGAACAACGTCCACCTCCACTCCGCGGCCGTGCTCAACCTGCACCCCGACCACCTGGAGTGGTACGAGGGCGCCCCCGACACCATGAGCCTCTACGCCGCTGACAAGGCCAAGATCTACTCCGGCGTCACCCACAGCTGCGTCTACAACGTGGCAGAGCCCGAGACCGAGACGATGGTGGAGGAGGCCGAGGTGGTCGAGGGCGCGCGCGCCATCGGCTTCACGCTCGGCACCCCGGCCATCTCCATGGTGGGCATCGTCGACGACCTGATCGTGGACCGCGCCTTCGTCGAGCAGCGCCGCGACTCCGCGCTGGAGCTGGCGAAGGTCTCCGACGTGCAGCCCTATGCGCCGCACAATGTGGCCAACGCGCTCGCCGCCGCCGCGCTGGCGCGCAGCTACGGCGTCAAGGCCTCGTCCGTGGCCGCCGGGCTCAAGCGGCTCCGGCTGTCCGGACACCGCATCCAGCAGATCGCCGAGGACTCCGGCGTGCGCTGGGTCGACGACTCCAAGGCCACCAACCCGCACGCGGCCAACTCCGCCATGCAGGCGTACCCGTCGTTCGTGTGGATCGCGGGCGGGCAGGCGAAGGGCACCACGTTCGACGACCTGGTGCGCCACCACCGCGCCAAGATGCGCGGCGCCGTCGTGATCGGCGTGGACCGGCACCTCATCGCCGACTCGCTTGCCCGACACGCGCCCGAGGTCCCCGTGCGGGTGCTGGACAGCGCCGAGACTGGGGTGATGGACGAGGTGGTGGCCCTGGCGGGCGCCATGGCCCGCCCCGGGGACACGGTGCTGCTCTCCCCGGGCTGCGCCAGCCTCGACATGTTCGACAGCTATTCGGCCCGAGGCGAGAAGTTCGCCGAGGCGGTGCAGCGGTACCTGGCAGGGTGACGAGAGAGGACGAGATGGCCACAGACGCAGTGACCTCGGCGCGGCCGATCACCCTCTGGTCCCAGGTCAAGGTGCTGGCCGCCTCCCCGATGGCCCCGTTCTACTTCATCGTGACGAGCGTGGCCGTCCTGGTGGGAGTGGGCTTCCTGATGGTCCTCTCGGCGTCGTCGGTGGTGGCCCAGGTGGAGGAGGGGGATCCCTACTACTACACCGTCCGACACTTCGGCTTCCTCGTGGCGGGCGTCGTCGCGGCCGTCATCCTCAGCAGGCTCAAGCCTGCCCACCTGCGCCGGCTCGGCTGGCCCGCGTGGGCGCTGGCGGTGGCCCTGCTGATCCTGGTGGTGCTGTTCGGCGCCGAGATCAACGGCAACCGCAACTGGCTCAAGCTCGGCCCCATCCAGTTCCAGCCCTCCGAGTTCGCCAAGCTCGCCCTGGTGGTGTGGTGCGGGGCGGTGTTCCACATCAAGCGCGGCCGGCTGCACGAGCCCGCGCAGTTGGCCATCCCGCTGGTCCCCCTCGGCGGTCTGATCCTGGCGCTGGTGCTGGCCGGCCGCGACCTGGGCACCGGACTCATCATCGGCGTGATCCTGGTGCTCGTGCTGTTCTTCGTCGGCACCTCCATGCGGGTTCTCGCGCCGCTGGGCGCCGCCGCGCTCGTGCTCGTGGGGCTCCTGATCTACGGCTCGGGCAACCGCATGGACCGGATCGCGATCTTCCTCAACCCCGAGTCCAACACCGACCTCTCCTCGCAGCCGATGGCCGCGCTGTATGCGCTGGCCTCCGGGGGATGGTGGGGGCTGGGGCTGGGGGCCAGCCGCCAGAAGTGGGGCGGCCTCAAGACCGGCGCCCACACCGACTACATCTTCGCCGTGATCGGCGAGGAGCTCGGCCTGTTCGGCGTGCTGCTCATCATCGCCCTCTTCGCCCTCCTCGGCTGGGCCGGGCTGGAGGTCGCGATGCGCTCGGACGCCATGTTCAACAAGGTGGTCGCGGCCGGCATCACGGGCTGGCTGCTGATCCAGGCCGTGATCAACATCTTCGTCGTGTTGCACCTGCTTCCCGTGCTGGGCGTTCCGCTGCCGTTCGTCTCCAACGGCGGCTCGGCGCTGCTCGCCAGCCTGATGGCGGTGGGGGTGCTGCTGGCCCTGGCCCGCGACACCCCGGACGCGCGGGCGTTCATCGCCGCACGGAAGAAGAAGCCGAGGCCGCGGATGACCAGCGTCATGGCCGCCACCAGGGAGGACTGAGACCATGCCCAGCATCGTGATGGCCGGCGGCGGGACCGCCGGCCACACCTCGCCACTCATCGCCACGGCCAAGGCCATCCTCGACCGCGGGCCCGCGGACATCGTCTGCGTCGGCACCGCGAAGGGGCTGGAGACCCGCGTCATCCCGGAGGCAGGGCTGGAGCTGCGGCTCATCGACCCGGTACCACTGCCCCGCACCCTCAACCTGGACCTGATCAAGCTGCCCGTCACGCTCACCCGGTCCGTCTCCCAGGCCCGCCGCATCCTCAAGGACACGCGGGCCGACGTGCTCGTCGGGTTCGGCGGCTACGTGTCCATCCCCGCCTACCTGGCCGCACGCCTGTCCGGCGTCCCGGTGGTGGTGCACGAGGCCAACAAGCTGCCCGGCATCTCCAACCGCATCGGCGCCCGGTTCGCCAGGTTCGTCGCCACCACGTTCAAGGAGACGACGATGCGCGGCGGGCGGCTGGTGGGCATGCCGATGCGCCGCTCCATCACCCACCCCGAGGTGTCGGCCGCCGACGCCCGGGCGTCGTTCGGGCTCGACCCCGATCGCCCCACGCTGCTGGTCAGCGGCGGATCGCAGGGCGCGCGGAGCATCAACCTCGCCGTCGAGGAGGCCCGGGACGCGCTGCTCGACGCCGGCGTCCAGATCCTGCACGTGCTGGGCCCGAAGAACATGACCGACGCCCACGTGCCGGTGGAGCGACCCGGCGGCGCGCGCTACCTGCCCGTGGCCTTCGTCCAGGACATGGCCGTGGCCTACGCCGCGGCCAGCCTCATGGTGGGCCGCGCGGGCGCCGGGACCGTGATCGAGACCGCCGTGTCGGGCGTGCCGGTGATCTTCGTGCCGCTGCCCTACGGCAACGGGGAGCAGGCGCGCAACGCCGCGGAGCTGGTCGCGGCGGGGGCGGGAGTCCTCGTGTCGGACGACCAGTTGACGCCGAGTAGACTGACGGAGCTGGTGCTGGACACGCTCGGGGACCCCGAACGGCTGGCCGCCATGTCGGAGACGTGCCGCGGGATGTACCCGTCGGACGCCGCCGAGGTCCTCGCAGAGGCCGTCCTCCACGTGGCGGCCCACGGAAAGGTATGACGATGCTCCTCAATCCCATTGAGGTCGTTCCGGCCGCGCAGGTCGGCCCCGTCCACTTCATCGCCGCCGGCGGCTCCGGCATGAGCGGCATCGCCCGCCTCTACGCCGAGCTCGGCATCAAGACCTCCGGCTCCGACCGCTCGGACTCGACGGCGCTGCGCAACCTCGCGCGCGCGGGCGTCACCACCTACGTGGGTCACGACGCGGCGCAGCTGGGCGACGCGCGCACCGTCGTGATCTCGTCGGCCATCCGCGCCGACAACGTGGAGCTGGTCGAGGCACGCCGTCGTGGGCTGCGCATCTGGCACCGCTCCGCCGCCCTGGCCGCCCTCATGCAGGGCAAGCGCGGGGTGTCGGTGGCCGGCACGCACGGCAAGAGCACCACCACCGCCATGACCGCCATCATGCTCAGCGAGGCCGGTCGGGACCCCAGCTACGTCATCGGCGCCCCGCTGTCCACCACCGGAGCCAGCTCGGCGATCGGTTCCGGGCCCGCGTTCGTCGTCGAAGCGGACGAGTCCGACGCCTCGTTCCTGCAGTACCCCACCGAGATCGCCGTCATCACCAACGTCGAGGCCGACCACCTCATCAACTGGGGCACCCCCGAGGCCTACGCCGACGGCTTCCGCGCCTACGCCACCCGCCCACCGGTCCAGCACGTGGTGATCAACGTCGACGACCACGGCTCCCGCGCGCTGGCCGACGCCCTGGTGGGCGAGGCCAAGCACATCATCCGCTACGGCGAGGCCGAGGACGCGGACGTGCGGATCACCGACGTCGAGGCCCACGGCAACGGTGTCGCGGCCACCCTCAGCTACGGCGACGACTCCGGCCGCATCGTGCTGCAGGTCCCCGGCAACCACAACCTCGCCAACGCGTCGGCCGCCTACGCGGTCGGCCGCATCCTCGGGCTCTCGCACCATGAGGCCGTGGACGCGCTCGGCCGCTTCGAGGGAACGCTGCGCCGCTTCCAGCTCATCACCGACACCGCCGGCGTGCGCGTCTACGACGACTACGCCCACCACCCCACCGAGATCCGGGCCGCGCTGACCGCGGCCAGGCGCGCCACCGCCGCCGGCAACGAGGCCACGGGCCTCCCCGGCCGGCTCATCGCCTGCTTCCAACCGCACCTCTACAGCCGCACCGTCGACTTCGCCGACGAGTTCGGCGAGGTGATGACCCTGGCGGACGTCGCCGTGATCAACGACGTCGACGGCGCCCGCGAGGACCCGGTGCCCGGCGTCACCGGCGAGCTCGTCGTGGACGCGGCCATCCGGCACGGCGCCAAGGACGTCATCTACGTCAAGGAGAAGTACGACCTGCCGGCGGCCCTCAACGAGATCGCCCACCCGGGAGACCTCATCATCACGCTCGGCTGCGGTGACGTCACGATCGTGGGCCCGCTCCTGGCGGACCTGCTCAAGCAGCGGCCCGACGCACAGGTGTCGTGACGGAGGCGCTTCCCCCCGGCGAGTTCGCCAAGGCGCTCCAGCAGAAGCGGATGTCCGAGCGGCGCCGTCGGTGGATCCTGCGCGGCTCCCTGACCGGGGCGGTGGTCCTGCTGCTGGTGGGCGGATGGCTGGCCTTCTTCTCGCCGGTGTTCGAGACGCGCGCCGTCGTCGTCGAGGGCACGTCGCTGCTCACCGTCGATCAGGTGACCACCGCGGCCGACGTCGAGATGGGAGTCCCGCTGTTGCGGCAGGACCTGACGGCCATCACCGAGCGGGTGCGGGCGTTGACGCCGGTGCGCGAGGCGCGGGTGTCGCGGCGGGCACCCAACACTGTCGCGGTGGAGGTGACCGAGCGGCAGGTCGCGTTCCAGCGGAAGCGTGAGGGCGAGTGGGACTGGATCGACGCCGACGGTGTGGCGTTCCATCGCACGGCGGATCCGCAGGAGGGCGTCATCCGGGTCACGACCAGCAGCACCGACGAGCGGCTGCTGCGCGACGTGGCCGTCGTGGCCGCCACCATCCCCGACGCGCTGCGCCCCGAGGTGGTGCGGCTGACCGCCGAGGCCGTTGACCGGATCACCGTCGTGCTCGACGGCGACCGGAGGCTCGTGTGGGGGAGCGCGGAGGAGTCCGAGCTCAAGGCCGAGGTGGCGGCGGCGCTGTTCGCGTCGGTGGAGGCGGAGGTCTACGACGTCTCCGCCCCCCGCCACCCCACCACCAAGTGACCCACCCCGCCTGTTATGGTGCGTCACGATGCAATGCCGCGTCGAATATTCACCTTGGGGGTCGAATGAATGTCACGAAGAGAAGTGCGTCGTTGATCGTGGCGAGCCTCGCACTCATCGCAACGAATCAGTGCATCAGGTGAGCCTGCAGTGAGGCGTTGGGCGCTACTCGTGCTAGCGGCCCTGCTCCTCGCCGGAGGGTGTTCGCCGACCTTCGAGCCAGGGCCGTCTGAGTGGCGCGAGGATGTGATCCGGGCAGCTCAGGGGGCCACTTCGCCGCTTGAGCGCGAGATCCTGAGCGACGGGGTCATCACCGACGCGGAGTTCCGCGAGGCGTTCGCCGCGTTCCAGGAGTGCATGGATGGACTCGGCGTCGCCATCGAGATGACGGAAAGCCACGGTCAGTACGCGGGGTTCAACACGGCAAGCGGTGACGCGGACCAGGCGGCGGAGACCTGTCGCCCCGGGACGATCGACATCATCGAGCTCTGGTTCGTGGAGATCCGCAGCAATCCCGCGCGGGACTCCCAGCAGGAGGTCACGGTTCGGTGCCTCAAACGGATGGGCGTCGTCGATGAGGGTTACAGCGTGGCGGATCTGGAGCGTGACCAGACGTCCGCCGACACGGCGTTCGGGCCCGGACTCCAGCTCTACCTCGACTGCCTCACCCTGGGCGATGCACTGCCCAAGGGGGAGTAGCAGGTGACGCGCCCCGCCGGGGCCCAGCCGCCGGCCCGCTCGGTGGTGGTGCTGTTGATGCTGCTGTCGGCGGTCCTCGCCGCCGCCGCCGTGGCGGTGGGGGCGATGGCCGTCGGGCGGCAGGCGAAGGCGGTGTCGTCGAGGCCGGACTCGGTGGCCGTCAGCCTGGAGGGCTTCGACGACGCGCGCCAGGTGACGCTCACCGTCACCCAAGGCCCGGAGTTGGCCGTGGACGCCCGGGCGGAGGGAATCCTCATCTGGACCGCCTGCGAGCCAGGCCTGCAGCTGGCGTCCGCGGCTCCCGTGTTCCGGGTGCGGTCCGCCGAGGGCACGACCACCACCGTCGCGCTCTCCACGCAGCTGCCGTGGACGAGACCCGTGGGCAGGCTGGACCGCGGCGCGGCCGTGGCCGATGTGCACGCGGCGTTGGTCGCGGCGGGCGCGCTCGCCGACAACCCTGGCGAGGCCTTCACCGACGCCAGCTGGCGGGCCTTGACCGCGCTGGTCGAGGTCTCCGAGGAGGCTGATCAGATCCCGGCCTCAGCGCTGCTGTGGCTTCCGGAGTCGCCGATGAGTTGGCAGAGCTGCGCGAGCCCACGAGGGTCGCGCGTGGCGACGGATCAGCGAATCGGAGGGCTGACCTCGGTTACGGCCTTCGCCGTCGACCCCACCGCCGTCGGATCGATCGAGGGGCCCCGACACATCGTCGTGGAAGACATCGAGGTCATCGTCGAGGACGACCGGGTGACCAGCCAGCCCGACATCGCCGCGCTGATGGGCACGGCGGCCTACTCCCAGTGGAGGCTCACCGGTGGGCAGGTGCCCATCGTGGGCACGTATCGGTTGGCGGAGACGCTGGAGGTCGGGGTCGTCCCCGCATCCGCCGTCCTGCCCGGCACGGCTGCCCCCTGCGTGATCTCGGACTCGGGAACCGCCTTGTCCGTCACGGTGGTGAGCTCCAGGTTGGGCAGGACACTCGTGGAGTTCCCGGGCGGATCGGCACCATCCGCAGTTCGCATCGACCCTGATGTGGCGTCGCGATGCCCGTGAGCGTGCGTGCGCTCGGGCACCGATTCGGCGATGCGTGGCTGTTCCGGGACGTCTCGTTCTCGGTACCGCAGCAGGGGAGCGTGGCCGTGGTCGGTCCGTCCGGGAGCGGGAAGTCCACCCTGCTGCGCATCCTTGCCGGAACGCTGGCTCCGACCGAGGGGAGTGTGGAGATCCCGCCTACGACGAGGATCAGCCTGGTCCATCAGACCCCCCACGGCGTTGGTCCGCGGACGGTCATCGACCATATTGCGCTCCCCGGGTGGGCACGCGGCGCCGACCTGAGGACGGGCTGGCACGAGGCCGAACGGATCGCCGCGACACTGGGACTCGACGGTGCGCTGCATCGACCCTTCTCCGAGATGTCAGGAGGCGAGGCGCAGCGGATCAGGCTGGCCGTCGCCATGGCCGAGCAACCGGACCTCATCCTCGCCGACGAGCCGACGGCGTCCCTCGACGCCGGCAACGCCATGTCGGTGGTCGCCTCGCTGCGTCGCGTCACGGACCTGGGCGCCACCCTCGTCGTGGCCACCCACGATCCGCGAGTGGCCGACGCGTGTGGCCAGGCCGTCCGCCTGTCGGGACCGTCGGGGGACGGATGAGGGCCGGGCTCGTGGCGCGCGAGGCGCGTGTCAACCTGATCACCGGCGCCGCGCATACCGCACCCCTCTGCATCGCGGTGGCCGTCATCGTGGCCGTCCTCGCTCTGGTGGCCATGGAGGAGTCCTGGGCCGTCCAGGCGGAGGAGCAGCGCTACGTCGCCATGGGCGGAGACGTCGTCATCGTCGAGGCACCGGGCGGGATCGATGTGCGTCGCTGCGACGCTCTGCGTGGGTCGTCCGCGGTGGAGGCGTCGGGCGCCGTCCGCCGCGAGGGAACCGTGGCCCTCACCGTCCTGCCCGCCCACGACCTGGAACTCTTCTCGGCCTCGCGCTCCTGGATCCAGTGGCACACCGATGCCTCCGCATCAGTGGTGGCGCCGGAGGCGTTGAGCGACTCGCTGGGCGCCCGCCTGATGATCGAGGACGCCCTGCTCCCCATCGACGCGACGTTCCCGTGGCCCGAGGACGGGCGCAGGTCCCCGGTCGGGGCCGGCATCGTGCAGGGCGGTCTCACGGACGTCGCCGACCAGTGCTGGGTTCGGCTCTCGGATCCGAGGCAGGAGGCTCCCTCGTGGCTCACGGTGGTCGCGTTGGCGTCCACCGAGGACGCGAACGTGGCCGTGACGCCGCTGAATCCGGCCGCCGGCGGGGTGCTGAGCGCGCCGACGGGCGGTGTCCGCGCCTATGCCTGGCTGCTGGCGCTCGTCTGCGGCGCCGTCGTCGGGTGGCTCGCCTGGCGGGCTCGGGCGGTCGAAGCCATCTCGGGTCGGTCAGCGGGGGTCCCGGCGGCGGCCCACGTGGCCCAGTCGCTGATCGAGTCCCTGGTGTGGGGGACGGCCGGTGCGACTCTGGGCGGGTCGATCCTGGTGGTCGTCGCCGCCTTCCGCTGGTCCGCGGCGGCCGCTGGGCCGCTCGCCGAGCTGGTGCCGATCGCGCTGTCGGCCCCCCTGGGCGCGAGCGTGGCGGCGGCTCTGTCGCTCGGTTGGCACCGCCGTCGGCCGCTGGACAACTACCTTCGCGCGAGGGTGGGCTGACCCAGCGGGCGTCCCGGACGAACCCTGAAGTAACACTTGAGGTGAATCCGTCATGAATCCGACGTGGCGTTGGACGCTGGCCGCGGCGCTCCCATAGCCTTCAGGGCATGGCAAGCGCATCTCAGAACTACCTCGCGGTGATCAAGGTCGTCGGCGTCGGGGGCGGCGGCGTCAACGCCGTCAACCGCATGATCGAGGCCGGGCTCCGCGGAGTGGAGTTCATCGCGGTCAACACGGATGCGCAGGCGCTTCTCATGAGCGACGCGGACGTCAAGCTGGACATCGGCCGCGAGTTGACCCGCGGCCTCGGCGCCGGTGCGGACCCGTCGAAGGGCCGACAGGCCGCCGAGGACCACGCCGACGAGATCGCGGAGGCGCTCAAGGGCGCCGACATGGTGTTCGTCACCGCCGGTGAGGGCGGCGGCACCGGCACCGGCGGCGCGCCCATCGTGGCGAAGATCGCCCGCTCGCTCGGCGCGCTGACCATCGGCGTGGTGACGCGCCCCTTCTCGTTCGAGGGCCGCCGCCGGTCCACGCAGGCCGAGTCCGGCATCGAGGGGCTGCGCGAAGAGGTCGACACGCTCATCGTCATCCCCAACGACAAGCTGCTGCAGATGACGGATCGCCAGGTGGCCATCCTCGACGCGTTCAAGCAGGCGGACCAGGTGCTCATGCAGGGCGTCTCGGGCATCACCGACCTCATCACCACCCCCGGCCTCATCAACCTCGACTTCGCCGACGTGAAGTCCATCATGAGCCAGGCCGGATCGGCCCTCATGGGCATCGGCTCGGCCCGCGGTGAGGACCGCGCCCGCGCCGCCGCCGAGATGGCCATCTCCTCCCCGCTGCTCGAGGCCAGCATCGACGGCGCCCACGGCGTCCTGCTGTCCATCGCCGGCGGCTCGGACCTCGGCCTGTTCGAGGTCTCCGCCGCGGCCCAGCTGATCGAGGAGGCCGCGCACGACGAGGCCAACATCATCTTCGGCACCGTGATCGACGACGCGCTCGG
>JAPUEL010000047.1 GCA_027492545.1 Propionibacteriaceae bacterium
CCGCCAGCGGGCAACTACATGACCGTCACTGGGCATTTTTCCGTGTCCGCCGACACCCCATCCCGACGCCGGGGTCGGGTCGAGGTTGCGTGTGTCGCAGCTCGGCCAGCCATCGTCAGGACATTGTCGATGCCCGCTGACACTCATCTTGGCCCCGTCAGTCCGTCCGATGAACCACTGGCTCGGCACACGTGCGTTGGGGTAGGGCCGGATGCCGCATGTTTGTGACGACCGAGGTGAAGCCCGCGCTCGCTGATGCGCACCGCGACTTCTCAGGCTCTCTGACGTGCAATGCTGACCGTATGGATCTCAGCGTGTGTATCCCCGCCCTGAACGCAGATGCGGTGATCGGCGCCCAGTTGAGGGCTCTGGCTAGCCAGGAGTTCGACGGGTCCTGGGAAGTCATCGTGGCCGACAACGGGTCGGTCGATCGGACGCGTGCGGTGGTGGAGACCGCGGCACGTACGTTTCCAGTCTCCCTCCGTGTCGTCGATGCGTCGAGCGTGCGGGGAGTGGCACACGCCCGGAACAGAGCATTCGCCGAAGCGCTTGGACAGGTGGTGGCGTTCTGCGATGCCGACGACGTCGTCTTTCCTGGCTGGGTCGCTGCGGCCTCGGCTGCCGCAACGCGGCATGCGGCAGTGGTTGGGTTCAACCACGAAATGCGTGAGCCGCTGGACGCAACCTCCCCCGTCATCAATCCCCGCGGGGTGCTCCCCAGCGCGCAAGGAGATGTGGGCTACTGCGGCAATTTCGCCATAGACTCGGAGTTGTTGCGGGCAGTGGGCGGCTTCGACGAGAGGTTCGTCGGTTATGGACCCGAGGACACGGACGTCAGCCTTCGACTGCTGGATGCTGGTCATGGGCTGGTGGCCGCTGAGGGCATGCGCATCCACTATCGACTTCCGTCGTCGTCCCAGCGCGGCCTGCTGAGCAAGCGCTGGTCCTACGCGTCGTACGAAGTGCTTCTCTGGACCCTGCATCCGCGACGATTCCCAGGCCAGGCTAGGCTCGGGGCCGTGCTCCGCGAACTCGCTGGCCTGCCTCGCCGGACGATCATGGGCCTACGGAACGAGGGAGCGGCCAGCCTCCGCGGAAGCGCCGCGGACGTTGTGGTGTGCGTCGCGCGCCTAGCCGGGTGGTGGCGTTTCGGGCGCGGCTCTTCCCCCGGCGAGTAGGGCGATCTGGCCTCCGATGCTGAGCATTGCTGCAGCATTGGTCGTCTTATGCGCCGCCCGGCGGCCTCCGGGGAAGCCCAAGAGGTGTTGGCGTCCATGATGCGCTTCCCCGATCTCTTGCGTGGCATGGTGCGGAGCTCGCATGCGAGGGCACGCAGCTGCGCCACGTGCCCGACTCGCTCAGGCTCCGGCGAGCAGAGCCTCCTCGGCCTCCTTCGTCCACACGCCGTTGTTCAGCTTCGCCGCGACGTGCGGCAGCTTCTCCGGCATGTCCACCAGGCGAGTCAGCGGCAGGTCGTGCAGCGACGGGTAGACCATGATCTTGCCGCCCGAGGTGCGGTTCATCACCGACTCGATGGCGTCGCGGAACCCCGCCATGCCCGTCACCGCGTCGAGGGAGATGTGGGTGTCGATGATCCCCTCCTCGATCTTCCGCAGCACGGTGCGCATATCCGACACGTCCGAACCGCTGGTGCCGAGCATGAAGATGCGCCGCTCGATGATCGCCTGAAGGTCGAACGAGCCGGTGGTGCCCGCGGGAATGCCGGCGAACGCGTTGATGATCGCGCCCTCGGCGGCGAGGTCCACGGCCTGTGCCACCAGCGCGGGCACGGGCACCATGCAGGAGAGGTGCGTGTAGCCGGGCTCCAGCTTCGTGGTGCCGGTGTTGATGATGCTGAGCTCGATGCCGTTCCTCTCTGCGACCGGACGCGTGAGCGACTCCAGGTGTGCGAGCCGGTCGTCGCTCAGGTCGGTGCCTGCCACCGAGATGCCCGCGATCCCCGAGGTCAGCGCACGGATGGTGTGCATCTGGCCCATGGGTCCGGCGGCGCCGATGATGGCCACCTTGTCGCCCTCGCGGATCTCGCCGTTGGCGGGGATCCAGGCGTAGCCGTCGGCCGGGTCCGAGCCCGTGGTGCCGCAGAAGCGGATGAAGTCGTAGTGGACGCGGCCGATGTCGAGCTTGACCGGGCCGTCGATGCGCTCGCCGTCGAGCACCACGCACAGAACACCGCGCATGCCCAGCAGCCCGCCCAGGTGCTCAAGGACGGCCACATCCGAGCCGCGGTAGATGATGTCGTCGAACGCGTTGCCAGCGAGGGTCTCGACGTCGCCCGGCTCGAGCCGCACGATCTCGGCAGGCTCATTCGACGCGACGAGCGCATCCAGCCCAGACATCTCGCCGTCGGCCACGACCAGCATCCGGCCGCCGGCCTTGGGGTGGTTGCGCTCGGCCCATGCGTATGAGCCCTCGACGGTGGCCCAGGGTTCGATGAGGCCCACGGCCGCGGCGGAGGGGCCGTCGGTGACGTGGATGAGGAACTTCTCGCCGTCGGGTGCCACGACGCAGCGCTCGTCGACCACGACGTACTCCTGGAGGGCGCCGTCGAAGTTGTAGCCGAACGCGCCGTTGGAGGCGGGGGTCTTGAGGTGCTTCCAGTCGGCCTGGACCAGCACGCGGTCGCCGACGGCGAAGTGGGTCACCTGGTCGCCCACGGCCACGATGCGTGCCACGGGCTCGTGCCCGGGCACGACGGGCGCGGAGCCGGGGTGGTAGCTGGGGATCTCGGAAAGCGCGTCCAGGTCGATGCCCGAGACCACCTCGGCCTTGCGGGGGTGGGAGTCGAAGGCGTGGAGGAGCTTGGTGTCGCTGAAGCAGATGCCGCAGGACTCCACCTTGAGCAGCAGCTGGGTGGGGCCGACGGGGTCGACCGGCTTGGCCGGGTTGTGGATGAACTCGTCCACCCCGGTGATCTGGATGGCGTGCTGCGTGGCCGGGAACTCCGTCACTGCTACTCCTTTGTCGAGCATGACTGTGTGCTGTATTGCCCTCGAATCTATGCCAGCGTCGCCCCCGTGAGAAGCTATCGGCAGGCAATTGGGCATCCGCCCACGGCGCTGCCGCCGGGGTGGTCGACGAAGGAGGCCGGGCGCGATGCTGACCCCGGAAGCAGGCGATCTCGACCTCGCCGTCCGCGCGGCCTGGCTCTACTACGAGGACGGCCTGACGCAGGCGCAGGTGGCCGCGCGGCTGTACGTGTCGCGGCAGACGGTCGGCCGGCTGCTGGAAACGGCGCGCCAGCAGGGGATCGTACGGATCGAGATGGACGCCAACTACCTGGCGGCCCTCGGCCTGGCCACCCAGCTGCGCGAGCGGACGCCCTTGACCGACGCCGTCGTCGTGCCGATGCTCGGCGGGCCGATGAGCCGGGAGCGCACCAACGAGAGGGTCGCGGCCGCACTCGCGGCCTACGCCAGGCGCTACCTGCATCCCGGCGTCGTCGTGGGGGTCGGGTGGAGCGACACCGTCGCACGCGCGCTCACCATGCTCTCGGCAGAGTCGCTCGACGGCGTGACGCTGGCCTCGGCCGCCGGCACCATCGACAACGTCGCCGAACTCGTCTCCGAGAACCCCGCGGCGGTTCGTCGCCTCCGCACCGTGCCGTCCCCGATGTTCGTCTCCAGCGCGGAGCTGGCGGAGTCGCTGAGGACGGAGGACGCCGTCGCGCAGGTGTTCGACCTCGCCCGGAGCGCCACGCTCACCCTCACCGGCGTCGGCGCGGTGCGGCCGGGCGGATCCGCGGTGCGGACGGGGATGGTGACCGACGACGACGTCGCGGCCTACGCCGCCGCCGGGGCTGTGGGCGACATGCTTGGGCACTGGTTCGGGCGGCGCGGCGAGGAGATCTCCGGGTCCGCCTCGGACCGCTCGGTCTCGCTCAGCCTCGCCGAGCTGCGGGCCCTGCCGAACGTGGTGGGCGTGGCCGCCGGGGCCGAGAAGGTGGAGGCCATCCGCGGCGCCATCGCCGGCCGCTACCTTGACGTGCTGGTCACCGACGAGCCGACGGCGCAGGCCCTGCTGGGCCGGCCGACGCCCCCATGACCTCGCCCTCGGAGCCCCTGGCCGAGACCATGCCGGGCACCGTCGTGGTGGTGGGGTCGATCAACGCGGACCTCTCCGTCGAGGTGGCCAGGCACCCCACCCCGGGGGAGACGCTGCCTGGCCGGGACGCGTCGATGCGTCCCGGCGGGAAGGGCGCCAATCAGGCGGTCGCTGCCGCCCGGCTCGGGGCCACCGTCGCGATGGTGGGCGCCGTGGGTGACGACGCGAACGCCGAGGTGGCGCTGTCCGGGATCATCGCGGCCGGGCTCGACCGGACGCACCTGGGGATCGTTCCTGGACCGACGGGGCTGGCCATCGTCGTGGTCGACGCGGTGGGCGAGAACTCCATCATCGTGGTGCCGGGTGCGAACGCGCACGTCGACGCGGCATTCGTCGATGAGGCGGCCGACGCGATCCTGGCCGCGGACGTCGTCGTCGCGCAGGGCGAGATCCCGGCCTCCGGCACAGTCCGGGCCGCGGAGCTGACCGCCGGCCGCTTCGTCCTGAACCTGGCTCCCGTGACCGCCCTCCCGCTGGAGGTCATCCGTCGCGCCGACCCCCTCGTGGTCAACGAGCACGAGGCGGGGCTGGTCCTCGCGATGCTGGACCCTGAACGCGAGGCCTCTCAGCAGGATGCCCACTCTGAGGTGGCGCGTGCCCTGGTCGGCGCAGGGGTGGCCTCCGTGGTGATGACGCTGGGCGCACAGGGCTCGCTCGTCGTCGGCCGCGACACCGAACTCACCGCCGTTCCGTCGGCACCGGTCACCGCCGTCGACTCCACCGGAGCAGGTGACGCGTTTGTGGGCGCACTCGTCTCCCGCCTCGCCGCGGGCGAGACGCTGGTCGACGCGGCCCGTTTCGCCTCGCGTGTGGGCGCCTTCGCCTGCACGCGGCCCGGAGCCCAGGACTCCTACCCCGGCCTCGACGACCAGCTGCCTGTGCTGCCCTGAGGGGGATACGCACCTGTGCGTATTTCCCGTGCGCCCCCGCTGGGGGAGTGTGGTGCCACGCCCGGACAGCGGGCCCGACACAAGAGGGGAGCGCACCATGAGCGCGAAGAGGATGTTGCTGAAGACGGCGGCGGCCAGCGCCGTCATCCTGCTGGGGACCACCACGGTGGCCTCTGCGCACCACTGCTACAAGGACCAATGGGCAGACGCCGCCTACCAGCACCACCTGGCGGGAGGGACCGCGTGGGTGTCGCTGAGCGACATGGGCGCTGAGTTCCTCATCCCGACCACCTCAAGGAGGCCTGCGGCTGGGCTGCCGACACCGCGGTTCAGGACTTCATGGAGGCAGAGGGCCTCGAGCAGGAGCCCCTGATCCACTCCAAGGCGGTCACCGGCGGCGGCGCATACGCCAAGGGCAAGGCGCCCAAGCCGTTCAGCTACCTCACTGAGGCGCAGTTCGGCTCGCTGACGGAATCGCTCCTGGGCTACGTGGCCGAGTGCGCGTCAGAGCTGCCGGACTGACCTGATGGGATGGGGCCGGGGAGCCATCCCCGCCCCTGCGCCCGTAGCACCGCCGTCAGCCTGTCCGCCGCGCCCAACTTCCGGTACAGGTGCTCCAGGTGCTTGTGGACCGTCCGCTTGGAAACTGCGAGCCGGGTGGCGATGGCCTGGGCGGTGAGCCCGTCGGCCAGCAGTTGCAGCACCACCCGCTCCCGGGGCGTCAGGGGGCACACCTCCTCCGTTTCTCCGACGGTGGCGAGGGCCGCGACGTGGCGGTCGAGGGCCCGCAGCAGGGGCTGGAACACCGCCATCGTCTCGACGGCGCGCTGGGTGATCGGGTGGTCGGAGACCAGCACCCAGCTTGTATACGGGGAGGACGCGCTTATGGGGTCGAGCGGCACGCTGAGCTGGTGAACGCTGAGCCCGAGCCGTTCGATGACGCCCATCGTGGAGGGGAGGAGCCCGAGTCCGGCGCGCATGGCGTCCACCATCAGAGCAGGCGTAGCTGAGCCGACCCGGGCATGGAAGCGCGTGAGCGGATGCAGTGCAAGGTCCGCGGGGGTGGGCAGGAGGTGTGGCGGGGCGCCGTCGACGAAGAAGCTCACCGAACGGCGGGTGAAACTCACCCGCGACACGATGTCGGTGCCGGTCGCGTCGCGGAGAGCCTCAGCCAGCCGTGTGCGTGCGATACCCGCTGCCGGCGCCTCCAGGACGTCCGCCGCCGCTCTGACCAGCACCTGGGTCGAGTCCATGGTTCAGCCTGCCACCTGATCCACCGCATGTCGAGACCCTTGTCAGGTCAATGGGGTGCCTCGACCCTTCCGCGGCCCGGACCCGAAACCAGGCGTCAGGGGTGGTGCAGCGGACCCGAGCCGTTTGCCGCCCAGGCGGCGAGGTCCCGGAGGAGGTCGCGGTGGCCCGCTGAATCGTAGGAGCGCTCGTCGTGCCCGAGCAGGTCGACGGCGACCCGTGCCGCTCCGTGGTGCCGAATCCAGGCGGTGGGCTCCGGACCGTTGGGGCCTGCGTGAGTGGCCACCACGTGGCTCCGCCCCACGAACTGGAGGCTGAGGTAGCGCTCGTCCTCCACCCGGAACTCGCTGGGCTGGCCGCCCTCCTCGATCGGGATGCGCCGGACGGTCGCTGTGTCCAGCGGCGGGTGCCAGGACTGCCCAGGCACCCAGATGGCGCCGACGGCGGCCGCCCATTCCGAGTAGTCGCGCAGGCTCGCCACCGCGACGTGGATCGCCAGCACGCCGATGCCGCGGTCGAGCGCGGACGCCAGCCCGAGGGGTCCGGGGGCGTCTGAGGGGAGGCGCTGATCGGTGTCCGCCCATGGGTCGCCGGCATTGACCACCAGCAGATCCACGCCGTCGAGGCTGGTCATGGCGTGGTCGACCACCAGGTCGACCACGACGATGAAGCCCGCCTCGACGAGCGCCCCGGCGATCCTGGGCGTGGTCCGGTCGAAGGGGTGCCACGGGTCCGCATAGCGGCCGGTGCCGCTGGCGATGAGCGCACGCATGGGTCAGCTGGCCACCAGCTGCGGCCACCCCGTCGAGAAGTACTCGACGAAGGGCTCACCCACGCAGTTGTCGCGGAGCTGCTGCTTGGAGACGGGGAATGACGGCCCGGGGTAGTGGGCGTCGGCCAGGATCCGTTCGGCGATCCGCTGATCCGCGATGGCGGCGCGCCCGACCACGACGAAGTCGACGCCGGCGGCGAGCGCGGCGGTCGCGGTGGGGCCGCTGGCCACCTTGCCCGCGATCCCGAGCCTGGTGCCTCCGCGGGGAAGGTCGACGAAGTGGCTGACCAGCGGGGCGTCGCCGTCGGCCGCCCCCTCGGGGAGCTTGGTGACGTCCCAGAGGGACAGGTCGAGGTGGTCGAGGCCGCCCTCAGCCATCAGCTCGGCGCTCAGCTGAGCGATCTCGGGCGTGCTGAGGCCGAACCGTTCGGTGGACAGCCGCAGCCCGAGGTGGAAGTCCGACGAGGTGGCGGCGCGGACGGCGGCGATGGTCTCGCGGATGATCCGCGACCTGCCGTGGAGGTCGCCGCCGTAGCCGTCCTCGCGGGTGTTGTGGGCGTCGAGGAACTGGCAGAGCAGGTAGCCGTGGGCCCCATGCAGCTGGACTCCGTCGAACCCGGCGCGCTCGGCCCGGGCGGCTGCGGCCGCGAAGCGGTCGATGGCGGATTCGATCTCGCCCGTGGTGAGCGCGCGGGCGCCGGTGGTGGGGTCGTCGTAGGGGGCGACGGCGGGCTCACCAGATGCGGCGGGGTCTGCCTTCGCGCCGCCGTGGTGGATCTGGACCAGCGAGGCCGCCCCCGCGTCGCGGATGCCAGAGGCCAGCCGCTTCAGGCCGGGCAAGTGAGCGTCGTCGCTGATCCCGAGCTGCCCGTTCCAGGCCTTGCCCGCTTGTGCCACGTAGGCGGCCGCGGTCATCACCATGCCGAAGCCATGGCGGGCGCGGGCCAGCAGCCAGTTGATCTCGGTGTCCGACAGCGTGCCGTCGGGGTTGGACTGCTTGTTGGTCAGCGGCGCCAGCGCGAGGCGGTTGCGCCAGGCGGGGCCGTGCGAGAAGTCGAGGGAATCGGAGAGCTGCGTCACGGGACTGAGCGTACTTGGCGGCCAAGAGGCCCCCGCCGCGGGCCCACGGTCCTGGCGGCGACCGAAGAGAGTGAGAATCCGGGGAGATGGCCCCGTATGTGCCCCATCTCCCCGAAATCCCACTCGGAAGGAGCCCAGGGGGCGGGTCACGGACCAAGCAGGGACAACGGGATCACTGCGACGCCGTCGCGCCGTCGGTATGCCTCCGGACCGGTGTTGAGGATGATCCTGTCGATCACCCTGTTGCCCAGACGTTCGGCGAGCCAGCGGAGATGGCGCGTGTCGGAGTCGCCGACGGTGGATGAGAGCTTCACCTCGATCGGCAGGACGTGTCCGTCGTCGCGCACCACGACCATGTCGATCTCGTGGTCGCCGTTTCTTGTGCGCAGGTGACCGATCGCGGCTCCGGCGGCACTGGCGGCCACACGTACGCACAGTGCGGCGAGTGACTCGAAGAGGTGTCCGAGCATTGTCCCGGACTGGGCGCCGACAATGCTCCCCTGTCCGTCCACCAGGGAGTCGACGGTGAGCCCGAGGAGCCGCGCAGCCAGCCCTGGATCTGCCAGGTGGTGCTTCGGGGCCTGCTGAAGCCGGTTCAGGGCGCTGCCCATGGGCTGCCAGGCGGGGATGGGGTCGAGGAGCCAGAGTTGGGTCAGGACCTCGCGGTAGGCAACGGACGTGGATCTTGCGGGCTTCTCCGACTCTGAAGGAGTTGCGGCGTCGAGGATCTGGGCATAGTTGGCCGTAGTCGCGCTCGCCGCGGAGTAGGCGCGGAGCCAGCGCAACAGCGCATCCGGCCTACGCACGGCCAGCCCTGCCTCGGCCACATCGCGGTCTACGACGTTGTGCAGGTAGGAGTCGAGCTGGAACTTTCGCGGACCGTCAGGAAGGCCCCTCATTGCGGGGAACCCGGTGTTGACGATCTCACGCGCGTAGTCCACCAACCGCAGGTCAGAGGAACCCGCTACCCGCGCACCGCCGTTGAGCAGCTCGGCGAGGCTGACGGCTGTGTGATGGCCGCGTTCGCTCAGGGTCATCGGCCTCATCCTCAACCTCCCGATCCGTCCAGCACCGGAGTGTGCAGTGGCCCCGGGCGCGGGGGAGGCGCTGCCCGCTAGAAGGAATCGACCTCCGCTCGGGTCGCGGTCCACGGCGCGGCGGATCGTGTCCCACACAGCGGGCACCTTCTGCCACTCGTCGACGAAGAGAGGGGTCTCCCTGAGCAGAATCGATTCGGGATCGGCCAGGACCGCCTCCCGCCGGCCCATGACGTCGAGGTTGATGACGCTTCGCACCCGTTGCTCGGCGGTGGTGGACTTCCCCACGGCCTTAACGCCGTCGATGGCGATGGCGGGGATGTGGGGGAAGAGCTTGTCGAGTTGGTCATCCAGGATTCTTCGTTGGTAGTCCACGCGGCAATCATACATTCAGCATGACTTGAATCATGCATCTAGCATGATCTGAACCATACATCGAGCAGGTAGCGAACCAACCATCGAGCAGGTGTCCCAGCCGCTGTTGCGGCGGTGGCCGCTCGGCCCCCAGGTGAGCACGACACGCCGTCGCACCTGCCTGTCGCCGTCGCATGCGGGCATGAGGAGCGGGTCAGACGGCGTGTCGTGCTCGGAGGCGCAGGTGGTTTCGACGCCGCTGCGGGCGCTTCCTGCCGCGGCGGGCTCAACCAATTCAACCAACGAAAGAGAGGCGCCCGAGTGTGCGGGCGACGGTTGGGCCCCGGCCCCATCGCCGTCCGCGTAGGCTGGGGGCCATGTCAGAGTCAGAACAACCCACAGAGAAGTTGGATCCCAAGGAGGCCATGCGCCAGGCCCTGGAGCGCAAGAAGGCGGCAGAGCACCTGTCGGCCGCGCAGGGCGTCGAAGCGGATCGCGGCCAGGGCCACGCCCACGGCAAGGTGGGCGGCAAGCGCGAGTTCAGGAGGAAGTCGGGCGGCTGACCGGCGCCTCTCCCGCCGGGTGAGCCGGCCGCGGGTAGAGCCCGCGCCGTGTCGAAGCCCCTCGCGCCCGGTTCGTGGACTCTCCCCACGTCCATGGCCAGCTCCATGGACAAGCGCGGGGAGGTCCTGCCGGCTGGGGTCTCTGCACCCGGCTACCCACACAGCGGCATCTGTGGATATACACAGATGCCGCTGTATGGGTAGCACGTTGCAGCGCCCATCGCTGAAGCCCAACCAATGACGAGTGGCCCGCCCCCTCAGGGGACGGGCCATTCGTCGTGTGCCGGGATCAGTCGGCCAGGCGCTCGTTCAGCTTGGTCAGCAGATCGATCGCCGCCGCCGGGATGATGGTGCCGGGCGGGTAGATCGCGTCGGCGCCGTGCTCGCGGAGCTCGTCGAAGTCCTGGGCCGGGATCACGCCACCCACGACGATCATCAGATCCTCGCGGCCCAGCTTGTCCAGCTCCTGACGCAGCGCGGGCACCAGGGTGAGGTGTCCGGCGGCCAGGGAGGAGACGCCCACCACGTGGACGTCGGACTCGACGGCCTGACGGGCCACCTCTTCCGGCGTCTGGAACAGCGGGCCTACGTCGACGTCCATGCCGAGGTCGGCATAGGCGGTGGAGATGACCTTCTGGCCACGGTCGTGACCGTCCTGGCCCATCTTCGCGACGAGGATGCGCGGGCGGCGACCCTCCTTCTTCTCGAACTCCTCGACCAGCTTGCGGGCCGTCGCGATGTCCTCATTGGTGCCGGCTTCCGTGTTGTACACACCAGAGATGGTACGGATCTGCGCGGTGTAGCGCCCGTAAACCTTCTCCAACGCGTCGGAGATCTCGCCCAGCGAGGCCTTGGCGCGGGCCGCGTCGATGGCGACCTTCAGCAGGTTGCGGTCCGGGTCGGTGGCGTCGGGGTTGGCCGCCACCCAGGTGAGCCGCTCCAGCATCTCCTGGGTCGCGGTCTCGTCGCGCTCGGCGCGCAGCTGCGCCAGCTTCGCGATCTGCGCGTCGCGCACCGCACGGTTGTCCACCTTCAACACCTCAAGGGCATCCTCGGTGTCCAGCTTGTACTTGTTGACGCCGATGACGGGCTGACGGCCGGAGTCGATGCGGGCCTGGGTGCGGGCCGCGGCCTCCTCGATGCGCATCTTGGGGATGCCCTGCTCGATGGCCTTGGCCATACCGCCGGCCTGCTCCACCTCCTGGATCCGCTCCCACGCCTTGCGGGCGAGCTGCTCGGTGAGCTTCTCCACGTAGGCGGAACCGGCCCACGGGTCCACCGTGCGGGTGGTGCCCGACTCCTGCTGCAGGAACAGCTGGGTGTTGCGGGCGATGCGGGCGGAGAAGTCCGTCGGCAGCGCGATGGCCTCGTCGAGCGCGTTGGTGTGCAGCGACTGCGTGTGGCCCTGCGTGGCGCCCATGGCCTCCACGCAGGTGCGCACGACGTTGTTGTAGACGTCCTGCGCGGTCAGCGACCAGCCGGAGGTCTGCGAGTGCGTGCGAAGCGACATCGACTTCGGGTTCTTCGGCCCGAACTGGCGCACCAGCTTGGCCCACAGGATGCGCGCGGCGCGCATCTTGGCGACCTCCATGTAGAAGTTCATGCCGATGGCCCAGAAGAACGACAGGCGGGGCGCGAACTGGTCCACGTTGAGGCCCACGGACTCGCCGGCGCGGATGTACTCCACGCCGTCGGCCAGGGTGTAGGCCATCTCGATGTCGGCCGTCGCTCCGGCCTCCTGCATGTGGTAGCCGGAGATGGAGATCGAGTTGAACCGGGGCATGTTCGCCGAGGTGTAGGCGAAGATGTCGGCGATGATCTTCATCGACGGCGACGGCGGGTAGATGTAGGTGTTGCGGACCATGAACTCCTTCAGAATGTCATTCTGAATGGTTCCGGCGAGCTGCTCGGGCTTGACGCCCTGCTCCTCGGCCGCGACGACGTAGAGCGCCAGCACCGGCAGCACCGCGCCGTTCATCGTCATCGACACCGACATCTGGTCCAGCGGGATCTTGTCGAACAGCTGGCGCATGTCCAGGATCGAGTCGACGGCGACGCCGGCCATGCCCACGTCACCCGACACCCGGGGGTGGTCGGAGTCGTAGCCGCGGTGGGTAGCCAGATCGAACGCGATCGACAGGCCCTTCTGTCCGGCGGCCAGGTTGCGGCGGTAGAACGCGTTGGACTCCTCAGCGGTGGAGAAGCCCGCGTACTGGCGGACCGTCCACGGCTGGTTGACGTACATCG
>JAPUEL010000048.1 GCA_027492545.1 Propionibacteriaceae bacterium
CCACGGATTCTACCGGTGGGGGCTCTTGGTCCGGAAACAATCCCTCACACCAGTCTGGAGTCGGGGATTGGGCCGTGGTTGTCTGAGTTTAAGTGGCGGGTGGTGTCACTGGCAGAGCCGAGCCTGCCGCCGTCGGCAGAGCAGTACACCAAGATCGAACCCGGCCTCGTCATTTCGGCCTCCTCGTCGGTTGGCGGCGCCGTCTTCCGAGCTGCGCACGGCTCGTACGTGTTCACGGGTTTCGCGCCTCCTGGGCCGGTCCAGCTGTGGTGGAAGGCCGCCAGCACCGACTGGGTGGCGTCGGTCTCAACAACGTCGGATGCCGCCGGTCGCTACCGAATCGAGCTGCCCATCGGGCCGTGGGCAAACACCTACCAGTGGCGCGTCACCTCACCGGCAACTGCGGTGTTGGGGGCCGCTGATCCGGTCACTACGGCAATCCAGCCGGGCGCAACCCTCACGGTCACCTCGTCAGTCAACGACACCACCTTCCGGGCCTCAACCGGCTCCTATGTATTCACCGGCTTCGCGCCGCCCGGGCAGGTGGCGCTTGAGTACACCAACACAGCCCACACCCCCACCGTGTGGCACCGGATGGCCACGCTCACAGCCAACGCAGCTGGCGCCTTCTCGCATCAATCCCCCATCGGGCCGTGGTTGTCCACGTTCCAATGGCGCGTCGTCTCGCTCGCGGCTCCGGCGCTGCCTGCCAGCGCTTCCAGCACCACCCAGATCCAGCCGGGCGCAACCCTCACGGTCACCTCGTCAGTCAACGACACCACCTTCCGGGCCTCAACCGGCTCCTATGTATTCACCGGCTTCGCGCCGCCCGGGCAGGTGGCGCTTGAGTACACCAACACAGCCCACACCCCCACCGTGTGGCACCGGATGGCCACGCTCACAGCCAACGCAGCTGGCGCCTTCTCGCATCAATCCCCCATCGGGCCGTGGTTGTCCACGTTCCAATGGCGCGTCGTCTCGCTCGCGGCTCCGGCGCTGCCTGCCAGCGCTTCCAGCACCACCCAGATCCAGCCGGGCGTGACGCTCGCCGTCACCTCATCGACCACGGGCACTCGCTTCGAGCCGGGTAACGGGAACTACGTGTTCACCGGCTTCGCACCTCCTGGTGGGGTGGACCTCTGGTTCCGGACCACGGCCACCGACTGGATCTACAACAGATCGACGACGGCCGACAGCACCGGCCGCTTCCAAGTTGAGGCGCCCATCGGGCCGTGGATCAACACCTACATTTGGCGGGCCACCTCCAAGGTGGACACCCGCCTTGATCCGTCGGATCAGGTGGTCACGCGGGTGGGCAGCGACACCATGTCGTCGAGTGTGCGCCCTGCCACGCTCACTGATTTGGGCGCCGCCTACCGCTCGGGTTGCCCGGTTGGCCCGGCGAGCCTCAGCGTCATCACCATGACCCACTGGGGCTTTGACGGCCAGGTGCACGACGGCGAACTCATCGTCCGAACCAGCGACGTGAATGCCACGCTGGCGGTGTTCTCCGCTGGTTTCAACGCGAAGTTCCCGATTCGCCAGATGGTCAACCCGCGCCACTTCGGGGCCAACGACATCACCATGATGGAGGCGGATAACACGTCTGCGTTCAACTGCCGCCAGGTGGTGGGCAACCCGTACCGGGTCTCGCCGCATTCATACGGTTACGCGGTAGACATCAACCCGCGCGAGAACCCCTACTACGCAGCCGGGGTGTGGTACCCAAGCAGCGGTTCTGCGTACATCTCGCGCAGTACCCGTCGCCCCGGGATGCACTTCTCCGACACGGTCTTCCCGGCGCAGTTCGTCCGCAATGGTGGCCATTGGGGCGGGTCATATTCCGATTACCACCACTTCGAGCTGCGTCCGCGATGATGCGGCTGGCTGTCGGAGCTGTTGGTGCACTGCTGCTGAGCGGGTGCATCGCCAGCCCTGCGCCCGCGCCGTCGTCTCCTCCCTCGTCCTCGTCTCAAGGATCGGTATCCGCCACGCCGACGGCGAGCTCCAGCCCCTCTGCGAGCGCAAGCGTCGTGGCGCCGGTTCCCGATCCGAGCACTGCCGGCGAGTTGACCAGCGCGTCGCTGCCCCAGGAATTTCTGGGTTTCGTGCCCGAGGTTCGGCCTCCTGAGGAGGGTGAATTTTCGCCCAACGGCACCTGGGTGGTTGCCACGAAGGCGTCCGAGGCGGCCGCTCAAACGTGGCCAAACTGCTCGGGCCAGCCTCCCGCCGTCGGTCCGGAGCATGTGCTCATGGGCCTGTACGCCGATGAGACAGGAGCCAAGGGTGTCGGTCAGGTGTTCCAGTTCGCCAACGACAAGGCGGCGCGGGACTGGTTCGACGCCTACGCCGTCGAATTGGGGGCCTGCGGTCCGGAGACCTTCACTGAGGTGGTCGAGCTCAAGGAGTCGGACGGAGTGCTGGCGAGCAGGCGGGTCGTTGGCGGGCAGCCGTGGGGTGAGCGGGCGTGGCGCGACGGACATCTGCTGTCGCTCATCATCATCCAGCGCGAGGTCGACTCGGCCGCGCTGCTTTCAGCTCGATAACTCTGCAGGCTGCCGCGCCACCGTCGCGGACCCCGAGCACTAGACTGCGAGACATGGCAGAACCCAGAATCCTCCCGTCCGCCGATCTTGACGACGGCGTCGCCATCGGCGACGGATCGTCCATCTGGCACCTCGCGCAGGTGCGCGGCGGCGCGGACATCGGGGAGAACGTCGTCGTCGGCCGCGGCGCCTACATCGGCACCGGCGTCCACGTCGGCAACAACTGCAAGATCCAGAACTACGCGCTCGTCTACGAGCCGGCGTACCTGGAGGACGGCGTGTTCATCGGCCCGGCCGCCGTGCTCACCAACGACACCTTCCCCCGCGCCATCAACCCCGACGGCACCGCCAAGAGCGCCCACGACTGGGAGCCCGTCGGCGTAACGCTGCGCCAAGGCGCCTCCGTCGGCGCCCGCGCCGTCTGCGTCGCGCCGGTCACCATCGGTGCGTGGGCGACGGTGGCGGCCGGGTCGGTCGTCACCCGCGACGTGCCCGACTACGCGCTCGTGGCCGGCGTCCCGGCCAAGCGCATCAAGTGGGTCGGCCGGTCCGGCTTCCCGCTCGAGCAGACCGGCGACTCCACCTTCGTAGACCCCAAGACCGGCGACGAGTTCGAACAGGCCGGCGAAACCCTGACCCTCGTGAAGGAAGCACAATGACCCTCGACTTCATCCCCCCGGCCAAGCCGATCGTCGGCGACGAGGAGCGTGAGGCCGTCGACCGCGTGCTGCGCTCCGGCATGCTCGCGCAGGGCCCCGAGGTCGCCGCGTTCGAGAAGGAGTTCTCGGAGCACTTCCAGCTCGGCCGCGCCTGCGTCGCCGTCAACTCCGGCACCTCCGGCCTGCACCTCGGGCTGCTGAGCTCCGGCATCGGGGCGGGCGACGAGGTCATCGTCCCCTCCTTCACCTTTGCGGCCACGGCCAACTCCGTCGCCCTGACCGGCGCCAAGCCGATCTTCGCGGACATCTCGGAGGACGACTTCACGCTGGACCCGGCCTCCGTTGAGGCGTCGATCACTGAGCGCACCAAGGCGATCATGCCGGTGCACCTCTACGGCCACCCGGCCAAGATGGATCAGCTGCGCGCCATCGCGGACAAGCACGGACTCATGCTGTTCGAGGACGCCGCCCAGGCCCACGGCGCGGCGCTCCACGGGACCCCAGTCGGCGCGTTCGGCGAATTCGCCATGTTCTCGCTCTACCCCACCAAGAACATGACCTCCGGTGAGGGCGGCATGGTGTCCGCGGCGAACGCGGAGATCGAGCGCAACCTCCGGCTGTACCGCAACCAGGGCATGCTTCAGCAGTACCACAACGAGGTCGTCGGCCTGAACAACCGCATGACGGACATCCATGCCGCAATCGGCCGCGTGCAGCTGACCAAGGTGGGCGCTTGGACCAGGACCCGCCAGGACAACGCCGCGTTCCTCTCCGCGAACCTCGAGGGTGTCACTCCCCCACCGATCGCCGACGGCGCCGTGCACGTCTTCCACCAGTACACCGTCCGCGTGGCACAGGACCGCGACGGTCTGTCCAAGGCGCTGAAGGATGAGTACAACGTGGGCTCGGGCATGTTCTACCCCGTGCCCAACCATCGCCTGAAGCCCTTCATGGCCGATGTCGAGCTCCCTGAGACCGAACGCGCCGCGAAGGAGTGCCTGTCGCTGCCGGTGCACCCGTCGCTCAGTCAGGCAGACCTCGAACGCATCGTGACGGCGGTCAACACCCTGGCGAAGGCGGGTGCGTGAGCATGGCCAACCTTCGCGCCGGACTGATCGGGCTGGGCATGATGGGGCGTCATCACGCCAGGAACCTGCGCTCCATCGAGGGCGTGGATCTGGTGGCGGTCGCTGATGCCGCGGGAGATCCCCACGGCCTGGCGGGTGGCCTCGAAGTGCTCGACGGCGTGGACACGCTGCTGGCCCAGAACCTGGATTACGTGGTGGTGGCTGCCCCCACCATGTATCACGAGGAGATCGGCCTGAAGCTCGCTGAGGCCGGGGTGCACGCTCTCATCGAGAAGCCCCTTGCCAAGACCGCCGAAGGCGCATGGACACTGGCGCGCGCCTTCGCTGACAGGGGGCTCATCGGAGCGGTTGGGCATATCGAGCGCTACAACCCGGCCCTCCAGAGCCTCCGTCAGAGACTGGAGGCCGGCGATCTCGGTGACCTGTACCAGGTGTGCACGCGTAGGCAGGGCCCCTTCCCGGCACGCATCGCTGACGTGGGCGTCATCAAGGACCTCGCCAGCCACGACATCGACCTCACGGCCTGGGTGACCCAGCGCAAGTACGAACTGGTTGCCGCACGCACCATGTTCAAGGCGGGTCGCGACTATGAGGACATGGTCTCCGCCACGTGCCAGCTCGAAGGCGGGCTGATGTCCAACCACCTCGTCAACTGGCTGACCCCCACCAAGGAACGGCTCACCGTCGTCACTGGCGAGAAGGGCATGTTCGTCGCCGACACCCTGACCGCAGACCTGACCTTCTACGCCAACGGGAACATCGTCACCACCTGGGATGACATCGCCCAGTTCCGCGGTGTCTCCGAGGGCGACGTGACTCGCTTCGCCATCGCGAAGCCCGAGCCACTGCGGTCCGAGCACGAGAGCTTCCGCGACGCGGTCCTTGGCAAGACGGCGGACATCGTGACGCTGGAGCAGGGCGCACGGGTGGTGGAGGTGTGCGAGGCGATGATCGAGTCGGCGAGGACGAACCAGTTCATCGCGCTCGGCTGAACCCGGAGTGTGATGGTCCTGGTCTGACTCTCAGGCCAGGACGTTCAGTCCGGTCCAGGTTCCTCCGGCAGGGTGCGTGACGGCCGTTCTGGCGTTCAGGCTGCCTGTGCCGTTTCCCGGGTAGAGATACAGCACACCGCTGCTGGCCTGGCGAGCCATGAGATCTGGGATCCTGTCCCCGGTCAGGTCGGACATTCCTTCGATCATGTCCATCCCGCCCCAGCCGGTGCCGATCCTGGTGCGCGGCAGCAACCACCCGCTGCCGTTGCCCGGGTAGAACCACAGGTATCCGGTGGTCCTCTCGCGGGCGATCAGGTCCGGCTTTCCGTCGGAGTTGAAGTCGCCCGTGGACACGAGCCGGTCCATCACGTTCCAGCCTGTTCCGATCCGCTGGCGGGCGTACGAGTCCCCCTTGTACAGCCACAGCTCTCCCGTGGACCTCTGGATCGAGACCAGGTCAGTCTTCCCGTCGCCGTTGAAGTCACCGACGCCGGCGATATCGCTCATGCCGTTCCACCCGTTCCCGACCCTCCTGCGCGTGGGGCCGCCGTAGCCGTATCCCACGTACAGGTAGAGATCGCCAGTTGACGACTCACGGGCGATGAAATCGCTCGCCCCGTCGCCGTTGGCGTCCCCGATCACCTCCAGGAGGTTCATCACGCCCCACCCGGTGCCGATCTGCTGCCGGGTGAACTGACCTCGCTCGTTGCCCGCATAGCGCCACAGCTTTCCGTCCGGGCTCCTGGCGAGCAGGTCGTTCCTCCAGTCCCCGTTCAGGTCGTTGAGGAACCCCGTGAGGCTGGGCAGTGGCTTGGCGAAGGCCGTGAACTGATACGAGCCGCACGTCCGGTTGTAGTCGCGGGTGTCGTCGTACCACTGGGAGACGAGCACGCGCCCCCCGGAGAAGCTCGCCTGGGTGCAACGGTCCACGGCCTCGGTGGGATAGTCGAGGCGCCCTGCGGTGGCCCAGACGGGGACGTTCGGGAGTTTCCAGGCGCCGACGATCTCGCTCCACCCGTTGGTGTAGGAGTAGAGGCCGTAGCCGAATCCGGAGTCCGAGAGACCCCTCATGTAGCCCTCCACGACCGCCCGGTTCAGCGCCCGTTTGGCGTCGGTCCCCGTCGGCCACGGCTGGGCGGGCCTGGGCTCGACGTCGATCCAGACCACAGGGGGCCTCCACCCCACCTGGGACAGGTAGGCGACCGAGTCCTTCGCCTGCGCATAGCCGACGTTGCTCAGCCTCGCCGCGAGGGTGGTGGAACGCCACGGACCCCAAGTGCCGTATTTGGTCAGCTGGGCCGAGGTGGGATACGTGGCCATCCCATAGGCGTGAGCAGGCTTGGACCGCGCCGTCACCCACTGCACCTGACTGACCAGGCAGGGGTTCAGCGTGAAACTCAGACCCTTGGTCAATCCGACGATGACGAACTGGGGGCTGTCCGGCGGCATCGGGAGACCGTAACCGCCGGGGGCCGGGCATTGCGGCCACGAGACATCGTGGCCGAGGAGATCCGCCGCCTGCGCGGGGGGGCTCGCGAACGACGCGAGAAGGATGAGGACGCTCACCAGGAGGCGCGACACGATCGCTCTTCTTGGCGTCCGCTGCTGCGCTGACATGACGCCTGCCAATCGTTTGGTCTTACATCCATAGTGCGCCCGTGCGCGGGAAATTGCCATGGGAGAACGCCCCGGAGTGACGAACCGATGCACCGTACGGGCTGACCCGATGCCACGGCCCCGCCCGCGGGACGGCCCGCGGACACCGACGGCCATCATCTACAGTGACCACGTGTCCAAAGTCTTGACTTCCCTCCCCGTCGGCGAGCGCGTCGGTATCGCGTTCTCCGGCGGCCTCGATACCTCCGTCGCCGTCGCGTGGATGCGCGAGGCCGGCGCCGTCCCCTGCACCTACACCGCCGACATCGGGCAGTACGACGAGCCTGACATCGAGTCGGTGCCCGGGCGCGCCGTCGCCTACGGGGCCGAGCTGTCGCGGCTGGTGGACTGCCGGGCCCAGCTCGTCGAGGAGGGCCTGTCCGCCCTGGCCTGCGGCGCGTTCCACATCCGCTCCGCCGGCAAGGCGTACTTCAACACCACCCCCATCGGCCGCGCCGTCACCGGCACGCTCCTGGTGCGGGCCATGGCTGAGGACAACGTGTTCATCTGGGGCGACGGCTCCACGTACAAGGGCAACGACATCGAGCGGTTCTACCGCTACGGCCTGATGGCCAACCCCCAGCTGCGCATCTATAAGCCGTGGCTGGACGAGAATTTCGTCCACCAGCTGGGCGGCCGCGACGAGATGAGCCAGTGGCTCACCGAACGCGATCTCCCCTACCGCGACTCCAAGGAGAAGGCCTACTCCACGGACGCCAACATCTGGGGCGCCACGCACGAGGCCAAGACCCTCGAGGACCTCAACGTGTCGCTGGAGACCGTTGAGCCCATCATGGGAGTCAAGTACTGGGACCCGACGGTGGCCATCGCCACCGAGGACGTGACCGTCCGCTTCGAGCTGGGCCGCCCCGTCGCGCTCAACGGCACCCGCTTCGACGATCCCGTCGCGCTCGTCATGGAGGCCAACGCCATCGGCGGCCGCCACGGCCTGGGGATGAGCGACCAGATCGAGAACCGCATCATCGAAGCCAAGTCGCGCGGCATCTATGAGGCGCCCGGCATGGCCCTGCTCTGGATCGCCTACGAGCGGCTGCTCAGCGCAATCCACAACGAGGACACCCTGGCCAACTACCGCTCGGAGGGGCTGAGGCTCGGCCGGCTGCTCTACGAGGGCCGATGGCTGGACCCGCAGTCGTTGATGCTGCGCGAATCGATCACCCGCTGGGTGGCCTCGGCCGTCACCGGCGAGGTGGACCTCCGGCTGCGCCGCGGCGACGACTACACCATCCTCGACACGCGCGGTCCCCACCTGTCGTACCAGCCGCACAAGCTGTCGATGGAGCGCGTGGAGGATGCCGCCTTCGGGCCCACCGACCGCATCGGTCAGCTCACCATGCGCAACCTCGACATCGCGGACTCGCGCGAGAAGCTCGAGCTGTACGCGGCCCAGGGCACCCTTCTGGCCGGGCACCAGGACCTCATCGGGCGGCTCGAGGCGGGCGGGGCCGCGGCCATCGCCGAGCTGGGCGCCACGGGTCCCTCGGACGTCGACGAGGCCGTGGCGGCGTCCTCCATGGAGTCCGGCACCGACTGACCGAGGGCCTCATCCGGCCGACGACCGCCGCTCACCTGCCACGCACGGTGAGCGGCGGTCGCGCTATATCCGAAAGTGAAGGTGCTTGCAGGGCGGGTGAACGGCAGATGTCATGGCTTGTCGCGGCGGCTCTGTGAAGCCCGCCTCCTCGTGGAATTGAGTATCCATACTCATCCAGTGGCCTTTCCATACTCGTCTTCTTTGAGTAGATGAGCCCACCTGGGCGCGGGTTCCGGCGCCGAGGCACTTGGCACCGTTGTCATCGGGGACACACGCTTGTCCCCGTTCAGTCGGACGAGCTAGGGGGCACACCGATGACTGAGACCACACCGTGCGTGAGGTATCCGGACGTATTTCTGCACCGCCTGCTGGACGACGGCACTTCGCCGCAGTCCCGCGCCGAACGGCAGGAGCGCGACGCGATCACGGCCCGGGCGGAGTCGCTGTGCGCCCGCTGCCCGCTCCTGGCCACCTGCCTCACCGACGCGGTCACCAAGTTTGATGTCGCCGGATTCGTGGCTGGCACCACGCGGCGCCAACGGCAGGCCATCCGGGCCCGGCTCGCCGTCGAGGTCACGACGGAGGACTTCGACGCCCTGGTGGGCGTCAGGTCGGGCCGGCAGTACGACCGCTACGAGATCCTGCGGCTGCGTCAGGAGAACCCCGGCCAGCCCTTGAGCAGGCTCGCGGCGAAGCTCGGCTGCTCCGTGTCCACCATCAAGCGCCATCTGCGCAGGATCGAGGAGGAGGGGCTGACCACTCCCCCGGCCCGGCCCAGGCCCACCCCCGTCGAGGTGATGGCCGTGGCGTCGGACGTGATTCGGGCCTCGCGAGGCGAGCAGGCGGCCTGACGCGTCACGCGTGAGTTTCCGTGATTCCTTGAATCCGGTGCTGTGACCGGGTGAGAGTGGGTCATGACCCGAATCGGATTCCACGCCTCCCACGAACAGATCTCGCCGCGTCAACTCCTGCTGGACGTGCAGCAGGCGGAGCGGGTGGGCTACGACATGGCCATGTGCTCGGACCACTACAAGCCCTGGTCCGAGCGGCAGGGGCACTCCGGCTACACGTGGGCCTGGCTGGGCGCCGCCCTCGCCACCACGGACCTCGCGTTCGGCTGCGTCTGCGCGCCCGGCCAGCGCTACCACCCCGCCGTCGTCGCGCAGAAGATCGGCACCCTCGCCACCATGTTCCCCGGCAGGTTCTGGACGGCGCTCGCCAGCGGTGAGGCCATGAACGAGTCGATCACCGGGGAGCGTTGGCCGTCGAAGGAGGAACGCGTCGCCCGTCTCGAGGAGTGCGTCGACGTGATCCGGCGGCTGCTCGCCGGCGAGGTGGTCAACCACACCGGCCTCGTCACGGTGGACCGTGCGAAGGTGTGGGACCGGCCCGACGAGGCGCCACCGCTGCTGGTGCCGGCCGTCTCGGCGGCCTCCGCGGCGAGGGCCGCGGCCTGGGCGGACGGGCTGATCACCGTCAACCAGGACCTCGAGACGCTGCGCGAGGTGATCGCGACCTACCGTGGCGCCGGGGGGCGCGGCCCGCTGGCGCTCCAACTGCACCTGTCCTGGGCACCCACCCTCGAGGAGGCCGAGCGGATCGCCTTCGACCAGTGGCGCTCCAACGTGCTCGGCGCGCCGCTGGCGTGGGACATCGCCACCGTAGAGGGCTTCGACGCGGCCTCCGAGCACATCACGCTCGACTCGGTGCGCCAGGCGGTGCGGATCTCCGAGGACCTGGACCAGCACGTCGCCTGGATCCGCGAGTACGCGCAACTCGGCTTCGACGACATCTACCTGCACTTCGTCGGCCAGGACCAGGCCGCGTATCTCGACGCGTTCGGGACCCACGTCCTGCCGAAGGTCCGGTGACGGGGATGCGGATCACCGACACCAGCGACCTGTGGTGGAAGAGCGCCGTCGTGTACTGCCTGGACGTCGAGACCTTCCTGGACTCCGACGGCGACGGCGTGGGAGACCTCGCCGGCCTGGCCCAGCGCATCGACTACCTGGCCCAGCTGGGCATCACCTGCCTCTGGCTCATGCCGTTCTACCCCTCCCCCGACCGCGACGACGGCTACGACCTCAAAGACTTCTACGGCGTCGACCCGAGGCTCGGCAACCACGGCGAGCTGGTGGAGGTGATCCGCACCGCGCACGACCGCGGCATCCGCGTCATCGCTGACCTCATCGTCAACCACACCTCTGATCAACACCCCTGGTTCGTGGCGTCGCGGCGCAGCACCACCAACCGGTACCGCGACTACTACGTCTGGCGCGACACCGACCCGGGCGACACCTCCGCCGAAGTGGTGTTCCCCGGCGAGGAGGAGGGCATCTGGACGCTCGACGAGCGCACCGGCGAGTGGTACCTCCACCACTTCTACGCGCACCAGCCGGACCTCAACCTGGCCAATCCCGAGGTCATGGACGAGATCCTGCGCACCGTCGGGTTCTGGCTGGAGCTCGGCGTCGACGGCTTCCGGGTGGACGCCGTGCCATTCCTGCTGCAGAACGCCGAGAACACCGGCGCCCAGACGATGGCGGTGGATCCGCACGACGTGATCAAGCAAGTCCGGGCCTTCCTGCAGCGCCGCAAGGGCGACGCGATGCTGCTGGGCGAGGTCAACGTGCCCCACGCGGAGCAGCGGAAGTTCTTCGGAGGCGACGCCGGCGACGAACTGCAGATGATGTTCGACTTCATCGCGATGCAGGCCACCTACCTGTCTCTGGCACGGGAGGATCCGCGGCCCCTGGTGAAGGCCATCAAGGCGCGGCCGTCGATCCACCCCACCTGTCAGTGGGCCACCTTCCTGCGCAACCACGACGAACTGACGCTGGACAAGCTGACCGAGACCGAGCGACAGGAGGTGTTCGCAGCCTTCGGCCCAGAGGACTCGATGCAGGTCTACGGCCGCGGCCTGAAGCGGAGGGTGCCGCCGATGCTCGGTGGCGACCCGCGCCGGCTGCGGATGGCGTACAGCCTGATGTTCTCGCTGCCCGGCACGCCCACGCTGTACTACGGCGAGGAGATCGGCATGGGCGAGGACCTCGAGGCGCCGGGGCGGATGGCGGTGCGGACCCCCATGCAGTGGGGGCCCGGCCGCAACGGGGACTTCTCGACGGCCCAGCCCAGCAGGCTGGTCCAGCGGGTGGTCCCAGACGGATACGGGCCCGAGCACGTCAACTTCGCGGACCAGGAGCACGACCCCCTCTCGCTGTGGGCGTTCCTGCGCACCCTGATCGGGGTGCGGCG
>JAPUEL010000049.1 GCA_027492545.1 Propionibacteriaceae bacterium
GGACTTACATAAACCCCCCGACCTTTGGTCGGGGGGTTTATTTGTTTCCCCACCAGAAGACCGTGAGTGACCCGGCCAAGGGCGGAGCCGTGCACTGCTGCGCCGGCGAGTGCCCTTATGCACCAACCACCCTCGACCCTGATGTGAAGTGAGCCGCACGCGTCTCGAAGACATAACCGTCTCGCTCAGCAGGTTGGGCGTCAAAGACCATCGTGCGGGGACTCTGGAGATGCCACGGCGCCCACGGTGCCGTGTGAGTGGTGATGAAGCGCACCCAGGCGGCGTGCATCGCATCCGACAGGTCCTGCGAGGCGCCGGGTCCACACGAGGCCGCTACGGCCGGATCCGCCAGGTTGTCCCACACGAACGGCAGCTCGCAACAGTGGGTGGCCAAGCCATGCGTCCGGTTGGGCCACCGGAAGTCGTACGCCCACGTGGGTCCCAGGGCCTGCGAGGCGCGGGCATTGGCCACCTCCGGCACCCAGCGACGGAAGGTTGAGATCGTCAAGAGCTGACCGATCAGCAACGGACCGTTCAACTCCGGATGGGCTGCGACGAACTCGTCGGTCAGCTCCCCGAGCGGGCTGGCGCGGATCAGCTCCACGGCATCGGCGTCACCGAGCGCGGCGGAGAGCTCCGTGCCGATGAGGGTGAACTCGTGCGCCACTGCGCCGAGGAGGAGCGGTCGCTGGTCGGCGGCGACGGCGGACACCCAGTCCGCAGGCAGGGAGGCGGGGTCGGCTTGCGGGAGGAACTGCAGCCCCAGGATCCCGGGTCCCCCCACCAGGCCGTCGACCAGATCCTGTGGCGATCCGGGTGGTCCTGTGGGAGGGGTCTCCATCTGGGCGGCGGCGTCGAGCACCTGGTCCTCGGTGAGGGCTCGGAACCCATCCAGCGTGGCGGGGACGCCCGCCACCTCGGCCAGCCGCGCGGAGCGTTGCTCCGCGAGTTCCTGGGTGACGGGCGACAACGAGCCGGATTGGCTGATGGCGGCCTGGAACAGGGTGGTGGAAAGCGGGGATGCCAGCAGCGCCAGCACGGAGCCGCCGCCCGCGGACTGTCCCGCGATGGTCACCCGATCAGGATCGCCGCCGAACGCCGCGATATTCCGCTTGACCCAGCGCAGCCCCTCGATCTGGTCCAGCAGGCCCCGGTTGGCGGGCGCCCCGTCGATGGCGCCGAACCCGTCGAAGCCCAGCCGGTAGCCCACGCTCACGGTCACCACGCCGTCGCGGTTGAAGGCGAAGCCGTCGTACCAGGGGCTGGCGGGCGAGCCGGCCTTGTACCCGCCCCCGTGAATCCAGAACAGCACGGGCAGTGCGGCGTCGGCGTCGCCCGGGGCGGGCGTGAAGACGTTGACCGTCAGGATGTCGTCGCCCGGGATGCTCGGTTCCGGGATCGCGGTGACCTCCCCGAACGGTCGCCGCTGCGCGGTGGCGCCGTATTCCACAGCCTCCCGGACCCCGGTCCATCGCGAGCGGGGCACGGGGGCCATGAACCGCAGATCCCCGACGGGGGCCTCCGCGAACGGGATCCCGAGGAACGCGGCGCTCGCACCGCGCCACACTCCGCGAACGGTCCCCTCGGCGGTCTGGACGAGGGGATGATCGGCGGGATCGGTCATGAGGTGGCCTCCTGATCTGTGGCGACGGCGCTCACGCCGACAGTAATGGCACGAGGTCGCGACGGCTGGCGACGCCTGTCTTGACGAAGATCGACTTGAGATGGTCCTGGACTGTGTACGGGGCGAGGTGGAGGTCACTGGCGATCGAGGTGGTGTCGAGGCCGCGCGCCACCTTCCGCACGATCTCTGCCTCCCGGGCGGTGAGTCCGAACGCGCGGACGCACAGGTCGAGCCGCTCGGCGGCAGTGGTGGGCTCGACCGCCACGCTGATCAAGCCAGAGGGACGCAGCCGCGCGGCGCGCACCGCCACCCAACGCCCGTCGCCGAGGTGGGTCCGGGCAACCGGCTCGTGTGTATCGATGCCCTCCTCCGAGGCCAAGAGCTGCGCGGCGGCGTTCATCGCGGCCGCGGGCACGGGCGCCTGTCCGTTCGGGTGGGGGAGCAGGCGCCGCAGCCTGTCGTCCATCCCTGGGGTGATTCCTTGGATCCTCAGGCCGTCATCCATGACCAGGCTGGCCGGCCCGGGAGGAGCCGGCTCGTCCGTGGGCAGCCTGCGCAGGGTCTCCGCCTGTGCCCCGCGGAGCGCCGCGGTGAGGTCTGGCAGCACCGAGGCGAGCAGCCGGAGATCGCCGGGGTTGAGCGGTGCAGTGAGCCAGAGGTCGAGGAACCCCCAGCATCCATGCCCGTCCCGGAACACGGCGGACGCCACGTCGACCACTCCGATCGGCTGCTGCACCTCCCGCCACAGGCGGCTCGCCGAGGCGCGCTCACCCAGGACGGCGACGTCGGTGAGGGCGGTCCACCGGTTGACGGAGGTGGCGTACTTGAGGCGGATCGCCGATGCCAGGTCCCGGACGCCGGGAACCTCCGCGAGCGGATCTGAGCCGACGCACGACTCCGGGTCGGTCAACACCCACACATAGCAGTCGAAGCTGAACACCCGCCGAAACTCGCCGATCACCGCGATCCGCAGCGCGCGCCCGTCGAGCCCCTTCGCGCAGAGGCGGAGGATCGAGCTGCGAACCTGGTCCGCTGACGTGTGCCTCGTCACCGTCTCACGGTACCAATCCCGCCATCAAGCACCCAGACTTCTGGGATGGGATCGAAGGGAGGGTCAGGGGCATGGTGGCTGCATGATCACTCTCCACATCGAGCATCCCATCTCCGATTTCGACACCTGGCGGGCCGCCTTCGCCGGGTTCGAGGACGCGCGGGCCCGGGCCGGCGTACGCGGCTACACCGTCCGGCAGCCGGTCGACGATCCCGCCTACGTCCTCGTCGACCTGGAGTTCGACACCGCGGACCAGGCCCGGGACTTCGAGGAGTTCCTGCGCACGCGGGTGTGGGGCGTGCCGGCCAACAGCCCAGCGCTGGCCGGTACTCCGGTCACCCGGATCCTCGAGGTCCGCCACTCCTCGCATTCCTGACCTCGCATGCGGATTGCCTCATCCGGGCGCGCGCCGGTCGCTGAGAGGAGGCGCGCGGCGCGCCGTGAGGAACGCCGCGCCGGAGACGCACGCCGCCCCCACCATGGTCAGCGCCATCGGGAGCGTGGCTTCCGGTCCGCCCAACCCGACCAAGGGCGCGGCCAGAGCGCCGAGCATGGCCTGAAGCACGCCGACGACCGCCGTCCCGGTCCCGATCGCGTGCGACGACTCGCCCAGAGCGAGCGACATGGTGCTCCCCATGATGGGAGCCAGGCTGCCCACGGTCAGCAGCAGCACCACGATCCACACCGCAAGGGGAGCGTCCAGGAGGGAGGCCGCCAGCGTGCTGCAGGTACCGAGCAGCAAGGCCGCGATCCCGAAGCGGGCCGTCCCGGCGGGGTTCGCCACGCCGTCGCGCGCCTGACGTCCGAGGTGCCGGTGGACCAGCGCCATCGACACGCCGAGTCCGGTGGCGATGCCGGCGTTGACCCAGGCGTACTGCTGCGCGGAGAGGCCGAGCCGGGTCTGGAACAGGAACGGGGCGGCTGCCATGAACACGAACATCGTCGAGAACCCCGACGACAACGCCACCGCGTACCCGACGAAACGTCGATTCGTGATTAGGCCGCCCACCGTGCGCCCGAGCTCGCCGAGCCCCCCGCGGCGGCGTCGAGCCTCGGGCAGCGACTCGTCCACGGTGAGGATCACGCCCACCACCATCGGTAAGCCCATGAGGGCCAGGAAGATGAAGACCGTCCGCCAGGAGCCCACCAGAAGCAGCCCGGAACCGATCAGCGGCGCCGCGACGGGGGCGATCACCCCCATCAGCATCAACACCGTGATGAGCTGAGCCAGGCGGGTGCCGCTGGCGTGGTCGGCGACGACCGCCCGCGACAGCACCTGGCCGGAGCACGCGGCCCAGCCCTGCACGGCCCGGAACACGAAGAGCAGCCCGATCGACGGGGCGGCCGCGCAGAGCAGGCTGGCCACGATGTAGCACACCAGCCCCACCAGGAGCGGCCGACGGCGTCCCACCGCGTCCGACAGGGGCCCCCAGGTCAGCTGGCCCACCGCGATGCCCAGGAGGTAGGCGGTCAGGGTGAGTTGCGTGGAGGAGGTCGACGCGCCCAGATCCGCGGCCACCGTGGGCAGCGCGGGCAGGTAGGCGCTCGTGGACAGGGCGTTGATGGCAGACAGCAGGGCGAGCACCCCGACCGTGACGCCCGTCAGGCCGGCGTCGGCAAACAGTGACCCGCCGGCACGCGCCCCGGCCCCAGCCTCCGTCTCATCGCGCCCCTGCGCCACCGTCGACCACCTCACTCGCTGGGACGGCGTGGCCCGGGGTCTCGTCGAGGATCTCGATCGTCCCGGCCATCCCGTCCACGCGGATCCGCTGGCCCGTGTGGAGCCTGGCGGTGGCACGGTGGACGCCGACCACGGCAGGGATGCCGTACTCACGGGCGACGACCGAGCCGTGGGTCATCATGCCGCCCACCTCGGTGATGAGGCCGCCGGCCGACAGGAACAGCGGCGTCCAGGCCGGGTCGGTGCCGGGGCAGACCAGGATCTCCCCTGGCAGCAGGTGGGTGGTTTGGGGGTCGAACACCACCCTGACGAGGCCCTCCACGACCCCCGGGGACACGGGGCTCCCGCTGATCGCCCCGTCGACGCTGCCGAGCCCCTCGTAGAACGCGCGGCCGTCGCCGGCGATCACGCGCGGGACCTGGCGCCGTCTGCGCTCGCGGTCCGCGAGCTCCCGGCGCGCTGCCACCACGGCCCTCCACACCTCGGCCGGCTCGGACCGGAGCCGCTCGAGCTCGTCCACGTGGAGGAAGAAGACGTCCTCGGCCCGTTCCAGGACGCCGGCGCGCTCGAGGTCCCGGCCGCTGGCCAACAGCCCCTCCCGGACCAGCCCGAGGGCCCGGATCATCGTGAACTTGGGCGTCTCCCGAGCGCCCAGCAGGGTGCGCATCCTGCCGATCATGAAGCGGACGCGGGCCGCCCTCCCGCGGGCCTTCGCGCCGCCGGAGGAGATCACCAGAGCAGACAGCTCGTCAGTTGCCCGCGCGGCACGCGCCGTGCCGCGAGCGAACACGGCGTCGGGCGCCTGGTCGGGGTCGCGGATCTGCGTGTAGCTCTGCAGGCTGCGCATCACGTCGATCGGGTTCTCCCGCCAGCGGGGGACCCCGAGGTCGATCTCCCCGACGCCTCGCATCCCGTACTCCGCGAGGAAGGCCGCGACCGCCCCCTGGGCCTGGGTGGGGAGTTGGCCGGCCGCATAGCGGGCGGCCAACTCGGCGGCCTCCAACTCCCTGAATGCGCGCAGCGAGGCCGGATCGGGCTGGATGGTGGCTGCCGTGCGCCACAGGGCCAGGTCCATCTCGGTGGTCACGTTGCCGGGGAGCCCACGGAGGACCTCCATCGGCAGCACCTCCGCCTGATCGCCGGCGTCGCGCGCCGTCGCCTTCACGCGCATCATCATGGCCATGCCCGGTCCGATGACGGGGATGAAGGCGCGCACCACAACCGGGAACAACCCCTCCAAGGTCACCCTCATCGCCCGAGTCCTGGCCGCCAGGCGCACCCATGGATCGTCCTCTGCGCCGGCCTCGACCTGCCGTCGCTGCGCATCAGCGAGCAGGGCCGCCATCCGGGCATCCATGCCGCGGCGTCGACGCACCGGAGCGAGGACCGATCCGGGGATCTGCGGCGCCACCTTGGCCGCGAGCCTCGCCACGCCCCGCACCGTTGCCCAACCCGGGCGGCCGCGCCCGGGGCTCCATCCGGACTGCTGGGCCAACCCGGCCAGGATGGTGCCGAAGCTCGGCTCGAGCACCGGCAACACCTTGGGCAGGATCCGGCCGCCCAGCCGATGGTGCACGATTCGGTCGATCCGGATCCAGAGGCGCTCACCGGCGGGCGTCAGGTAGCCGGCCCGCCCAAGGTCGACCCGGGGCCCTACCAACTCGGTGACGCCTGACAGCATCATCGTGATCGCGTCACGCCCCAGCGGCGTGATCGGCTGCAGCATCCCCTGGATGGCGCCGAAGGAGAACCACAACGCCTCGCTGCCTCCGGTGGGGACCGGGTACAGCGACGTGATCGCGCGCGCCTGCAGCAGGTAGACGGTCCCGTCCGCGATGGCCCACTCCAGGTCCTGCGGGGTCCCGTACTCGGTGGCCACCGATCGCCCCAGAGCCACCAGCTCCCGCACCTGGGCATCGCTCAGCGACAGCGCGGGGTCGGGCTCCCGGGCGGCGGTGGCCACCCCGCCGCCGGGAAGCGGGGACGTGACTACGGCCTTCGCGCCCACAGATCGGGTGATCCGGCCGGATCCGGTGTCGACGACGAAGTGGTCGGGCTCGACCTGGCCCGACACCAGCGCCTCGCCCAGCCCCCACGTCGCGTCGATCACAGTCTCGGTGCGGGAGCCGGTCAGCGGGTTGGCGGTGAACAGGACGCCGCTCGCCTGCGCCGGAACCAACAGCTGAACCACGGCTGCCAGAGCCACGCCGTCGTGGGGGATGGCGTTGCGGGCCCGGTAGCCGATGGCGCGCGCCGTCCACAGGCTCGACCAGCAGTTCACCAGCGTCTCCAGCACGGCGTCGAGGCCGACCACGTTGAGGAAGGTGTCCTGCTGTCCCGCGAACGACAGGTCCGGCAGGTCCTCGGCCGTCGCTGACGAGCGCACCGCCAACGCGGACACCGGCTCGAACGCCTGCTCCCACGCTAGGCGGACCGCATCGACCACCTCGACGGGGATCGCGCCGTCGCTGAAGGCCCGGCGGATCCGGTCCGATGCTGCCTCCAGCGCGGCCACGTCTCCCGGGTCAACCCCTGCGAGGAGGTCACCGAGCCGGGGCGTCAGGTCGTTCGCGGCGACGAAGAGGCGATAGGCGTCGGCTGTCACGACGAAGCCCGGGGGCACCCTGAACCCTGCCCGGGTCAGCCGTACCAGGTTGACGCCCTTCCCGCCGCAGGACTCCAACGTGGCCGCGGCCGTGTCGAAGCTCAGCGTCAGCCTTGACCGGCTTCCAGTCGCCGTCGAGTCCCATCGTTCCGCCGGGCCCCGCGTGCCGTGGCCTGCGTTGTCGTGTGTGGACGCCATCATCTCTCCTGACCAGCACCGATTCAGGCGCCCAGGCCGAGCCAGGAGAATGCCTCCTCGACCCTTCGCCGGCCGGCGTGGGTGACCACCGGTCCGTGCGCCACGACGAGCTGATCGAAGTCCCACTCCAGGATTCTGCGGATCGACTGGCGTGCCGCGGCCCGATCCCGGAAGGTCAGCCTGATGTCCCGGGCGACGCCGCCGCGCGGGGCCCCCACGCCACCCACCGCGATCAGGGCGTTGCGGAGGGGATGTCCTGGGCGGTGCTCGTGCACCTGGATCAGGTCCTCCACCAGCAGGGTGCGGGACGCGGCGTGGAAGAAGACCACCTCGCTCACGAGCGCGCTGCCCCGGACGATGGCCTGATCGAGATCGGCAGCCCAGGCCTCCGGTGCATGATGCCCCAGGATCTTGACATTGGGGAGGTCACCGCTCTTGAGCGTGACCGCCGTGATCGGGCTCGACCACAGCTCAGCTTCCGGGAAGAGCGCCTGCCAGGCGTGGAGTCGCCAGTAGTGGCGGGGGGTGGGTGAGACGAGATGGCGCACGGGGCCCAATGCGGTGATCTCAGCGATCGTGGCGAACGGCGCGGGGACGGGGGAGGCGATCCACACCGACCCGTCGCTCAGCCGGACCACCGTCATCCGGGTGCTGAAGCCGATCCCCATGTCGCGCACCACCGGGCCGTCGACCACGAACAGATCCTTGCCCAACGCCTGGAGCTCAGCCATCTCTCCAGCGTAGGGGGATGAGTGATGGAGCAGGTGCGCCCGGCGAAAGCCGAGCGTGAATCCGCAGGCCGGGACCGGCTGGGCCGGTCAGTCCACCAGCCGCAGCGTCACCGCGACCTCGTCGCCGTCCTCCAGGTCCTCGGCGACGCGGACGGCCTTCTTCATGGGCAGGAGGTAGGTGCCGGCGCTGGAATCCGGAAACACGGAGGTGCGCCACGTGGTTGAGCCGACGGTGACTTCCACCCGCACCGACCCGAACCCGCGCGGCGGACCCGACACCATCCGGATCTCGTCGGCCACATCCGGCGGGACGGTGACGAACCGCCAGGCGGCGTCGCCGGACCAGCGCCACAGCTCGGCGGTGAACGTGAAGTTCTCCATTGAGCACCCCTTCGCCAGTGACTTGGTGACGCTGAGTGTGTCACGCCACGCTGCCGACGTCGACGCCCTTGAGGCCCCCGGAGTGCAGGAGCACGATCGTCGTATGGCATCTGCCCGCCCGCCCCGACCTGTCCTGGCAACCCCTGTCCGGGATCGGTGGAATCTCCGGGGTGGAAGCTGGTCAGGATCGGGCGACGGCACGAGCCAGGTGAGTCCGGCCTGCCCCGAGCATTGGTCAAGCAGATCGGCTCACCGGAGCCTGGGGACGAGGACCGGGGTGCTCGCCTTGTACGCCTCGTAGTCGGGCTCTCCGCCCCACTTGCTGTCGGCCTTTCTCTCCAGCAGCGGGACGCCGCTCACCTTGGTGAGCAGAAGAGCCACGAAGACGGGGGAGATGAGCGCGACCCACTGCCAGCCCTGGAGCGTGGGGAGCGCGATGATCGCGACACCGGTCCAGAGGACGATCTCGCCGAAGTAGTTGGGATGCCGCGACCGTGCCCAGAGGCCAGTCGAGATGAATCGGCCCCGATGGGCGGGGTCGGCGTTGAAGCGGCTCTTCTGCAGATCCGCTACGACCTCGATCCCGAAGCCGACAGCCCAGACCGCGACCCCGACGAGGGCGAACCAGTCCAGCCCAACGCGGGTGGCCGAGGTGATGGACACCCAGGCGGCGGCTGCGGTGAGCGTCACCCACAGGCCCTGGATGGTCCATACGTTGAGGAACCGGACCGAGCGACGGCTTGAGCTCGTCGAAGCGGTCGTCCTTCCCGGCCCGGTGGACGCGTCGGAACAGGAAGGTGCCGAGCCGCGCCGCCCAGGCGAGCACCAGGGCCGCCAGGAGCAAGGCCCGGGCGTCGGTCCCAGGGGTGAGGAGGACGATCGCAGGCGTGATCGAGATGTAGGTCAGGCTGCCGGTCAGGTCGAAAAAGCGCTCGGTCTGCGCCGCGAACGACGGAACGAACACCACCCACTGGATCACGAACGCAGCCGCCACCGCCATGGCGAAGACGGGGACGCCCGCGACGGCGGCGCCGCCCTGGCTACCCGCCAGCGCCACGAGCGCCCCGATCAAGACCACCAAGGGCAGCGCGATCAGTGCCGTGCGGTCAGCCGCGGTGTGGGTCACAGGAGAGCCAGGATGTCGGCCTCGATCGCCGACGGCTCGACCTTGGGGGCGTAGCGGCGCACGACGCGACCCTCTCGGTCCACCAGGAACTTCGTGAAGTTCCACTCGATGGCATCGCCGAGCGGGCCGGGGGCCTCCGTCCGTAGCCACGCGAAGAGGGGGTGCGCGTCGTCGCCGTTGACGTCGACCTTGGCGAACATCGGGAAGGTCACCCCGTAGTTGAGGGAGCAGAACTCCGCGATCTCGGCGGCGTCGTCGAACTCCTGGTCGGCGAACTGGTCGCAGGGGAAGCCCAGCACCGCGAGCCCATCGCCGGAGTGGGCTGAGTAGAGGGTCTCCAACCCGGCGAACTGAGGGGTGAAGCCGCACTTGGAGGCCGTGTTCACCACGAGAACGGGCTTGCCCCGGTACTCGGACAGCGACTGCTCGCGGCCCGAGAGGGTCGACGCGGAGAATTCGTAGAGGGTAGTCACGGGCCAACTCTAGTTGTGCGCGATACTCGAGAAATGACAGCCAAGCGCGCAACCGCTCCCTCCTCCACCGACCACAGTTCTGGCCTCCTCAGGACCGCGGGGAGGCTCCTGCTCGGCGGGGCTCTGGTCGGGGCGGGGATCGGTCACCTCACCACGCTGCGGGAGGAGTTCCAGGCCCAGGTGCCGCCGTGGCTCCCGCTGGACCCGGACTTCGTGGTGGTCGCCTCCGGCGTCGTCGAGGTGGGACTCGGGGCGGCGCTCGTCCTGGCGCCGCGCCGCCTCCGGCCGGCGGTGGGGTGGACGACGGCGGCGTTCTTCGTCGCGATCTTCCCGGGAAACATCTCGCAGTACGTGACGGGCACCGACGCCTTCGGACTCACCAGCGACAACGCCCGCCTGGTGCGGCTGTTCTTCCAGCCACTGCTGGTGGTCTGGGCCCTGTGGTCCACCGGCGCCTGGAGGGCGTGGCGCAACCGCACCCCGCGGGCGTTGCCCGAGCAGCCCTGAATATGGCCGGTCAGCCGATGGTGACCGCGACGTCGCGCAGCGCGTAACCGGAGATGATGTCGTCCCAGCCGAGCTGCGGCTCGCGGGCCAGCGACACCGGGTGAGCGAACAGGCGGGTGAGCAGGATGTCGGACTCCTGGATGGCCAGGGCGTTGCCCGGGCACTTGTGGGCGCCGTCGCCAAAGCTCATCACCTCTGGGCCGATGCCGCGGGGGAGCGGACGAGCGGGGCAGAGGTCCAGCGGGGCCTCCCCGACGGTGGCGGGATCGGCGTTGGCTTGGCGCACGAACAGGTCCAGCAGATCGCCTGCGGCCACCGTGTGGGTCTGGTCCCCGTCGGTGAACGTGAACTCGTGCTGCGCGCGCCGGTAGAGGTGTCCCACGATGGGCTCGAGCCGCAGGATCTCGTGGAGGATGGCGTACCGCTCGGCCTCGTCGGCGACGACGTAGCGCGCGCGGAGGGCGTCGTCGCGCAGCAGGTGGAGGCCGGCCATGGAGATGAACTCGCGGGTGGTCGCCATGCCGGCGGCGCCATACGTCACGCACTCGATGAGGATGGCGGGGACAGCGTAGCCCTCCTTGAGGAGGTGGCTGATCACGTCCTCCTGCGGCGCCTTGCGGCGTTCGCGGATGGCGGGGCGCACGTCCCAGAGGTAGAACCACAGCATCGGGATGCTCCCGCGCAGCTGGCGCACGGTGCTCGCGACGCGACCCTCCGGCTCCGTGGAGGCCGGGTCGAAGGACGGCTGGTCGAACAGGCGCTCCAGGCGATGCGCCATGCGGGTGAGGTTGGAGTTGGTGAGGCCGATCACCTTGGCCGCGACCTCCGTCGAATATCGCAGAGACACGTCGTCGAGCCGTGCTCCACCCGTGGAGACCATCTCCGCGACGAGGGCGTCGGCGCGGGACTCCATGAGATCGCGGTAGCGGGCGGCCACCGTCTTGGGTGCGAAGTAGCGCGCGATCTTGCTGCGCTGGAGGCGATGCGGCGCGCCGTCCATGAACAGGATGGGCTCGTCGGCCATGGTGCCCTCTGGGATGGCCTCGGAGTTGAACCCGGCCTGGGCGGTGGCGTCGCGCTCGCGGAGGATCTGCCGGACGGCCTCCGTGGAGCGGATCCGCCACACGCCGTCGGCGTGCTCCACGCGTGGGCTGTCGGCCTCACCGGGCTTGA
>JAPUEL010000050.1 GCA_027492545.1 Propionibacteriaceae bacterium
AGTTCCTGGAGTCGAAGATCCAGACGCAGGAGGAGTTCTTCCACACGTTCAACACGCTGCACAACGCGCAGAAGCAGATCGTGATGACCTCCGACCGGCCGCCGAAGCTGCTGGAGGCGCTGGAGCCGCGCCTGCGGTCCCGGTTCGAGTGGGGTCTGATGACCGACATCCAGCCGCCGGACCTTGAGACGCGCATCGCCATCCTCCGGAAGAAGGTGGCGTCGCAGCGGCTGACGGCCGGCACGCAGGTGCTCGAACTCATCGCCTCGCGGATCCCCACCAACATCCGGGAGCTCGAGGGCGCGCTGACCCGCGTCGCGGCGTTGGCGAGCCTGAACCAGCAGGAGATCACCGTCGCGCTCGCCGAGCAGGTGCTCAACGACCTGATGCCCGACGACGCGGCCCCTGTCGACGCCCAGACCATCATGGACGCGGCCGCGAAGTACTTCTCCATCTCCCTGGAGGACCTGACCGGCAGCAGCCGGGTCGCCACCATCGCCTCGGCGCGGCAGATCGCGATGTACCTGTGCCGTGAGCTCACCGACATGTCGCTGCCGAAGATCGGTCACCGCTTCGGTGGCCGCGACCATTCGACGGTGCTACACGCGGTGCGCAAGATCAACGAGAAGATCGGCCAGGACCGCGACCTGTTCAACCAGGTGACCGAGCTGACCAACCAGATCAAGCAGTCCTAGGCGGCGTGCGCCGACGTGGTTCGCCGAGTTGAGCACGACTTCGGACTCACGGCGCGGGGTTGAGCACGGCTTCGGACTCACGACGCGGGGTTGAGCACGACTTCGGACTCACGACGCGGGGTTGAGCACGACTTCGGACTCACGACGCGGGGTTGAGCACGACTTCGGACTCAAGGCCCCAATCCCAGGATTAGAGCGTTTCAACCACGTTGACTCCGAAATCGTGCTCAAACCTCCCACCTGACCGTCCCTGTGTGGTTCTCGCGCACTGGTCGCCTGGATCGACGGTTGGCGGCGGGGAGAGCAACGTCGGACCGGGGTGTGGTTGTCTGCGGTCCCCGTCGGCGTGACAATAGACCCCTGCGGGGTAAACCCGCGGGCCGAGCAGCTAGGCCTACCTATACCGGTGGGGGTATACTCGGTGTATGGACGCGGAGGAAGACCCCATGCAGCTCGACCCGGAACAGATGACGTCGGTGGTCATGCGCCTGAAGCGCGCCCAAGGGCAGATCGGGGGGATCATCCGGATGATCGAGGAAGGCCGCAACTGCGACGACATCGTCATGCAGCTGGCCGCCGTCTCGAAGGCGGTGGATCGCGCCGGCTTCACCACGATCGCGGTCGGCCTGCGCCAGTGCATGGAGCAGCCCGATCCCGACCCGCTGGACACCGCCAAGATGGAGAAGCTGTTCCTCAGCCTCGCCTGACCTCAGACACGACGAAGGGCCCGAGCCACCACTGGGTGGACTCGGGCCCTTTCTCGCGCGCTCACTCGAGGCCTCTCATACCCCATCCCGCTCCACGACGGGGCACCTCGAGCGCATTCCCACGCCACCCTGGACTCGACGAGCCACTTCGTCGCCACCCCCCGCGTGCACGAAACGCCGCCTGAAGCGCGCCTCATGCCCGCCTGGAGCAGGGCGAGGGCATTCCGACGGCGAGTCGTGCACACACGAGCCCCGGGGGAGGCGGTCCGACGGCGGGTGGGCTACCCGGGGAGGCGGACCGACGAGGCGGGGGGCTACCCGGGCGCGGCGGCACCGACAGGGAGCCTCAGCGAGTACGAACTGAGCAGAGCCTGACTCCGGCGCGGTGGCACCGACAGGGAGCCTCAGCGAGTACGAACTGAGCAGAGCCTGGCTGGGGCGCAGTGGGACCGACGAGGTACTCAGCGGGGTAGGTGGCTGAGCAGAGCGTGGCTGGGTGCGCCGGCGGGGGTTGATGGCCCGACGAGGGGCGGGGTCAGTTGACCGCGACCCCCGCGCCCGCCTTCCACGTGGTGTAGCCACCGTCGAGATTGAGCACCGTCCTGCCCGAGCTCTTCAGCGCCGCGAGCGCGGCATGGCTGCGGATGCCGACCCCGCAGTGCAGGATCAGGGGAACGTCTCCGCCGGGGACCTCGTCCAGGCGGTCACGCAGCTCGTCGACGGGGATGTTGATCGCACCCGGAATGGCGCCGGCCCTGAACTCACCGGGCGTCCGCACATCGACGACGACGGCGCCCGCGTTCTGCGCCTCCACCACCTCGTGCCACTGGATGCTGTCCTCCCAGCCGCTGAGCCGGTTCTCGGCGATGAAGCCGAGCATGTTGATGGCGTCCTTCGCGGACCCGAACTGCGGCGCGTATGCCAACTCGAGCTCGGCCAGGTCCTCCGCGCGCAGCCCCCCGGCCATCGCGGTGGCGATGACGTCGATGCGCTTGTCCACGCCGTCCCTGCCCACGCCCTGGGCGCCGAGGATCTCGCCACTCTCCGGATCCACCAGCAGCTTGAGGGCCATCGACGAGGCGCCGGGGTAGTAGGTGGCGTGCGAGGAGGGATGGGTGTGGATGGCCAGGTAGTGGCGGCCGGCGGCGCGCAGCCGCTTCTCGTTCCAGCCCGTGGCCGCCACCTGAAGGCCGAGCAGGCCCACGATCGCCGTGCCGCGCACCGGGCGGGCGGGGCGGCCGCGGCCGGCGATGTCGTCGCCCACCCGTCGGCCCTGCAGGTTGGCGGTGTTGGCCAGCGGCACGAGCACCGACTCGTCGCTCAGGGCGTCGACCTTCTCGACGGCGTCGCCCACGGCGTAGATGGAGGGGTCGTTGGTGAGCTGGCGCTCGTCGACCAGCAGTCCGCCGCGCGGGCCCACCCGGAGGCCGGCGGCTTTAGCCAGCTCGGTGTCCGGCCGCACGCCGATGGCCGCGACCACCACATCCGCCGGGAGCACGGTGCCGTCGGCCAGGGTCACGTCCTTCTCGCCGATGGAGACTACGCCGGAGCCGAGCCGAAGATCGATGCCCGCGGCACGCATGACCTCGTGCACCGGGGCGACCATCTCGGGGTCCAAGGGGGCCATCACCTGGGGCAGCGCCTCGACGACGGCCACCTGCATCCCGCGGTGCAGCAGGTTCTCGGCGACCTCGAGGCCGACGAACCCGCCACCCACGACGACGGCGGTGCGCGCCCCGTCGACCGCGGCGACCATGCGATCGGTGTCCTCGACGTTGCGCAGTGGAAGCGCGCGCTCGATCCCGGGGATGGGCGGCATGAGGGGCTTGGCGCCGGGGGAGAGGATCAGCTTGTCGTAGGGGAGGGTCTCCTCGCGGCCGCTGGCGACGTCGCGGACGACGACCTCCTTGCCCTGACGGTTGATCTGCACCGCCTCCACGCCCACCCGCACGTCCAGGCGGAACCGCCTGTGCAGCGCCTCCGGCGACTGGAGCAGCAGCGCCGAACGGTCCTCGATCACCCCGCCCACGTGATACGGGAGCCCGCAGTTGGCGAACGAGACGTAGCCGCTCCTCTCCACCACGATGATCTCCGCGGACTCGTCCAGACGACGCAGCCGCGCGGCCGCGCTCATCCCACCAGCAACTCCACCAATGACAACAACTCTCATGTTGAAAATCCTATACCCCTGGGGGTATGGTTGGCGAACCGGGGTGACCCGAGACATCAACCCAAGGAGATCAACATGTGCAGTCCCGTCAAGTGCCGCCAGTGCGGCAAGACCACCTGGGCCGGCTGCGGCAACCACGTGGACGCCGTCAAGCGCTCTGTTCCGGCCGGTCAGTGGTGCGGCGGTCACCAGTCCACGCAGAGCCAGGACAACGGATTCTTCAGCCGGATCATGGGCCGCTGACGCTGCGGACAACCATGTGAGACAGGCCGGGGCCGGGGTGTGGATAACTTCCCGCCCCGGCCTTCTCCACAAATCCTCCACGTGTAGTTTTCGATCCATCCACAGCCGTTCCACAGCTGAAACCAGCGCCTGACAAGGCGTGGAACAAGTTATCCACCGGTTCCACAGCCCCTATGAGTACAGCTGGTATGTAGTTACAACAATCCACTCAAAGTCAGGGCTGTGGTCAACGCCGGGAACCGCCGATCATCGCCCCCGAGGGCACTGGTGGGCGCTGCTACCTTTGTGGTCGTGAGCATCGCAGCGCGGGCCAGGGCCCTGACCAAGATCTACGGGTCCGGATCTGCCGTGGTGACGGCGCTCGACAACGTGGACTTCGACATCGCCGACGGCGAGTTCACCGCCATCATGGGGCCCTCCGGCTCCGGCAAGTCCACCCTCATGCACCTGATGGCCGCGCTCGACACGCCGACCTCCGGCGAGGTCTACCTCGGAGACACCGCGGTCTCCAGCCTCGCGGACACCCCGCTCACGGAACTGCGCCGCGACCGCATCGGCTTCATCTTCCAGGCGTTCAACCTCGTCCCCACGCTGACGGCGCGGGAGAACATCGTGCTGCCGCTGCGCATCGCAGGCAAGAAGGTCGACGAGGAATGGTTCGATCGCATCGTCGACGTCCTGGCACTGGGTGACCGGCTCACGCACAAGCCGTCCGAGCTGTCCGGCGGCCAGCAGCAGCGCGTGGCCTGCGCCCGGGCGCTCATGAACCGGCCGCACATCGTGTTCGGAGACGAGCCCACCGGCAACCTGGACTCCACCTCGGCCACCGAGGTGCTCGGCTTCCTGCGCCGCAGCGTCGACGAGTTCGGCCAGACGGTGGTCATGGTCACCCACGACGCCCACGCCGCCAGCTACGCGGACCGCGCCGTGTTCCTCTCCGACGGGCACATCGTGCACGAGATGCGGGGCGCCACCCAGGAGGACCTGCTGGGGGCCATGTCGCACATCTACCCCCGGCACACTCCCACCCACGGCGCGCCGGATCCTGTGCCGGACCAGTCCGCCGGGGTCAACGGGGATGCCGCGGACGGGGCGGCCGTCTACCGCGACGGCGGCGCGGCCCCCAGCTTCCAGAGTCCCGACCTCGACGGCCCGGGGGAGTCCACCGTCGAACGGTCCATGGCGCGCCGCGCATCCCGGGATTCCTAGATGCTGCACGCCACCTGGAAGTCGCTCTGGGCGCGCAAGGTCCGTCTCCTGCTCAGCGCGCTGTCGATCGTGCTGGGCGTGGCGTTCGTGTCCGGCTCGCTGCTGTTCACCAACCTGCTGTCCTCGAGCTTCGACCAGCTGGTCAAGGGCGCCCTGGCGGACGTCAACGTCTCGCCCGAGGCCACCGGCATCGAAGGCTTCGACCCCACGGCGGGGCTCGCGCAGATCCTGCTTACGCCCGAGGAGATCGAGGACATCGGCGCGGTCGACGGCGTCCGTGAGGCCGCGGGGATCGTGTCCAGCACCCAGGTGTTCCCCCTCGACCGGGACGACCGGCTGCTCATGTTCCCGGGAGCCCCGGGGATCGCGATGAACTGGATCGACGTCCCGGCCGCCGGCGGACAGGTGGGGGCCCGTCTCGTCGAGGGGCGGGTACCCGAGGCGTCGGACGAGGTGCTGCTGGACCCGGCCACCGCCACCCGCGGTGGCTTCGTCGTCGGTGACACCCTCAACGTCGCCACCCCCCTCGACGGCATCAGGGGCTACACCATCGTCGGACTGGGCACCTACGGTGCCGGCGCCACGGCGGGCGCTAGCTATCTGTTCTTCACGCTGGAGGAGGCGCAGGCCATCATCCAGGAGGGCCGGCCCGGCTTCTACGCGGCGTGGGTCCAGACCGAGCCGGAGGCCGATCCCGCCGTCGTGGCCGATGCGGTCCAGGAGATCCTCCCGGACGGTTTCGTCGCGGAGACCGGAGACGCCCTCTCCGACACCATCCAGGACCAGCTCGACGTGGGGCTGGGTTTCGTCAACACATTCCTCCTGGTGTTCGCCGGCATCGCGCTTCTGGTGGCCACGCTCCTGATCCTCAACACGTTCTCGATCCTGGTCGCGCAGCGCTCGCGCGAGCTCGCCCTGCTCCGCGCGATCGGCGCCACCCGCGCCCAGGTGCGGTCCTCGGTCCTCACGGAGGCCTTCGTGGTGGGCGTCATCGGCGCCACCGTCGGCCTCTTCGCCGGCTACGGGCTCGCCTGGGGGATCCTCGGCGCGATGCGGGTCTTCGGCATCGACCTGGGCACCGCGGTGCCCACCTTCACCTGGCAGGCCGTGGTGGCGTCGTACACCATCGGCATCCTGATCACCGTGGTCGCCGCACTGCTACCCGCCAGGAAGGCGTCTCGGACCAGGCCCGTCGAGGCCATGGCCGCCTCGCAGCAGTCCGGCCCCGAGCGCCTCGGCGGGCTCCCCCTGCTGGGGGTCGGCATGATCGAGATCGGCATCGCGGCCCTCATCTGCGCCCTCTGGCTCGACGTGCCGCAGCCGCTCGTGTGGGCGGGCGTGGGGGCCGTCCTCCTGCTGGTGGGCATGGTGTTCGCCGCCGTCGTCGTGGGCGGGCCGCTGATCTGGCTGTTCGGGCACGCCTATCGGGCGCTGTTCGGGGAGGTGGGCAGGCTGGCACGCCTGAACTCGGTCCGCCAGCCCCGGCGCACCGCCGCGACGGCCGCCACCCTCATGATCGGCCTGGCGCTGGTGGCCACCGTCGCCATCCTCGCCGCCAGCACCACCACCTCCATCCGGGACCGGCTGACCGCGGACCAGCGGGGAGACTTCACCATCAGCCCGGTCGCCTACCAGCCCTTCGACGCCAGTGTCGTCGAGTCCGCGCGGGAGATCGAGGGCGTCGAGGCGGTCTTCGAGTTCTTCCGCGGGGCGGCCATCATCGACGGCGAACCCGTCCAGTTGACCGGCACCAGCGAGGAGGGCCTCGAGCGTGCCAGCAGCCTGGAGGTCGTCGCGGGATCGTTGAGCGGCGACGGCGGCGCGGCGCCGGTCGTGGTGTCCACGGACTTCGCCGACGAACAGGGCCTCACCCTCGGCGAGCTCCTGGAGCTGCCCACACCCACCGGCGGCACCGTCGAGCTGCTCGTCACCGGCCTCCACGACGGCGGCGGCGGGCCGCCCCCGCTCGGGGACCTCATCGTGGACCTCGACACCTACGCCCAACTCGGGGACCCGTCGCTCGTGCAGCGGGTGGTGGTGTTCACCGAGGCGGGCGCGGACCTCTCGACGGTGCGCGAGGGCCTGGAGGACGCCACCGCCGAGCTGCCCACCGTGGTGGTCGCGGACGTGGCGGAGTTCGTCGAGGCGCGGGTGGGCCAGTTCCAGCAGATCTTCTCCATCCTGTACGCGCTCCTGGCGCTCGCCGTCGTGATCTCGGTGCTCGGCATCGTCAACACGCTGGGCCTGTCGGTGATGGAGCGCACACGCGAGGTGGGCCTCCTGCGCGCCGTCGGCATGACCCGGCCGCAGCTGCGCCGGATGGTCACGCTGGAGTCGGTGATGGTAGCCACGCTCGGCGCCACCCTGGGAGTCGTCCTGGGCGGGGTCTTCGGCACCGTGCTGGTCACCCTCCTGCGCGACGACGGGATCGAGACGCTCGTCGTCCCGTGGCTGCAGCTCGGGGTGTTCGTCGTGGTCGCAGCACTGTTCGGGGTGCTCGCGGCAGTGGGTCCTGCGCGTCGCGCGTCCCGGCTCAACGTGCTCGAGTCAATCGCCACGGAGTAGGTCTCCGGCCGGCATGGGCGGCCAGCCGCCCGGCTATGATGCAGGCGACGGTGTCCCACGGGCCCGTCATGATCGTGTGACCCTCCCAGGCCGCCACCGGGGGCGTCGAGGGCAGGTAGGCAGCAATCGAAGGGGTGCTTTGTGAAGATTCGAGTTGAGCGGGACGCGTTGGCAGACGCCGTCGCCTGGGTGGCGCGCAGCCTCCCGACCCGCCCCACGGCACCCATCCTCGCCGGGATGCTGCTCGAGGCGGACGCCGACGGCCTGACGCTCAGCAGCTTCGACTCGACCACCTCAGCCAAGGTCGTCATGCCGGCCACCGTCACCGACGAGGGCACGGTGCTGGTCTCGGGCCGCCTGCTCGCGGAGATCGCGCGCTCGCTGCCGAACAAGCCGGTGGACCTCGTCGCCGATCACTCGAAGGTCGAGCTGACCTGCGGCCAGGCGCGCTTCACCCTCCAGACGCTGCCGGTCGAGGAGTACCCCACGCTGCCGGACATGCCCAGCCAGACGGGCGACGTCGACGCCGCACTCTTCGAGAAGGCCGTGGGCCAGGTGTTCGTCGCCGCCGGCCGCGACGAGCTGCTCAACGTGTTCACCGGCGTGAAGGTGGAGATCAACGGGGAGTCGCTGTCGCTGCTGGCCACCGACCGCTACCGCATGGCGCTCAAGGAACTCACCTGGCACCCGTCGTCGCCGTCGGTGGAGGGCGCCGTCCTCGTGCCCGGCAAGGTGCTCGCGGACACCGCGAAGTCCATGACCTCCGGGGACAAGGTGACCATCTCGCTGTCCACCACCGAGGCGGAGGGCGAGGGCCTGGCCGGATTCATCGGGCAGAGCTCGAAGGGCACCCGCGAAGCCACCACCCGCCTGCTCAGCCAGGCGTTCCCGAAGGTGCGCCACCTCATGGACGTGGACGCCACCGTCTCCGTGCGCGTCAACACCGCGGACCTGCTGGCTGCCGTCAAGCGCGTGTCGCTGGTGGCCGAGCGCAACACCCCGCTGCGCATGCGCATCAACGAGGACCACATCGCGCTCGAGGCGGCCACGGGAGACCAGGCCCAGGCGTCGGAGGCCATCGAGGCCGAGGTCAACGTGGTGGGCGACGAGCAGTCCATCACGGACGCCGGCTTCAACCCTCACTATCTGCTCGACGCCCTCACGGCGCTCGACGCGCCCTACGCCCAGTTCTCGTTCACGCTTCCCGGGAAGCCGTGCCTGATCATGGGTCTGCCCACGGCCGACGGTGACCCGCTCACCGACTACAGGCACGTGATCATGCTCATGCGCCTGCCCGGCTGATCCCCGTCCCCCCACCTGAAGGAGCCCACATGCGTATCGGTCTGATCGGTCTCGGCAAGATGGGCGGCAACATGCGCGAGCGGCTCCGCCGCGGTGGCGTGGAGGTCGTCGGCCTGGACCACAACCAGGCGATCTCGGACGCGGCGGATGAGGCGGACCTCGTCGCCCAGCTGGGTGAGGGTCCGCGCGTGGTGTGGCTGATGGTGCCGATCCACGCCGTCGATGCCCTGATCGAGACGCTGAAGCCGCTGCTGTCGGCCGGCGACGTGATCATCGACGGCGGCAACTCCAAGTGGACCCACGACGCCCGGCACGCCGCCTACCTCGCTGACAAGGGGATCCACTTCGTCGACGTCGGCACCTCAGGTGGTGTGTGGGGCCTGGAGAACGGGTACGCGCTCATGGTGGGCGGGCCCAAGGAGGCCGTCGAGCTGGCCATGCCAGCCTTCGAGGCGCTCAAGCCGGAGGGCGAGTTCGGGTTCGTCCACGCGGGGGAGAGCGGCGCCGGCCACTTCGCGAAGATGGTCCACAACGGCATCGAGTACGGCCTCATGCAGGCCTACGCAGAGGGCTGGGAACTGCTCGAGGCCTCGGACGTGGTGACCAACGTGCCCGAGGTGTTCGAGTCCTGGCGCGAGGGCACCGTCATCCGCTCCTGGCTGCTGGACCTCATGGTGCGCGCGCTGGACTCGGATCCGCACCTGGAGGGCATCGAGGGCTACGCGGAGGACTCCGGCGAGGGCCGCTGGACCGTCAACGCCGCAGTCGACCTGGCGGTGCCGGTGCCGACGATCGCGGCCAGCCTGTTCGCGCGGTTCGTGTCGCGGCAGGATGACTCGCCGGCCATGAAGATGGTCGCGGCGATGCGCAACCAGTTCGGCGGCCATGCGGTCGCGCCGTCGAAGGACTGACCCTTTCTCACCACCGAACCTCTGACGCAGGACACCGGGTGTTCGTCACCGAGCTCGCACTGATCGATTTCCGCAACTACACCGAGGCGTCTCTGGCTCTGTCGTCGGGGGTGACAGTGTTCGTCGGCTCCAACGGGCAGGGGAAGACCAACCTGGTGGAGGCCGTGGAGTACCTCTCCACCATGTCCTCGCACCGGGTGGCGGCCACGGCGCCGCTGATCCGGGCCGGGGCGGAGACCGCCGTGGTGCGGGCCAAGGTCCAGGCCGGGCGGGAGGATCCGCGGGTGATCTCGCTCGAGCTGGAGATCGCCTCCGGCCGCTCGAACGTGGCGCGGCTCAACCGGGCGCCGCTGGGCAGGCCACGAGACCTGATCGGGGCGCTGCGCACCGTCGTGTTCTCGCCCATCGACCTGGCCATCGTGCGCGGGGACCCGTCGGACCGTCGGGCTTGGCTGGACTCGCTCGTCGTCACGCGATGGCCACGCATGGCGGGCGTGCGGCAGGACTTCGACAAGGTGCTCAAGCAGCGCAACGCCCTGCTCAAGGCGATGGCCGGGCGGTCGTTCGTGCCCAGCGGCGGGGATGAGGACACGACGCTCGAGGTGTGGAACGAGCAGCTCGCCACCCTCGGCGCGGAGCTGCTCCACGCGCGCCTGGACACGCTGGCCGACGTGGTGCCCCATGCGCAGCGCTCCTACGAGACCATCGCGCCGCTGAACAACCAGATCTCCGCGTCGTACAAGACGGTGCTGGACCTCGACGGCATGGCGGGAGAGGCGGACGTCCGCGCCGCGCTCCGTGCGCGGTTGCTGGAGGCGATGGAGCGGCTGCGCAGGGACGAGGTGTCGCGGGGGGTGACGCTGGTGGGCCCGCAGCGCGACGACGTGGACCTGGGGATCGGCGCCCTGCCCGCCAAGGGGTACGCGTCGCACGGCGAGTCGTGGTCGTTGGCGTTGGCGCTGCGGCTGGGCGGGTTCACCCTGGTGCGCGACGACGGGGTGGAGCCCGTGCTCGTGCTTGACGACGTGTTCGCCGAGCTGGACGTGTCGCGGCGGGAGCGACTGGCCGCCGCGATCGCCGACGCCGAGCAGGTGCTGATCACCGCGGCGGTGGGTGCGGACGTGCCGGACTTCCCTGCGGAGTGTCGCTTCCGCGTAGACGCGGGCACCGTCTTCCCCGACTCCCCGATCTGACTCCCAGCCTGCGTTGGCCGGGTCTTTGCTGGCTGGAGCCCCCTGTTCCGCGGGGTGAGCCGCGCCAAGCCGCGTGCGGCGCCGCGCGTGTCGAAGCCCTCCCGCGCCCGGGGCAGGAATCCCGCCCCCGGGTTTCGGTTGCTGGTGTCGGGAGCCCCTCCCGCGGGGTGAGCCGCGCCGAGCCGCGTGCGGCGCAGCGCGTGTCGAAGCCATCCTTCACCGGGGGCAGGAATCCCGCCCCCGGGTCTCGGTTGCTGGTGTCGGGAGCCCTGAGTCGAGGCCCGGGCGGCCCTTGTCCACCGTCGCATCGTCGGCTGCCCGATTGTCGATGGTCGGCTAGTTGAGGCCGCCCGGGCCTCGTCTCACGTCTCCCGACACTGGTTCGTGTGTGGCGTGGCCGGCTCCGGGCGTGCGCCGGCAGGGCGGCCCTGGTGTAGGTCTGCTCAAGCGGGACGCCAGTCGAGTGACCCTCAGGCTGGGCATCACTGCGCGCAGCCGCCCTCCCGGCCCCCACCCTCGTGCGCACCTGGCGTCCCCCCT
>JAPUEL010000051.1:0-24972 GCA_027492545.1 Propionibacteriaceae bacterium
GGCGGCCCGTGGGGGGCGCCGGCGGGGGGGGCGGGGGGGGCCAGTGTCGTCATGTGGCGGGCGGGGGGGGGGGGCCGGGGGGGGGGGGGGGCCCCCCCCCCCGGGTCGGCCGATCACTGGTTGGCGACGAACTCGTCGTAGTAGCGCTGGTAGATCTCGATGTTCTCGGGCATGCCCAAGCCATCCATCTGCGTGACGTAGTCGTCCCACTGCTCCTCGACGCCGCCCTGGGTGACCCACTCGGCGAACTTGGCCATGGTCTGGGCCAGGACGTTGGTGTTGTTGAGGTTCAGCGTGTTGAGGTCCTCGGCGGTCATCTTGACGAACTTGAACGGGTAGACGTCGGCCTCGGGGTCCACGTTGTCGAGCGCCGGCTGCAGCGGGATGGCCTGCTCGACGGCCTCGGCCACGTCGGTGGGCAGCTCGAGCTCGATGGACTCGCGGATCCAGAACGGTCCGGCGTCGGCCAGCGAGTTGGTCCACTTCCACGACGACGGGTCCGAGGTGCCGTCGGAGGGTGGCAGGACGCGGTAGGAGTTGTCGCCGGTCTGCTCGACGAAGTCGCCGACGTCGCCGAAGAGGACCTCGACGGAGCGGGTCTGGTCGTAGAACTCGTTGACCACCTTGAGGGCGAGCTCCTGGTTGTTGGACTCGGCCGAGACGATGATGTGGTTGCCGGTGTAGTTCTCGTCGTCGTAGCTCCAGGTCACGGGTGCGTCCTGGCCGGCCTCGGCCTCGATCTGGGCCATGGAGGTGTACTGGGGGGCCAGCTGGGCGCCGAAGCGGTCCGAGGCGGTCCAGCCCCAGGAGAAGCCGACGGCGGCGTCGTCGCCGTTGCCGCGGCCCACCGACTGGTAGGCGGAGTAGTCCTGCGTGAAGGCCTGCTCGCTGATCAGCCCGGCGGCCCAGGCCTTGTGCAGGAAGGCAACGAGGTCGCGGTAGCGCTCGTCGACCATGAAGTTGGACACCTCGCCGCCCTCGACGAAGTAGCCCTGGCCGCCGCCGTTGTTGATCGGCAGGCCGGTGGAGCCCAGGAGGGCGGAGGGCTGGAAGTAGCCGAAGCCGCCGGTGCCCACCGGCGACCAGTCCCACGGGATCTCGTCGTTCGGATCGCCGTTGCCGTTGGCGTCCTCGGTCTTGAAGGCCGAGAGGACGGTGAAGAGCTCGTCCCAGGTGGTGGGGACCTCGAGGCCGAGGTTGTCCAGCCACTGCTGGTTGATGTACATCCGGGTGATCGCCAGGGGCCAGAAGCGCTTGTACGACGGGAGGCTGTAGACCTCGCCGGAGGGGAGGGTGGCCAGCGCCTCGAGGCGCGAGTTCTCCTCGAACATCGCGGCCACGTTGGGCATGGCCTCCATGTGCTCGGACAGGTCGAGGAAGAGGGAGCTGTAGGTGGCCCGGTCCGTGTCGGTGATGGCGTTGCCGCCGATGATGAGGTCCGGCACGTCGCCGGCGGCCAGCATGGTGGCCTTCTTCTCGGGCCAGTCGGCCGAGACCTCCTCCCACTCGATGGTGGCGCCGGTGGCCTCCTGGATCTGGTTGACCCATGCCATGTCGTCCATGGGCTTGGTGAGGGGGTGCTTGACGGCCAGGATCCGGAGCGTCTCCGGGTCCTGCTGCTCGCCTCCGCAGCCGGCCAGCAGCACGGCGCTGATGGCCAGGGCCGCGGTGGCGGCAACTACTTTCCTGATCTTCATCTCGGTGTTTCCTCTCTTCGTTGAGGTCACGCGCTGGGGAGCCAGACGCGCATGGCACCGGAGGCGCGGTTGCCCCAGGTGTGGAAGGGGATGGCCCGCACGGTGGCGGGCTCCCCGGTCGGGGCGGTGGAGGGCGCACCGTAGAGCGGGCCCACCTCCAGCCGTGGGGTGACCGCGATCTCGAGCCCGGCGTCGGACTCGAGGGGCGGCGTGGTGGGGTCGACGACGACGTCGTCGAGGCGGATTCCCTCGGGGAGGTCCACCTGCTCGACGCAGTACACCTGGGGGCCCCGCTCCAGGGCGACGCAGCCTCGCACGGAATCGACGCGGTGGTTGGCCTGGGTCCAGCGGGGGGTCATGGGGAGGTCGAGGACGAGCGGGCGGTCCGTCAGGGTGAGCCGGGCGTAGCCGTCGGCGTCCGGGGTTGCGGGGGTTCCGTCGACGGTGGCGCCCGCGGCCCAGGTGGGGATGCGGAGCGCGACGGCCAGCCCGGCCGGGCCGGCGATCTCGACGCGGCCGTCGTCGGGGTAGCTGGTGCTGAGTGTCACGGTGCCGCCGCCGAGGGCCTCGGGCACGTCGATCTCGGCGCCGGTGTAGAGGTGGATGGCCAGGGCCTCGCCGTCGACGGAGGCCACGTAGCCGCTCAGCTGGGCGAAGACGCGGGCGATGTTGGGCGGGCAGCAGGCGCACGCGTACCACGGGGTGCGCTCCCGGGGGGCGTTCTCCTCCGAGTAGCGGTCCGGGCGCAGCTGGAGGGGGTTGGAGTAGAAGAAGCGGGTGCCGGTCTCGTCGAGGGAGGCGGCCAGGGCGTTGTGGAGCTCACGCTCGATGGTCTCCGCGTAGCGGGCGCCGCCCTCGGCGAGGTACATGCGCCAGTTCCAGTGCAGGTCCGCGATGGTGGCGCAGGTCTCGGCGTAGGCGCGGTCCGACGGGAGCTCGTAGTCGTCGCCGAACGCCTCGTCACGGTGCCGGGAGCCGAAGGCGCCGGTGATGTACATCTTGCGGTCGTGGGCGCTGTCCCACTGGGCGCGCATGGCGTCGAGCAGGGTGGGGTCGCCCTCCTCGAGGACGAGGTCGGTGACGCCGGCGTTGAGGTAGAGCTGGCGGACGGCGTGGCCGACGGCGGCCGTGGACTCTCGCACGGTGGCGTGGTCCTGGAAGTAGCGGGCGCCGAGGGAGCCCACCTTGAGCAGGCCGGAGCCGCGGTGGTCCACCTGGTGGCGGGCCAGGTCCAGGAATCGCCGCTCGCCGGTGTGCCGGTAGAGCTCCACCAGCGCGGTCTCCAGCTCTGGGTGGCCGCAGTATCCGACCTTGTCAGCGCCCGGTCCGAAGGTGGCGTCGACGAGGTCGACGAAGCGGACCGTGAGGTCCAGGAGGTCGGAGCGCCCGGCGCGGGCCAGTGCGACGGCGGCCTGCACCATGTGGCCGAGCACGTACATCTCGTGGGTCCAGTCCAGCTCCGCGAACTTCTTCTCGGGGTGCACGCCCTGGATCCAGGTCATCACGTAGCCGTCGGCCTCCTGGACGCGGGCGACGAGGCCGATCACGTCGTCGAGCCAGGAGTCGAACTCCCGTGTGCCGGTGCGGGCGACCTCCCAGGCCACCGCCTCGATGGTCTTGTAGAGGTCCGAATCGGCGAACCAGAAGCCCCGCCACTCGGCGGTGGACTCGCCGATCACGCGCCGGAAGTTGTCCAGGTTGCCGGCCTCCTCGAGCTGCTGGATGCAGTGCGGGATGGTCGCGGCGGCGTTGCGCAGCTGCCAGGCACCGAGGCGGGAGGCCGGGTCGAGGCGGACCGCGGCGATGGCGAGCGGCCGGCGTGACGACGGGGCGATGGGTGCCGCCGGAGCGACGAGTGCGATCGAGGATGAGGTGGTCACCTGTGACCCTTTCAACGATGAAATCTCTTGGGAGGATCATGCATCGTTGATTCAGCGTTGTCAAGAGGTGGACAAGAACTGCCTCGCTTCACCTCCTGGGCTCTGGGTCGAAACCCTCCCGCGCCCACGTCGCCGCAGATGAGGTCGCGGCGATCAGGGTCTGCATCGCGCTACCTATACAGCGGCATCTGCGCATATATGCAGATGCCGCCGCATAGGTAGCAATCTGCAGAGCCGTCGGCGGCAAGAGCTGAGGAGGGGGCCCGCTCAGGCCGGGGGCAGGGGCGTGAGGTAGGTGGACGCGCGCTCGACGAGGTGGGCGCCGGTGTGCACCTCCCGTGGAGGGCCGGTGTAGCCGTCGAGGCGCTCGACGAGCAGGCGGACGGCATGGCCGGCCATGCTGGCGGCCTCCGGCGAGACGGACGTGAGGGCCGGGAGCAGGAACGCACCCTCCTCTGTGTCGTCGAATCCCGTCACCGCCACGTCCTCGGGCACCCGCAGCCCTGCGTCTCGCAGAGCGCGCATCGCGCCGACCGCCAAGGCGTCGTTGACGCCGATGACTGCGTCGAAGGCCTGCCCGGTGCGCAGCAGGCCGGCCATGGCCTCGTACCCGGACTCGCGCCGGTCCCAGTCCGAGCCGGTGACGATCGTCACGTCGTCACGGCCCAGGGCAGCGGCGCCGAGCGCGTCGAGGATGCCGCCGAAGCGCTCCCCGGGATCATCGGCCGCGATCTCGACGTTCCACAGCACGACGAATCGACGGTGCCCCTGCGCCAGGAGGTGCGCGGTGACCAGGCTCATGCCGACGCGCTCCCCCATCGCCACCCAGTCGATCCCTGTGGTCCGGGCCCCTCCGAGCTGCACCACGGGCCGGGGCGGGACCACACCGTCGGGCATCTCCCAGCTCAGCTCGTGCGGCAGGATGATGACCCCGTCTACCCCCGGGGCAGCTTCGCCCAGCACGACGCGCCGCTCATCCTCCCCGGTCTGGGCGATGATCAGCGTCGACGTCAACCCGTGCGGGGCGAGTTCCGCCATGAGGCGCTCGGCCATCTCGGCGAAGTACGGCTGGTGGAGGTTGGGCACGACCAGAGCGATCCGCCCGGTACGGCCGGAGGCGAGTCCTCGCCCGGCGGCGTTGGCGACGTAGCCCGTGGCCGCGACCGCCTCCCACACCCGGGCGCGCGTGACGTCGGACACATTCGGACGGCCGAGCAGCACGTTCGAGACAGTCTTGGCCGAGACTCCGGCCACCCGGCCGACGTCCTCAAGCGTGGGGCGGGGGGTCACGGCCTCGTCCTGCCCATCGTGGACTCGCGCCGAACCAGATCCACCGGGATCGTGACCGCCCTGGGCCCGCCGGGCTGACGGCCCTCGATCCGGTCGACCAGGAGGTCCAGCGCGGCCCTCGCCATCGCCCTCGGGTGGGGGTCGACGGTGGTGAGCGACGGCGACGCGAACCGCCCGTCGACGAGGTTGCCGTTGCCGAGCACGGCGACACCACCGGGGCACTCGATCCCCCTCGACGCCAGCGCGACCAGGGCACCGAGAGCCACCTCGTCGTTGGCGCAGAGGTAGGCGTCGGCTTCCGGGAACCGCGCCAGCGCCTCATGGGTCGCGACCACACCGGCGGCGCGGTCGAGCGCAGGACCGCAGGCCACGAACGGAAGGTCGTCGACGGCGATGTCGACGGCGGCCAGCGCCGCCCGCAGGGCCTGCGAGGGGCGCGCGGCCACCGCGCCGCCCTCGAGGCCGTGCCCTCGGTCGGCGCCGAGGATCACCGGGCGCGACCGCCCCATCACCACCAGATGCCGCGACAGCAGCGCCGCGGCCACCGCCACGTCCTCGTCCACGCGGTCCAGCGGAACGTCGGAGCGGGTGCCTTGGAGCACCACCACCGGCGGCGGCTCGGCGCTCCCCTCGCCGACCCCGGGCGGCACGTCACCGATGACCACCACGCCGTCGTGCGTCCGGCCGACGCCCGACACCACGGAGCGCAGGCGCGCGGGGTCGCCGCCCGTGGGCTCGACGGTGGCATCGAGTCCGCGCCGGGCCACCTCGTCGACGAGCACCTCGACGAGCGCGGCGAGATAGGGCCGACGGAGCCCCTCGACGGCGATCGCGACGGTGCCGGTGCGCCCGGTGCGCAGGTTGCGAGCGCTGGGATTGGGCATCCAGCCCAGCTCGGCCACCGCCGCGTTGACGCGGCGCACGATCTCCGGGCGGGTGTGCGGCTCCCCGTTGACGACGCGGGAGACGGTCTTGATCGACACGCCGGCGAGCGCCGCCACGTCCCTCATCGTCGTCGCCATGGCGCTCAGGATAGCCCTGCCCGTCCGGGCCGGGACACGACGACGGGCCCACCCCGTCTGGGATGGGCCCGCTGTGGTCGTGGGGTCAGCGCTCGCTGATCGGCACGTAGTCGCGCTTCGTCTCGCCGATGTAGATCTGGCGCGGGCGCCCGATCTTCCGGTTGGGATCCGCGTGCTGCTCGCGCCACTGAGCGATCCAGCCGGGGAGCCGGCCGAGCGCGAACAGGGCGGTGAAGTGGGCCGCGGGGAAGCCCATGGCCTCGTAGATGAGGCCCGTGTAGAAGTCCACGTTGGGGTAGAGCTTCCGCTCGATGAAGTAGTCGTCGTTGAGCGCCGCGGCTTCGAGCTCCAGCGCCATGTCCAGCAGCTGGTTGTTGCGGCCGGAGATGCGCAGCAGCGCGTCGGCGTGGCCCTTGATGATCTTCGCGCGGGGGTCGTAGTTCTTGTAGACCCGGTGCCCGAAGCCCATCAGCTTCACGCCGGACTTCTTGTCCTTGACCTGCTTGACGAACTCCTTGATGTCCAGGCCCTCGTCCTGGATGCGCGACAGCATCTCCAGCACGGCCTGGTTGGCGCCGCCGTGCAGCGGGCCGGACAGCGCGTTGACGCCGGAGCTCACCGAGGCGTAGATGTTGGCGTCCGCCGAGCCGACGAGCCGCACCGTGGAGGTGGACGCGTTCTGCTCGTGATCGGCGTGCAGGATGAACAGGGTCTCGAACGCGCGGACGATGTCCGGGTCGATGTGGTATTCCTCCTGCGGGGTGCCGAAGGACAGGCGCAGGTAGTTCTCGACGTAGCCCAGGCCGGTCTGCGGGTAGAGGAAGGGCTCCCCGACGGAGCTCTTGTACGCGTAGGCGGCCAGCGTGGGCATGGAGCCCAGCAGCCTCAGCGAGGCCTCCTCGACCTGGTTGGTGTCGTGCACCGAGAGGGTGTCGCGGTGGAAGGAACCGAGCGCCATGATGCCCGCGGCGAGCACCTGCATGGGGTGTGCGCCGCGCGGGAAGCAGCGGTACAGCTCACGCATGCGCTCGTCGAGCATCATGCGGCGGGAGATCTTGAGGCGGAACTCGTCGAGTTCGTCCTGCGAGGGGAGGTGCCCGTAGATCAGGAGGTAGGACACCTCGATGAAGGTTGCCTTCTCGGCGAGCTGCTCGATGGGGTAGCCGCGGTACTGCAGAACACCTTCATCGCCGTCGATGAACGTGATCGAGGACGTACACGACGCGGTGTTCACGAAGCCGGGATCAAGGGTGGTGGTGCCGGTCTGCGCCAGGACCTTGCCGATGTCGAATCCGTCGTTGCCCTGCGTGGCCTTCACGATCGGCAGTTCAAGCTCGAGATCCCCGTGCTTGAGGAATCCGCTGTCGGTCATGCGTTGCCTTTCTTTGGTCTCGGCGACCGCCATGGGCGCCGCTGATGCCTACTCTCTGGCCTGCGCCCCCACCATACAACGCTGGAGGGAACCACCGGAAAGCGTCCACTTCGCTTGTGGACACCCCACAAAACAGTTCCGCACCCGGCGTGGGCCGGGTGCGGAACTGCGGGGGGCGAGGAGTCAGATGCCTTCGGAGGACTCCGATCGACGCACGGTTTCGCCGGTGGCGGGGTCGTTGACCACGCGGGTCTCGGTGGTGCGGCTGCGATTCGACGCCAGCAGCGCCCAGACCAGGCCGATGACGCCGGCGATCATGAGGATGTAGCCCACGAGGTCCAAGCTGATGTAGGGGACGTCGGCCTCCACTGCGAACGTGAGGATGGCGCCGAGCGCGATGAGGAAGACGGATGAACCGATACGCATGAGTGGCTCCTTGGTTGCTCAGATGTACGTCCTCCTCATACCCACTCCGGCGGGTTCCAAACATCGGCCCGTCGGGTGCGGAGACGGCCCATGAGCTGAGAGGCGGATCTGGTGGCGACTACGAGACCACTTCTGCCGGCGAAGGCGTCCGGCAGGGGCTCAGAGGTCAGTCGGTCCAAGGACCGCGGCTGGCGTTTCCCGGGACGCCGCTCGCCGTTCACCTGTTCGGCATAGATTGCTGGCGTGACGATCGAGCAGCCCCCCGCCGTCGACGACGCCCCCCTTCCCGGCGCGCTGTCCTCCACCAAGGCCCCGCGGAGGAAGGTGGTGGCCTGGGCGTTCTGGGACTGGGGCACGCAGCCGTTCGCCACCGTCATCACTACGTTCGTGTTCTCGGTCTACCTCACCAGCTCGGCGTTCGGCGACAAGGACGAGGTCACCATCAAGCTCGCCTGGGCGACGGGGACCGCCGGCCTGCTCATCGCACTGCTGGCACCGGTGCTCGGCCAGGGCGCGGACCGCACCGGCAAGCGGATGTTCCATCTGCGCTGGCAGACGTGGCTGCTCGCGGCGATCTGCGCCGCGATGTACTTCGTCGCCCCGGCGCCGGAGTACTTCCTGCTCGGCGCCGTGCTGCTGGGCGCGGGCAACGTGGTCTCGGAGATCGCCAACGTCAACTACTACTCGGCGCTCGACCAGGTCAGCACCCCGTCGGACGTGGGCCGGGTCAGCGGCCTGGGCTGGGGCCTCGGTTACCTCGGCGGCATCACCATCCTGCTGGTCATCATCGCTGTCCTGGGCTCCGACTTCACGCCCGACGACGTGCGGCTCTCGATGCTCATCTGCGGGGCCTGGACTCTGCTGTTCACCATCCCGATCTTCATCGCGCTCAAGGACCGGAGGCCGGATCACGTGCCGCCGTCGCTGGGCATCGTCGGCTCCTACCGCGAGCTGTTCCGCTCCATCGGGCGCGTGGGCCGCGACAACCCCAACACAGTGTTCTTCCTCGTCGCCTCCGCCCTGTTCCGCGACGGCCTGGCCGGCGTCTTCACCTTCGGTGGCGTGCTCGCCGCCGGCACGTTCGGCTTCACCTTCGGCGAGGTGGTGATCTTCGGCGTGGTGGCCAACGTCGTCGCCGGCCTCGCGACGATGCTGTTCGGCCTCCTCGACGACAGACTCGGCCCCAAACGGGTGATCCTGTTCTCCCTCGGGATGCTGGTGGCCCTCGGCCTGGGCATCTTCTACTTCCACGACGGCGGCAAGACCGTCTTCTGGATCTTCGGCCTGGGCATGACCCTGTTCGTCGGCCCGGCGCAGTCGGCCAGCCGCTCGTTCCTCGCGCGCCTCATCCCCGAAGGCATGAGCGGCGAGATGTTCGGGCTGTACGCGACGACCGGGCGCGCGGTCAGCTTCCTGGCGCCGCTGATGTTCGGCTCGATGATCGCGGTCGGTGTCGCGGTGACGGGCGACGCGCAGGAGTCCAGCCAGCACTGGGGCATCCTCGGCGTGGTGCTGGTGCTGTTGGCCGGCTTCATCGTCGCCCTGTTCGTCAAGCAGCCGCAGCGCGCCGTCGCCCCGTGACCGTGCGCACGGCGAAGGGTCTGCAGGTTGCTACCCATACGGCGGCATCTGCATATATCCGCAGATGCCGCTGCATGGGTAGCACCGTGCAGCCCTTCACCGGCCAGAGTTGATGGGGGGGACGGCCGACCATCGGCTAGGAGAGCCGAGCGGGGCCTTGACGCAGGCGGGTCCAGATCCTCACGCGCGCTCGGGTAACGTGCCCTCCTCGCGGATGCGGTCGTTGAGCAGTGTCAGGTACTCGTCGGCGTCGAAGGCCAACGGCACCTCCTCGCCCTTCCAACTCGACAGGTGGATGGCGTTGGCCAGCCGGACGCCGTGCATGCCGTCGGCCCCGGGCGCGACGAGCGGGGTGCCGTCGACGATGTTGAGGGCGAAGTTCTCCAGCACGTCGGCGTGCTGGCTGCCGAAGGCCGACTCGAACTCAAGCGTCTCCTGCGTGTAGAGGGTGTTGAGGTCCACCTGCCCGGTGAAGAGGCGCATCACGTCGTTCATGTCCATGCCGGCGCTGAGCTCCTGCTCGGGCTTGCGCAGCCTGGTGATGATGGCGCGCTTGCTGTCCTCCACGACGATCTTCCCTGCGTCGCCGAGGATCTCCAGCCGGTCGGTGCCGGCGATGTCGTAGGTGCAGGTGACGAACGATCCGGTCACGCCGTCGCCGTAGTCCACCATCGCGTTGACCTCGTTCTCGACGGCGATGTCGCGGTTGACGCCGTAGCCCAGCTTGGAGAACACCGTCCGCGGCACGCCGCAGATCCACTGCCAGAGGTCGAGCTGGTGGGGAGCCTGGTTGACGAGCACCCCGCCACCCTCGCCGCCCCAGGTGGCGCGCCAGGCGCTGGAGTCGTAGTAGCCCTGCGGCCGCCACCAGGTGGTGATGGTCCAGGTGGAGCGGCGGATGGAGCCGATCTCGCCCCCGTCGACGATCTCCTTGAGCGCGCGGTACAGCGGGTTCATCCGCTGGTTGAACATGATCGCGAAGGTCAGCTCTGGCCTGGTGGCGGCGAAGTCGACGAGCTCCTGGGCCTGCTTGGTGTACACACCGGCTGGCTTGTCGACGAGCACGTGGAGGCCGGCCTTCAGCGCGGCGATCCCCATCTCCGGGTGGAAGTAGTGGGGCGTGGTGGTGACCACGGCGTCGACATCGCCGCTGGCCAGCAGCGTGTCGAGGTCGTCGTAGACCGGCACGCCCGGGTAGGTGGTGCGGGCCAGCTCGCGCTTGGCCGGGTCGATGTCGCAGATCGCGCCGATCATCATGTGCGGGACGCGCCCGTCGTTGATGAGGGAGGCGTACATCCCGCCCTGCTGTCCCAGCCCGATGATCCCGAGCCTCACCTGGTTCGTCATGTGTCTCCTTGAGCGTCGTGAGCGTCCGTGCCCGCCTTCGTCGGTGGGTCGTCCGGGGTTCACCCGGGGTTACGAGTGCAACAGCGACGCGGCACGGTTCGCACTGAGTTGCCCCCTGTTGCCGCCGGAGACGGGATGGTCGCGGCAACTTATGGCAATCCCTTGGCCACGCGGGGCCCCGTGCGTAGCGTCGTGACCAGCGCCACACCCGAACCTCGGGCCCGCCCAGCGGCTCGGCGCCCCACGGTGCAGTGGTGCACCCCAGACCCCTCATGATCGGAGCTCACCCATGTGGACCCTGTCCGGTTTCGCCGACGAGATCGACGACGACCTCGAGACCCAGTGCTCACTTCTGGACCAGTTGGGCATCCGGTTCATCGAGTTCCGTGCCGCCTGGGGGGTCAACGTCCTCGACCTCGACGACGAGCAGGTCGCCCGTGCCCGCGACATCCTGTCGGCCCACGGCATCCAGGCCTCGTCCATCGGGTCGCCCATCGGCAAGGTCAACATCACCGACGACTTCGACGCCCACCTGGCGCGGATGGACCGCGCGGTCTGGGTGGCGCAGCAACTGCGGGCCCCGTTCATCCGCGTGTTCTCCTTCTTCCTCACCGCCGACCAGCGCCCCGAAGACCACCGCGACGAGGTGGTCCGCCGGATGGCGGCACTCGCCCAGCGCGCAGAGGCCGGCGGCGTCGTGTTGCTGCACGAGAACGAGAAGGGCATCTTCGGCGACGTCCCCGAGCGGGTGTTCGACCTGGTCACCGCCGTGAACTCCCCTGCGCTCCGGCTCGCCTGGGACGCGGCCAACTACGTGCAGGTGGGCGTGGTCCCCTTCCCCGAGGCCTACGAGCTGCTGCGCCCCTACACCGACTACATCCAGATCAAGGACGCCAAGCTCGGCACGGGCGAGGTGGTGGTGGCCGGTGCCGGCGACGGGCGGGTGCCCGACACCATCCGCGCGCTCGCGGCGGACGGCTTCGACGGGTTCTTCTCGATGGAGCCGCACCTCTCCTCCGCGCACCACCTCGGCGGCTTCTCCGGCCCGGAGAACTTCACCCGCGCCACCGAGGCGTTCACCGCACTCCTCGACGCAGAGCAGATCAGCTACCGATGAGCGGCCTCCGGTTCGCCGTCGTGGGCTGCGGCGCCATCGCCCCCACCCACGTCCGGGCGCTGCAGCAACTCGCCGGACGCGTGGAGCTGGTGGCGTGCAGCGACATCCTCCCGGAGCGCGCGGAGGCGCTCGCCGCCGACTTCGGCCTGACCGCGATGAGCTACGACGACATTCTCCGGGACCCGACAATCGACGCCGTCTCGGTGTGCGTCCCGAGTGGGCGCCACGCGGAGGTGGGCGTCCCGGCCCTGCTCGCCGGCAAGCACGTCATCATCGAGAAGCCGATGGAGGTCACGCTCGAGGCGTGCGACCGGCTGCTGGAGGCCCAACGCGCCTCGGGCCGGACGCTCGCCGTCGTCTCCCAGCATCGCTTCGACACCGCCGCGCAGCGGGTGCACGAGGCCGTCACGGACGGCCGGCTCGGCCGCCTGGTGCTGGCCGAGTGCCGCGTCCCGTGGTTCCGCACCCAGGAGTACTACGACTCCGGCGAGTGGCGCGGCACCTGGGCGCTCGACGGCGGCGGCGCCCTGATCAACCAGGGCGTCCACACCGTCGACCTGCTCCGGTGGATGTGCGGGCCCGTCGAATCCGTCTACGCGCAGGCCCGCACGGCGACCCACGAACGGATCGAGGTCGAGGACGTGGTGTGCGCGACCGTGACCTTCACCGACGGCGCGATCGCCACCGTTATGGCCTCCACCGGCGCCTTCCCCGGCTTCCCCGCCTCACTCTCCCTGCACGGCACCGCCGGCGGGGCCGTCATCCACGGCGACCGCCTGGCCACCCTGGTGCTGACGGACGGCACCGCCCTCGGCGGTGAGACGACGACGGCGCATGCGCAGCAGGTGGCCAGCGGAGGGACCCGCGCGGCGACGCGGGCCGTGGACGAGGCCTCTGACCTTCCCGTCGACCCCGCCGACGTCTGGGGCGAGGCCCACCGGCTTCAGCTGCTGGACTTCGCCGACGCCGTCGTCGAGGGTCGCGACCCGCTGGTCGACGGCGTCCGCGGTCGGCAGAGCCTCGAACTGGTGCTCGCCATCTACGAATCCGCACGGACCGGCGACGTCGTCCGGCCCTGACCCCACCCGCAGCGACCAAGGGCGCGAACCCCGACCCGCACCCCACCCGAGAGGAACCCCCATGGCCAGAATCGGTGTGCAAGCCAGCACCATCAAGACCTCCTTCGCCGAGAACGGCACCTTCGAGACGCTGCGCAGGATGGCCGAGATCGGCTACCGCGACATCGAGATGTCCCAGGTGGCGATGACGCCCGAGAACGTCGCGGAGATGAAGCGCGCCCAGGACGAGCTCGGTGTGTCAGTGGTGGCGTTGTCCGCCGGCCTCACCCCGCCACCCGGCGGCGGCGACTCGCTCAGCACCACCTACGACAAGATCGTCGAGGATTGCCGCACTCTCAGCACCGGCCTGCTGCGCGTCGGCATGCTGCCGATCGACGCGATGGGTCACCGTGACAGCATCGTGGACTTCTCCCAGAAGATGGAGGAGTACGCCAAGCGCCTGGCCGACGACGGCATCGCGTTGTACTACCACAACCACCACGTCGAGTTCGCCCGCCTGGATGGGCGCTACATGCTCGACGTGATCGCGGACCTGGCGCCCACCGTCGGGCTGGAGGTCGACGTCCACTGGGTTCAGCGCGGCGGCCTCAACCCCGTCTCCGTGCTGGCCAAGTACGCGGGACGCGTGCGGCTGGTCCACCTCAAGGACTACCGGATCGGCCTGCTCCCGGACTCCGCCCGCGACGCGATCGCCGCCGGCGACTTCGCGGGCTTCATGTCGGGGTTCTACGGCGTGGTGCAGTTCGCCGAGGTGGGCGAGGGCAACCTCGAGTGGCAGCCGATCATTGAGCAGGCCCTGGCCAGCGGCGCCGAGCACCTCCTCGTCGAGCAGGACGACACCTACGGCCGCGACCCGTTCGAGTCTCTCGCGATGTCGCGGGCCAACCTCATCCAGCGCGGCTACGGCCACCTCCTCTGACCCTCGCCCGCCCGACCATCCACCCCAGCGCACCGGAGACCCTTTGACCAGCACCGCCCCAGTGACCGACATCGCCCCGACGACCGGCGCGAGTCTCGGCCTGCCCGAGAGCGTGCGCCTTGAGCAGGGTCAGCCTCGCCTTCACCCTCGACACCTCCTCGCTCCCGGGCGGCGGGCACGGCCCGGCCTTGCTCCGCTACACCGTCTCCGTCGGCGCCGAGCTCGGTCTGGCGCTGAGCGTGACGAACCAGGGCCCGACACCTCTCGTCGTCGAGGAGGCGTTCCACACCTACCTGACAACCGGCGACGTCCGACTGGCCGCACTCCACGGGCTCGAGTCGGTCCCGTCGCTGAACCGGCTCATCGGGGAGACGCTGGACGCGACGGGCCAGGCGCTGACGATCGACGGCGAGACCGACCGCCTTCTCCCCCAGCCAGGCGTCATCCGGGTCGACGACCCGGCCGGCGGGCGTACCGTCACGGTGCGGGCGGTCGACTCGGCCAACGCGGTCGTCTGGAACCCCGGCCCGGCCAAGGCTGCGGCCATGCCCGACTTCGGCGACGACGAGTGGACAGGGATGCTCTGCGTCGAGACCTGCAACGTCGCCGACGGGCGTGTCGCGGTGGCCCCGGGCACGACGCACACCATGACCGCCGTGCTCAGCGTGGACGCTCGGCGCTAGCCGGACGGTGGCTCACCCCGATTGACCGGCGTCGGCCCCTGTACGCGCCGGTTCGATGAATAATGGGCTCAGGCGTGCTCGTGTCGCCTCTTCCTCGCGGCCTGGCCGCGGGTCGAAGTGCCGCCGGGCCCAAGGACAGCGTCCGCCGTCCGCACGTGGTGGGGAGCGAGATGGCTGCTCAGGAACGGATCCAGCAGCGGCGCCGGTACCTGATGTGCCGGCCGGACCACTTCACGGTCAGCTACGAGATCAATCCGTGGATGAACTGCACGCGCGCGACCGACACGGCCAAGGCGGTGCGGCAGTGGCAGGCGCTGCACGACACCTACCTGGCCCTGGGTCACGAGGTCGACCTCATCGACCCGATCCCCGGCCTGGACGACATGGTCTACACCGCCAATGGCGGGCTCGTCATCGACGGCGTGGCCCTGGGCGCCAAGTTCGCCGTCGGCGAGCGCCGGGGCGAGGAGCGCCCCTTCCGGGAGTGGTTCGCGGCGCACGGGTTCGACGTCGTCGAACCGGCCGCGACCCAGGAGGGCGAGGGCGACCTCCTGTTGGTGGGCGAGACGATCCTCGCCGGCTACGGCTTCCGTTCCGAGTTGGACAGCCACGCCGAGGTCGCCGACCTGTTCGGCCGCGAGGTCGTGTCGCTACGACTGGTCGACCCCACCTACTACCACCTCGACACCGCCATCTGCGTCCTCGACCCCGTGCAGGGCCAGGGTGGGGTGGAGCGGGCCAACATCGCCTACCTGCCGTCGGCCTTCGACGAACGCGGCCAAGCCGAACTCATTGAGCGGTTCCCGGACGCGATCCGCGTGCCCGCCGCCGACCCCGCGAGCCTCGAGCTGAACGCGGTCAGCGACGGCCTCAACGTCGTCCTCTCGCCCCCGGTCACCAGCCTCGACGCCCAGCTGCGCGAGCGCGGCTACCACCCGATCCACGTCGACGTGTCCGAGCTGCACCTCGGCGGCGGCGGGATCAAGTGCTGCACCCTGACCCTGCGAGGAGGCAGACCATGAGCACGAACCCGACCCCCGAGACGGCGCGCTTCATCCACGCGGAGAACGAGCACCTGGCGCGCAACTACGCCCCGCTTCCGGTGGTCGTCGCGACCGCGGAGGACGTGTGGGTGACCGACGTCGAGGGCAGGCGCTACCTCGACCTGCTGTCGGCCTACTCGGCCCTGAACTTCGGGCACCGCCACCCCGAGCTGGTCCAGGCGGCCATTGATCAGATCGGCCGGCTCACCCTGACCAGCCGGGCGTTCCACAACGACCGGCTCGGCGCCTTCGCCGCCGCCTTGGTGGAGTTGTGTGGCAAGGACCTCGTGCTGCCGATGAACACCGGCGCGGAGGCCGTCGAGACCGGCATCAAGGCCGCGCGAGCCTGGGCATACCGGGTCAAGGGGGTGCCTGCCGACGCGGCACGGATCGTCGTGGCCGCGGGCAACTTCCACGGCCGCACCACCACCATCGTCGGGTTCAGCGACGACCCCCTCGCCCGGGACGGGTTCGGGCCACCCACCCCCGGATTCGACATCGTGCCCTACGGCGACGCGGGCTCGATCGAGGCAGCCATCGACGACAACACCGCAGCCGTGCTCATCGAGCCCATCCAGGGCGAGGCCGGCGTCGTCATCCCGCCGGAGGGGTACCTGCGGACCGTCCGCGAGCTGTGCACGCGGCACAACGTGCTGTTCATCGCCGACGAGATCCAGTCCGGCCTCGGCCGGGTCGGGACCACGTTCGCGTGCGACCGCGAAGGCGTCGTCCCCGACCTCTACCTGCTGGGCAAGGCACTGGGCGGCGGCATCCTGCCGGTCTCGGCCGTCGTCGGTGACCGCGACGTCCTCGGCGTTTTCCGCCCCGGCGAGCACGGCTCGACCTTCGGCGGGAATCCGCTCGCCGCGGCCGTCGGGCTGCGCGTGGTCGAGCTGCTCCGCACCGGCGAGTTCCAGGAACGCGCGGCGGCCCTCGGCCTCCACCTCACAAGCCTCCTCGACGAGCTGCTGGGCCACGGCCTGACCGAGGTCCGCGTGGCCGGCCTCTGGGCCGGCGTCGACGTCGAACCCTCGCGCGGCACCGGCCGCGACGTCGCGCAGAGGCTGCTGACCCGCGGCGTGCTGGTCAAGGACACCCACGGCCAGACCATCCGCATCGCGCCGCCGCTGACCATCCAGGCCGCCGACCTGGACTGGGCGGTCGAACAGCTCAAGCTCGCCCTGCAGGAGCGCTGACCGCCGGCCCCAACCCGGGCACGACACGCCGTCGCTCAGGCCCCTCGTCGACCTAGGCGCGCACCGGCGCCGGTTCCGACGGCGTTTCGTGCACGCCACCCAGTGCCGCAGGCTGGTAGACGCAGGTGGGGTCCGAGGCCAGCGGGTCGCCCAGCATGGCGTGGGCCCTCGCCCGCGACCCTCCACAGATCCAGTTGAACTCGCACACCCCGCACTTGCCGGAGTACGACGACGGGTCGCGCAGCGCCTTCATCATGGGCGCCTCGGCGTAGATCTCCCGGAAGCTCTGCTCCTTCACCGATCCGCACCGGTGCGGGAGGAACCCCGACGGGTAGACGTCGCCGATGTGGTCCACGAATGCGAACCCGCGACCACTGTTGACGCCGATCGGCGGCCGAGGCGGGCGGCGCTCGAGGACCTCGCCGAGGAGCAGGTCCGTCTCCCGCGTCAGCCACGCGTGCAGCTCACCGCGTACCGGCAGCGGCGCCCCAGCCGCGCGGGCGTCGTCGCGCTGGATGGCGACGCGACGGTAGTTGGGGGCCTCGGTCACCTTCACCGCGATCCGGTCCGAGACGTCGTGCAGCCAGTGCAGCACGTCCTCCATCTCCTCCGGATCGAGCGGCTCGAGGTTGGAGCCGCGGCCCATCGGCACCAGGAACAGCACGTACCACATGCCCGCGCCCATCTCCATGGTGCGCTTGAGCAGCTGCGGGAGCTCCCGCAGGTTGTTGCGGCAGATCGTGGTGTTCACCTGGAACCGGAAGCCGTGCTTGACGACGAGCTCGGCCGCGGCCATCGTGTCGTCGAACGTCCCGTCGATGCCACGGAAGGAGTCGTGGGTCTCGGCGGTGGCGCCGTCGAGCGACAGGGAGAACGCCTTGACCCCGGCCTCCCGCACCGACGCCAGCCGCTCGTCGGTGAGCAGCGGGGTGACCGACGGCGACAGCGCGATCGGCAGCCCGATCGAGGTGCCGTAGGCGATCAGTTCCTCGAGGTCGTCTCGCTCGAACGCGTCGCCGCCGGAGAGGATGACGATGGGCTTGGGCGTGCCGTAGGCGGCGAAGTCGTCGAGCAGCGCCTTCCCCTGCTCGGTGGTCAGCTGGCGGGGATCCGCCCGGGTGAACGCGTCCGCCCGGCAGTGGCGACAGGCCAGCTGACAGGCCCGCGTGACCTCCCAGACCAGGACGTGCGGGCGCTCGCCCGCGTCGTGGTGGAGCGTGCGGACCACGCCCTTGCGGGCCTCATGCGGGACGGTGCCGGGGTGGGGACTCACCGCCCGAATACTACACAGCGTCGTTCTTCTACCAGCAGCACCCCCGTCCACCGAAAGTCAATAGTGGGAGCGCTATCAGATCGTTACCATTTCGCAACCGTGCAACGGGGCCAAATCGGTTGACAGCCTTGCCACCGTGGCGACAGACTCAAACGCAACGGAGAGACAACGCCGTCCTGTCTCCCATCCGGGAGTCTTCGGTCGGACATGGAACGCGCGCTCAACCTCCGCCCCGTATCCACATCTCTGCACCCGCAAGGCGGCGTCGGACCGCCCAAAGTGAACGTTCTCAGGAGGAACGAATGAAGATGAAGAAGCTCATTACCGCGAGCGCAGGCCTGCTCATGGCCTTCGCCCTCACCGCGTGCGGTGGCGGCGGCGCCGGAACAGCCACCACCCCGGCCGCCTCGGGCGAAGCGTCCGCAGCCTCCAGCGCCCCCATGGAAGAGGGCGGCAGCGTCGGCGTGTCGATGCCCACCCAGACCTCCGAGCGCTGGATCGCCGACGGCGAGGCCGTCAAGTCCCAGCTGGAAGAGGCCGGCTTCGAGGTGGACCTCCAGTTCGCCAACGACGACATCCCCACCCAGTCCCAGCAGATCGACCAGATGATCACCCAGGGCGTCAAGGTCCTGATCATCGCCGCCATCGACGGCACCGCACTCGCGCCGCAGCTCGAGACCGCGGCAGCGGCGGGCATCAAGATCATCTCCTACGACCGCCTGATCCGCGACAGCGAGAACGTGGACTTCTACGTCTCCTTCGACAACTTCAAGGTCGGCGTGGCGCAGGGCCAGTCCCTCATCGACGGCCTCGCGGCCCGCGGCGAAGGCCCGTTCAACATCGAGCTGTTCGCCGGCTCGCTGGACGACAACAACGCCTTCTTCTTCTTCAACGGCGCCATGAGCGTCATCCAGCCCAAGATCGACGACGGCACCTTCGTCGTGGTCTCCGGCCAGACCGACATCGAGCAGGCGGCCACGCTTCGCTGGCAGCAGGAGACCGCGCAGAAGCGCATGGAGGACCTCCTCACCGCCAACTACCAGGGCGACGCCAAGGTTGACGGCGTGCTGTCGGCCTACGACGGTCTCTCCCGCGGCATCATCACCGCCCTGCAGAACAACGGCTACTCGGGCACCGTCGCCGACACCTTCCCGATCGTCACCGGGCAGGACGCGGAGATCGCCTCCGTCAAGCTGATCCAGGACGGCATCCAGTACTCGACGATCTTCAAGGACACCCGACTGCTGGCCGAGCAGGCCGTTGCCGCCGCGCAGGCGCTGCTGGCCGGCGAGGAGCCCGAGGCCAACAACACGACCGACTACGACAACGGCGTGAAGGTCGTTCCGTCCTACCTCCTCGACGTGGTCACTGTGACCAGCGACAACATCGGCGAAGCGCTCGTCGACACCGGATACTGGACGCAGGAGCAGATCGACGCAGGCGTCGCCTGACCCAGGCACCCACGATGGCCCGGCTCCCCGCGAGCCGGGCCATCGTCGCCATTGACTTGAAATGGAAAGGCGACACATGAGCGACACACAGAACATCCTCGAGATGAGGAACATCACCAAGACATTCCCTGGTGTCAAGGCGCTCTCGGACGTCACGCTTGAGGTCAAGCGCGGCGAGATCCACACCATCTGCGGCGAGAACGGGGCCGGCAAGTCCACCCTGATGAAGGTGCTCTCGGGCGTGTACCCGCACGGCACCTACGAAGGCGACATCATCTTCGAGGGCAAGGAGTGCAAGTTCAACTCCATCAACGACTCGGAGCACGCGGGCATCGTCATCATCCACCAGGAGCTCGCCCTGGTCCCCCTGCTGTCGATCGCGGAGAACATCTTCCTCGGCAACGAGCAGGTGGAGCGCGGCCGGATCAACTGGCACAAGACCAACGCGGAGGCGGCGAAGCTGCTGGCCCGGGTGGGTCTGGACGAGAACCCCATGACTCCGATCAACCAGATCGGCGTCGGCAAGCAGCAGCTCGTGGAGATCGCCAAGGCGCTCTCCAAGCAGGTCAAGCTGCTGATCCTCGACGAGCCCACCGCAGCGCTCAACGACACGGACTCGGCGCACCTGCTGGACCTGTTGCGGCACCTCAAGGAGCAGGGGATCACGTCGATCATGATCTCCCACAAGCTCAACGAGATCACGGCCATCGCCGACGCCACCACGGTGATCCGTGACGGCATGACCATCGAGACCCTCGACCGGGGCCCGGACATGACGCAGGAACGCATCATCAAGGGCATGGTGGGCCGCGAGCTGGACAACCTCTTCCCGGATCACACGCCCAACATCGGCGAGGAGATCATGCGGGTAGAGGGCTGGACGGTCCTGCACCCCACAGTCGCGGGCCGAAAGGTCTCCGACAACGCCTCGTTCGACGTGCGCGCGGGAGAGATCGTGGGCATCGCCGGCCTCATGGGCGCGGGCCGCACCGAGCTGGCGATGAGCCTGTTCGGCGGAGCCTACGGCCGCAAGATCGGCGGAAAGCTGTTCCTCCACGGCAAGGAGGTCCAGCTCCATTCGGTAGCCGCGGCCATCGACGCCGGCCTGGCATACGCCACGGAGGACCGCAAGCGCTACGGCCTCAACCTGATCGACGACATCCGCCGCAACATCTCGGCCGCCTCGTTGGACAAGATCGCCAACAACGGCGTGGTCAACTCCAACGAGGAGATCAAGAACGCCGAGCGGTACCGCAAGGAGATGCGGATCAAGACCCCCACCGTCATGAACGTGGTCGGTCAGCTCTCCGGCGGGAACCAGCAGAAGGTGGTCCTCTCGAAGTGGATGATGACCTCCCCCGAGGTGCTCATCCTCGACGAGCCCACCCGAGGCATCGACGTCGGCGCGAAGTACGAGATCTACACCATCATCAACGCGCTGGCCGATTCGGGGAAGGCGGTGGTGGTGATCTCCTCGGAGCTCCCTGAGCTCCTCGGCATCTGCGACCGCATCTTCACCCTGGCCTTCGGCCGCATCACCGGGCGACTCCCCCGCGGAGAGGCAACTCAGGAGAGCCTCATGAAGCTCATGACCAAAGAAAGGGAGGCCGCCTGATGTCCACCGTCAAGGACCTGTTCTCCAAGAACCTGCGCCAGAGCGGCATCATGATCGCCTTCGTGGCCATCGTGCTGCTCTTCACGGTGCTGACCGGCGGGACGCTGCTCAATCCCGTCAACGTCAGCAACCTGATCCTCCAGTACTCCTACATCCTGATCCTGGCCATCGGCATGCTGTTCGTCATCGTCGTGGGCCACATCGACCTGTCGGTGGGCTCCGTGGTGGCACTGGTGGGCGCGGTGTCAGCCACGCTCATCATCAAGAACGGAATGCCCTGGTACGTGGGCGTGATCGCCGGCCTCATCGTCGGCCTGGTCATCGGCGCCTGGCACGGGTTCTGGGTGGCCTATGTGGGCATCCCGGGCTTCATCGTGACCCTCTCGGGCATGCTGCTGTTCCGCGGGATGACCTTCCTCGTTCTCGGCTCGGTGTCCCTGTCCCCCATGACGCCGGAGTACCAGCAGATCGCCAACGGCTTCCTCAACGGGCTGTTAGGCGGTAACGGCTACGACCTGTTCACGCTGCTGATCGGCATCTTCGCCATCGCCGGGTTCGCGTTCACCCAGTGGCGCAGCCGCGCCGCACGCATCCGCTACGAGCAGGAGGTGGAGGGCATGCCGCTCTTCATCTTCAAGCTTGTCGCCGTGGCCGCCGTCGTGATGTTCTTCGCCTGGAAGCTCGCCACCGCGCGCGGCTTCCCGATCGTGCTGATCATCCTCGCGGTGCTCATCCTCATCTACTCGTTCCTGGCCAAGAACTCGATCTACGGCCGGCACGTCTACGCCATCGGCGGCAACATCAACGCCGCACTGCTCTCCGGCGTCAAGGTGAAGCGGACCATCTTCTGGGTCTACGTGCACATGGGCCTCCTCACCGGCGTGGCCGGCGTGGTGTTCTCCTCGCGCACCAACGGCGCCCAGCCGGGCGCGGGCAACATGTTCGAGCTCGACGCGATCGCGGCCTGCTTCATCGGTGGCGCTGCCGTCACCGGCGGCGTCGGCACCGTGATCGGCGCCATGATCGGCGGCCTGGTCATGGCCGTCATGAGCAACGGCATGCAGCTCATGGGCGTGCAGACGTCCATCCAGCAGATCGTCAAGGGTCTGGTGCTGCTGCTCGCGGTGGCGTTCGACATCTGGAACAAGCGTCGGGCCGCGGCCGCCAAGGCCTGATCCGACACATCGCGGACGGCGCCCGGGGGTCACCCCGGGCGCCGTCTTCTCGTTTGCTGAGGGCGCGCCCCGCCGTCGCCCGTTAGGCTGTGGGCAAACGGAAGGGGCAGCCTGTGAAGGGCGTCGTCGTGTTCTCCGGGTCCGCTCATACCGCGCTGGCCGACGAGATCTGCACCCACCTGGGGCTGCGTCGCTCCGGGGTGAAGATCTCGCGGTTCAGCAACGACTGCCTGCAGGCGCAGCTGCTGGCCAACTGCCGCCAGCGCGACGTCTACATCGTGCAGCCGCTGGTGCCGCCCACTCAGGACCACCTCATGGAGCTGCTGCTCATGATCGACGCCGCCCGGGGCGCGTCGGCCGGGCAGATCACCGCCGTCATCCCCCACTACGCGTATGCCCGGTCGGACAAGAAGGACGCCTCCCGCATCTCCATCGGGGGCCGGCTGGTGGCCGACATGCTCTCGACGGCGGGCGTGGACCGGGTGCTCACCATGAGCCTCCACGCCCCCCAGGTGCACGGCTTCTTCTCGGTGCCGGTGGACCACCTCACGGCCCTCGGCGTGATCGCGGACCACTACCGCGACCGCGACCTGAGCAACACCGTCGTCGTGTCTCCCGATCTCGGCAACGCGAAGCAGGCCACGCTCCTGGCCCGCCTCCTCAACCTGCCCGTGGCGGCCGGGTCGAAGCAGCGCCTGGCGGATGACCGGGTGGTGATCGACGCCATCGTCGGCGACGTGGCCGGCAAGCGCGCCATCGTGCTCGACGACGAGATCGCCACCGGTGGCTCGATCGTCGAGATCGTCACGCGGCTGGGTGACTTCGGCTGTAGCGAGGTGTCCGTGGCCTGCACCCACGGGCTGTTCGCCGGCAAGGCGGTCGAGAAGCTGCAGGGAGTGTCGCGGATCGTCGAGGTGGTCTCCACCAACACCGTGCCCCCGCCTGTTGATTTCCCGGGTCTGACCGTGTTGAGTGTCGCGGCGTTGTTCGCCGACGCGATCGACCGCATCCACAACGGCCGCTCCGTGAGCAAGCTGTTCAACGACGTGGACCCGGCCTACGCACCACCCCCGGAACCAGAGGGCCTCTTTTAGGGCTGGCCGCCGGATGGCCCCTCCCCACGACGACGCCGGATCCGCAGCACCACCTCGCGCCAGGACGGCACCACCACCCCCTCTGAGGCCATCAGGCGGCGGAGACGGCGCCGGCTGACGAAGATCCCGACGATCCCCACGACGAAGAAGGGGATCTGCAGCAGCCACGCCAGCCGCAGCTGCTCCGGTGTGTAGTCGCTGCCGCCGGAGAGCCAGTCGAGGAAGACGCCCATGATGAGGATCAGGACGGTGCCACCCACGAACCCACCCGCGATGACGATGCCGTTCGCGGCGCCCAACCTGGTCGCGGGCAGGTTCGTCCGGGGAAAGTCGAAACCCACTCCTGTGCCGGGGCCGGCGACGGCGAGCGAGAGCACCAGCAGCAGGAGCAGAGGCATGGGGGCCCGGCCAGGCCAGAGCAGCACCGCCGCCCAGCAGGCGATCACCGCCCAGACCAGGATCAGCACCAGGGTGCTGCGACGCAGCGGGTGGCGGGCGGTGAGCGATCCGACCACCGGGCCGGCCACCATCGACGCCACCGAGAGCAGGGCGAACAGGCCGCCCGCCTCGGCCTGGGACAGCCCCTGGCCGACGACGAGGTACGGGATGCCCCACATGAACACGAACGCGATGCTGGAGAAGCCCGACGTGAAGTGCACCCAGAAGCCCAGCTGGGTGGCGGGGTGCATGGAGACGCCCCTGATGCGCCGGGGGATCTCCCGGATGGGGTCCACCACGACGGCGGGCGCCTGCCCGGGCGGCGCATCGCGCACCCAGGCCAGCACGAGCACGGCCGCGAAGACGCTGAACGCGACGGTGATGAGCAGGCCCGTCTGCCACCCCAGGAGCTTGATCAGCGGCAGGACCGCACCCACGGCCGCGATCTGGCCCAGGGCGCCCACCATGCCGGTGACCTGGCTGAGCACGGGGACGCGGTTCGGCGCGAACCATCGGGGCAGCAGTCTGAGCACCGAGTTGAACATGCAGGCGTCGCCGATGCCCAGGAGCACCCGGGCGACGTAGGCCGTGGACAGGTCGTCGGCGGTGGCGAGGAGCGCCTGCCCCCCGGCGATGACCAGCGTGCCGCCGGTGAGCATGAGCCGGGAGCCGTAGCGGTCGAGCAACAGCCCGACCGGCACCTGGGCCAGCGCGTACGTGGCGAGTTGGAGGACCACGAACGTGGAGATGATGCCGGGGGTGGTGCCGAAGTGCTCGGCGGCCTCGAGCCCGGCCACGCCGAGCGCGGCGCGGTGCATGACCGCCAGCGCGTACCCGAATACGCCGACACCCCAGACCAACCAGGCCGCCCGACCGTATCCGTTCGCCACCACGCGTGACCTCCCGGGGATGATCCTATGCCGACGGGGTGGATGCGGCGTTCACAGTGGTCGCCGTCGCGGCAACTGGGGGCAACAAGGCGGAGACAGGGCGGAGTCGGCCCGGATGCCGGGAAAGCTCCGGGCCGACCGGCCGGCCGCAGGACCAGTGGACGCTGTGCCTGCTCCCCCATGGTCCCACCGGCGATATCGCCGCTCGATGCGGGGGCGGGTCAGCCGCTGGGGTCGCCGGTGCTACCCTCCGCACCCCCTACTGCCAACATCGTTGGGACACGACACGCCGTCGGAGCCCGCCTCCAAGGCCGCATACGTACCCGAGTTGCCACTCGATCGGCGTGTCGTGCTCGTACCAGCCCCTCTCACCCCGACCCCCTT
>JAPUEL010000051.1:25072-41661 GCA_027492545.1 Propionibacteriaceae bacterium
CTCGTACCAGCCCCTCTCACCCCGACCCCCTTGGCGGGCACGACACGCCGTCGGAGCCCGCCTCCAAGGCCCCCTACGTACCCGAGGTGCCACTCGATCGGCGTGTCGTGCTCGTACCAGCCCCTCTCACCCCGACCCCCTTGGCGGGCACGACACGCCGTCGGAACCCGCCACCAGGGCCGCATACGTACCCGAGGTGCCACTCGATGGGCGTGTCGTGCCCGCGCAAGCGACCGACGGTGAGGTGGGCGATCCTCGAATCCGGCCCCAACCGGCTGAGGTCCCCTGAGCCTCCGCGGCTCAGATGGTGGAGATGTCGATCACGTAGCGGTACCGCACCCGCGACGCCACCACGTTGTCGTACGCCTCGTCGATCCGGTCCGCATCGATCATCTCGATCATCGGAGCCAACCCGTGCTCCGCGCAGAAGTCCAGCATCTCCTGCGTCTCACCGATGCCGCCGATGTTGGATCCGGCGAGCACCCGCGCCTGGCCGGTGAGGATGCCGAGGTGCACCTTCGACGCGTGCTCCGGGAGCCCGACGTTGACCAGCACCCCGTGCGCCTTGAGCAGCTTGAGCAGGGAGTCCAGGTCCACCCCGTCGGACACCGTGGTGACGATGAGGTCGAAGGTGCCGCGGAGCGAGCGCATGTCCTCCCTGTCCGCCGTCGACACGTAGCTGGAGGCGCCGAGCGCCAGCCCGTCGTCGCGCTTGGCCAGGGTCCGGGAGAGCACGATGGTCTCCGCGCCCATGGCGGCCGCGATCTGCACCCCCATGTGCCCCAGCCCGCCCATGCCGACGATGCCCACCCGCTTGCCGGGAGCGGCACCCCAGCGCTTGAGCGGGGAGTAGAGGGTGATGCCCGCGCACATCAGCGGCGCGGCGTGCTCGAGCGACATCTCATCGGGGACCCGCATGACGTAGTCCTGCTCGACGGTGATGCCCGTCGAGTAGCCGCCCGCCGTGGGAAGGCCGTCGCGGCCGGTGCCGTTGTAGGTCCAGACCGTCCCCGGGCGCCCGGTGCAGAACTGCTCCTCGCCCTGTCGGCACATGTCGCACTCCCGGCAGGAGTCCACGAAACAGCCGACGCCGACGCGGTCTCCCACCTTGAACTTCGTCACCTCGGAGCCCACCCTGCTGACCACGCCGGCGATCTCGTGCCCGCCGACGAAGGGGTAGTGGATGCGGCCCCACTCCTCGCGCGCGGTGTGGATGTCCGAGTGGCAGATGCCGGTGTAGGCGATGTCGAAGTACACCTCGGTGGGGCCGGGCTCGCGGCGGGTGATGGTGGTCTTCTGGTAGCAGCCGGTGGGCGAATCGATGGCGTAGGCAGCGACGTCGGGCATGGCTTCCTCCGTGAAGCGGGTGGCTGGGGAACCACTGATCAATGCTGTTCTAGGCGAGGACGTGCCGGGCGGGATGAGATGGCGCCACTCCATCTGGTGCGTGTACTTGACGTCCATATCCAGATGGAGGGGCGTCAGATCGCCCGATCCGGTGCGCCGCAGCCAGGACATGATTGATCAGTGATTCCCTAAGGGTCGCCAGCGATGCTACTCCGATGCGGCTCGGGGCAGGGGGCTACGCGCCTCCGAGGCCTTCCATCCACGCGGCCGCCTCGGCGCCCGGCGCGGGCTCCTCGGCCGTCTCGGAGGGAAGGGTGCACGTGGGCGCGACGCCCGGCGCGGGGCCGAACTCCTTGCCGCCGAAGATGTAGGTCTTCGCGTACTCGTAGTAGGCGGCGTGTTCCCCCGTGTCGTACGGGTTGTCCAGGGCGCATCGGCCCACGTAGTAGCCCACGACATCTGCGAACGTCTCGGTGACGCTGCGGCCGGCGTACTCGCTGAACCGCCCCTCGCGGGCGAACAGCTTGGTGAACACCGTCCAGTACTCGGGGTCCTCGTAGCGGTCCGAGTTGCGCACGTGGCCGAGCTCGTGGATGACGAGGCGAACCAGGCGGCCCTCGTCCCCGCTGTCCAACGCCCGCTGGAACTTCGCGAAGTCGAGGGTGACGTGGTTGGTCTTGGTCAGGCTCCAGTCACCCCAGGCGTAGCCGGAGATGCGCGCCGCGTTGATGCCGAGCGTGCCGCTGACGTTGGCCTGAAGGTCGGCTCGGTAGGTGGTGCACTCCACCGCGTCCAGGGTCTCCCACAGGATCTTGATGGAGGGGCGGCGTTCCTCGGTCCACTGGGAGCCGGCCAGCTTGAAGCCGAAGGTGGCCGCCAGCTGCTCCTTGAGCTGGTCGATCGACGCATCGGCCGGGAACGGCTTCGTCGAGACGCAGGGGGTGGGAATGCCGGTGACGGAGACCACGGGGGCGGGCGCGATGGGCAGCGCCTGGGCGGAGGTGGCGGCGACGGAGACGGCGGCAACGGCCAGCGTGGCCATCAGGCCCGCGATCCATCTGCGCACTACCACTCCCTGCGTTCCACCATCGACGAATCCAAGAATCTCTCAGGTTTCTCAGAGAGTCAACTTGAAGTGAACACGACCGCCACCCCTGGGGACAACATTGTGGAAAAACGTTCCAAAGGGCGTGACTTGTCCACAGAAGCCCCGAGGCCCCCGACCTGACCCCCTCCCCCTTTTAGATTGACCGCCGGAAGGGAGGCCACATGCACGACCAGAAGAGGCCCAGCACGCCAGAGACCGCTCCGCCGGCCGCAGCGAGGCCGGCCGCGGTCCAGCTGCGCGCCCGCCGCAGCCCCAAGCTCATCGCGCTCGGGGCACTGCTCGTCGCTGTGGGCGGCCTCGGCGCCGCGGCCCTCTACTCCATGAACGCGGACCACCGGGCCGTCGTGGTGATGGCGGCGGACGTGCGCCGGGGAGACGCCATCGAGCGAGATGACCTGGCCGTCCTGGAGATCCCCGAGAGCCTCACGGTCGAGGCGCTGGGAGCCGCCGAGCTCCCGGGCCTGGTCGGCCAGCGCTCGCTGACCGACCTCCCGCAGGGCTCCTTCCCGCTCGCCAGGCACGTGGGCGAGGATCCGCTGCCCACCGGCCAGGCCTTGATCGGGCTGCACCTTCCCCTGGGCAAGCTGCCGACGGCGGACATGCCGCCGGGCACCACCGTCCGGCTGGTCGGGCTTGTCGAGGGCACCGAGGTGTCGGCGGACGCCGTCGTGGCCAGCACCCCCGTGCTCCTCGACGACGGCGCCAGCTACTCGCTCGACGTGCGCGTGGCCGACGCACGCGCCGACCAGGTGGCCCGCCTCTCCGCGGCGGACCTCGTGGCCGTGGTCGTGGTCAGGGGTGCGTGATGGCCGTCATCGTTCTCGCCTCGGCCACCGGCTCACCGGGCGCCACCACCACCGCCCTCGGCCTGGCCCTGGCCTGGCCGCGACACTCGCTGGTGGCGGACTGCGATCGGGAGCCCGCCCAGGCGGTCCAGGCCGGCTATCTGCGCGGGATGGACAACGGCGGCCGGGGGCTGATGTCGCTGGCCCACCTGCACCGCGAGGGCACGCCTCTGGCCCCGGAGCTGTGGCGCCACACCCTGCCACTGACCCAGGAGGGGGACCGGGAGCGCCGCTTCCTTCCCGGCTTCTCGACGGCGGGGGCCTCCCGCCTGTTCGAGCACGTCTGGGGCACCCTGGGCGAGGCGCTGGCTTCGCTGGATGAGCGCGGCATCGACGTCCTGGTCGACGGCGGGCGCATCTCGCCGTCCGGCCTGCCGTCCGGCCTGCTGGCAGCCGCGGACGCGGTCGTGGTGTGCGTCCGTTCGTCGTTGCGGTCGCTGGCTGCGGCCCGCATCCACCTCACCACGCTGGAGGACCAGCTGCGGTCCATGCCGTCGCCCACCATGGCCGCCCTCGCCGTCGTGGGCCCAGGTCGGCCGTACGCGGCCGGGGAGATCGCCGCCCAGTTCGGCGTGCCGTGCTGGCTCGAGCCGCCGTGGGATCCGCGGGCGGCCGAGGTGCTGAGCGACGGCGCCGTCGAGCCCCGCCGGTTCCACGAGGGCTCGTTCATGGGCCGGTTCCGCGCAGACGCCAAGGCGCTGTCAGAACGCGTCGCGCGCGTCCGCGATGCGGCGTCGGTGGGTGCGAGATGAGCGTCGGGCAGCTGCCGCCGTTGTCAGGGGCGCTCGGGCGCCTCGGGCTGGCGCCCTCCGAGGCCCAGCCACAGCCCGCCCCGGAACCCTTGTCGGCGCGCCGGGCAGCGGGCGCCCCGGTGCCGGCCCCGCCCGTGAGCGACGAGGTGGACTGGCAGGTCGTGGTGGGGCTCCGCCGCGAGGCCGTGGAGCTGATCACCCGGGCTTCGGCCGAATGGCAGGCGGGCCGGGGTCAGCCCATGCCCGAGGAGGACCGGCGCGTGCGCGGGCGGGCGATCATCCGCAGCGTGGTGCACGCCCGCGCGCAGAGCCTGGGCGAGGCCGGTGAAGCGCTCTGGCCGTTGGCGCTCGAGCTGCGCTACGCCGACGCGGTGGAGAACGCCATCTTCGGCTACGGCCGGCTCCAGCCGCTGTTCGAGATCGCCGACGCGGAGAACATCGAGATCCACGGCTGCGACACCGTCACGGTCCAGTACGGCGACGGTCACCGGGAGTCCCATCCCGCCGTCGCGGACACCGACGAGGAGCTGGTCGACGCCATCCGGTTCCTCGGCGAGACGGCCACCCCGCCGCGCCCCTTCGACGACCTGCACCCCACGATGACCCTGGCGCTCGGCAACCGGTTCCGGCTCCACGCCATCGGGTTCGGACTGTCCTTCCGTCCGTCGGTGGTGATCCGCCAGCATCTGCTCACCGACGTGACGCTCGACGAGCTCGCCGACGATGCCATGCTGCCCCCGCACGTGGCGCGGCTGCTGCAGGCGGCCGTGCTGGCGCGTAAGTCGATCGTCATCTCGGGCGATCAGGGGGCGGGCAAGACCACGCTGCTGCGGGCGCTCATCGCCGCGATCCACCCCAACGAGCGGTTCGGCACACTGGAGACCGACTACGAGCTGCTGACCCACCTCCTGGGCCACCGTCGCAACATCCTGGCGCTGCAGGCGCGGGTGGGGATGGGCGAGACGACGGGGGGCACCAGCGTGGGCTCGTACACCGTCGCGGACCTCATCCCGGAGGCGCTGCGGCAGAACCTGACCCGCATCGTCGTCGGCGAGGTCCGCGGCTCCGAGGCCGGGGCCATGTTCGAGGCGATGCAGTCCGGAGCTGGGTGCCTGGCCACCACGCACTCGCACTCGGCGGCGTCGACGATCGACCGCCTGGCCGCCCGCGTGGCACAGGGGCGGGTGCTCAGCGTCGAGGACGCGATGCACCAGATCGCTCACCACCTGAACTTCATCGTCCATGTGACGCTGCAGGACGACGCGTGGCGCGGGGGGACGCGGTCGCGGTTCGTCTCCGAGGTCCGTCAGCTGACCGGCTCGGTCGAGGCCGGCCGCCCCACCACGCACCTCGTCTACCGCGCGGCCACCGCCACGCAGCCGGAGCTCTTCCAGCCGGAGGCCGCCATGGCGGCGGAACTGGCCCAGTTCGAGGGTGCATCCGGGTGGGCGTGATGCTGGCCGCGGTCGCGGGGTCGGCGGTGGGGCTGGGGGTCCTGCTGGTCGCCCTCGGGCTGCAGCGCTCGGAGCGGTTGCCCACACCTTTGTCCACAGGTCTGTGGACAAGGCTGGTGCGGTGGTGGACAGCGCTCTCACCGGTCAGGAAGGGCTGGTTCGCGGCCGCGGGTCTGGCGGGGGTGGTCGCCGCCGCGGTCACCAGCTCCCTGCTCGCCCTCGTGCTCCTGCCCGCCGCGGTGATCACCATCCCGCTCCTGCTGAGCGCCCCACCGAACCGCGAGGTGGAGGTGCTGGCCGGGCTCGACCGGTGGGTGCGGCTGATCACCACCTCCCTGTCCTCGGGGCGCTCCATCCGCGATGCGATCTTCACCACCCGCACCCAGGTGCCGCCGGTGCTCCGCGAGCCCGTAACCCGGCTCTGCACCCGGCTCGACCAGCGCTGGCAGACCCGCGACGCCCTGTTCGCCATGGCCGACGAGCTGGCCTCGGCGGACGCCGACGCTGTGGTGGCGGCGCTCGTCATCGCCTCCGCCAAAGGCGGCGCCGGGGCGCGGGCCACGCTGGGCGCGATCTCCGACAGCATCCAGGCCAGGCTCTCGGCGCTGCGCGAAATCGCGGCCGAGCGGGCCAAGCCCCGCGCCGTCGTCAAGCAGGTGACGTTCATCACGATGGGCGTGCTGGTGGGGGCGATGCTGCTCAACCCGCAGTTCTTCGCCCCCTATGCCACGCCGCTCGGGCAGCTGATCGCGCTCGGCCTGGCCGCGGCCTATCTGGGCTGCCTGGTGATGCTCCGGCGCATGACGGTGCCGCCCATGGCCCCGCGGTTCCTGCGGAGCGCGCCGTGATCGCGCTCGCCGTCGGGTGCGGGATGGTGGCCGGGCTCGGGGCGATCATGATCGTGCGGGGCCTCAGCACTCCCCCGGTCCACCTCGGCGACGCACTCGCGCTGCTGGACCACCGCCCGCCGACGGCGTCGCAGCCAGACCCCGCCACCGGGGCGGAGGCGCTGGGCGAGCGGATCCACCGTCGGTTGCGGCTGCCGTTGACGGCCCGACAGCAGCAGCTCCTCCTCATGCAGGGGCGCAGCGTGGGGGACTTCTTCGTCGAGAAGCTGGTCTGGACGATGGCGGGCCTCGCCCTGCCCGCGGTGTGGGCCGGCGCTCAGGTGGCGTTCGGCGACTCTCCGGGCGTCGCGCCGCTGGGTATCGCCCTGGTGGGCGCCGTGCTGGGCTACTTCGTGGCGGACCTGCGGCTCCGCGGTGGGGCCGAGCAGGAGCGTCGCGCGGCCACCGACGGCATCCACACGTTCTTCGACCTGGTGGTGCTGGAGCGGCTGGCGAACTCCTCGGCGGCCCAGGCGGCGGCCAACGCCGCGGCCGTGTCCGACGCGCCGCTCTTCCGGCGCATCTCGTCGGGTCTGGAGCGGGCCCGGATGGAGCAGACGCAGCCCTGGCACGAGCTGCGCGAGGTGGCTCGCGAGTGGAACGTGCCAGAGCTGTCCGACTTCGCCGACGTCATGCAGCTGGAGGAGCAGGGCGCCGGGCTGGCCGACGTGCTCCAGGCGCGCGTGCGGGAGCTCCGTGACGCCCACCTCGGTGCCCAGAGGACGGCGGCCCAGGAGGCAAGCGAGGCGATGTCGCTATGGATGACCATCCCGGCCCTGCTGCTGGGGCTGGCGCTGCTCGTGCCCCCGCTGCTGAAGCTGCTGGCCACCTGATGTCAAGAGCCAACCCCAAACTGTGGACGATTCTCCACACTTCTCTGCCCCTCTGTGGATAACCCCAGAACTGACCCCACCCTCAACCAGAATTCACCCAGGAGGTTCCCATGTCACCCATCCACCAGCTCGTCGGCCTGATCGTCTCGCTGCAGCAGGCCCCCCGCATCCGCGACGAGCGCGGGCTCAGCCAAAGCACCGAGAACGCCATCCTGCTGGCCGGCGCCGCCGCCATCGCGCTGGTCGTGATCACCGCCATCACCGCCTACGTGACCGACCGGCTGCCGAGCTGACATGTCGCGGCACGGCTGCACGACGGCGGTGGGACGGTGAGGGCGCTTCGGGCGCTCGCCGCCGTTCTCGCGCTCGCGTTCCTCCTCCTGGGGATCCCCTGGCTGCTGCTCCTCGTGGGCAGGCCGGGCGCGCTCCTCACCGCGGACTGGGCCACGTCGCTCACCGTGGCGATGGACAGCAGCGTGCTCGTCGGAGCCCTGAGCGTGGCCGCCTGGCTCGCCTGGGCGGTCCTGGCGCTCACCGTCGTGCTCGAGGCCGTGGCCGTGGTGACGCAGCGGCGCGTGGCTTTCACCCTCCCGGGCACCGCGTGGCTGCGTCCCATCGTGGGGGCGCTCGTGCTCGCGGCCGTCGCGGCACCGACGGCGGCCGTCGCCGATTCCGGTGGCGCACCGGCCAGCCCGACGGACGGCACCGGTGGCGTAGCCGTGGCCGCCACGCCCACACCCGCGGCATCGGCTGTGCAGGCCGCCGCCCCGGCGCGCGTCTACGTGGTGCAGGAGGGGGACGAGCTGTGGGGGGTGGCCGAGCGCGAGCTGGGCGAGGGCGGGCGCTGGCGCGAGCTGGTGAGCCTGAACCCAGGGCTCTCGGAGTCCTCCCGGCTCCAGGAAGGCACGCGCCTCACCCTCCCCGAGGAGCCGGCCACCGTCGTCGAGTCCGTGGTGGTGGAGCCGGGCGACACCCTGTGGTCCATCGCGGGAAGTGAGCTCGGAGACCCCGAGCGGTGGCCGGAGATCCACGAGCTCAACCGGGATCAGGTCCAGGATCCGGACCAGATCGACACCGGCTGGGTCCTTGCGGTGCCCACCGCGGACCTCGCTCCGGACGCAGCGCCTGCGCCCGCTGAGCCCGCCCCGGCAGAGCCGTCCCTCGAGCAGGCTGTGGCCTCGGATGTGTCGGTCGTTGAGGCGCCGGATCCCGCGGTGGTCGGTACGGCGGGAGAATCCCTCGCGGTGCCCACCATCACGGATCCCCCCGTGGCCCTGCCGCTGACCGACGCCACCCCCACGCCGTCGGAGCAGGCGGACGACACCACCGAGGTGGCCTCCTCCGTCGACATCTCGGACGACGGCGTGGCCGGCCTCCTCGGCCCCATCGGCGCCGTGCTGGCCGGGAGCATCCTCGCCGGAGTTTCCTCCCGGAGGAGGCTGCAGCTGCTGGCCCGCGCCGTGGGGCGACGGTCGGTCCCCGTCGCCCCGCATCTGGCCAGGTTCTGGGCGGCGCTCGCACGCAGGGCCGAGGACGCAGAGACGGGGCTGACCCCCACCACGGTCATGTTGGGGTGGTCCGCCGACGGCGAGCCGGTCACCGCCGACGTGGAACGCGAGCGGGCGGTGCTGTTCTCCGGGCCGTCGTCCCAGGCGGCCGTCGCGGCTCTCATCACCGGGCTCACCTGCACCCCCTGGTCGGACGAGACGCAGCTGGTCCTGGTGGGCGGGAGCGACTGGGCCGACTCACTGGACGACCCGCGCATCAGTGCGCTGCCGGGCGCTGACGAGGGGCTCAGCCACCTGCAGCGGCTGTGCAGCCAGCGCAGGCTCGCCATGTCGGGCATGACGCTGGCGCAGCTGCGCGAGGACCCGGACCTGGCGGCTGCCTGGCAGCCAGTCGTCGTGGTCTTCATCGCGCCCCTCACCCCGCTGCACCTCGACCTCGTCAACGATGCACTGGCACTCGGAGAGGTGGGGGTGAGCGTCGTGGCGGACGCGGGTGGCGCACCGGCAGCAGAGTCGGCGGTCACCGTCGATGACCAGTCGGCAACCTGGCGCCGGCGGTCCTTCGTGCCCCAACTGCTCACGCAGCCCGCGAAGCGCGCGGTGCTGGACCTGTTCCAGGCCGCCGGCAGCACCCAGACGGAGCAGGCCCCCTGGTGGCGCACCGATGACCTGGCCTCCAACGTGACACCGCTCCCCCACTCCCCTGTATCGCCCGAGGACCCCTTCATGAACGGACGTCCCAGCTCCCCCGAACACCCCCTGCTTCTGCTCCTGGGAGACGTCGACCTCATCGGGACCGCGGGGAACGTCCCCGGCCGCGCCGTCGGCCAGTGCATGGAGTACTGCGCGTGGCTGCTGGAGCACCCCGGGCAGACCCCCACGGCGATGACCCGCGCACTGATGATCGCCGAGACCACGCGCAGGTCGAACGTGAGCCGGCTGCGGAGCTGGCTGGGCGTTGCTCCCGACGGCGAGCAGTACCTTCCGGACGCCTACTCGGGGCGGGTCTCACTCGACCCGCGCGTGACCTCGGACTGGGAACGGTTCCGCACCATGCTGAACGGCGGCGTCAACGTGTCCTCGGACGCGGCGCTCGTCGCCGCGCTGCGCCTGGTCCGGGGGGAGCCGCTGGGCTCGTTCGAGTTCCAATGGGCGTGGGCCGCCGAGATGCGCACGGACATGGTGGCCATGATCGTCGACGCGGCCTGCGTGCTGGCGGACCGCGCCCTCGACCGGCAGGAGGCACAGGCGGCGCTCTGGGCCGTCCGGCGCGGACGGCTCGCGGCCCCGGGTTCGGACGCCTTGGCGGCACGGGAGATCCTGGCGCTGGCGCTGGCCGGCCGCTCCTCGGAGGCCGCCGGGGTGGCTGTCGCGCTCACCCGCTCCACGAAAGCCGAGGGTCGCGATCTTGCACCGGATCTCGCCCGGCGGATCCAGGCGGCCCTCCACTCGCCGTCGACGCAGCGGGCCCTGGCAGACGCCTGAGCGACTCCCTAGACCTCCCTAGACCAGGTCCAGGCCGGCCAGGGAGGGCTTCTTCGCGACGGCGTCGCGCAGGGCCGCACGGCCGGGCTCTCCGAAGACCTCGAGGAACCCGTCGACGAAGAGGCCGGGCAGCGTTTCCGCGGGACCTGATGCTCGGCTGCCGACGACCGCCTCGAGTGTCGCGGCGGCGTCCTTGGCGGCCTTGGCCCGAAGCTGGTCCGGCTGGAGCCGGTTCATGCCCCACACCACGGACGAGTACTGGGGATCGGTGAGGCAGGTCTGGAAGTAGACCGCGGCCGCATCGCGCAGCTGATCGTCGATCACCCGTTGCCCCAGCGCCTCCCGCGCCGCTGTAACCTCACGGCCGCCGTAGAAGCCCTCGATGGCGCGGCGCATCCGGGTGAGGCTGGGCGTCAGGCGGTGCTGACGGGCGTCGATCATCAGGCTCAGCCAGAAGCCAAGGAATCTGTCGCCGTCGTCGTGCTTCCCGTAGCGGGCGAGCCGCACGGCGGGGTGAAGCGTGCTGCGGGCGTCGTCTTCGGACATGGCCGCAACCTACCACCGGCCGCTGCGGAGCCCGTCAGGAGACGTGGACGACGGTGGCGCTTGACGAACCTCAGGCGAGCTGGAGTGCCCTCGCCACGATGATCGCGACGAACACGGCCGCGAGCAGACCGACCAGCGGCCACTGCCAGAGCGCCCGCCGTTCCTTGGGCAGGTACATGATGATCGCCGCGGCGGCCGCCCCTCCGAGCAGCCCGCCCAGGTGGCCCTCCCACGAGATCCCGGACCAGGTGAACGACAGCACCACGTTGATGCCGAGCCAGAACAGGATCCCCTTCACGTCACCCTTGTGCTTGACGGCCAGCAGAAGCAGCGCCCCCATCAGGCCGTAGATCGCGCCGGAAGCGCCGATGGTCGACAGAAACGGCGGGGACAGCAGCATCACCGCCGCGGACCCGCCCAGCAGCGCCACGAGGTAGACGGCGAGGTAGCGCGCCCGCCCCAGCACCTGCTCGATGGTGGGTCCGAGGAGCCACAGGACGAGCATGTTGAACAGGATGTGCAGCGGCGACGCATGGGTGAAACCGGAGGTGATCACCTGCCACGGCGCACCGGTGGCCACGCCCGCCTGCCAGGTGTAGCCCTCGGCCAGGCAGCCCGCGGCGTCGGTGAGCAGGATCTGGTCACCCACCGGGCAGGTGCCCTGGGGGGTGAGGGCGAGAAGGTTGAACAGGGTCCCGAAGGAGCCACCCGTCAGGAGCACGCCCGCGAAGACCACGACGTTGATGGCGATGAGGGCGATCGAGGTGGCCCGCGGGTTCGCCACCCGCGTGCCGCCGTACGGGAGCATGAGCTGCCTAGTCTCGCGGTGTCCGCTGGCCACGCATTCGGGGCATTGGAAGCCGACGGCTCCCGGGATCATGCAGGAGGGGCAGATGGGCCGGTCGCAGCGCTGGCACGTGATCCCCGTCGGCTGATCCGGGTGGCGGTAACACGTGGGTTGCGCGGCTTGCATGCGACGAGCGTACCCAGCCTCCCGCGCGGGTGGTTCCCAGCCGGCTGCCGGCACTGACCAACCCCCGTCCGGCGCAGGGCACCCGGGCGGTGGCCCGGCCCCGGTGGTCAGCGGCGCTTGGACGCGGCCAGGGCCTCGCGGTAGTCCGGATCATCCATCACGAGGTAGACCAGGCCGCAGTCCTGCGGGCCGGTGACGCTGGCCTGACACAGGGTGCAGGGCTCCCCGGGCCGCAGGGGGCACTTGGCGTCGGGGCGCCGTCGTGAGGAGGGAGGGGTGTCGCGCGTGAGCATGGCACCCACCAGGGTACGCCTCGCGGTCGGCGCCTCCCCGGGCGGGAGGCCCGGTAGGTTGTGCCCATGGGTCACGGGCACGGGCACGGCAGTCACGGCGTCGTCGAGGTGGGGCAGCGCGCCCGCGCCATGCTCATCGGAGTCCTCACGGTGTTCGGCGTGTTGGCCGTCGCCGGGCTGATCTGGCTGTGGCCCACCAGCGAGGAGGTGTCGGCCGCGCTGAACAAGGTGGCCGACGCTCCCGGAGTCACCTACGAGCAGGCCACCATCGACGCCGTCACCCAGGGGTGCGAGTCGGATGTCGAGACGCCGTCGGGGACGGCGGCCTGCCTCACGGCCACGGTGACGCTGACGACGGGGCCGGACGCGGGCGAGGAGGCCACCGTCGAGCTGACCGGGCCGAACGTGCACAACGGGCTACGGCCCGGAGACGTGATCGAGGTGGCCCGCGTGCCCACGTCGGACGGCATCCACTACGCGTTCAGCGGGATCAACCGGCTGCCCGTTCTCTTCGTCCTCGCCGTCCTGTTCACCGTCGCGGTGATCGCGGTGGCGCGGTGGAAGGGCCTGTTCGCGCTGGTGGGGCTGGTGATCGCGGGCGGCATCCTGCTCGGGTTCATGCTGCCGGCCATCATTGTCGGGAAGCCGGGGATGGCAGTGGCGCTGTCCGGTTCAACGGTGATCATGTTCATCGTGCTGTACGTGGCGCACGGGGTGTCGCTGCGGACCTCGGCCGCGCTGGCGGGAACGCTGCTCGGGTTGGCGGTCACCACGTCGCTCGGCACGATCGCCGTCGCGGCGGCCAGGCTGTCGGGCTTCGCCGAGGAGAACGAGTACGACCTGGCCCAGCTCGCCCCGGGGATCAACTTCCAGGAGCTGCTCATGGTGGGCATCATCATCGGCGGCCTCGGCGTGCTCAACGACGTCACCATCACGCAGGCATCGGCCGTGTGGGAGTTGCGTGCCGCCGCCCCCGAGTGGACCCGCGGGCAGGTGTTCGCCGCTGGCATGCGCATCGGCCGCGACCACATCGCCTCCACGATCTACACCATCGTCTTCGCCTACGCGGGCGGGGCCCTGACCATCCTGCTGCTGCTCTACTTCACCACCCGCGAGCCGCTCGACCTCTTCGGCCTGGAGATCTTCGCCGGCGAGGGGGTCCGGACGTTCGCCTCCGCGATCGGTCTGATCCTGTCGGTGCCCATCACGACGGGGATCGCGGCGCTCACCGTCGGCCCCGGCAAGCTGCCGTCGGGCCCGCCGAAGCACAGCGGCGTCGCCGTCGACTGAGGCGTCGGCGAGCACGAATGTACGGCCCAGTCGCGCCTCGTGTCCCTCCTGGGCACCGCGCCACGATCGAGACGGCGTGTCGTGCACACAGGGGGGTGCGCGGGCAGTCGGGCGTCGGTCAGCAGAACAGTCCGGCGGTGGGAGCGCGGCTCGGCGGGGCGCAGCAGCTCGGCCGGATGCAGCAGCTCGGCCGGGCGCAGCAGCTCCGTCGGGCGCAGCAGCTCGGCCGGATGCAGCAGAGTCAGCGGCCGCGACCCGGGACCGGCAGGCCCAGCCACCCGCGCGGCTTGTGGTGGGCCCCGCCGACGCGTTCGATGCCCGCCAGCCTCGGGTAACGCGCCCGCACCGCGACCTCGATGCGCTCGTGCAGCGTCGACGTGGCCGCCGGGCAGTCCTCGCAGGCGCCCCCGAAGTCCAGCGTCAGCCGGTCACCGTCAGCGGCCGCCACCGTGATGACCCCGCCGTGGGAGGAGACGTAGCCGGCCAGCTCGCCGTCGAGGATCTCGCGGGCGATGAGCCCGAGCAGCTCGTCGGAGCCCTCCTCGACCTCCCAGCCCGGCAGGTCGACGGCGGCCGCGAGCGCATCGCGGATCCTCGGCCCGTGCTCGGTCCAGGTCCGGCCGTCCGCCAGCCACGTCCACACCCCGCCGCGCTCGACGAACACCTTCTCCAGCACCCCGTACTCCAGCAGCGGCCCGACGGTGCCGGGGGCGGAGGTCACCCGGCCGACGGGGAGGTCGACGTCGACCACCCACCTCACGGCCGACGGCTGCCCGGGGACGGCCTGGGGGTGCAGGACACGCTTCATGCGAGGACTCCGACGATGGTGTGGGCGAGGAAGGCCATCAGCCATGCGATGACCCCCAGGTGGACGAACGCGATGAGCGGCCACCGCCAGGTGCCGGTCTCGCGGCGCATGACGGCGAGGGTGGACATGCACTGCATGGCGTAGACGAAGAACACGAGCAGCGCGGCGATCGTGGGCGGGGTGAACACCTTCTCGCCGGCGCGGGGGCCGTCGCTGTGGGTCATGGCCTCGAGGGCCGCCGCCGGGTTCTCCGGGTCCGAGGCGGAGGCCACTTGCCCCATCGTCGAGACGAACACCTCCCGGGCGGCGAGGGAGGAGATGACCCCCACGTTGACGCGCCAGTCGAAGCCGAGGGGCTCGAAGACCGGCCCGATCGCGCGGCCGACCGCCGCCGCGGCCGAGTGGTCCAGCGTGTACGCCGTCACCGCGACACCGTCAGCCGGGTTGACCCCAGCCTCGATCAGCTCGGCCTCGCCGCGCAGCGGGAGGTTGAGCAGCGCCCACAGCAGCACGGTGGTGAGCAGGATGACGGAGGTGACCTTCCGCAGGAACGCCTTGCAGGCGTCCCACACCGAGATCAGGACCGTGCGCAGGCGGGGCAGCCGGTAGGACGGCATCTCCATGTAGAACGGCAGCCCGATCCCCGAACGCCCCACGATCCGCTTCCAGAACCAGGCCGAGGTCATCGCCGACGCGGCCCCCAGCAGGTACAGCCCGAACATGATGAGGCCCTGCGCCCCGACGGGGCCCCACCGCACGTCGGCGGGCACCACCATGCCGATGAGCAGCACATAGACCGGGAGCCGGGCCGAGCAGGTCATCAGGGGCGCGGCCATCATGGTGGCCAGGCGATCCTTGGCCGACGGCAGCGTCCGCGTGGCCATGATCCCCGGGATGGCGCACGCCATGGAGCTGAGCAGCGCCACGAACGCCCGCCCCTCCAGGCCTGCGGACGCCATCACCCGGTCCATCAGGTAGGCGGCGCGCGAGAGGTAGCCGGAGCCCTCCAGCAGCGAGATCAGCACGAACAGCAACGCGATCTGGGGCAGGAACACCAACACCCCGCCCACCCCGGCCAGCAGCGCATCCGCCACGAAACGCCCGAGCCACGGCACCGGGATCGACGAGCGGGCCAGCTCGCCCAGCCAGGCGAACGCCTGCTCGATCAGCCCTTGAAGCGGGGCCGCGACCACGAAGATCGTTTGGAAGAACGCGAACATCGTGCCGAAGAAGACCAGGGTGCCCCAGACGGGGTGGAGCAGCACGCCGTCGAGGCGGCCGGTGCGGGAGTCCGGGTCCGGGGGCGCGAAGTGGGAGGCGTGCAGGATGGACTGCGTCCAGCCGATCACCTCCTCGGGCTCGGTGGGCGGCAGCACCGGGGGCGCGGGCCAGGCCGACGGCGCGGCCAGCACCTCGCGCAGGGCCTCGACCCCCCGTCGCTCCCCCGCCACGACGGGCAGCACCCGCACGCCGAGCGCGCGCGAGAGGCGCTCTGGGTCCACGCGGCCACCGCGGCGGAGGAGTTCATCGACGAAGGTCAGCACCACGACGGTGGGGAGCCCCGCCTGCTGCACCTGCGAGACGAGGCCGAGGCCCCGCCGGAGGTTCGTGGCGTCCACCACGACCACCAGCCCGGCCAGCTCGTCGGCCTCGTCGAGCACCTGGGCGACGATCTCCTCGTCCGGGCTGATCGGGTCCAGCGAGTAGGTCCCCGGCAGGTCCTCCACGACGACGGGGCCGGCGGGGGTCTCCACCCGCCCCTCGTACCTCGACACGGTCACGCCCGGATAGTTCCCCGTCTTGGCGCGGAGCCCGGTGAGGCCGTTGAAGAGGGTGGTCTTGCCCGCGTTGGGGCTGCCCACGAGCGCCACGCGGGCGGCGTCCGGCAGCGTGGGCGCCGAGGTGCCGCCGTGGTGGTGGCTCATGCGCTGACGTGCACGCGGCGCGCCTCGGTGCGGCGCAGCACGATCTCGATGCCCCCGACGCGGAACATCAACGGGTCGCCGAGCGGCGCCTTCCGGAGCCTGGTGACGGGCTCACCCGGCATGAACCCCAGGTCGAAGAGGCGCCGCGCGACGACGTCGTCGGCATCGAAGGCGGCAATGGTGGCCACCTCGCCGACCCCCAGTGCGTCGAGCGTGCGCGTCGTCCCGGCTCCCAGCTGCTGGGCTGTGATGCACCGACGGCTCACGAAGCGTTCCACGAGGGTCATGGGAAAAAGCTAACACTGCGGTTGTCAATTGATGGCCGGGGGGTCGGTTATGAGCTGAGGCTGGCCTAACCCCGTCGTCGTGGCACTTCGCACACCTGAGCGCCCCCACCCCCCACTTCGCACACCTGGGCGCGCCCGCTCCGCCACTTCGCATACCTGGGCGCGCCCACCCCGCCACTTCGCATACCTGGGTGCGCCCACCCCGCCACTTCGCATACCTGCGGTGTCCTCGCACACCGCATTCAGTA
>JAPUEL010000051.1:41761-60314 GCA_027492545.1 Propionibacteriaceae bacterium
CCCACCCCGCTCGCGGGGCGTGGCTAGGGTGGAGGCGCAGTCAACTGGAGGACACATGCAGTACACCCACCTCGGCCGCTCCGGCCTCCTCGTCTCGCGCATCGTGCTGGGCACCATGAACTTCGGCCCGCACACCTCCGAGGAGGACTCGCACGCCATCATGGACCGCGCCCTGGACGCGGGCATCAACTTCTTCGACACCGCCAACGGCTACGGCGGCCAGGGGCACCGCGGCCGCACGGAGGAGATCGTGGGCCGCTGGTTCGCCAAGACCGGCCGCCGCGACGAGGTGGTGCTGGCCACCAAGTGCTACGGGTCCACCCTCGACGAGGACGTCCCCAACTTCTCCAAGCTGTCCGCCGTCAACGTGCGCCGGTCCGCCATCGCGTCGTTGCGCCGCCTGCAGACCGGCCACATCGACCTCTATCAGATGCATCACGTGGACCGCGCCACCTCCTGGGACGAGGTGTGGCAGTCCATGGACCGTCTCGTGACGGCCGGCGAGGTGGTCTACGTGGGCTCGTCGAACTTCGCCGGTTGGCACATCGCGGCCGCCAACGAGGCCGCCCGCGCCCGGCACAGCCTCGGCCTGGTCAGTGAGCAGTCGCTGTACCACCTGGGCGCCCGCACGATCGAGCTCGAGGTGCTCCCCGCGGCCCGCCACTACGGCCTCGGCGTCATCCCGTGGTCGCCGCTCGGGGGCGGCATGCTGGGCGGCGTGCTCCGCAAGATCGAGGAGGGTCGCCGCGCCGACGCGGGCATGCTCAAGCGGGTCGAGGAGAAACGCGCCCAGCTGGAGGCATGGGAGTCGTTCTGCGACGAGCTCGGCCACGCCCCGGGAGACGTGGCGCTGGCCTGGCTGCTCCACCAGGACGGGGTGACCGGCCCGATCATCGGCCCCCGCACCATGGAGCAGCTCGAGGGCGCCCTCCGGGCGCTGGAGATCACCCTCGACGAGGCAGCCCTCAAGCGTCTCGACGAGATCTTCCCCGGCCCGGGCGGCCCCGCACCGGAGGCCTACGCCTGGTGATCGGGGGCTGAGCCGTGGCGAAAATCTCCAGCCTCGACGAGGCCACCAGGATCCTCATCCTCAGCGGAGCCGGGCTGTCCACCGCCGCGGGCATCCCGGACTTCCGCGGGCCTGAGGGGCTCTGGACGCGGGATCCCTACGCCGAGCTGGTCTCGACCCTCTCCTGGTATCTCCGCGACGACGACGTGCGCAAGGCAGCCTGGCGCCGTCGGGCCCATCCCGCGATGTGGGCGGCGCAACCCACCCGGGCCCATCGCGCCGTCGTCGAGCTGGAGCGGGCGGGGCGGCTGCGGGCCATCGTCACGCAGAACACCGACGGCCTCCACCAACTGGCGGGCAGCAGCCCCGGGTTGGTGCTCGAGATCCACGGGTCGGCCCGCACCTGGCGCTGCGAGATGTGCGGCCGCTCGGGGCCGATGGAGGAGATGCTGGAGCGGGTGGCGGCCGGCGACGAGGACCCGCGCTGCCAGCACTGCGGCGGGATCACGCGCGCCACCGTCATCCTGTTCGAGGAGGTGCTCGACGCGGAGGTGCTGGAGGCCGCCGTCGCCGCGGCCGAGGACTGCGACGCGATCGTCGCTGTGGGCACCACCCTGGGTGTCTACCCCGTGGCCGGCCTCTTCCCGCTGGCCCTGGAGCACGGCGCCCTCGGCGTCATCGTCAACGCGGAGTCCACCGCCTACGACAGCGACGCGCATCAGGTGGTCCGCGGCCAGCTGGACGATGTCCTCCCGGGGCTGCTGGGTGTCGCCGTTGAGTGACGAGGTGGTGGAGCGCGTGCTGCGCGCCGTCGAGCAGGTGCCACCCGGGAGGGTGGTGGCCTACGGCGACATCGCGGCGCTGGTGGGCACCTCCCCCCGCCGGGTGGGCACGATCATGAGCCACTGGGGCGGTGAGGTCTCCTGGTGGCGGGTGACCAACGCGGCCGGCCGGATCCCCGGGCACCTGCTCCCGTTGGCCCGGAAGCAGTGGCAGCGCGAGGGCATCGAGACCGACGGCGAACGCTGCCTGATCACCAGATGCCGGGCTGACCTGGGCCGGCTGCTGGCCGACTACCGGGCCGCTGTGGCGGACCTATCCTGAACAAGTCCAGCGCGAGCGCCGCATGTGGAGCAGACTGGCGGGCGTCACCGGACGTCCCCGCCCGCGGGGCTCGCCGGCACGGGAGGAGGGGAGATGTCGGAATCCGATCTTGAGCACCTGACAGGGATGACGCAGGCGCACATGCGCTCGCAGAACCTGGGCATGGTGTTCCGCAAGGTGGTGGCGCAGAGCGGGCATGTGTCCCGCGCGGGGATCGCGCAGCAGTTGGGGATGACCCGCTCGACTGTGTCGCGGCTCGCGGACGACCTGATCATGGGCGGGCTGGTGAGCGAGGGCGAGGCGGCCAGTGCGGGGCGAGGACGCCCGGCCGTGCCGTTGTCCATCAAGCCCGGCGCGACCTTCGGGTTGGGCCTCCACGTGGGCGTCAGCAACCTGGTGGCGGGGCTGGTGGACCTGACCAGCAAGGTCACCGCCTGGCGCGAGGCGCCGATGGACGCCAAGCACCTGGGCATCGCGGGCACCATGGCGGAGCTGGCGAAGCTGGCGACCAGCGTCCTGGAGGAGTTCCCCAGCGGCGCCCGGCTCGTCGGCTCCTATGTGGCGCTGCCGGCGCTGGTGGACCGCGAAGCGGGCGTCATCGTGCGTTCGACCCCGCTGGGCTGGGAGGGCGAGCGGCCGGCGGATCATTGGTCGCTCACTCTCGACGGCGCTCCCGTGTCGCTCAACATCGCCAACGATGCGGACTGCGGCGCGGTCACGCTGCTGCGCGACGCCCGTGGCCGCTCCTTCATCATGTTGTGCGGTGACGCGGGGGTGGGTGGTGCCATCGTCGTCAAGGGCATCCTGCACCTGGGCGAGCACGGGTGGGCGAGCGAGATCGGCCACGTATGCGTCGATCCTCGGGGCGCACCCTGCCCGTGCGGGTCGGTGGGCTGCCTGGAGACGGTGGTGGGACTGCACGCCCTGCTGATGGGGTCGCGGCAGCCGACGATGGACGCGTTCATCCACGCGCTCAGCCACGGCGACGAGCGCGCGCAGGCCGTGATGCGGCGGGCCGCGGGCGCGTTGGGCATCGCGCTGGGCGCGGCGATCAACCTCGCGGACGTGTCGACGGTGCGCCTGAGCGGACACTTCGCGCGCCTCGAGCCCTGGCTGCGCGAGCCGTTGCATCGGCAACTGCAGGGTCGCGTGGTCTGGGCACGCAGGGCGCCGCTGGAGATCACCGCGCTGACCGACGCCCCGCTGCGCCCCACCATGGGTGCCGGGCTGGCGGCCATGGCCCCCGTGGTGAAGGATCCCGAGTCCTGGCTGGCCGCTGCCGGCTAGCGGTCAGGCACCTCGCAGGCGGCGGTCGCCCCGGGGAGCCGATGGCGGTTCCTGGCGACCACCGCGTAGCCCCAACCGGCGACCCTCCGCACCCCCGGCAGGCGGAGCAGCTGCCCGACGACGGGCCAGGGCCCCCGCGACGCCATCAGCACCGTCGCCACCGCGTCCGCGCCCACCGTCACCCGCCCGTCTGGCTCCACACAGTGCAGCGCTTCGGCGCACTTGTCCACAGTCAGCCTGTGGACAACGAGGTCCACCGACAGGAAGGGCGTGGCGTCGATCCGGGCCCCCACCCAGCGCCCCTGCGCCGCGCGCACGGAGGCGGTGCAGAAGCCGCAGTCAGCGTCGTAGAGCACCAGCGGGACGGCCGGCCACGTGTTATCCACCGGGTTATCCCCAGGGGAGCGCCGATGCCGTGGCACGCTCACGCCTCAGCCGACTCCGCCGGGTTATCCTCCGACTTGTCCACAGCCCCGTCGTTGACGTCGGAGATCCCGCGCATGCGGGACCAGGTCCAGAGCATGATTCCGATCATCATCATGGGCAGCGACAACCACTGCCCCATGCTCAGGCCCAGTGAGAGGAAGCCGAGCTGCGCGTCGGGTTCGCGCCAGAACTCGGCGATGAACCGGAAGAAGCCGTACCCGCCGATGAAGGCGCCGGTGATCTGGCCCCGAGCACGAGGCTTGCGGGCGTAGAGCCACAGCAGGACGAACAGCAGCACGCCCTCCAGCAGCATCTGGTAGAGCTGCGACGGGTGACGCAGCACGTCGCCCCCGGTGGGGAACCGCATGGCCCACGGCAGGTCCGCGGACGCCTCGCGCCCCCAGAGCTCACCGTTGATGAAGTTGCCGAAGCGGCCGGCGGCCAGGCCGATGGGTGCGGCCGGCACCAGGAAGTCCGACACCTGGAGGTACGGGCGCTTCTCCCGCCACGCGAACCAGGCGAGCCCGAGCGCGACACCGATGGCGCCGCCGTGGAAGCTCATGCCGCCGTCCCAGATCTTGACGATCTCGAGCGGGTTGGCGAGGTAGAAGGCGGGGTTGTAGAACAGCGTGTAGCCCAGCCGGCCGCCCAGCATGACGCCGACGATGGCGGCCAGCAGGATGTCTTCGATGTCGGTGCGGGACCACGGCCGCGGCTCGGTGATCGAGCGGTACGGCTCATGGCCCAGGCGCAACACCATGAGGCCGTAGCCCATCGCGAACGCGAGCAGGTACATGATGGCGTACCAGTGGATCTTCAGGCCGAAGATGTCGATGGCGACCGGATTGATGTCCGGGAAGGGCAGCTCGAGGGGCGTCACGCGCTCAAGCTTTCCACACCCGCGAGGCACACCCGCCCAGCCGAGCGCGTCACTCCTCCTCGTCGGGCTCCCAGGCGCGCGGCGAGATGTCCGGCCGGTTGGCCCACTCCTGGCTGAGAAGGGGCGACGAGATCATCATGTCTGCCGTCGCGGTGTTGCACGCCATCGGGACGTTCCAGACGGCGCCGATCCGCAGCAGGGCCTTGACGTCGGGGTCGTGCGGCTGGGGCTCGAGCGGGTCCCAGAAGAAGATGAGCGCGTCGATCCGGCCCTCGGCGATCATCGCGCCGATCTGCTGATCACCGCCCACCGGGCCGGACAGCAGCCTGGTCACCGGGAGCCCCAACTCGTACTCGAGCATGGTGCCGGTGGTGCCGGTGGCGTAGAGATTGTGGTGGCTGAGCGTGCCGCGGTTGTAGTTGGCCCAGCTCAGCAGCTCTGCCTTCTTGTTGTCGTGGGCCACCAGTGCGATGTTGTGCGTGAAGCCTGGCATATCTGCCGCCTCTCAGGGGTGCGGTGGCGGGGCGCCACCTGCACAGATCTTCCTCGGGATTCCTTGTGCATCTGCGCACACGAAGCTCCCTAGAGAGAATTGTGGCCCTCATCCGGCAGTGGCGCCATCCCGAACCACCGCCGCGACACCGCATCGATCCGCTCCGCCAGCATCCCCCCGCCACCGCTGGTGACCACGAGCCCATAGACCATCCGCACGCCGGTGAGCACGTCGTCGACGACGAGGTCTTCGCGCACCTCGCCCTCCTCGCGGGCCGCCTCGACGTGCGGCGCGAACACCCTCAACACCCGCTCGTTGCCGCCAAAGTCGGGCACCTCCCGCCTGGCCTCGACCGCCATCTCGACGAAGGCCGCCGACGACACCACGCCGTCCACGAGGACGCCCCACAGCGCCTCGAAGGAGCCGGGTCCCACGTCCGCCCCTGCCTCCTCCAGGCGTTCGAAGTTCTCCTCGAACACCGCCAGGGCGAGGTCCAGCCGCTTCGGGAAGTGCCGGTAGAGCACCCCCTGGCCTACCCCGGCGCGCTTCGCGACGGCCTGCAGCGGCACGTCGTACCCGCGCTCGGCGAACAGCTCGCGCGCCGCGTCGAGCAGCGCCGCGCGGTTTTCCGGGGCGGCTGCCGGTCCCCTATTGATCCTGCGGTGATGGCCGGGCATGCTGGACAGCATAGAACCGGACATGGTTGTCCGGATATCGAGGAGGAACCGTGTCCGAGAAGTTTGACCATTCGTTCGACGTCGTGGTGGTGGGCTCAGGCGGGGCCGCGATGGCCACCGCCCTGGGCGCCGTCGACGAGAACCTGGACGTCGTGATGCTGGAGAGCACCGACAAGTGGGGCGGCAGCACCGCCATGTCCGGAGGCGGCCTGTGGCTGCCGAACAACCCGCTGATGCAGCGGGAGCGGGTGGCGGACTCGCGTGAGTCGGCGCTCGCCTACATGGAGGCCTCCATCGGAGACGTCGGCCGCGCCACCTCCCGCGAGCGCAAGGAGGCCTTCGTCGATTCGGTGGGCGATTTCGTCACCACGGCTGAGCGCCACGGTGTGGAGTTCGTGCGCGCCGGCGAGTACCCCGACTACTACCCCGAGCTGCCCGGCGGGCGCATCGGGCGCGCCGTCGAGGTGAAACCGCTGGACTCGAAGGTGCTGGGCGACTGGTACAAGACGCTGCGCCTGACCGCCCCGCTGCCGATCATGACCGACGACGTATGGCTGATCCAGCGCGCCTGGTCCACCTGGGGAGGGTTCAAGCGCGGCGCGAGCCTCGTCTTCCGGATGCTCGGCTTCCTGGGGACGGGGAAGCGGGGCGTGGGGATCGGCGCGGCTCTGGCCACCGCGATGTTCGACGGCGTGGTGCAGAAGGGCGGCGCGAAGCTGTGGCTGAGCAGCCCCGTCGAGGAGTTGATCGTCGACGGCGACCGTGTGGTGGGCGTGCGGATCACCCGCGACGGCCGCTCGCAGACCGTGGGGGCACGGCGCGGCGTGATGCTCGCCGGCGGTGGTTTCGACCGCAACGCAGCGATGCGGATGCAGTATCACGGCATCTCGGGCGACACCTCGGGGAACCCGGGCAACCTCGGCTCGGCGATCGCCCTGGGGCAGCGGGCCGGCGCGGCGCTCGAGCTGATGGACGACGCCTGGTGGGGCGCGTCCGTGATCGGAGCCGACGGCGGGGACCCGTCGTTCATCGTCGGCGAGCGGGCGCTGCCCTACTCGATCATGGTGGACGCCAAGGGGGACCGGTTCGCCAACGAGGCCGAGTCCTACGTGGACCTCGGTCACCACATGCTCGAGCATGACAAGGACGGCAGCTACTGGATCATCGGCGACGCCCGGCACGCACGCCGCTACATGCGCACGTACGCGATGGACCCGCGGACCAACAAGAAGCTGGCGGCGGAGGGGTCGATGGCGAAGCGAGGCACCATCGAGGAGTTGGCGCGGGAGCTGCGGATGGAGCCTGCGCGGCTGCGGGCCACCGTCGACAGGTTCAACGAGTTCGCGCGGGCCGGGATCGACGACGACTTCGGCCGCGGCAAGTCCGCCTACGACCGCTACTACGGCGACCCGTCGGTGGTGCCGAACCCCAACCTCGGCCCGCTGGAGAAGGGCCCGTTCACGGCGTATCGCGTGGTGATCGGGGACCTGGGCACCAAGGGCGGGGTGCTGACCGACGAGCACGCGCGGGCGTTGCGGGAGGACGGCTCGGTGATTGAGGGGCTGTACGCGGCGGGCAACAACTCGGCCTCGGTCATGGGCCGGACGTACCCGGGCCCCGGCTCGACGATCGGGCCGGCGGCGGTCTTCGGCCTGCGCGGGGCGCGCCACATGGCGGGGAAGGCGGCCGAGCTGGTCGGCGCGGGCGCGACGGCAACCACCGCCTGACCCCGGTCCCGCCGGGGCGCCTCAGCCCTCCTCCCGCTGGCTGAGGTGCCGCGCAGCGGCCTCGAAGCGATCCCGCTGGCTGAGGTGCCGCGCAGCGGCCTCGAAGCCTAAGAAACGTGCGCTGACAAGCAACGTCTCCACGCGATCCCGCTGGCTGAGGTGCCGCGCAGCGGCGCAGCGCGCGTCGACATCCACGCAACGCTCTCACGGACCCGCCCAGCTCGGCCGGCGATGCGCTGTGCCAAGGTGGAGACATGCAGAAGTCAACATTGGGTAGGACCGGCCGCGACGTCGGTGTGGTGGGTCAGGGCTGCTGGCAGTTCGGTGGCGACTGGGGATCGGTGAGCGACGACGCCGCGATGGCCGTCCTCCACACCGCGGCCGACGCGGGCGTCACCTTCTTCGACACCGCCGACGTCTACGGCGACGGGCACAGCGAGGAACTCGTCGGCCGCTTCCTCAAGGAGCGCGGCGACGGCGACCTCATGGTGGCCACCAAACTCGGCCGCCGCGCCAACCCCCATACGCCCGAGTCCTTCACCCGCGAGAACCTCCGCGCCTGGAACGACCGCTCGCGCACGCTCCTGGGCGTCGACACCATCGACCTCATCCAGCTGCACTGCCCGCCCACCCCCGTCTACTCCGACGATTCGGTGTACGACGCGCTCGACGCGATGGTCGAGGAGGGCCGCATACGCCACTACGGCGTGTCCGTGGAGACGGTCGACGAGGCCCTGACCGCCATGGCCCACCCCGGCGTGGCCAGCGTCCAGATCATCCTCAACGTCTTCCGCCGCAAGCCCCTCGAGCAGGTGCTGCCGGCCGCCGTCGAGGCCGGTGTGGGCATCATCGCGCGCGTTCCCCTGGCCTCGGGTCTGCTGACGGGCAAGTTCACCGAGCAGACGACGTTCGCCGTCGAGGATCACCGCACGTACAACCGGCAGGGCGAGGCCTTCGACCAGGGCGAGACGTTCAGCGGGGTTCCGTACGACGTGGGTGTCGCGGCGGCGCGCGAGTTCTCCGCGATCGTGCCCGACGGCGTGACCCCGGCCCAGTTCGCGCTGCGGTGGATCATCGACCAGCCCGGCGTCTCCGTCGTCATCCCGGGCGCGAGCCGACCGGAGCAGGCGGCGGCGAACGCGGCAGCCGGGTCGTTGCCGCCGCTGACCGACGATCAGCTGGCCGCCTGCGAGCGCATCTACGACGAGTACATCCGCGAGTACGTCCACGACCGCTGGTGACCACTGGCTGATCCGGTGGATCTCGTGTCGACCACGCCACCAGATCCACCGCTCCAGCTCGCAGCGGCAGGCGCTGACCTGACCCTCGGCTGCGCTATCTTGTGCGCGGCGCCCCTCGGGCGCCAGTCACACCTACAAAGGACCGTTTCATGACGCAGCCTCCTCAGGATCCGCAGCAGCCCTACGGCCAGCCCTCCGGCGACCAGCCGCAGTACGGCCAGCCCACCTCCCAGCCCCAGTTCGGCCAGCAGCAGCCCTACGGCGCCCCCTACCAGGGCCAGCCGCAGTTCGCCGCCGGTGGCCAGGTGGGCCAGAAGTCCAAGATCGTCGCCGGTATCCTCGGCATCCTTCTCGGCGGCTTGGGCATCCACAACTTCTACCTCGGCTTCACCAAGAAGGCCGTCATCCAGCTCCTCATCACGGTGCTGTCCGCCGGCTTCCTCTCCTGGGTCTCAGCCATCTGGGGCCTCGTCGAGGGCATCTTCATCCTCATCTCCAAGCCCGGCGAGCAGTGGCACCGCGACGCCGCCGGCTTCGAGCTGACCGACTGATCCACCCCTGATCTCCCTGAGGGCCCGTCGACGACTCGGCGGGCCCTCAGCGGTTTCCGTGGGAGTGCGCTCCCGGGGAGATGGCACGCAGGGGACCGAACTCCCCGGACTCTGACTCAGGTGACATCACGCCCGACGGGTGGACTCAGCTCACCGCGCGACTCTCCTGAAGCACCTGCGGCGGCATCTCCCGCCTCAGCTTCCAGGTCACAGCGATCGGCCGCTCACCTCGGTGCTCGACGTAGTCCGCATCTCCCAGCAGTAGGTACGGAGCGCCTCCCCCGAACTCCCACACCTTGCTCCCGCGCACATACAGCAGAACCTCGGAGCCGTTCGACCGCTGGGTCAGGTAACGCTGCCCCGTCGGAGACGCCACAGAGGTACCGGACTGCGACTCCCAGTGGAAGAGTGACGCGTTGATCGCGTAGTCCCGATACATCGTCGTCGGCGAGAAGTGGGCCTCCGACTTCACCAGCGTCACCAGCAGCGTGTCGACGTCGAGCTCACGGTTGTAGGACACCCCCTCGCGCATGTGACGCGGGGCTCGGGCGAGCGTCGCGTGCCCGAGGGCCGCCATCAGCTCCTCCCGCGAGTAGTGCGCGTGGGACCTCAAGGGCGTCTCCCGAAGGCGGCCGACGAGGGGCCGCGCGACGTGCTCGGCCCGGTCAAGGGCCCAGCCGAGCGTCTGCCGCGCCTCCTCCCGAAACGCCGGCTCTCGCTGGAGGACGACGAAGCCCTCCGCGACGCTCGGGAAGCCGCCCCCGTCGGGCCACAGCGAGAAGAAGAGCATGTCAGCCCAGCATCGGTCTGCCGTGGAGAGTGAGTCGTAGGCGGGCGCGTCGTCGGAGAGGAGCCGAACGTAGGCGTCGTGCCGGCTGCGGTCGTCGACGTGGGCCAGGGCCTTCAGCCGCTTGAGGAGCGCCTCCTCGAAGGGGCCGCCGGCCAAGGTGGGGAGTCCGGCCTCGCGACGGAGGCGCGTGAAGGAGCCCTTGCCGAGGAGGTCGCTGAGCTCAGCGCCGCTCTCGGCGAGGAACGTGGCCAGATTCACATCGCCGACGGCGCGCATCTCGGTCAGGAAGTGCTTCCATCTGGTGGCGATCTGCGCCTTGATGTTGCTCAGCACCTGGGCCTGCGTCACGTCGTCGAGCACGATCTGCGACCCGGCAGGAAGATAGGGGAACCCCCGCTCCACTTGGGCTTGGAGTTCCCGCCGGGACCCGCCGGTGATGGCGCGGTACCGCTGGGCTAAGTTGAAGTCCTTGCGGTGGTGGCCGACGAAGTCCAACACCGTGAGCACGGGCTTATCAGGCGTGCGCCGGAGGCCGCGGCCCAGCTGCTGCAGGAAGACGGTGGCGCTCTCGGTGGGGCGCAGGAACAAGACGGTGTCCACGTCCGGGATGTCGACACCTTCGTTGTAGAGGTCCGCCGTGAACAGCACCACGAGCTCCCGCCGGGTCAGCCGCGACACCGCCGCGGCCCGCTCCGCTGCCGGTGTGTCGCCGTGCACGGCCATCGCCGGGAGGCCGACGGAGTTGAACACCTCAGCCATGTACCGGGCGTGGGCGACGTCGACGCAGAACCCCAGCGCACGCATGGCCCCCGGATCGGCCAGCCTGCGCCTCAGCTCCCGCACGACGACGCGGGCGCGGGCGTCGTTGCCGGTGAAGATGCCCGAGAGCTGACCGATGTCATAGCGCCCGCGGCGGAAGTCGACGGCGCTGAGATCCGTCGTGTCGGCGATGCCGAAGTAGTGGAAGGGGCTGAGCAGATCCGCGCTGAGCGCGTCCCACAAGCGCAGTTCGTAGGCAGCGCGGTTGCCGAAGAAGCTCCGCACGTCGACGCCGTCGGCGCGCTCGGGGGTCGCGGTGAGTCCGAGCAATTCCTGAGGCTCGAAGTGGTCGAGGATGCGGCGGTAGCTGGATGCCTCGGCGTGATGGAACTCGTCGATCACCACCACGTCGAACCCGGCTGGGTCCATCTGCGCCAGGGACTCCGCGCTCAGCGACTGCACGGACGCGAACACATGCTTCCAGTGAGTGGGCCGGTACCCGGCGACAAGCAGTTCACCGAAGCCGCCGTCGGCCAGCACCTCGCGATAGGTGCGCAGGCTCTGTTCGAGAATCTCGCGGCGATGCGCCACGAAGAGAAGGCTGGGCCGCGATCCGCGGGCGGCGGCGAGCCGCTGATAGTCCAACGCGGCCACCACCGTCTTGCCGGTGCCGGTGGCCGCGACGACGAGGTTGCGGTGGCGGTCGTGCACCTCACGCTCTACCTCCAGCGCCTCCAGGATCCGCTCCTGGTGCGGCCACGGACGGACCTCGAGCCCCGACACGGCCAGCGCTGCGGTCTGACGCGACCTTCCCGACGCCTCCGCCAGTGCGCGCTCGAGCCGTTCGCCGTCGGCGGGGGTGTAGGGCTCGAAGGCCGGGTCGTTCCAGTAGCTCTCGAACGTGGCGGTGAACTTGCGGAGGAGGTCGGGGGTGGAGGTTGCGGTCAGCCGCACGTTCCACTCGACACCATCCAGCATCGCCGTGCTGGTGAGGTTGGAGGAGCCCACGTAGGCGGTGTCGAAGCCGGTGTTGCGGTAGAAGCGCCAAGCCTTGGCGTGCAGCCTGGTGCGGGAGGTCTCGTATCTGACCCGAACCTCGGCCCCGAACTGCTCGATCAACCGGTCCAGCGCGGCTCGCTCGGTGGAGCCCAAGTAGGTGGAGGTGATCACCCTGAACGGGATCCCTCGTTCGCGGAGGCTACTCAGTTGTTTCTCCAGCGTGCGGATGCCGTACCACTTGATGAACGCACACAGCAGCTCAACCCGGTCCGCCGATCCGAGCTCAGAGGCGATCTCGCTGCCCATCGTCGGCTCGCCGCGCGCGTTGGTGAGGAGGGCTGGTTGGGAGAGGGGGGTCTCGGGGGCGCCAATGTAGCGGGCGGGGTGCCCCGGCCCGGCAGGGACGAGCAGTGACAGGAGCCGGGTGGGTTCGCCGTCGACGCCCTCATCCTCAGCGCCCAGGCCTGCGAGCAACTGCTCCATCGCCGTGCGGCGGGTTGGTTCGCTCATCGACGCGAAGGCGCCCTTGGCCACTCTTCGAACGTGCTCGGCGAGCACCTCCGGCAACTCTGCCGGCTCGACGGAGGCCGTGGTGGGGTGGAGGGTGGAGAGGGCGATATCGCGGCGGAGCGCCCGCGTGATCAGCGCGTCGTAGAAGCCCTCCGGCACGTCGCTGCTGCTCACGGGCCCAGCATTGCAGGTCGCCCCGACCAAACCCGGCCGCCTCGCCTTGTCAGCGTGGTTCCGCGGGGAGATCGAGGTGCATGTCGAAGTTCGGGACGCGGACGCCCCTCGTCGTGTTGTCCACGTTCTCGCGGTCGACGACGAAGCCGAAACGCTCGAACGCCGGCCTCGCCGTGCGGCTGGCGTGGGTCGCCACGCGGGCCAGGCCACGCCGTCGGGCCTCCGCCAGGACGGCCTCGACGAGCATCCTCGCCACTCCCTGCCCGCCGGCGTCCGGGTGGACGAACAGCATGTCCAGCACCCCGTCGTCGGTGAGGTCGCTGAACCCCACCACTGACTCCCCCTCCACCGCGACGACAGTCCAGGCCGCAGCGCGACGTCGGCCCCAGGCCTCGAGGTCCACCAGGTCGGGCGACCAGGCCTCCAGTTGCTCGGGCGTGTAGTCCGCCGCGGCCGCGACGCGCACAGCGGCGTGGAACACCTGCCAGGTGGGCTCGGCGTCGGTGTCGCGGTAGGGACGCAGGGTCTCGGGCATCCGGCAACGCTATCCCCAGGACTCGGTCAGGGTGTGTCACCCCGTGGCGATGCCGAGGCAAGGAATCAGTCAACGCGCCACCCGGTCCACCCGATGGCAGACTCCTGGGTATCCAACACCGAGGACAGAAATGACATCAAGCGAGGACCCGGGCGCCCACACGCCGGTCACCTTCGAGAGCTGCTCCCACGTCGAGGGGCCGTTCTATCACGGCACGAAGTCGGCGGTGGAGGCCGGCACCGATCTCGTTCCCGGCTACGGCTCGAACTTCCACGCGGGGCGGGCGTCGAACAACATCTACTTCTCGGCGCTGGTGGAGACAGCCGTGTGGGGAGCGGAGCTGGCTACCGCTCTGGCCGGCAGTGCGGATCGCGGTCACGTGTACGTGGTGCAGCCCACGGGCCCGTTCGAGGACGACCCCAACGTGACCGACAAGCGGTTCCCCGGCAACCCCACGCAGTCGTACCGGACCCGGCATCCGCTGCGGGTCGTCGCGGAGCTTGACGACTGGGAGGGTCACGACGCGGAAGTGCTGAAGGGAATGCTGGACCACCTCGCGCAGCTCAGGGAGCAGGGTCTCGACGTCATCGAGGACTAGCCGGGCGAGCGAGGACTCGACGGCGACCTCCTTCACCGGTGGATCTGGTGCCGACTACGCGACCAGAACTACCGCTCTGCCGACGTCCTCCCCGGCCCGGCGAGGATGCGAGGGCCAGGGCGCTCGACCGTCAGCAGCCGGGTCACCGGTCGCTGTCTGATCGGTTCTGCAGGACGTACTCGAACAGGTGGAACTGGTCCAGCTCAGTGCCGTCGTAGCGCACCGTGTGGCAGCCCAGATCGGTGAAGCCGCACCGCTCATACAGCCTTCGCGCGGGGAGGTTCTCGACGTAGGTGTCCAGGCGCACCACCCGGCAGTTCCTCTCGCGTGCCACCCTGATCGACGCGTCCACCAGGAACCGCCCCACGCCCAGTCCGAGATGGTCAGGTACCACGCCGAGCGCGTGGACGATCAGCACCTCGTCCTGCTCCGCCTCGATCGCCCAGCCCGCATTCCGGTACTCGTCAGCGGCGTCATGGTTGAGCACCACCACCCCGGCGATGGTCTCGTCGGCGTCGACAGCCAGGTACAGCTCCCCGGCTTCGACCCACCCCGCGACCTCCGCCGGCGTGGGGTGGTTCTCGGTGTGCCAGTGGGGGTAATCCACGGTCTCGGCGAGGTGGTCGATGATCCTCCGGTAGGCCGCCTGCGCCGCCGCGGTGTCGTGCGGCTCGGCCCGTCGGAAGCTCAGGTCCATCCTCAGTGTCCTTCTGTCGATCAGTCGCAGCGCACGAGCGCCGAGGAACATCAGATCCTATCTGAGGGCCCCCAGTGGTCATCACCGCGATCGGCGACCACGATGCAATGTGCTTTCCTGGGACGGCTGGACCCTCGGCGAACTAGCGGTGACGACCACCAGCTTCCCCCCGAGCATTGCGCCGGTGGCTCCAGACCACGAGGACAGGATCAAAGCGCAGGCTCTGTCCGACGACGAAAGGGGGCCCGCGCACCCACACGCGGCCCCCTCGTCGATACTCGCTCTAGGACACCAGAGCGAACACCCCCCACGTGAGCAGGAAGCCGGTCACGCCCAGGATGGTCGACAGCACCGTCCACGTCTTCAGGCCGTCCTTGACGCTCAGGCCCAGGTACTTGGTGACGATCCAGAAGCCCGAATCGTTGATGTGGCTCAGCCCCAGGCCGCCGAAGGCGATGGCCAGCGTGACCAGCGTCATCTGAGTGGGGTTGTACCCCGCGTCGAGGATGGGCTGGGCCAGCAGGCCCGCGGCGGTGAGGATGGCCACCGTCGCCGACCCCTGCGACGCGCGCAGCGCCAGCGAGATGAGGAAGCCGGCCAGGATGATGGGCATGTTGATGGCGATCAGCGCCTCCGAGAAGGCCGCGCCGATGCCGGAGGTGACCAGCACGTTGGCGAACACGCCGCCGGCGCCGGTGACGAACACGATCACCGCGACATCAGGCAACGCCGAGTCCAGCACAGACCCACGCTTCCCCAGCGACCACCTCTGGTTGTGACCCACCACCAGGTACCCCACGATCACCGCGGTGAGCAGCGCGATCGGCGACGAGCCGATCATGCCCGCCAGCCCGCGGGCGGTGGAACCCTCCGCGAGCGTCATGTTGCCGACGGTGCCCACCATGATCTGCAGGATGGGCAGCAGGATCAGCGCCAGGACGGTGCCGGCGCCGAGGACGCGCTTCGGGCCGTCGACGGCCTCGTCGTGGATGACGGCGGACTTTGTGGCGGGAGACTCCAGCAGCTCGTACTTCTCCGCCTTGATCAGCTTCGAGGCGAAGTAGCCGACGACGGCGGTGACTGCGGCGATCGGCAGGCCGATGAGCAGCATCATGCCGACGTCGGCGCCGGTGATGCCGGCGGCGGCCACGGGGCCGGGGTGCGGCGGGAGTGCCACGTGGACGGTGAGCATGGCGCCGGCCACCGGCAGCCCGAGGACCAGCGGGTTGAGCTTGGCCACGCGGGCGAAGCCGAACACGATGGGCGCCAGGATGATGAAGCCGACGTCGAAGAAGACGGGGATGCCGAGCACGAAGGCGGCGGCGGCGACGGCGGCGACGACCCGCTTCGGGCCGAGGACGGCGGAGAACTTCTCGGCCAGCGCGTCGGCTCCGCCCGACACCTCGATGAGGCGGCCGAGCATGGCGCCGAGGCCGACGACGATCATGACGCTGGAGAGCGTCTTGCCCATGCCCTCGGTCATGGTGGGCACCACGTCGGTCAGGGCGATGCCCGACGCCAACGCGGTGCCGAACGCCACCAGCAGCAGCGCCACGAAGGCAGACATCTTGATCCGGATCACCAGGATCAGCAGGAGGACGATCGCGCCGACGGCGATGCCCAGCAGGCTTGCGGCTCCCACGGCTCAGCCCTTCTTCGGCGTGACGAGGCGGATGACCGACGAGTCGTCCATGGCGCCCTGTCCGTTGGCGAGGCCCTGGAGGTAGAGCTGCTCGGCGGCCGCGGCCACCGGCACCGGCATGCCGACGGACTTCGCCGCGGAGGTGACGATGCCCATGTCCTTGACGAAGATGTCCAGGCGGCTCTTCACCTCGGCGTCCTCGCCGTCGTAGGCCTGGATGGCGCGGGGGCCGCGGTCGCCCAGCATGAACGACGCGGCGGCGCCGGACATCAGCGCCTCGAGCGCCTTGGTCTGGTCGAGCCCGAGCTCGCCGGCCAGGGCCATCGCCTCGGCGGCGGCGGCGATGTGCACCCCGCACAGCAGCTGGTTGACGGTCTTCATGCATTGCCCCTTGCCGGGGGCCTCGCCCACCCAGACGAGGTTGGAGGCCATGGCCTCCAGCACCGGGCGGCAGTGCTCGTAGACGGCCGGGTAGGCGCCGACGGTGACCAGCAGGTCGCCCTTGCCCGCGCGGGCGGGGCCGCCGGAGACGGGGGCGTCGGCCAGGCCGATGCCGTCCTGCTGCAGTCGTGCGGCGACGGTCTCGACGGCCTGGATGCCGACGGTGGAGGTGAGGATGACGGCCGCGCCCCGGCTGAGCGCGGGGACGATGCCGGCCTCGCCGTAGAGGAGCTCCTCGAGCTGGGCCTGGTTGCGGACGGCGACGAGGACGATGTCGGCGCCGTCGCAGGCCTCGCGGGCGGAGGGGCGGCAGGCGACGCCCGCGTCGGTGGCGAGCTGCACGCGCGCCTCCGCGATGTCGAAGGCGGTGACGGGGAATGACTGGCTTAGCCAGGTGGCCATGGGCAGGCCCATGGCGCCGAGTCCGAGAACGGCGATGTTCATGGAAGGGGGGTCCTTTCGAGGGTGGATCAGGCTTGGGTGAGGGTGTCGACGACGGCGGCCAGGGAGTCGGCGGCGCCGACGTTGCCGGCGAAGACCACGTAGGGGATGCCTGCGGCCGGGCCGTCCTGGCCGGACCACAGCGACACGATGCCGGGCAGCATGGGGCCGATGACATTGGCATGGCGGAAGCCGAGGCCCTTCGTCGCCACGTCGGAGGAGGTGATGCCGCCCTTGGCCACGACGAACCGCGGCGGGTTGGCGGCCAGCACCCGCTGGACCACCTCGACGACGGCGGCCGAGACCTGGCGGGAGATGTGGAGCGACTCGTCGCCGTCGGCGCCGGTGACCAGCGCGCGCGAGGTGCGGACCACGACGGTGCCGTCGTTGAGCGCCCCGGCGGCGCGGGCGGCGATGTCGCGGACGTGGGTGTCGCGGAGGGCGGCGTCGATCACCTGGGCCACCTCGATCTCCAACTCGACGGGGTGCGCCGCCTCGCGGAGGTGGTTGAGCTGGCGGGTGGTGAGGTCCACGTGGCTGCCGACGACGACGAGGCCGCCCTTGGCCAGCTCGCGCTCGCTGCGGGAGCTGCGGATCTCGTCGAGGGTCACCGGGGCGTGCACGGCCTGGCCGATGCGGGCGCGGGTGAACGGCGGACCCACCCGGTAGACGAAGCGTGAGCCGGCGGCCTCGGCGTCGATGAGGGCGAGGGAGAGCTGGCGGAGGTCCTCCTCCTCGACGATGTCGACGACGATGACGGCTGAGTGGGTGGCGGAGCGAAGGATGTCGACGGTGCGGGCGCGGTCGGTGCGCAGCGTGGTGAGGTCGAGGTGGAGGACGTCGTCGGCCTTGGTTCCTCCCTGGGTCTTCTCCTCGACCCAGTCCGCGAGACGCGAAGAGCGGTAGCCGAAGGTGGCGTCGCGGGCGAACTCGGTCTCCCCCACCGGGGTGAAGCCGGCGTCGCGGGAGCCGGCGTAGTGGACGCCGTCGACGGTGATGCGGCCGGCGTCGCCGAACGCGGGGACCACGACGATGCCGTCGACGCCGCTGCCGGTGGCGGTGCGGATCTCCTCGGCGATGGTCAGCGGCTCCAGCGGGAAGTGGCCGCGGAGGGTGGAGTCTGAGCGTGAGACGAAGGCGACCGGGGTCTCGCCGGCGGCCTCGAGCGCGGCGGCGACGACCTCGCGGTTGACGCGCTCGGCGTCGGCCGGGGCCAGCGAGCGCGAGTTGGTCATCACGTAGACGGCCGGCTTGCCGGTGTCGAACGCCCAGCGGAAGTCGTCGGCCTCCCAGGCGGTGAGGACGGGGAGGTCGGCCACCGACTGCGTGCCGGTGGGGTCGTCGTCGAGGACGACGTAGACGGTGTGGTCGCCCGCGCGATGGCGCGCCTCGACGACGTCGTCCGCGGTCACGGGCACCACGGGCGGATGGTTGCTCAGCAGATCGGACAGTTTCGCTGTCATGAAGTCACTCCTTTGTGCTCAGACCTCAGAGGTCTAAGGAAAGAATGACACATTGATGGTCGAGGTGCAAGACCCCCTCCTGCCGGCTGAGGAGCGAGGAACGAAGCGA
>JAPUEL010000051.1:60414-63851 GCA_027492545.1 Propionibacteriaceae bacterium
CTGAGGAGCGAGGAGCGAAGCGACGACCCCATTCCCGCGGGCTGAGGAGCGAGGAACGAAGCGACGACCCCATTCCCGCGGGCTGAGGAGCGAGGAGCGAAGCGACGAGCCTCGAAGCCTAAGAAACCCACGCTGACAAGGTCACGTTCTCCAGGCTTCGAGGCCGCTACGCGGCACCCTAGCCAGCGGGGTGCTACTCCGCGACGAGCCCACCCGCGGGCTGAGGAGCGAGGAGCGAAGCGACGACCCCATTCCCGCGGGCTGAGGAGCGAGGAGCGAAGCGACGAGCCTCGAAGCCTAAGAAACCCACGCTGACAAGGTCACGTCCTCTAGGCTTCGAGGCCGCTACGCGGCACCTCAGCCAACGGGAAACGGCCTCGCCGCACCTCACCCAGCGGGAGGCGGCCCTCGAGGCACCTCAGCCGGCGCGGTGCTACAGAGCCGCGATGTCGTCGTGGGTCTGGGTCATGTGGGCGCGCATCGCGTCCTTCGCCCCGGCGGCGTCGCCCGCCGCAATCCGGTCCGCGATCCGACGGTGGTGCTCCTGCGCCCGCGACCTCACGTCCTCGCGTGCCGCCGTCGTCCGCCTCGACGCCGAGAGCGCCTCCGCCAACGGCTGCATGATCGCAGCCAGGAACGGGTTGCCGGACGCGGCGAGGATGGCCTCGTGGAAGGCGATGTCGAGCGCGGCCACTTCGTCCACATCGTCCACGGCGGCGGCAGAGTCGTAGCGGTCCAGGAGATCCTGCATCCGCGCCACGTCGTCGTCGCTCCGGTTCTCAGCGGCCAGCCCGGCCGCGCCCACCTCGAGCATCCGCCGCACCTGGATGAGCTGCAGCCCGAGGTCTCGCGACGGCGTGGTGCGCGCCAGCACGCCGATGAGCGTCGGGAGGTCCCGCCACTCCTCTTGGGGGGCGACGAACGTGCCACGGCCGTGCACTACACGCAACACGCCGCGGTCACTCAGAGAGCGGACGGCCTCGCGCATGGTAGGGCGGCTCACCTCGAGCAGTGCCGCTAGATCCGCCTCCGGCGGGAGCGCGCTGGCCGAGGGGAACTCGCCGTCGACGACGCGGTCGAGGATGCCCTGGATGGCTTCATCGACCAATCCCCGTCGGCTCATGCCTCCCCCGTCCGCTCAACTTCTCTCGGCTGGCAGCCTACGCGAGCCTGTCGGGAGCGCTGACTCGGACTCACCTGACAGAAATCACAAATCCCAGTTCATATCTCTCACACTCAGTGCTTACACACTCAGTGGTCCTGGCTGTGACCCTTCAACACCATGCGCATGATCCGCACGTTGAACACAATGAACCGCGTCAGCTGCAGCGGCAGGCTCATCCGTTTGCGCAACGTCGATGCCGTGGGGAGCGGCGCCTTCGACAGGTCCGCGACCGTCGAGCCCGCCGGCGCCCTCAACTGCTGCTCGTGCACTCGCTCACTCATCGCACTCACTCCGGAATCAGCTGCCACCCGGGCAGCGCCTTGGCCTTGTAGATGAACAGGAAGTGGAGCATCAGCTTCACCCAGTGCCCGGCGAGGCCCACCTCGCCACGGGTGTCGGCGAGGTCGCGGCCCGTCGGGTAGCGCTGGTAGTCCGGCACCACGGGCATCATCGTCATGGCCGCCGCCGAGCCGGTGCGCAGCCCCTCGCCCACCGACGCCACGCACGCGGCACCCATCGCCGCCATCGACGCCTCGTGGTTGGGCGCCGACGCGCCCTTCTTGATCCGGTCCGCGATCGACATCGCCGCGACCTTCCCCATCACGCCCGACGGCATACCCGTCCTGGGCGGCGACGGCGCGATGACCGTCCCGTTGGCACTCTTGCGCGGCCGAGAGATCTGGTGCGGAGGCGCGAACGCGATCCCCACCGCCCAGATGTTGTCGTAGCCCACGGCTTGGTAGCTCCTGGGCCAGTCGTCGGCCCGCCACTCCTCGTACGGCTTGGGCGTGTAGTCGGCGTCCACCTTCATGAACCCCGACGGTGCGAACAGCTGGGCCGTGATGTCGGTGCCGTCGCGGTCGAACGCCTGCAGCGGGACCCCGCCGAAGGGCGGCAGCAGCATGCCGAAGTCGAACTCCAGCGTGTGAGTGGCGCCGTCGAGGGTTTCGTAGTGCACCACACCGGGCTCGACGCGGGTGACGTGCGCGCCCAGGATGGCCTGCACGTCGCGCTCTCGGAACAGGGAACCGGCCCACAGCTCGGAGGTGGTCTGGAAGCCGCGCTCCTCGAAGGTCATGCCGTCGACGCCGAAATCACCCAGCTCGGCCTCGTTGGTGAGGTAGACCAGCCGCGCGCGATCGCGGACGCCTGCCTCGCGCAGCTCGTGGTCCACGTTGAACACGTACTCGAACGCCGCCCCCTCGCAGGTGCAGGTGCCGTGCCCCATGCCCACCACCAGGGTCTGCTTCTCGCCGGCCTTCAGCCGTTCGATGGTGGCGCGCAGCGCGGCCGCCGCCTCGACGGCGTGGTCGGCCGTGCAGACGCTGACGGTGTGCCCGCCGTGCGGGCCGAGGCCTGGGGTGGCGCCGAACTTCAGTTGAGGCCCGGTGGCGTTGACCAGGTAGTCGTAGCGGATCCGCTCGCGCTTCCCGGCGGTGGCCGCGGCGGTGTGCTCCACGTCGACGGCGCCCTGGCCGGACAGCTCGTCGCCCCGGGGCCAGATGGCCGTGGCCTTGGCCTGGAGGAACCGGATGCCCTTCTTCTTGTAGACGGGCGCGAGCGGGAACACCACCTGCTTCTTGTCCATCTTCCCGACCCCCACCCAGATGTTGCTGGGGATCCAGTTCCACTGCGAGTTCGGCGACACCACCGTGACGGTGTTGCCGCTGGGCAGCAGGCGGGACAGGTGCAGGGCGGCGGTGTGGCCGGAAACGCCGGCCCCGAGAACCACGACGTCAGCCATCTCAACTCCTTTGTTGTGACTGCACCCTTCAGCCTATCCCCGCCTGACCGGCGCCGCAGCCGCGGGTCTGCGACGGCGCGCCCGGGCCGAGGCCGGCGGGCATACTGTCGGTTCAAGGACGGCCCAGCGATCGGTCCCGCGGCGACGACGCCGCCCATCCCCTGCCTCGCCGCCCGCTCACAGAAGGAGACAGCCATGCCGCACACCACCGCCACCGTCGGATCGGCCATCGGGCTGAAGGCGCGCCCCGCGTCGATCATCGCCGACGCCGTCGCCGAGCTCGGCATCCCCATGACGCTCAGGCTCGACGGCCGCGACACGCCCACCTTCGACGCCACCTCGTCGATGGAGATCGCGAAGCTCGGCGCAGGCCCGGGGGCTTCCGTCATCGTCGAATCTGACGACGAGGACGCCAACGCGGCCATCGCGTCGCTGATCGAGAGCGACCTCGACGAGGAGTGATGCGATCGGCTGGCTGAGGAGCAAGGAGCGCAGCGACGAGCCGACCCCCGCTGGCTGAGGAGCGAG
>JAPUEL010000052.1:0-8449 GCA_027492545.1 Propionibacteriaceae bacterium
GCGGTGAGCGCGAAGGCCAGGACCATGCCCGCGGCCGCGGTCATGAACGTGTTCATCTTCATGTGGTTCCTCCTGAGAACGTCAAGGACGCTGGGTGGCGCCCGGACCTGTGTGCCTGTGAAGTGAGCCGCGCATGACCAAAGGGCCGAGGGCCCTGAGTGATACGTCCGACAACTTTGTCTCTCTCCAGTACAAAATACTGGTCTGCGGTGGGTAGGGGTGTCAAGGTAAGAGGTGTCCAATTTAGTTGCAGTTTGATAACAATCCTCCGGCTCCCCGCTACTGGTTTCGCGGACCGACTGCACCGGAAGCGGATCCCGGGCGCGAGACTAGGCGCATGGAGACGTTCACCAATGACGGGCTGAGCTTCGACGTGCGCGACGCGGGCCCCCGACGGGCCGATGCCGACCGCACCGTCGTGCTGCTGCACGGATTCCCCCAGTCGCCCTCCGCCTGGGACGCCGTCGTGCCGCTCCTGCACGAGGCCGGGATCCGAACGCTGGCGCCGGCGCTGCGCGGCTACACGGCCGGCGCGCGTCCCGCCGGGCGGCGCGCCTACCGGATCGAGCGGCTTGTCGGCGACGTCTTCGCGCTGTTGGACCAGGCGGGCCTCGACTCGGCCCATCTCGTCGGCCACGACTGGGGTGGAGGAATCGCCTGGGCGTCAGCCATGACCGATCCGAGCCGCGTGCGGAGCCTGACGGTGCTGTCGACGCCGCATCCCGCGGCCATCCGCCGGGCCGTGCTGCGCTCCGGGCAAGGGCTGAAGAGTTGGTACATGCTCGCGATGCAGCTACCGGTGGTGCCGGAGCGGCAGCTGTCGCGGCTGGTGAGAAAGGAGGGCCTCGGGCGCCTGGGCGTGCCGGCGGACCTCGCGGCCAGCTACGCGGCCCAGATGACGGATACCGAGGCGGTGCGCGGGATGATCGGCCCGTACCGCGGCCTGTTCGCTCCGGCTGGGCCGGATGCCGTGAAGCTTGATGTCGCGGTGGGGGTCCCGACCACCTACGTGTGGGGCAACCGCGACCCGTACCTGGGTCGGGTCGCCGCCGAGGCCACGGCAGCCCACTGCACCGGTGAGTACCGGTTCGTCGAGCTGGACGCGGGCCACTGGTTGCCGGAGAAGCGGTCGCAGCTGGTGGCTGAGGAGATCATGGGCCGGATGGGAGTCCCCGACCCCGCTCGCCCCTGAGTTCACGTGATCCGAGGACCCCGCCGCGGCGCCGGGCCCGCGTGGAACGCACGTGCGGAGGCGACGAGATGGGAAGGGCGCTCACCCGGCCATGGCGAAGATCATGGGGCTGAAGTAGGGGATCAGCCAGACGGCCCAGACGAATACGCTGAACCTGTGGAAGTTCCTGAGGGCCGCCTCGTCGTTCCTGAGCAGGACGACCAGCGCCCAGGCGGCGTGGACGAACATCAGCAGGATGGCGATCAGCCCGGATATGCCGTGCACGTCGAAGGTCATACCCCCGACGAACTCGAACATCATTCCCGTGCCTACCGTGTCGCAGATCAGGCCGAGAACGAAGAACACGAAGTTCCACCACCGCAACCGACCGGTCAGCCGCTCACCCCACACGCCGATGGAGTAGAACACCAGGGCCGCGGTGATGATGGTGCCGGCAAGCGGGTTCACGGCAAGCTCCTGCCCTGGTGATGGACTCGCTCAAGCGTAGCGACCGGTCGCCTACGGACCGGTGGCACCCCCGAGCTGGAGGGGCCAGGGAGTGGCTCTCAGGCGGGGTCGGGCTCCATGAGGAAGTCCCAGGTCAATCCATGGGCGAGCACCACCAGGAGCACCAGCAGGACGCTACCCACGGTGAGCGGTGTGAAGCCGGCGGCTCGGGCCAGCTCGGGCGCGACGCCGAGTACCAGGATGGCCAGATAGAGCACGATGGCCACCCATCGGAAGCGCCGGAACGCACCCATTCCGGTGGCCGAACGCTCGTGGCGAAGAAGCCCGACGGTGGACCACAGGCCAACCACGGCGCAGGTGCCGAAGCTGATGCGCCACAGCAGCGGGGTGTCGGGGTTGACCTGCGCCAGCGTGGCCATCAGCCCGGGAAGCAGGAACGACAGGTACGTGCCGCCCGCCAGACGCCGTCGGCTGGGGTCCGACCGCCAACGCGGCCGGCTCTGCACCACGACCCACCACAGGCCCACCAGGGTGAACGAGGTGCCCGCCAACAACGAGTAGAAGGCTGACAGGTCCACGACTCCACCTCCGCATTGCAGTTGGCTCCAGTGTGGGCCACCGCGCCGCGATGAGCAGCGGGTTGACGCGATCGGAGTCGGGTGCTGCCCCTTTCAGAGACGGGAATTACACGCCGGTAGTTTTCCCCACCTGTGGACGGGGCTGTGGACAACTCTCCGCGCGTAGGATCAAACCATGGCTCGACTCGACTCCTGGCTCTGGGCGGTGCGGATGTACAAGACCCGCTCCGCCGCGACAGCTGCGGTCCGCGGTGGGCATGTCCGGGTCGACGACAAGCTGGCCAAGCCGTCGCAGCATGTGGTGCCTGGGCAGGTGGTCCGGGTGCGCCGCGAGCAGGAGGAAAAGCTGATTCAGGTGGTGGACCCCAGCCTGGAGAAGCGCGTCGGAGCGCCGATCGCGCAGGCCGCCTACCTCGACCGGACTCCAGAGAAGCCGCCGCCGATCCCGGAGATGGTGGGCCGGGTCGCCGTCCGTGACCGGGGGACGGGGCGCCCCACCAAGCGGGAGCGCCGCGACCTGGACCGCCTGCGGGATCGTTGACGCCCGGTAGCTGAACCGCTCAGGCGGGCGGTTCGGTGGGGCGGAGGATCTCGGGCGGCAGCCCGCCGGGTGTCTCGCCGAGCGTGTCGCGGTGCCACTGAGCGTAGGCGCGCACCGCCGTCGGGAGCGTGGCGAAGATGCGGTCCGCGCCCACCTTCTCGACGAACCCGGCGGCGGCCAACTGATCGTGGAGATCCTGCTTGACCCGGGCCATCGTGAAGATGACGCCCCTGGCGTCGAGCCGCTCCCTCAGCAGCTCAAGGGTGTCGACGGCGGTGAGGTCCACCTCCACGTTGGCCTCCGCGTTCAGCAGGAACCACCGCACGGGTTGCGGCGCGCGGTCCACGACGGACTCCGCCCTCCCGAGGAAGTCGTCGGAGTTGGCGAAGAACAGCGGCGAGTCGTAGCGGTAGACCACCAGGCCGGGGACCTGGGTGGCGTCGGGGTAGTCGTCGATATCGTGCATGCCCGCCACCCCCGGCGCGTAGCCGAGGACGCCGTCGTGGGCGTGGGCCATGCGCCGGATGAGGTCCAGCAGGGACAGGGCGATGGCGATGCCGATTCCCCCGAGCACCCCGAAGACGACGACGGCGACGGTGGTGACCGCCGTCAGCACGAGCTCGCTCCACCGGAAGCGGGCGATGCGCCGGATCTCGGCGATGTCGACCAGGCGTGTCGCGGCGTAGATCACCAGCGCACCGAGCGCCGCCATCGGGAAGGTGGACAGGACGGGGCCGGCGAACAGCAGGGTGGCGACGACCGCGGTCAACGCCACCAGCGAATGCAGCTGCGTCCGCGACCCGACGGCGTCGCCCAGCACCGTCCTCGACCCGCTGGAGCTCACGGGGAACCCCTGCACCAGCCCGGTCGCGATGTTGGCGGCCCCGAGGGCGAGGAGCTCCTGCCCGGCGTCGATGGACTGTCGCTGCTTGGCCGCGAAGGCGCGGGCGGTGAGCACATTGTCCGAGTAGCCCACCACCGCGATGCCCGCGGCGTAGGGGAGAAGGGCGAGCAGCGACACCTCGGCCAGCCCGGGGAGCTTGGGGGCGGGTAGTCCAGAGGGCACCTCTCCCACGACGTCGAGCCCGAACCGCTCCAACCCGAACACCGCCACCACGCCGGCCGCGAGCAGCAGCAGGATGAGCGGGCTGGGCAGTGTGGGGGCCAGCCACCGCGCCACGAACAACAGCACCAGTACGGCCGCGGCCATGGCCACCGTCGGAAGATGCGCCTCCTCCAGGCGGGTCAGGAACTCCCATGCCGCGCCCAGGGTGGACTCTGACTCGATGTCCAGCTTGGCCACCTTCCCGAGCTGGCTCACGATCATCAGCACCGCGATCCCCGCCATGTACCCCACCAGCACCGGCCGCGACAGCAGAGCGGCCAGGAACGAGAGTCGCAGCGCCCACCCGGCCAGGCACACCACCCCGACGGTGATCGCCATCAGCGCCGCCACCTCGGCGTACCGTTCAGGCCCTCCGGCCGCCCCCACCAGCGCGCCGACGCCGGCCGCCGTCATCAGCGCCGTCGTGGACTCCGGGCCGATGGACAGCTGCCGCGACGACCCCAGCGCGGCGTAGAGCAGCAGTGGGGCCAGGATCGCCCACAGCCCGGCGACGGCGGGGAGACCGGCGATGACGGCGTAGGCCATCACCTGGGGGATGAGGTAGGCCGCCACCGTCGCGCCTGCGACCACATCGCCCCGCAGCCAGCCGCGCTCGTAGCGCAGCAGCACCGCGACGCCGGGGAGGTGGCGCTCCCAGGCGGCGGGCGTCCGCTCCGACGGCTCCATGGGCTGAATCTATCGGGGCGGCCTGGGCCGCGAGCCTGATCCGCTCGGGCTGACCCCTGGGCGGGGGGTGAGTTGAGCAAATGGCACGGGTCGCGGAGGGGCCCGCGCTCAGTTCACGCGGGGCGGGTTCCGCGAACCGTGCCATTTGCTCAACTCCCACCTCCCCCGGGAGGGCCGCAGGGGGGCCGGTCAGGGGGTGGGAGTGGCGTCGGGGTCGTGGGCGCGGTCGACGAAGTAGGAGTCGTCCATGGCGGGGTCCGGGGCGATCGGGATGTACTGGCGGCGCACCCGCGCCTGGTCCCACTGGCGGCCCTCCACCTCTTCCCGTGCAGCGTTGACGGCGTCGCACTGCTCCTGGTTGAGGTAGAACTCGATGGCCTCCACCGCCTTGTCCGCGCGGAGGAAGCGGTCCCCGTCCTCGCTCTCGGCTGCCGCCGCGACGAGCCGGTCCACCGCTCGCTGCACCGTGGCCCGGCGCACCCGTCGCTTGGTCTTCGGCAGCAGGTCGATCTTGCCGTCCTCTGACACGATGATCACCATCGCGCCCTTGCCCGCCCCAGCGAGGTAGCGGATCGCCGAGCTGAACCGCGACCCCCGGGAGGGGTCCCCGGTGCCGGTGGCCAGCCCGTCGAGGATGACGCCGACGGCGTGGCACTTGCCGTCCGGCGAGACCAGGACCGCGCCGTCGATACCCGTGGCGGCGGTCAGCGCCTCAGGCCCGAGCCGTGCCGGGGTGATCGCGTAGGCCTGGGGGAGCAGGCGCTGTGCCTCGGACTCGGCCTCGGGGTGGACGACGAGCATGGTGCCGTGCGGCTGTTGGAGCGCCCCGCGGGCGATCTGCCACAGGTACCGGGCGTTGCGCGCCGACACGTCGGGGAAGACGCGATCCACGGTGACTGCGAACTCGTCCTCGTCCAGCAGCTCGCGCGGCATCGCCGCGACACCGTTGTCCACGCGCAGGTAGGGCACGTCGTCGTCCCACAGCTCCCAGGACCCGTTGCCCGCGATCCGCGCCTCGAACGTGTGGTCGCGGGCGGCCGTCGGGTCCACCTTGCCGAGCCCGTAGACCTCGCGGCCGTCGCACAGCAGGTGCAGGTCTCCGACGGACAGCTCAAGCACCTTCCTCAGCGACCGCGCGCGGCCGATGGGCACGGGGTGCTCGAGCGACATGACGGTCTCGATGCCGTCGGCGCCACGCGGTGACAGCAGGATGGACCCCTTGCCGGCCCGCCCCTCGTACGGCTGGGCTGAGACGGCGTCGAATGCCTGGAGCGCACCGAACGCCAACTCCTGCCCGGTGCGGGCCACGACGGCGGACACGAAGAGGTCCGCGGCGGAGCGGAGGACGAACTCGGGGTCGATCCGCACGATCGAGCCCGGGATCTGCCGGTCCAACTCGCGGGAGGCCACGTCGAGGACGCTGGTCACCACCGCCTCCTGGAAGGAGCGGGCGGTGAGGAAGTCGTCGCCCGCATCGTCGGGGAGCTGCGGCAGCTCGCGCCACTGGTCCTCCTGCAGGGCCAGCACCGGGAAGACGGTGTGGTCCCCGACGGTGACGCCCACACCGACGAAGTGGATGCGGCCCCCGGCGCGGGCAGCGGCGTCGAGTTTGTCCGCCACGGCCCGACGGCGGGTCCTGGCCTCCAGCGCGGCGAGGTAGGTGGGGGAGTTCTCGGCGGCCTCGTCGTCGCGGAGCAGCTTGTTGAAGCGGCGGGTGCCGAGGTGGGTGGACTGTGCCACGATCGTGCGGTCGAAGTGGCCCCGGGCGGGCTCGACGACCACGTCGGCGTCGCGGTCCAGCGGGATGCCGACGACGAAGGCCCGGGCGTCGAGGCCGGTTCCGGCCGCGTCGAGGACGTCGTTGGCCACCTGTTCCAGGGAGCGGCGGTAGGTGGCCTGGCCCTCCCACAGCTCTGCGTTCACGGGCGCATCGTCCCACGTCCACTCATCGATGAACAATGTGATCCGGCCTCCCTTCCCTCCCGCCAACCTACCCGTGGGCATCGGCGTAGGCTGATGGTCAGGAGGCTTGCGATGAAGCATGCGACGAAGAAGTGGGAGAAGTTGCCGCCCTGGCTGCGCACCGCGCTGGCGTTGGGCGGCATGGCGGACGCGGCGCTGCGTGTGTACGCGCTGGTGGACGTGGCGAGGCGGCCTGAGGCCGAGATTCACGGGTCGAAGGCGATGTGGGTGCCCGCGCTGGCCGTGGTCAGCTCCATGGGCCTGCTGCCCTGCGCCTACCTGAAGTACGGGCGGCGCGTACCCTGACAACATACCCCCAGGGGTATACACTGCCACCCATGGAGAACCTGCTGCCGGTGTGGAGGCGTGTGCTCGTCGTCGTGGCGCACCCCGATGATGAGTCCTTCGGGTTGGGGGGCGTGATCGGGCGGTTCGTCGACGACGGCGCCGAGGTGCACGTGTTGTGCCTGACCGCGGGGGAGGCGTCGACCCTGGGGGCGGCCCCGGACCTCGCCCGGACGCGCGCCCTAGAACTCGAGGCCGCGGCCGAGCTCCTCGGGTGCCGCAGCACAGCGCTCCTCGGCCACCCCGACGGCGGGCTCAGCGGGCGCGCGGAACAGCTGGCGGCCGACATCGAGCTGGCGATCGAGACCACACGACCCGACGGCCTGCTCGTCTTCGCGGTCGAGGGGGGCGTGACCGGACATCCTGACCATGAGGCGGCCAGCCGCGCGGCCCTCGCCGTCGCAGCGGACCGGGCGCTGCCGGTGTTGGAGTGGGGCCTCCCGGAGACGGTGGCCGCCACCCTGCGCGACGAGTGCGGTGGGGCGTTCGTCGGCCACGCCGACGAGGCGCTGCCGATCGTCGTCGCAGTGGACCGCAGCCGACAGGTGTCGGCAGCTCATCTGCACGTGAGCCAGGCGGTGCCTGGCAGCGTGCTCTGGCGCCGCCTCGAGCTGCTGGCCGACCGCGAGCATCTGCGGCTCACCCTCCCTGCCTGACTTCACACAAGCTTCACACTTCCCGGCGGGGGAGCTTCACGTCTGCGCGGTGGACTGGATGCATCACCACCTAGTGATAATCCGAAGAAGGAGCTCATCATGAAGCGCACAGTGTCCATCATCACCGCCGGCCTGGCCGCGGCCGCGCTGACGTTCGGAGGCGCCACCCTCGCGTCGGCCGACACGTCTGCCCCGGACGCCGACGACAAGTCCTCTCTTGCGTTCAGCCGCGAGGAGGAGAAGATGGCCCACGACCTCTACACCGAGTTCGGCGAGTTGTACGCCAGCGCCGTGTGGGACCGCATCGCGAACAGCGAGCAGCGCCACTTCAATGCCATCGGGCGGCTGCTCGACCAGTTCGATGTGGCCGACCCGTCTGACGGCAACAAGGCCGGCGAGTACGACAACAAGGACGTCCAGAAGCTGTACGACGACTGGCTCAAGCAGGGCCAGGCGTCCGAGGCCGAGGCGTTCAAGGCCGCCATCGCGCTGGAGACCCGCGACATCGCGGACCTGAAGGTGCAGATCAAGGCCACCGACAACGACGACATCGACGCCGTCTACGAGCGCCTGCTCGCCGGCTCCGAGAACCACCTGGCCGCGTTCACCGCATGGGCCGAGGGTGAGCCTGTCACCGGGATGCAGCAGGGCCGGCGCATGCAGCAGGGCCAGGGCATGCAGGGTCAGCAGAACGAGGCGCGGCGTGCGGAGCGCAGCGCTGTCTGCGACGGCACCGGCATGGACGACACCGACCGCGGCAATGCGGACGCCCCACGCGACGGTTCGGGTGACCAGTTGCGAGACGGCACGGGCAACGAGAACGCCCCGCGTCGTGGGATGAACCGCGGCAACGCCTGACCCACCGAGGACGGCGCCACCCTTGGGGTGGCGCCGTTGTCATGCCCGGACCGGAGGGGTCAGGGTGAACGTCGCCCC
>JAPUEL010000052.1:8549-33695 GCA_027492545.1 Propionibacteriaceae bacterium
TGGGGTGGCGCCGTTGTCATGCCCGGACCGGAGGGGTCAGGGTGAACGTCGCCCCGCCCGGTGGCTGAGGTGCCGCGTAGCGGCCTCGAAGCCTAAGAAACGTGAGTTGACAAGGTGTTTTTCTGAGGCTTCGAGGCTCGTCGCTTCGCTCCTCGCACCTCAGCCAGCGGGTTTGTTCGTCGCTTCGCTCCTCGCTCCTCAGCCAGCGGTGGGGGTCGCTCCTCGCGCCTCAGCCCGCGGTGCTGGGCAGCATCAGGGTGAACGTCGCGCCGCGACCCTGGCCCGCAGACGCCGCGACCAGGTCGCCGCCGTGGGCCCGGGCGATCTGCCTCGCGATGGTCAGCCCGATGCCCGATCCTCCGCCACGCTGATCCCCCTGCCGGCGATCCACCCGGTAGAACCGCTCGAACACCTTCTCCAGGTCCTCGGCTGCCAGGCCCACCCCGTCGTCGACGACGGTGACCTTCACCCGCCCGGACTCCGCGCGGCATCTCACCGCGACACTCCCGCCCCGCGACACCGCACGCAACGCGTTCCCCACCAGGTTGGTCACCACCTGGCCGATGCGCTGGCCGTCGACGACGGCCCAGGCGGGCGCGCAGTCCACCGTGAGCGTCACCCCTGCGTCGAGGGCCTGCGGACGCAGCCGCTCCGCCGCCTCGACGACGACGCCGGCCACATCCAGCCGCTCCAGCCGCAGCTCGGTCCCCGCCTCCTGTGACCTCGACAGGGCTCCGAGGTCGTCGGCGAGGCGACGCATCCGCTCGACTTCCCGCCCGATGAGGCCGAGGTGCTCGGAGTCCGGGGGGACCACGCCGTCGGTCATCGCCTCCACGTACCCCCCGACCACGGTGAGCGGCGTGCGCAGCTCGTGCGCGACGTCGCCCAGCAGCCGCACGCGCCGCGCCTCGGTACTGGCCAGCGACTCGCCCAACGTCCGCAGGTCCGCGCCCAGCTCCTCCAACTCGCGCTCGGGCACTTCGGGCACCTCGACGTCGTAGCGCCCGGCGGCCATCTGGCGCGCCGCCTCCTGCAGCTGCCGGATGGGTCGCATGAATCGCCGGGCGACGAGCAGCCCGAGGGTCGCGGCGACCAGGACCCCGGCCCCCGCGCCGATGAGCAGCGCCAGGTCCATCGTCTCGACGATCTGCTGCCGGAAGCCTTGGCCCTGGCCGGGGCGCGGGCCGCGCTGCTGCATGCGGTCGTAGAGGGCGGGTGCCAGTGCGCGCGAGAGGAGGAAGGTGACGAGCGCGCCGATGACGACGACGGCGACGTGGCTCAGAGCCAGGCGGACGGCGAGGCTTCTCATGTCGCGGCCAGGGGAGGGGCGATGAAGCGGTAGCCCACGCCGCGGGCTGTGCCGATGAACGTGGCCCCGTCGTCGCCGAGGGCGGCGCGGATGGTGCGGATGTGCACGTCGACTACTCTCTCATCGCCGTAGAAGGAGTAGCCCCAGACCTGTTCGAGCAGTTGTGCCCGGGAGAACACGCGCCCGGGCTTCCGTGCGAGGGCCAGCAATAGGTCAAAGTCGAGTGCGCTCAGCGTGGCCGGCTCCCCGCCCACGGCTACCTCCCGAGCGCCGGGATCGACGGTGAGACCATCGAAGTGCAGGACCTCGTCGGCCGGGTCATCGCTGGTGTCGACTCGTGGCCTACGGAGCACGGCGTGGACGCGCGCCACCACCTCGCGGGGGCTGAAGGGTTTGACGATGTAGTCGTCGGCGCCGAGGCTGAGGCTGACGATCTTATCCACTTCCTCGGCCCGTGCGGTGATCACGATGACGTAGACCGACGAGGTGGCGCGGATCCTCCCCAGGACGTCGAGGCCTGAGAGGTCGGGGAGGCCGAGGTCGAGAAGCACCACGTCGGGCTTGTCTTCCGCCGCGAGACGCACCGCCTCCTCGCCAGTGCCCGCGGTGAGGACCGCCATTCCTTCGGCCTCGAGATAGGTCCGGAGAAGGGTGCGGATCTCGGGTGCGTCGTCGACGACGAGAACGGTGGGTGCCACGATGCCTCCTTCGCTCATGGTACGGCCGAGGCTGTCGGGCCGAGACTCAGCTGTGTTGGACTGGACCGTGGCGTGGATCGACCTCTGCTCCGAATGTTTCTGCGGTGGACACCGCGGAGTCCTGAGCGCGGTCGACCGCCGCTAGCCTATTCGCCGTTGACAGGTTACCCGGATGGTGATTGAGTAGTATCTGTGCAACAGTGAATGTATATGCACGACTCACAGGGAAGTGACACATGCAAACTCCAAGGAAGCGCCTGCTCTGGAAGCGCCCGGCTCTCGCGCGCGTCGCGGTACTCCTCATCATCCTGGTGGCCATCGTTGCAGGGACACGCTTCTACGTGCCTGGCACCGAACCGGCCTCCGAAGCTGCGGTGGACGAGTCCGTCGTCGCCGACCCTGTGGCGTTCGCCGAGGAGGCCTTCGGCGCCGAGGTGGTTCCCGCCATCAACGACAAGGCCGTCGAGCTGCCCGTCCTGCTGGAGGCCCTGGCGCAGGACGAGGGGGCGGCCGACGAGTATGGCTTCCGCAACGGGGAGTCGCCGTACTCCTACCCGATCAGCGTCACGGGTATCGTCACCGAAGGGGAGTTCGGACAGGTCGGCCTTGACGTCGAGGGCATCTCCGGCGTGACCGTCGGCGTCCAGACCGGGCCGGCCGTCACCGGCACGGCGTTGCGCGATGCGACCGGGCTCATCACCTTCGAGATGTTCCTCAACCAGATCGACTTCGCCTCAGTCGCCACGGAGCTCAACAACCAGATCAAGGAGAGCGTGCTCAGCCAGACGGACTTCGAGGCCCTCCAAGGTCAGGAGGTGACTGTGATCGGTGCCTTCACCAACGACGACGACGCCCACGTCAAGATCACGCCCATCTCAATCGAGGCGGTCTCATGAGTGACGCACAGGCGGCCGCACCGGTCGATCAGGTGGTCATGTCCGCTCGCAACGTGTCCAAGGTCTATGGCGGTACCCGGGCACTCCGCAACGTCGATTTTGACATCCGGGCGGGCAAGGTCACCGTCCTCTTCGGGGAGAACGGCGCAGGGAAGTCCACTCTGATGCGCGTCATGTCCGGGATCGAGTCGCCCACCGACGGGACGCTCACGCTGGACGGCGAGGGAGTGGTCTTCACCAGCCCGACCGATGCGGTCGCCCGCGGCGTGGCCATCATCCATCAGGAGCTGAACCTCAGCCCCAACCTGACCGTCGCCGAGTCCATCTTCCTTGGCCGGGAACTCACCCGCGGCGGCTTCGTCGACAAGCGGGCCCAACGCCAGCGGGCCGAGGCGGCACTCGCCCGCCTCCAGGAGCCGATCAACCCCCACGCGGTCGTGGGGGACCTTCGTCTCGGCCAGCAGCAGCTGGTGGAGATCGCGCGAGCCCTGGACCAGGAGGCCAGGGTCCTGATCATGGACGAGCCGACATCCGCGCTCTCGGCCACCGAGGTCGAGGTGCTGTTTGGAGTGATCCGGGACCTCACGTCCAAGGGTGTGGCCATCGTCTACATCTCGCATCACCTCGACGAGACGCTGGAGATCGGCGACCATGCCGTGGTCCTCCGGGACGGCTCCGTCGTGGCCACCGAGGAGATCGCCAACGTCGACCTGGGCTGGATCGTGTCCGCGATGGTGGGGCGCTCCCACGACGACATGTTCACCGAGATCAACGCTGAGGTCGGAGACGTCGCACTGGAGGTCGACGGCCTCACCCTGGCCGATCCAAGCCAGCCTGAGCGGCTGGCGGTCAACGACCTATCGCTGTCGGTCCGCGCCGGTGAAGTGGTCGGCGTCTATGGGCTCATGGGGGCAGGCAGAACAGAACTCTTCGAGACGCTCATCGGGCGGAATAAGCCGCAGGTTGGGGCGATCCGGCTCTTCGGCGATGACATCACAGCCACCAGCATCCGCGAGCGGATCGACCGCGGAATGTTCCTGGTCCCCGAGGACCGGCAGAAGGACGGGCTGATCCAGGGTCAGTCGGTGGGTGTAAACCTGTCCCTCGCGTCGGTGGCTGCCTTCACCCAGGGAATCCTCACCAACAGCGGCCGGGAGCGCAAGCGCAACGACGAGGTCATCGCGTCGGTGCGCGTCAAGACCGCCGGCCAGAGCGCCCCGATCGGTTCACTGTCCGGCGGGAACCAGCAGAAGGTCGTTGTGGGGAAGGCGCTGCTCACGAAGCCCAAGGTCATCCTCCTTGACGAACCGACCCGAGGCGTCGACGTCGGGGCGAAGGCCGACATTTTCGCCTTCATGGCCCAACTGGCCGCCGAGGGCGTCGCCGTGCTCTTCGCCACCTCTGAGGTCGCTGAGGCGCTGAACTCGACCTCGCGCCTCCTCGTGATGTCACGCGGCCGAATCGTGGCCGAGATGGCGCCGTCGGCAGCCACCCGCGAGACAGTCCTGGCCGCAGCCGACGACTCAGAACTGGTCGCACTCGAACACACTATGGAAGGACATACCCGATGAGCGCAGCCGCGACGGGGGCACCGCCCAACCGCCTGACGGGAAGAATCCTGGGCGATCGCTCGATAGGGGAGTTCATTCTCGATCAACGCGCGTTCATCGCCCTGCTGATCCTGATCGTCGTCTTCGCCAGCATGTCGGACGCGTTCCTGTCCGGCTCGAACCTCCTGACAATGACCAGGCACGTCGCCTACAACGCCATCCTGGCGCTCGGGATGCTGCTGGTCATCCTCACCGGAGGCATCGATCTCTCGGTGGGATCCATCGTCGGACTCTCCGGGATCGTCGCGGGCGTGATGCTCGACGGTGTGGGGCTCGGCCTCGGTGACCTGTTCAACGTCAACGCGTACCCCTCGGTCCTGGTGGTCGTCCTCGTGGCGCTGTTGGTCGGCACGGCGGTCGGCTGGCTCAACGGGATGCTGGTGACCCGGCTCAACGTCGCACCATTCATCGCGACGCTCGGCACCCTGTACATGGCGCGCGGCGCCGCCCTCCTGATCTCCAACGGCTCGACCTTCCCCAACCTGAAGGGCGATCCCGCACTCGGTAACACCGGCTTCTGGTTCATCGGGACCGGGCGGCCCCTCGGGGTGCCGACGCAGGTCTGGCTCATGGTGATCGTCGCGCTCGCAGTGTGGTTGCTCATCGCCAAGACTCCCTTCGGGCGCTGGCTGTATGCCACCGGCGGCAACCCGAGGGCCGCTGAACTCTCCGGCGTTCCGGTCCGGCGGGTCACGACCACCGTCTACATGATCTCGGGTGCCTGCGCCGCCATGGCCGGCCTGATCATCGCGTCCGAACTCACATCGGCCGCACCTCAGGCAGGCACGTCCTTCGAGCTGAACGCCATCGCCGCCGTCGTGATCGGAGGAGCCTCGCTGTCCGGCGGCCGCGGCAGCGTCAAGGGCACGCTGATCGGCGCCTTCGTCATCGGCTTCCTGTCCGACGGGCTCGTCCTCGTGGGCGTGTCCAGCTTCTGGCAGGTCTTCATCAAGGGTGCGGTCATCGTCCTGGCCGTCATGCTCGACCAGGTCCAGCAGCGGCTGCAGACCGCGAGAGCAGCAGCGGCGGCAGCGGCGAGCGTCCGACGTGAGAAGGAGGTGGCGCTCCAGTCCGTCACCGGTTAGTGATCCGAACCCATTCCCACACGTCCAACCCCAACATTCGCGCTAGTTAACGATGGAGAGAACCATGCGCAAACCACTCATGTCCCTCGCCGCAGCCCTGTTCGCGGCCACCTTCGCACTCGCCGGCTGTGCCGGCAGCACCGACACCCCGTCGAGCACGAACCCCGCCGCCTCGACCTCTGCGGCCGAGACGACGGAGGCTACCGGTGAGGCCGGCGGCATGATCGCCGTCATCACGCCTTCGCACTCCAACGCCTTCTTCAAGGCCGAGGCCGACGCCGCCGTCGCCAAGGCAGAGGAACTCGGCTACGAGACCACCTCTGACTCGCACGACGACGATCCGAACAAGCAGTCTGAACTCATCGACTCGGCGATCTCGAACGGAGCCGTGGCGATCATCCTCGACAACGCCGGCGCCGACGTGACGATCGGTGCGGTACAGAAGGCCGTCGATGCCGGCATCCCCGTGTTCCTCATCGACCGTGAGATCAACCAGACCGGTCTCGCCACGTCGCAGATCGTGGCCAACAACTCCCAGGGCGCAGCCCTGGTGGCCGAGGCCTTCGGTGCGGCGCTTGAGGGCAAGGGCACCTATGTCGAACTCAAGGGCCGCGAGACCGACACCAATGCCGCCGTCCGGTCCGAGGCGTTCCACAGCGTCCTCGACCAGTACACGGACATGGAGATGGTTGCGGCTGAGACGGCCAACTGGGATCAGCAGGAGGCCTTCTCGAAGGTCGAGACCCTGCTGCAGCGCTACCCCGACCTGACCGGCATCATCGCGGCCAACGACACGATGGCTCTGGGCGCGGTGGCCGCAGTGGATGCAGCCGGCAAGGCCGACCAGATCACGATCGCCGGATTCGACGGGGCCCCCGACGCCGTCCAGGCGATCAAGGACGGCAAGCTCCTGGCCACCGGCCTGCAGCCCGCCGTCGCGATCGCCGAGCTAGCGGTCGAGCAGGCCGACGCCTTCATCCGCACCGGCGAGACCGGCCAGCCGGAGAAGCAGTCGATCGACTGCGTCCTGATCGACGCCTCGAACGCCGACGGATACACCCTGTTCGCCGTCGAGTGAGCTGAAACAGATGGGGTGGTGAGTGCTGACTCTCTCACCACCCCATCTGTCATCTCCAGCCCTGCGCACCCTCGCCTTACCTGAAGGAGCACTGATCGACGTGTCCGCCTGGACTCCGCTGAGATGAGCGGTGGGAATCATGGGACTTCGCTCGCCGTACCGCCTCAGAGCGATCATCTCCAGCTGCTGGTCAAGGTCGCCCGGCTCTATCACGAGGGGGGCATGCGGCAGCCCGAGATCGCCACGCGGCTGAACATGAGCCAGTCGCGGGTCTCGCGCCTGCTCAAGGAGGCGACTCAGGTGGGCGTGGTCCGCGTAGTCGTCGTCGACCCTCCCGGGTCGTTCACGGAGGTGGAGGAGCAGGTCCGCGACGCCTACGGCCTGCGCGACGTGGTGATCACCGGCGTCACCGACGACGAGTCCGGCCTGCTCTCTGCGCTCGGAGCGGCGGGTGCCCGGTACCTGGAGTCGACGATGCTGCCGACGGACCGGGTGGGGCTCAGTTCGTGGTCAACGTCCCTGCTGGCCGTGGTGGACGCCATGTCGCCGCGTAGCACCCGATCGGCGCACTCCATAGTTCAGTTGCTGGGAGGCGTGGGCGACCCTCAGGCACAGGTCTCGGCGACCCGGCTGGCCGAGCGGCTGGCACGGGTGACCGGCGGCGAGGTGAGCTACTGTCCGGCGCCCGGGATCGTGTCGTCGGTCGCCGTCCGCGACTCCCTCCTGGCAGATCCGCACATCGCTGCCGTGCGCGAGTCCTGGGGGCACTTGACGATGGCCCTGGTCGGGATCGGCACCGTCCAGCCTTCGCCCCTTCTCGTCTCCTCCGGCAACACGCTCTCCACGACGGAGTTGGCCGTTCTGGGCACTCAGGGGTCAGTGGGCGACGTCTGCCTCAACTTCTTCGACGTGGAAGGTCGCCGGGTCGACAACGACCTCCACGAGCGGACCCTGGGGATCGATGCAGCCACCCTCAAGCGCATTCCGCGGCGTGTGGGCATCGCTGGGGGCCGCGGCAAGTTCCCGGCGATCCGCGGAGCCATCGTCGGTGGGTGGTGCGATGTCCTGATCACCGACATCAACACCGCACGCGCCCTGCTGGCGTATGAAGCGGAGACCCGCACCCGCCGGGTTGGTTGAGTATGAGGCGCCACCGGGCTGACCGGCACTGGGCGCCCCAACCCGGACGCCCTCCCCGGAGGTGGTGAAGGCCAGCTAGAAGGGGACGCCGGATCTCAGGATCACGTTGGCATACGGCGTGGATTCGCCCGTCCGGATCACAAAGGCGGCGTCGGCCACCTGGAGCTTGAACTGTTCGTGAGCAACCCAGGTGACGGCGACATCCAGCGCGTCGGCCAGCAGGTCCTCAACGGGACCTCGGCGGGCCTCTGCCGCGGCTACGGCGCCCTCCACGACGACTTCGCTCAGGACCGCGGCCAGGACGTCGGCGAACAGAGGTATACCGAAGACGAGGCTGAGATCGATCACTCGGACGCCATGGGGAATCGGCAGGCCGCAGTCGGCGATGACGAACGTGTCCGTGTGACCCAGCCGCGCGATCGCGGAGGCCAAGTCAGGGTTGAGAAGACCAGCGCGCTTCATCAGCCCTCCGGGAGTTGAGTGCGGGGCTTGGGATAGGAGGACTGCGCGCCCGGGAACTGGACGGAGTACGCGGCGAACCGAGCCGCGTAACCGGCCGCCTCCGCGAGCCCTTCGCCGGCAGCGAGTCGCGCCGCGAGGGCCCCGACGAACGCGTCACCTGCGCCGACGGTGTCGACGGCGTGGACCCGGGGGCTTGCGATGTGCCGCATGCCGTCCGCATCGGCGATGAGTGCGCCGTCGGCTCCCACCGTCAGGACCACCGACGCCAGGCCCGCGGCGCGGAGAGCCTGGACGAGCTCCTCCGGGCCTCCGGTGTGGGAGGCGCCCAGTTGCGCGAGCACCGACTCCGCCTCGTGCTCATTGACCACCAAGGGGTCGGCGCGGCGGATGACCTCGGGGTCGAGTTCGATGACGGGAGCGAGGTTCAGCACCCAGCGCCCTCGGGCAATCTCGGAGACGGCCGTGAGTGACTCTGCCGAGATCTCGCCCTGGGACACCACGATGCCCGCCTCGACGATGATTGGCGCCCACTGCTGTACCTGGGACGGGAGGACCTGGGCATTCGCACCGGGAACCACGACGACGGTGTTCTCGCCGTCGGCGGACACGGAGACGACGGCGAGGCCGGTGGGCCCCTCCACCTCGGCGATGTGGGTCAGGTCGACGCCCGCCACCCGCAGGAGTTGGACCGCGGTATGGCGAGCGTCGTCGGAGCCGACGGCGCCCAGCAACGTCGTCGGTGCTCCGGCCAGCGCCGCGGCACAGGCCTGATTGGCCCCCTTGCCCCCGGGCGAGAGGCCCCCGCCCGCCGCGAGGAGTGTCTCGCCAGGCAGGGGGTGTCGTGCCAGCAGAAGGTGGAGGTCGACGTTGAGTGAACCGACGACCACGACGTGGTTCATTCCAGGGCCCCTGACTCTCGTCCGTGAGTGTGTGTTACCGGCGGAGATCCGCTCAGGAGAGCCTAGCGCTCGACTCCCGGACGACGAGGCTCGGCCCGATCACCTGATCGCCGGTGGAGATACGCTCGAGGACCATCTCTAAACCCGGACTGGTCCTCGAACTGTTCTCGATGCATAGATATGCGTTACCAAATTGCTATTCACGCCCTCTTGTGTCAGGATGTGAGGGATCGATAATCTAATTGCAGTCGGATGCATCAACGGTCGATGCCGGAACCGGCCCAGGAGCGAAGTTGCCCACGCCGAACGTGAGGTAGCGAGATTCGGAGGACAGGTGACGAGAATCCCACTGCCGGGCGCAGATCACAGCGTGTCACCAGCGAAGCGCTGGCGCCTGGGCGAGACGCCTTGGCGCGGCGACGCCGGCTTCCTGGCACCCAGCGCCCGCCTGATCATCGACAACGACTTCTCCGGCGACCCCGACGACGTGTACCAGCTCGTCCACCACCTGCTCTCGCCCAGCGTGGAGATCCGCGCCATCGTCGCCTCCCACCTGCGCCCCGGCGATGGGATGGATCCCTCGGAGTACACGGCAACCAACGCCGAGTTGGTGGCCCGCGACGTCTTCGCCCGCATGGGCCTGGACAGCACCGAGATCATCCACCGCGGCGCCGAGGTTGCGCTGGAGGACGTCAACACGCCCCACGACACGGCTGCCGCACGGGCGATCATCGCCGAGGCCATGCGCGACGACACCGACCTGCCCTTGTTCATCGCCGCCGGCGGGGGGCTCACCGACATCGCGTCGGCCTACCTGCTCGAGCCCGAGATCGCCAAGCGGATGACGCTCATCTGGATCGGCGGCCCGGAGCACGACGGCCTGGCCCTCCCGCCGCACAACGCCATGCCGATCGAGTACAACCTGCTCATCGACGTCAAGGCCGGCCAGGTGTTGTTCGGCGCCGAGGACCTCGAGATCTGGCAGATCCCCCGCGACATCTACCGCCAGTGCCTGGTCTCGGAGACCGAGCTGCGGCTCCGCGTCGCCAAGCAGGGGCCGCTCGGGCAGTACCTCTACGACGAGGTCCGCGCCATCATGGACGTCGTCCGAGAACACGGAATGCCCGCGTTCGAGACGTACGCGCTCGGCGATTCGCCGCTGGTCCTGCTCACCGCGCTGCGGTCGGTGTTCGAGCCCGACTCCACCTCCAGCTTCCACGTCGAGAAGGCCACCCCGGAGATCACCGAGCAGGGCGCCTACCGGCCCATGCGCGGGACCCGCCCCATGCGCGTCTACACCCAGGTCGACGTCCGCCTCATGTTCGAGGACTTCTACCTCAAGCTCGAGGAGTTCGGGGCCTGGCACGCCAGCTGATCCCAGCGGGCGCCGCACCCGCGGCGCTCCCATCACCATTTCTCGACTCAGTTCGGCACCGACTAGGGCCGCTCAACGCGTTCATCATCATGTCCGCAGTGCCGTCCTGATCGTCTACCTGGTGTTCCAGCGGTACTTCGTCCAGGGCGCCCTGGCGGGCGCGGTCAGGGGCTGATCCAGCGCATTGACCTGCGCCCGATCCAGGCGTAGGATGAATGTACAGGCACAAGTGAATGCATATGCGATCACAATCGCAGGGCCCACCGGTGGACCCCAACTCGACGCCGGACCTCAGACATAGGAGACGCAACATGACCGCACCCGAATTCGGAGCTGGGCTCTGGAACTTCGCCACCTACCTCGACCGCTACGCCACCGACGGCTACGGCGAGCCCCGCGGCACCCTCGAGCAGATCGACCTGGCCGCCAAGGTCGGCGACATCACGTGGGTGGACCTCAACTTCCCCTTTTCGCCCGGGGTCTCCATCGACGACGTGAAGGCCAAGCTGGCCGAGCACGGCATCAAGGCCATCGGCCTCACCCCGGACATCTACCTGCGCGAGCACTGCAAGGGCGCGTTCACCAACCCCGATCCCGCTAAGCGCGCCTCCGCCATGGCGATCATGAACGACGCGGCCAACGCGGTGCGTGAGCTCGGCGCCAAGTACGTCAAGATCTGGCCCGGCCAGGACGGCTTCGACTACCCCTTCCAGGTGGACTACCGCGAGCTCAACCGCCTCGCCGTCGAGGGCATGCGCGAGCTTGCCTCCGGCCACCCGGACCTCAAGTTCGTCATCGAGTACAAGCCCCGCGAGCCCAGGACCCACATGTTCTGGAGCTCCGCGCCCAAGACCATCCTCGGCATCCAGCAGATGGGGGTGGACAACGTCGGCGTCCTCCTCGACTTCGGCCACGCCATGTTCGGCGGCGAGCCGCCGGCCGAGGCCGCCCAGATGCTCATCGACCACGGCCTGCTGTGGGGCATGGACGTCAACGACAACTACCGCGGCTGGGACGACGACATGATGGTCGGCTCCATCCACATGGTCGAGATCTTCGAGTTCTTCCACGTCCTCAAGATCAACAACTGGGAGGGTGTCTGGAACCTGGACCAGTTCCCGTTCCGTGAGGACGCCGTCGAGAACGCGCAGCTGTCCATCCGGTTCCTCAAGGCCATCCACCGCGCCCTCGAGACGCTCGACGAGGAGGGCCTCGCGGCCGCGCAGGCCAAGCAGGACGCGCTCGGCGCGCAGCGCATCATCCAGAACGCGCTGCTGAAGTCGATGGCGGTCGATCTGTGAGCGACACGAGCAAGTGGGATTTCGTCACGCCCGTGCTGGGGCGGATCGGGAAGGACGCCTCCCGTGAGGACGTCGTCGCGCACCTGAAGTCTGCGGCCCACGAGCTGCGGCGCAGGGATCCGATCATGATCGCGCACTCGGGCAACGGGCACATCGGCGGCGACTTCTCGATCGCCGACGTGCTGGTCACCCTGATGCTGCACGAGCTGAACCTCGACCCGGCCGAGCCCCTCGCGCCGGAGCGGGACCGCCTCGTGCTGTCCAAGGGGCACACCGCCGGCGCGCTGTACATCGCCATGGCGCTGGCCGGCTACTTCCCCGTCGACGAGTTGATGACGTTCATGGACCCGGAGTCGCGGCTCAACGGCCACCCCAACCGCACCTACATTCCGGGCATCGAGGCCAACACCGGGCCCCTGGGGCACGGGCTCCCGATCGCGGTGGGCACCGCGCTGGCCGCCAAGCTCGACGGCTCCGCGCGTCGCACGGTGGTGCTGCTCGGCGACGGCGAACTGCAGGAGGGCTCCAACTGGGAGGCCATGATGACGGCCGCCCACTACGGGCTGGAGAACCTCGTCGCGGTCGTCGACCGCAACCATCTGCAGCAGGGCGCCCTGGTGGCCGACACGATGGGTCTAGAGCCGCTGGCCGACAAGTTCCGCGCGTTCGGGTTCACCGTCCGTGAGATGGATGCGCACAACTTCGACGAGATCCTCGACACGTTCGGGCAGGCCCCTGAGCCCGGCAAGCCGACCTTCATCATTTCCCACTCCCACAAGGGCCATCCGATCTCCTTCATGAGCGACAACGTCGCCTGGCACCACCACGTGCCCACCGAAGCCGAGATCGACGGCATCCTGGCCGAACTGGAAGCAGCCAAGTGAGCACGCCAACCTACGATTGCCGCGACACCTACTCCAAGACCCTCCTCGACCTGGCCAGGAACGACCGCAACGTGATCGTCGTGGTCAACGACTCCGTCGGCTCGTCCAAGCTGGACACGTTCAAGAAGGAACTGCCCGCCCAGATGGTCAACGTCGGCATCGCCGAACAGGACATGGTGGGGACCGCCGCCGGCCTGGAGAACGGCGGCAAGGTGCCCTTCGTCTCCGGCGCCGGCTGCTTCCTCAGCGCCCGGGCAACCGAGCAGATCAAGGCCGACCTCGCCTACAGCAAGCGTCACGTCGTGCTGTGCGCGCAGAGCCCGGGTGTCGCGTACGGGGCCTTGGGCGCGACGCACCACTCCATCGAGGACGTCGCCTGGATGCGGATCCTCCCGCACATGACGGTTCTGGTGCCGGCCGACCCGGCCGAGACCGAGCAGGCCATCCGCTGGGCCCACGGGCACGACGGACCGGTCTACATCCGCGTCTCCCGCGCCAAGGTGCCGGCCGTCCACCCCGAGGGCTACACCTTCGCCCCCGGCAAGGCCGTGGTCCTGCGTGAGGGCACCGATGTGACCATCGCCGCGAACGGCACCGTGCTGCACCGGGCGCTGGCCGCCGCCGAGCTCCTCGCGGAGCGCGGCATCCAGGCCAGGGTGCTGTCCGTGGCGTCGGTGAAGCCCCTCGACGAGGAGGCGATCATCGCTGCGGCCAGGGAGACCGGCGGCATCGTCACGGTCGAGGAGGGGCTCGCCAGCGGTGGCCTCGGGGGCGCTGTCGCCGAGACGGTCGCGCGCACCCACCCCGTCCGCGTCGCGATGCTGGGCCTTCCCGACACGTTTGCGCCCACCGGTTCGGCGGAGTGGATCCTCGACCACTTCGGCATGGACCCGGCCGGGATCGCGGAGACCGCGGCATCCCTCAGCCGGGCATCCGCCCAGGTGACCGGGAGCTGATCGGTGATCCTCGCGGTTGACCAGGGCACCAGCAGCACCAAGGCGACGCTGTTCGACGCGTCCGGCGCGGCGGTCGCGTCCGCCTCGGTGCCGCTGGGGCAGGCCCATCCTCGCCCCGGGTGGGTCCAGCAGGACGCCGTCGAGATCCTCGACGGCGTGCGGGCGGTCGTCGCCGAGATCGCCGGATCGCATCAGGTGGACGCCGTGGCGCTCAGCACGCAGCGCGAGTCCGCCCTGGTCTGGGACCGGGCGACGGGGGAGCCGGTCGGTCCGATGCTCGGCTGGCAGGACCGCCGCACGTCACACCGCGTCGACGAGCTCGCCGCGCACGCTGGCCGGGTGCGGGAGATCAGCGGGCTGCCGCTCGACCCGATGTTCTCGGCGCTCAAGCTGCAGTGGCTGCTGGACTCGGTGGACCCGGACCGCAGCCGCTCCCGCGCGGGCGAGCTGGCGGCGGGCACCGTCGACTCCTGGCTCGTCACCCGGCTGACGGGGGAGCACCGCATCGAGGCCGGCAACGCGTCGCGCACGCAGCTGCTGGACCTGGCGACGGGGGAGTGGAGCGAGGAGCTCTGCGAGCTGTTCTCCATCCCGGCCGCTGTGCTGCCGCGGGTCGCGGCCTCTGATGAGCCCACTGGTGAGGTCGCGGGCCTGTCCGGGCGACGGATCCATGCGGTCCTCGGCGACTCGCACGCGGCGCTGTACGGCCACGGCGTCAGGGGACCGGGCGCGCTGAAGGCCACCTACGGCACCGGCTCGTCGGTCATGGGGCTGGTGGACGACGCCGCGAGTGTGCCCGCAGGGCTGGTCGGCACCGTCGCCTGGCGCCTCGGTGACCGGACGGCCGTGGGAGTGGAGGGCAACATCCTGGCCAGCGGGGCGACCGTGGCGTGGTTGTCGCGGCTGCTGGGCCGCAGCGTCGCGGAGCTGGCGGGCCTGGCCCGCACAGCGCCGGAGGATCACGGCGTGGTCCTGGTCCCGGCCGTCGCCGGCCTCGGGGCGCCCCACTGGGACCCGACGGCGCGGGCGGTGCTCGTCGGCTTCGACCTCGGCACCGACCCGGGGATCCTCGCCCGGGCGGCGATGGAGGCCATCGCGCATCAGATCACGGACGTGGTCGACGCTGCGGAGGCCGCGGGGCCGGTGGAGGCCATCCTCGCCGACGGCGCCCCCGCTGCGGATGACTTCCTTATGCAGCTCCAGGCCGACATCGGGGGCCGTACCGTGCGGCGTCCGCGGTACTCGGGCCTCTCTGCCCGAGGCGCCGCCGAGCTGGCCGCCGACACGCTTGGCGGTGGGTTCGCCCCTGTCCAGTCGGACACCTTCGAGCCTCGCGGCGACAACGCCACCGTCCGGTCGCAGTGGGCGTCCTCGCTCGCCCTCACCCGCCGATAAGGCAGTAGGGCCGTCCGCGGAGCGGCGTGGCCGTCCACTCCCGCTCCCTGAGGGGGCCGCCCGCGGAGCGGCGTGGCCCGGCTCCCCGCTCCCTGAGGAGGCCGCCCGCGGAGCGGCGTGGCCCGGCTCCCCGCTCCCTGAGGAGGGCCGCCCGCGGAGCGGCGTGGCCCGTCTCGAAGGGTTGCGACTCTCACCTTCACGCGGATCTTGTCGTCGGGTGCCGTGAGCAGTGAGCCGATGCCCGGGCGGCCGTTGTCCCGGTCCTGCTGATCGCCGCTGGACATTCCGTGGTCGGGTTGTTGAGGCCGCCCGGGCATCGTCTCCCGTCTCCCCGCACTCGTCAGCCAGTGGCTCGGTCTCGTCCGGGAGTGGGCCGGCAGGGCGGCGCTTGGGTGTGGTCTGCCTGAGCGGGATGCCGGTTGGGTGATCGTCGGTTGGGCACGGCTGTCCAGCGCCGCCCTGCAGCCCCCCCATCCTTGCTCCCGGTCGCGGGAGTCTGAGGACCGCGCTTGCGCCCGCGGAGCGGCGTAGCCCGCGTCGAAGCCCCTGGCACCCGGTCCGATGTCCCGACCGGCGCTCAGCCCGCGGAGGCGGGACGCCAGTGCCGCCGTTCACGCTCAGCCGAGGGCAGGGTGACCGGCACTACGGGCACGTTTCCGCGGACGGAGCACCCCACCATCAGCGGATCCGGGAGTTACGGCCCGCAGCTCTCCTGGGCGAACTCGCGGCGGTCTTGGACCTCAGGAAGGTGGGGGCGCGGAATCGTGCCCGTAGTGGCACCCTCTGGTGGGCCCCCTGAGCGTGGAGCCCTGCACTGGCGCCCCGCCTCCGCGGACATGTAGTCCACCTGGTCGGCTCTGCCTCGAAGGAGGGGGTGGTGTCGTTGGTCCAGGCTGAGGCGATCGTGGCGGGGCTGTGGAAGCTCCCGTCGCGGTTGACCCGAGCCCAGTTGGTGGAGTGCCTGGAGTTGATCCTGGTCCACGTCGGCACCCTCGGCCCGGCAGAGCTGCGGACGTTGGCGGCGCCGCTGGTGGAGGTGACCGACCCCGACCAGGTCGATGATGACGCGATACGACTATCTAGCCAACCCCGAGCAGTTATGCCGCGGCGTCGACGGTCCGCTGAGGACCGTGCTAGTTTCCGAGCGTGGCTAATCGCGTCGCCCCGGAGCGGCTCCCTCTCGTCGTGAAGGTCGCGCGCCTCTACCACGAGCATGGTCTTCGCCAGCCGGAGATCGCCGCGAGGCTCAACATGTCGCAGTCGCGGGTGTCGCGGCTGCTCAAGGAGGGCGTGGAGTCCGGCATCGTCCGCACCATCGTCGTGGAGCCGCCGGGCATGTTCTCCGACCTCGAGGACAGGGTGCGTGATGCCTACGGCCTGCGCGACGTCGTCGTGGCGGGCGGCCCGGAGGAGGGCACGTCGGACGCCGCCCTCCTCAGTGCCATCGGCAGCGCAGGGGCCCGGTATCTCGAGTCCACCATGCTGCCCAACGACCGCGTGGGGTTGTCCTCCTGGTCCGCCTCGCTCCTGGCCGTGGTGGACGCCATGACCCCGCGCACCACGCGGACGGCCGAGCGCATCGTCCAAGTGATCGGCGGCGTCGGTGACCCGCGCGCTCAGGTGCAGGCGACCCGGCTGGCGGACCGGCTCGCGCAGGTGACCGGGGCGGAGGTGCACTACTTCAACGCCCCCGGCGTCGTGTCCAGCCAGGAGGTGCGCGACTCGCTGCTCTCGGACCCCCAGATCGCTCGGGTGCGGGAGGAGTGGACCGACCTGACGGTGGCGCTGGTGGGCATCGGGAGCGTCGAGCCGTCGGCCCTCCTGGTGAGCTCGGGCAACACCCTGCCGGACCGCGACCTCAGGGCGCTGGCCGAGCACGGGGCTGTCGGTGACGTCTGCCTGAACTTCTTCGACGCCGAGGGTGCCCATGTGGAATCGGAACTCGTGGGCCGGACCCTGGGGATCGACGAGGCCACGCTCAAGGCCATCCCGCGCCGGATCGGTGTCGCGGGCGGGGCCCGGAAGCACGCGGCGATCCGGGCTGCGCTGGTGGGCGGATGGTGCGACGTGCTGATCACGGATGCGCACACGGCCGAGGAGCTGCTGCGGCCCCGCGGGTGACCGTCGGCGAACTACGGTGGACCCGCTCGGATCGGCGCTCAGTCGCCCGTGGTCCACGCCTTTCGCCACGACAACCGTCCGCTGGTGTGGAGCAGCGAGCGCCGGTACAGCCGCGACCCGACGGTGATCGTCAGCGCGCAGAACGCCAGCGTCAGGAGCAGCGCCAGAGCCGGCTCCCACCAGGCGGTCTCGCCGGTCAGCAGCCGCATGGGCATGAGGATGGTGGACAGCACCGGCACATAGGAGCCGATGATGCGGGCGGAGCCGTCGAGGTTGATGCCGACGACGAACACCGAGACCAGGACGAACGTCAGCGGCATCGACGTGGCCTGGACGTCCTCGATGCGCGAGGCCAGGGCCCCGGCGGCCGCCCAGATGCAGGCCAGCGACAGGAACCCGAGCAGGAAGAAGGGCAGGTACCAGAGCACGGCCTCGGCCAGTCCGGGCAGGCGCAGGTCGAGGTCCATGAACTGCAGGCCGATCAGCCCTACGCCGGAGAGAAGGGCCAGCTGCAGCAGGGCCAGAACCGTGCTCCCCAGCACCTTGCCGAGCAGCAGCTGCGGGATGGGGATGGCGGCGGCGAGGATCTCGACGATGCGGGACTGCTTCTCCTCCACCACGCTGGTCGCGATGGACATGCCGAAGAGGAGAGAGGAGAGGTAGAAGAGCATCGCGAACACCAGCCCGGCGAAGTACGCGACGATGCCCTGCTCGTCCTCGCCGGAGAGGTCCCGGGTGCTCAGCTGGGTCCCGGTCAACAGCTCCTCGGCCGCCACGCCGAGTCGCTCGGCGTTGGCGGTGAGCCCGGACGCCGCCACCGCGTCGATCATGGCCAGGTGCAGCTCCCGCGGGACGGGTCCGTCCGCGGCCAGGGTCCAGCTGTCGCCGTCGAGCACCAGGAGCGCATCGGCCTCGCCGTCGACGACGAGCCGCTCACCCTCGGCGGCGTCGTCGACCCGGACGGCGTCGGCCCCCGCCTCCTCGTCGCCTGCCTTCACGATCGCGTCCACCGCGGTCACCAGCTGCGCGCCGGCGTCGTCGGTGACCGCGACGTCGAACTGGGCGCTGCCCCCGGTAAGGAAGAACTGCATGACCATGACGCCCACCACCAGGAGCAGGCTGATGCCGGTCGAGGCGAGGAAGTTGCGGTCGCGGAGCTTGACGGCGACTTCGCGTGCAGTGACCAGCATCCAGGGAGACGTGCCGCGGCGCCGATCGTCGGCCCGGGTCAAGGATTGCGTGCTGGTCATACTGACGCCACCTCCCGGTAGATCTCGCTGAGGCTCGGCACGACCCTGGCCAACTCCCGCACCGGGCCCCGGGCGAGGGCGGCGGCGAGCAGGCGCTGGACCGCGTCATCATCGTCGGGCTCGACGACGACCATGCCGGTGTCGCTCTGCTCGACCACGCGGATGCCGGGGACGCCGGGCACCCACGAGGGGGAGCTGTCGGTCACGAGCCGGTACCGGAGGGGCGCGCCGGCGCGGAGGTCGTCGACGGTGCCATCGGCCACGACCCGCCCGCGATGCAGGACGACGAGCCGGTCACAGAGCCGCTCGACCAGCTCGAGCTGGTGGCTGCTGAACAGCACGGGGACCCCGGCCGAGGTGTGCTCCCGCAGCAGCTCGGCCATCTGGTCCACCGCCGTGGGATCCAGGCCGGAGAAGGGCTCGTCGAGGATGAGCGCACGCGGATGGCCGAGGACGGCCGCGATGATCTGGGCCCGCTGCTGGTTGCCCAGGGACAACGCCTCCACCTTGTCCCTGGTCCGCTCTCCCAGGCCGAACCGCTCGAGCAGCTCGTGGGCGCGTGCGCGGGCTGCGTCGCGGTCCATCCCATGGAGCCTCCCCAGGTAGACCAGCTGCCCGAGCACCGGCTGCTTGGGGTAGAGGCCCCGTTCCTCCGGCATGTAGCCGAACCGGGCCCGATCCGCCTGCGCGGCCGGACGGCCGCCCCACAGGACCTCGCCGGCGGTGGGCTGGAGCACCCCCATGATCATGCGCATGGTGGTGGTCTTGCCGGCGCCGTTCCCGCCGACGAAGCCCACCATCGCCCCGGCGGGGACGCGGAAGGTGACGTCGTCGACGGCGGTCAGCTCGCCGAAGCGTCGGGTCAAGTTCTGGACCTGCAGCATTCCTCTCCGACCCTACGGGCCGTAGGTGACGCGTGACGACGGGTCCGGCTCCTCCTGGGCGAGCCGCTCGTCGATGGTCTCGTCGTGGTCGATGTCGTCGGTGTGGAGGGCCGCGTCCACCGGTGTCTGCGGGTCCTCGGGGATCATGGCGGCCGCGTCGGCGCCGTCGTCGATCAGGTCGCCGGTGCCGAGGTCCTCGGCGGTCACCTCGCCGTAGGGGTGTTCGGAGTCTGCGATCTGTTCGGCGTCCAGCTGCTCGAGGCCGTCGATGCTTCCGTCCTGCGCGTCCATACTCATGTCACCAGCCTTGCACGAGATGGAGCTCAGACAAGCGGGTTGCCCTCGGACCCACCGTCGGCGGTCACTGGTCGAAGAGGCCGCGGATGTCGGCGGCGGTGATGGCTCCCGAGGAGAACGAGCCTGAGTCGATGACGGAGGTGAACAGGTCGCGCTTGCGCTCCTGGAGCGCCACCACCTTCTCCTCGATGGTGTCCTCCGAGACCATCCGGTAGACGTTGACCGAGCGCGTCTGCCCGATCCGGTGCGTCCGGTCGATGGCCTGATTCTCAGCGGCCGGGTTCCACCACGGATCGAGGACGAAGACGTAGTCGGCCTCCGTCAGCGTCAGGCCGAAGCCGCCGGCCTTGAGCGAGATGAGGAACACCGGGTCGTCGCCCTCGCGGAACTGCGAGATCCTGGCCGGCCGGTCCCGCGTCCTGCCGTCGAGATAGACGTAGCTGATGCCGGCCTCGTCGAGGGCCTCGCGCACGAGCTTGAGGTAGCCGGTGAAGCTGCTGAACACGAGGGCACGGTGCCCCTCCGCGGCCAGCTCGGTCACCTGCTCCACCAGCGAGGTGACCTTTGCCGACGGCGCCGCGGGGGCGTGCGCGGCCTCCACCAGCACTGGGTCCAGCGCCAGCTGGCGCAGCATGGTGAGCGCGCGGAAGATCGCCACCCGGTTGCGGTCCATGTCGTCCAGCATCCCCAGGACGCGTTGCCGCTCGCGCTGGAGGTAGCGGTCGTACACCTTGCGGTGCGCGGGCGTCAGCTCCACGCGCTGGACCTGCTCGATCTTCTCCGGCAGTTCCTGGACCACCTCACGCTTGGTGCGGCGCAACACGAACGGGCGGATCCGGCGCCGGAGCACCTCCAGGGCCTCGCTGCTCCGCTCCACCTCGATGGGCTTGCGGAACCGCTCGGTGAAGTGGTCCGGGCGCGGAAACAGGCCGGGCGCGCTCAGCGAGAGCATGGACCACAGGTCCATCAGCGAGTTCTCCAGCGGGGTGCCGGTGATGGCCAGCGTGAACGGGGCACCCATGCGCCTGGCCGCCTGATAGGTGCGGGAGCGGTGGTTCTTCACAAACTGGGCCTCGTCGAGGATCAGCCCGCTCCACGGGAGGGCCCGGTATTCGGCGTCCTCGAGGCGCATCAGCGTGTACGAGGTGACCACGACCTGCGCTCCGGCCACAGCCGCCGCGACATCGTCGCCCCGGCGCTTCCCCGTCGCCGTGATGGCCGCGACCCTCAACTCCGGCGCGAATTTCTCCGCCTCGTCCACCCAGGTGCCCACCACGCTGGCAGGGGCGACGACGAGCACGGGCCGGCCGTCCAGCTCGCCCGCCTCGCGGGCCCGCTCCAGCAGGGCGAGGGTCTGGAGGGTCTTGCCCAGGCCCATGTCGTCGGCGAGCACCCCGCCCAGCCCGGCGTCCCACAGGGCGGTCAGCCACTCGTAGCCGCGCAGCTGGTACGGGCGCAGTGTCGCGTCGAGCCCCGCGGGCACGGGCACCTCGGCGCGGTCCGCATCGGGCAGCAGGCGTTCGACGGCGGCCAGCCATCGCTTGCTCTGGCGGGCGATCACGCCCAGCTCCACCAGCTCCTCCCACAGCGCCGCCTGGTAGGGGCCGATGCGCAGCGGGCCGGTGGGGTCGCCGTCGGTGAGCTCGCGGGCCTCCTCGATGAGCCGGCGCAGATCCTGCAGCTCGGGGATGTCGAGGCGGAACCAGGTGCCGGAGTCCAGCAGCAGCGCGTCGTCGCCGGAGGCCAGCGCCAGGAACAACTGCTGGAAAGGCACCTCCTGGCCGTCGACCGTCACCGTGATGTGCAGGTTGAACCAGTCGCGGTCCTCGGAGTCCTCGGCCGTCAGCAGCACGACGGGGGCCTCGGACGCCTCCTCGTAGGCGGCGGGGTCTCCCTCGTGCTCAACGTGCACCCCGGCATCCAGCAGGTGGGGGAGGGTGTCGGTGAGGAAGGCCGCGGCCGCCATGCCGTTTAACTCGAGGTGGGGGATCAGTGTGGGGCGCGGGTCGGCCTCGAGGAGCAAGGGGTCGATGATGCTGAGCAGCGCCACCACCTCGTCGGTGAGGCGCCGCTCGGTGGGCACGTCGCGCGGCGGGTCCCCGGCCGAGTGGACGAGGGGGACGTGCGTGTCGCCCTCGCCGGCCACCGGGGAGGGGTAGCCGAAGCCCCAGCCGAGCCGGGCCACGTGGCCGGGAAGGTGCGCGATGCGCAGGCTCATGGCCGGCGGCCTGACATCGGGCGCCTCGACGGTGCCGTCCGAGGTGGTCACTGCCCCCGCGCGGGCGAGCGCCGGGTAGTACAGGGTGAGGAAGCGGTTGACGTCCTCGCCGGGGATGGCGACGGCGTGTCCGGCGAGGAGGAGGCGGTCCAGGCCCTCTGCGGGCGGGGCAGCCAGCTGCCAGAGCCGCAGCACGCCGCCGTCGAGATGCCCCACCCCGTGCGCCGGGCTCCCGAACAGCAGGGTCCGGCCCGTCTCGGCGGGATCGACGACGGAGGCGCGGGGATGGGCCTTGATGCCGCCATCCGGGGTGCGGGTGAGGTCGAGGGACACGGTGGCGGGACCGTCGCAGATCCGTACGCTGCGCAGCCCCTCGCCGGCGATGAGCTCCACCCCGGTGGCGACCACCCGCTTCAGCAGCGGCCAGCAGAGGGGCCCGAGGGCCGCGAGGTCCACCGTCGAGGGCGTGCCGTATGAGTAGGCGTTCTCCGGGCTCAGGGCGTGCAGCTGCGCGAGCGAGGCGCGCTGCGCGTGGTTGAGCTCGGCCGACTTCCAGGCTTGGGTGACGTCCCCCCAGGACGCGCCGGTCTTCACCCAGGGAGTGCGGACCCCCTCGCGGAGGGGCTGGAGCGTGATGCGCGTGGCGATGGCGCCGTGGTAAGCGGGCGCGACGGCGAACTCCAGCGCCATGGCCCGGCCGGTGCCGGCCGCGGCGTCGCCCACGTCGACGAGCTTGCCCAGCTCGGTCTCCCAGGTCTGGACACCGGTGCGGCCGTGGAGCCGGGCCCTGGCCGCGAGCAGCACAGCGACGACGTGCTTGCAGGAGCGCCCCATCGGGCAGCTGCACCAGCTGTCGAGACGCCGGCCCGAGCGGGTGACCTCCACCTCGTAGACCTGGCGCCCGCTCCCGCGCACAGTCGCGGAGAGCTCGTCGGGCGCGGCGTAGAGGTCGCGGACGTGCCCGGACTCGTGGTAACTCTTCCCCCGGAAGTAGGTGGATGCGCCGAATACCCGCTTCAGCTCGGGCTCCGCGAACTCCCGAACCCACTCGACGTCTCGGGGTTCCATAACGGACGAGGGTACCCGTCCGGGCCCTCGGCCCGCTCTCCGGCCAGGCCTGGCGTCCGGTGGTGGTCGCGGGTGGTCGACGAACCACGACCGCGGCCGGCCGCGCAGGCCGCCTGGCTCAGGTCTCGGTGACGCCCTCGTAGAGGCCGATGTGGTTGCCGAAGGGGTCCTCGAAGATGGCCCACCAGCTCGTGTCGCTGATCGGGGCCTTGGCCATCAGCACCCGGCCGCCGTTCGCCTCGGCCTTGGCCAGGGCGTCGTCGATGGAGTCGACCTCGACGTAGGAGCGGGGCTGGGTGAAGTCCTCCGAGCGCGGGGCGAGGCCGCCGCCGCTGATCTGGTTGGGGGCCTGCCACATGGGGTAGCCCTCGAAGCCCGGCAGCTCGGCGATCTGCCAGCCGAACAGGTCGCGGTAGAACGCAGAGGCCTGGTCCAGGTCCGTGACCGGGATGTCGATGTGGGTGATGTCTCCGTGCGGCATGACTGTCCCTTCCTCTGCGCCGCCCGTCCAGACGGCGATGGGGCCAGTCTGCATCGCCGGGAGACCTCATGGAACCCCCTGCGGCACGCGATCCACCCTCGGGCGCCGACCTCAAGCGGCACCAACCGATATCCACAGCACGCTCTGCGCATCGCCGGAGTTGTCCACAGATGCCCCTCGGGGCCTTGAAGCGGAGGCGGCGGCTCGGTTGCATGGGGGTCGTTGGCCGGCAAGAGGAAGGAACGCACGTGCAGGTCGGAGAGCAATGGGCCCACTACGCGAGCGACTACGGGAGGACGCCGCCGAGCCAGGTGGAGATCGTCGCCGTCGTCCCGCGGCCGAAGCGGGACCGCTACGTGATCAGGTTCGACGACGGTCGCGAGCGGGAGGTGGCGGCCAGCAGGCTCAAGTGCCGCTGGGAGGATGTGGCCGAGCACCAGGCCATCGTTGCCGCTGAGCAGCTCATGCGGGCCCAACGGGTGGGGAGCTCGACGCTGGTCGCGATGCGGATGGCGTTCCGGCTGGTCCCCCCGTCGGCCGCCACCGTGGACGGCCAGGGTGAGGTGATGATCCACGAGCCCTCCGAGGTGGAGCGGCTCACCGGCTGCAACCTCGACGATCTCCTGGCCGGGTGCGGTGTGATGGCGCACGAGTCGGGTCAACGGGTCTCCGCCGTCGGCGGCTCCCACATCGCGGCGGCGGTGTGCGCCGCCAATCCCGCCGCGGTTCTGGCGACGGCCTACGCCGCGGAGCCTCTGCCGGCGAGCCATGGCTGGAGCGGCTGGGGCCCGTACGGTCGGACGTACGGTTGGAGCGGTGACGAGGACGGGTTCCACGGGAGCCCGCAGGACCGCTACGTCTGGTACGCCGAGGCCGAGCGCCCGGCGCTGGAGCTGATCCGACGGTGGTGCGGGGTCGCCGTCGCCTCCCGTCACGAGCTGGCGGAGTCGCTGGAGGCTGAGGCCCACCGCCTCTGGCTGCTGGCGCATCGGATGGTCAATGCGTTGGCCCGCCACGACCCCCAGGCTGCGCTCGGCTTCCGTGAGAGCCTCGTGGACGGGCAGATCTCCACCGACCACGTCAGGATCGCCACCCCGCGGCTGCCCAGTATCACCGGTGATACAGTGGGGGCATGGGAATCGTGAGCGTCCGAGACCTGCGCAACCGAAGCGCCGACATGCTTGCCCGGGTGGCGCAGGGAGAGAGCTTCACCGTCACGCGAGACGGTGAGCCGGTTGCCGCCGTCGTGCCGTTGCCGCGCCGACGGTGGGGGGCGTCCCAACTGGTGGAGCGGTGGAGCGCGCTGCCTCGGGTGGACGCCGTGGCGCTCAGGGCTGAGGTCGACCACGTGCTGGATCCATCACTGTGACCGCGGGCACAGGGCGCCAGGCAGCGGAAGGCATCCTCGATACGTCGGCCGTCATCGACCTCGGGGTTCTGGACCCCCTTTCGCTGCCGGGCGAGCCTCTCGTCACCGCGGTGACCTTGGCGGAGCTGTCGGTGGGTCCGCACGTGGCCCGGACCCCGGCGGAGCGGGCCGCGCGCCAGGCGCTGGTGCAACAGGCCGAGGCCGACTTCGATCCCATCCCGTTCGACGGGGCCGCGGCGCGGGCGTTCGGCATTGTGGCGGCCTCGTTGCGTGCGGCGGGCCGCCCACCCCCCCCCCCCGCGGGCGACCCCCGCATACCCGCCACCCCCCAGAGAACGGGGGGGCCCCCCGGAAACCCCCCCCCCCCCGA
>JAPUEL010000052.1:33705-62679 GCA_027492545.1 Propionibacteriaceae bacterium
CGGCCGTCGCCCTACTCCTACCCCTGCGGTGGCGCGGGGGGGGGGGCGGGGGGGTGGGGGTGGGGGGCGGGGGGGGGGGGGGCGGGGGCCCCCCCCCCCCCCCCACGGGCGTACGACGCGCTCATCGCAGCCACCGCACTGTCTCGGGGGCTCCCCCTGTACACGGCCAACCCGAGTGACTTCGAGGGCATCACCGGCCTCGACGTGCGCGCGGTGCGAGCCGCGGACGTCGAGCACTGAGGCTCTACCGGGACGGTTCGTCCAGACGCCTGCCGATTTCGTCGAGGATGAGGTTCAGCCCGTAGCCGAACTCGTCGGCGAAGGTGTAGCCCTCAGCCAGTTCGCCGACGAGCGCCGCCAGGTGGGGGTACGGCTGCAGCAGCGCCTCCACCGCGGTGGCGTAGTCCCCGGCCCCCTCTGCGGACGCGGAATCGAAGGGAAGGTTCTGCTCGGTGAGGACGAACCCGTAGACATAGGCGTCGATCACGGAGAAGGCGTGGGAGGCCAGCCTGAGCGGGAAGCCCGCTCGGCGGAGGCAGCCGAGCACTGCGTCGTGGTGTGCCAGCAGCGATGGCCCAGGGCTGGTCCGCGACTCGATCAGCCCCAACGCCCACGGATGCGCCGCCAGGACGGCCCGGGCCGACGATGCCCGCCGCGTCATTCCCTCGCGCCACCCCTCACCGGCCAGCGGCAGTTCGATCCGCCCGTAGATCCAGTCGGCCAGCGCGTCGAGGAGCGCCTCTTTGTTGGCCACGTGGTGGTACAGCGACATCGCCTCCACGCCGAGCTCTCGGCCGACGGTGCGCATGCTGACCGCGGACAGCCCGCCGCGGTCGGCAACCGACACCGCCGCCGCGACGATCCTGCCAGCGCTCAACGGCTCACGACGGTCCACGGATCCTCCTTGTGTCCTTACGCCTGTAAGGCTACAGTGGTCGCGACAGACTTACACCTGTAAGGGGACATGATGAGGGCAGCAGTGGTGCACCGCTACGGACCGCCGGAGGACGTCGACATCGCCGAGGTCGCCTCACCGACGCCGGGTCGCGGAGAGGTGCTCGTCCGCGTGGAGGCCGCGGCCGTCACGTCCGGAGACGCGCGGATGCGCGCCGGCCGCTTCCCGGCCGGCTTCGGGCTGCTGGCCCGCCTGGGCATCGGGCTGCGTGGGCCGAGGCGGCAGGTGCTCGGGGCCTGCTTCTCCGGGGAGGTGACCCGGGTCGGGGACGGGGTGGAGGGTGTTGGCGTCGGTGACCGCGTGGCGGGCATGAGCGGCACCCGCCTCGGCGCCCACGCCGAGTACCTCACGGTGCCGGCCGTCCGCGTCGTCCCCACGCCCGACGGGGTGGCGCACGCCGACGCCGCGGGCGCCCTGTTCGGCGGGACGACGGCGCTGTACTTCCTACGCGACCGCGCACACCTCCAGGCAGGCCAGTCCGTGCTCGTCAACGGCGCATCCGGATCGGTGGGCGGGGCGGCGGTCCAGCTCGCGACGCTGATGGGGGCCGACGTCACCGCCGTCGCCAGCGGCCCCAACGCTGCCGTGGTCACCGCCTGGGGCGCAGACCGGGTGGTCGATTACACCCGGACCCCGGTCTCGCAGCTCACCGGGACCTACGACGTCGTCGTCGACGCGGTCGGCACCATCACCCGCGAGGAGGGGCTGCGTCTGTCGGCGCCCGACGGATCGGTGATCCTCGCCGTGGCCGGCCTGTGGGACACCGTCCGCGCGCGCGGCAGGGTGATCGCCGGAGCCGCCCCCGAACGCAGAGAGGACTTCGCCTACCTGCTCGGTCTGGTGGCCGACGGCCGATTCGATGCCGCGACGGAGGTCCTCGGCGGGCTGGACGCCCTGCCCGAGGCCTACCGTCGCGTGGACTCCGGGCGGAAGGTGGGCAACGTCGTCATCGTGCCGGCTCACGGCCCGAGGTGACGCCGTCGATGATGCCGCGAAGGTGAATCCGTAGCGCAACCTCGCCAGCGCCCGGCCCTCCCAGGCCTCGCCGAGGTCTGAGCCGCGGACCGCGACCACGCGCCCTCCTGGGGCCAGCTCCGTGCGGTCTCCTCACCGGAGGGAGATCGCACGCCGTCGCCCTCCCCCGACGGGGGTGATCCCGGGCGGGGCTCCGGGCGCGCCGACGGTCCCCCAGGCACACTGCTGCCATGACCGGTGAGACCGACCTGACCACACTCCTGGCGGACCTGAGGCCCGAGCTGCGCGACGGCCGCTACGTGTTCGTGACCGCGGCCGCTCCGGTGGACGCCGTGGCGCAGGCGAGCGTCGTCGAACCCGAGGGGCTCAGCCTCGTGGTGCGCGAGGAGGACGCAAACCGGCTCGGGCTCGGATACGACTTCGTCGCGCGATGGATCACGCTGACGGTGCACTCGTCGCTGGCCGCCGTCGGATTGACGGCCGCGGTCAGTGTCGCGCTGGCGGAGGCGGGCATCAGCTGCAACGTGATCGCCGGCCGCCACCACGACCACCTGCTCGTCCCGGCTGCGAGAGCGGACGACGCCCTGGCAGTCCTGGCCCGGCTGACCGGAGCCGGGGCTCAGTAGATGAAGATCGCGAACATGTCCGGGTTGTGGGCGTGCACGATGGCCATGAAGACGATGGCGTCGAAGAGCAGGTGGACCACCAGGACGTAGAGAAGGGACCCGGTGCGCGCGAACAGGAACCCCTGGACCAGCGCGAACGGCACGGTCAGCAGCGGCCCCCACTCCCGGTAGCCGAGCTCCCAGAGGAACGAAACGAAGATGGTGGCCTGGAGCAGGTTGGCCAGCCAGACCGGGAAGTGTCGCCGCAGCAGCGCGAAGCAGGTGCAGATGAAGAACAGCTCGTCCCAGGTGCCCACCGCGTTGACGCCGACGAAGAATCGCGCGAGCTCGCTGGCGTCGGTGATGTGGGGCCAGTTGAGGTAGGCGCCGGAGCGGATGAAGTAGAACGGCAGGATCGCCCAGCCCAGGAACGGCACGGCCAGGACGTAGACCAGCTCGAGGCGCGTCCACCGGTGCTCGCCGCGCCACGGGAAGGTGATGGCGCGTCGGCGGTAGACGAGCCGGTCGATCAGCAGCGGCACGGTGACAGCCAGGATCAGCACGACGCCGATGGTGAGGAACCGGTCCCAACTGACGTCGGCCTCGACGGAGGTGGCGCTGACGATGGCGATGCCCACCCCGATCAGCAGCAGGTCCTTGGCCAGCTCGCGGTGCAGCAGGGAGGCCGCCAGCAGGCTGAGCGCCAGGAGTGCGTGACCCCACCCCGCCAGCTGGAACGCGAACAGCAGCACCGCGGAGAGCGAGACGCCCGCGGCGGGGAGCAGATCCCGGGCCGACCACGTCGCGGCGGCCGGGGGAGGATGCGCCGTGGCCGGCGCCGAATCGGAGGGGGCCATGGGAGCAGCATCCCCCATGGGCGCGCGTGGTGGGGCCCGATGCGCGCCCCCGGGGGGGGCAATGGGCGCGGGGCGGCACGCGGCCCGCCCGCTCGTCGGGGCGTTCACCGTCGTCGTCTCCGTGATGGCGGTGCTCTACGGGCTGTTGCTGTCGCGGGTGTCGCGGCGAGGTGAGACCGCCCCCACAGTCCCACCAAGTTCGGCGGCGCACGGAATTCCGACGCTCGCCACGAACCGCAGTGAGCCGTTGCCGGGCGGCCTGGGCCCCCCTCGCCTAATGTGGGCTGGATCGACGGTGCCGTGCCGCCACTGAACGAGGGAGTTCTTTGTCATGAGCGAACACACCTACAAGATCATCGAGATCGTCGGGAGCTCGACCCAGGGTCTCGAACAGGCCATCGACGGCGCTGTGGCCCGCGCGGCTCAGACCGTCCAGCACCTCGACTGGTTCGAGGTCACCGAGATCCGAGGCCACATCGAGGACGGGAAGGTGGCCCACTACCAGGTGGGGCTCAAGATCGGCTTCCGCCTCGACGACCACGTGGGCTGACCGCGTAGTGACTTCAGCCTTGTGAGGCGTTGTCGACCAAGCCGCGCCTCACCGCTGTATCCGGTCGATAGGCTCGGTGGGTAGTCAACGACGACCACAGGAGGTCACCATGCCCACGCTCGCCATCATCGGTGCTGGATCCGGCCTCGGCGCCGCCGTCGCCCGACGCTTCGCCCGTGAGGGATTCGCGGTGGCGCTCATCTCACGCACCGCCGCGCGGGTGCACGCGCTCGCCGAGGAGTTGGCAGGTGAGGGCATCACCGCGCGCGGGTACGTGGCCAACGTCAGGGACCATGATTCCCTGCGCGCCGCGCTCGACGACGCAGCGGCGGACCTCGGACCCATCGACGTGCTCCAGTACAGCCCGCTGCCCGCGAAGGAGTTCCTCCGCCCGGTGCTGGAGACCACCGTCGAGGATCTCCAGCCGGCGATCGAGTTCTCGGTCTACGGGCCGCTCGTGGCGATCCATCACGTCATGCAGCACATGCGTTTCCGCGGCGGCGGCACGGTGCTGCTCGTCAACGGCGGCAGCGCGGTGCGGCCGGTGGCGAAGTTCGCGGGCACGTCGGTGGCGTTCGAGGGCGAGTCCGCCCTGGGCCAGATGCTCCACGACGCACTCAAGCCGGACCACATCCACGTCACGCAGCTGATCATCCCGGGCGGCATCATCGAGGGGCACCCCCGCAAGGATCCCGCGGTGCTCGCCGAGCGGCTCTGGGAGATGCACGCCACCAAGGAGCAGTTCCGCCATTTCGCCGGCGATATGGACATCGACGGCTGACGATCCCCGCGCCCGCCGCGGAGACGGTCCCCCAGTGAGCGTCCTCCCGCGGCGGACCCTCCGGGCTACCGGGCACTGGCGGCTCGTTTCCGCGGACCTCGGCTGGGACCTGCACGGGGCCACCGGCGGGAGCCAAGGCGCACCCTGACAGGATGGGACCCATGACCGACGAACGCCCTTGGGTGCAGCACTACCAGCCGGGGGTCCCGGCAGACATCGACATACCGCAGACGTCCCTGGTGGAGATGTGCGAGGGGGCGGTCGCCCAGGGCGGCGACGACGTGGCGCTGCAGTTCTTCGGCCGCGAGACCACCTACCGGAGCCTCGGCGAGCAGATCGCCCGTGCCGCGGAGGGTCTGCGACGCCTCGGCGTCCGCCAGGGTGACAGGGTGGCGATCGTCCTGCCCAACTGCCCGCAGCACGTTGTCGCGTTCTACGCCGCGCTGCGGCTCGGGGCCATCGTCGTGGAGCACAACCCTCTGTACACGGCCCGCGAGCTGCGGCACCTGTTCGAGGACCACGGCGCCCGCGTCGTCATCGCCTGGGACGCCGCCGTGTCGAAGATCCGCGAGCGGCCGGCCGACATCGAGGTTGAGCACATCGTCTCGGTGAACCTCCTGCGCGCCTTCCCGCTGGTCAAGCGGTTGGCCCTGCACCTGCCCGTGCCGAAGCTCCGCGCCACCCGCGCCCGGCTGACGCAGCCCGCTCCCGGCACCATGCCGTGGGAGGACCTGCTCCGCGCGCCGGCCCTGGATTCTGGGCATCCGCGCCCCACCGTCGACGACGTGGCGGTCATCCAGTACACCAGCGGCACCACCGGCCGCGCCAAGGGCGCCATCCTCACCCACCGCAACCTCTACGCCAACGCGCTGCAGGGCGCCGCGTGGATGCACGACGCCGTCGACGGCCGCGAGGTGATCTACGCCGTCCTGCCGATGTTCCACGCGTTCGGCATGACGCTGTACCTGACCTTCGGCATCCTCAAGCGCGCCCGCATCGTGCTGTTCCCGAGCTTCGACGCGGACCTGGTGCTCGACGCGGCCCGCGCCACCCCGCCGACGGTGTACTGCGCGGTGCCGCCGATCTACGAGAAGACGGCTCGCCGGGCGCTCGAGCGGGGCGTGAGCCTGAAGTCGGCCAGGTTCTGCATCTCCGGGGCGATGAACCTGACCGATCCCATCGTCGAGCTGTGGGAGAGCGTGGCCGGGGGCCTGCTCGTCGAGGGCTACGGGCTCACCGAGACCGCGCCCGTTGCGCTTGGTAACCCGTTCCACCCGTCGCGACGCACCGGCACGATCGGCATCCCGTTCCCGAGCACCCGGATGCGCGTGGTGGACCCCGACGATCCCTCCCGCGATGTCCCCCGCGGGCAGCGCGGCGAGCTGTTGCTGGCCGGCCCGCAGGTCTTCCAGGGCTACTGGAACGCGCCGGAGGAGACCGACGCAGTGTTGCTCCCCGGCGGGTGGCTGCGCACCGGCGACCTCGTCACAGTCGACGCCGACGGCTTCACCACCATCGTGGACAGGGTCAAGGAACTCATCATCACCGGCGGGTTCAACGTCTCGCCCACGGAGGTGGAGGCGGTGCTGCGCTCCCACGAGGACATCGACGACGCCGCCGTCGTGGGCCTCACGCTGGAGGGCGGGGGAGAGCGCGTGGTGGCGGAGGTGGTCCCGCGCCCGGGCGCCACGGTGCATCCGGAGGCTGTCCGCACGTGGTGCCGGGAGCGACTGGCCGCCTACAAGGTGCCGCGCGAGGTGGTGGTGGTCGACGAGCTGCCGAAGTCGATGCTGGGGAAAGTGTTGCGCAAGCAGGTCCGCGACCGCCTCGCGGCCCGCCCGGCTGGGTGAGCCAGCCGCGGCCCAGCCCGTCGAGGCTTCTCGCGAACGGTGCGGGGAGCCATGACACGAGGCCCGTGCGGCCCTTGTCCACCGTCGTTCCGTCGCTGCGCGATTGTCGATGGTCGGGTAGGTGAGGCCGCCCGGGCCTCGTCTCACGTCTCCCCGCACTGGGGGCCTGTAGCGTGGCTGGCCCCGGGCGGGCGCCGGCAGGGCGGCCCTGGCTCGCATCTGCTTAAGCGGGACGCCAGCCGGGCGATCGTCGGGTTGGGCATCACTGCGCGCAGCCGCCCTGCCGTCCCCCACCCTCGCGGGCATCTCGCGTGAGGGGGGAGCCCAGCGCCCGGTCCTGCCAGGTCGGAGCGCAGCCCGCCCTGCCGTCCCCACCCTCGCGGTCATCTCGCGTGAGCCCGCAAGGTCTGCTAGCTCGGAATGACCGCGGTTCGCGACTCGGCTGCCGTTCTGGACATGTCGGGTCTGGTTCGCTGATCCCAGTGCAGTGAAGCGGACGGCTCACCGCGTCTAGGGGGGTATGGAGGCAGTGATGGAGCACGCGGTCGAGGCCGGCGCCGGCGGCTTCGACAGGTATGTCGCCGCCCGTGGCGGGGATCTGTGGGCGGCCGCCTGGCTGCTCACAGGGGACCGGCAGCACGCCGAGGACCTCGTCCAGACGGCGCTGTCCAAGACCTACGGCCGCTACGGCTCCTTCGACAACGACCACCACTTCGAGGCCTACGTCCGCACGACGATGTACCGCACGTTCATCTCCTGGTGGCGACGCCTGCAATGGCGATCCGAGGTGCCATCCGACAGCCCGCCGGACCGGCCGTCCGACGCAGGCGAACCCTCGCTCGGCACCGACGTCCACCGCGCCCTCGCCACTCTCCCGCGACTCCAGCGCACGTGCCTCGTGCTGCGCTACTTCGAGGACCGCCCCACCCGCGAGGTGGCCCAGCTGCTCGGCATCCCCGAGGGGACCGTCACCTCCCACGTCAGCCGCGGGCTTGCCGCTCTGCGCGTCTCCCCCCACCTCACTCAGGAGGACAGGCCATGAACGAACAGGAATTCTCCGATGCCCTCCGCGACGGCGTTCCGCCCCGCCCGAACTCCCGCGGCTGGGCGGCCAACGCCCGCAGCCGCGCCCGTCACCGTCGGATGGGCGTCGCGGCCGCGGCCGTGGTCGCGGTCGTGGGCATGGCCACGCCGCTGGCGCTTCAGCTGACGGCGCCGCCGTCGGTGGTGCTGGCCACGCCGAGCCCCACCCCCGCCGCGACACCACTGGTCCCCGACCCCTGCCGCGACCCCCTCACCGGAGCCGAATCCCTCGTCGGCGACGACCTCCCCGACGGTGCCACCCGCGTCTGGCTGTGCGGGCGTTCGGACACCGGATCCGAGTTGGAGCTCGTGGGCGCGCCGGATCCGCTCGTGGCGCGCGCCCAGGACGCCGTCGCGGCGTTCAACGCGCTGGAGAAGTCGGTCGGCGTGCTGGACTGCATGCCGAATCCGCTCGACTACACCGTCGTGGTGGAGTACGCAGACGGCGTGCACCGTGCGGTGCGGATCGCGGGCTGTGGCGACCTCCGCGACGGCGCCGAGATGTTCGACGTGTTCCGCGCGGATGGCGCTGGTTACCTGGCGCAGCTCCGCGACCTGTGGAAGGCCGAGCGCGAGGAGACCGGGTTCCAGTTCACGGGGGCGGCGTTGTGTGACTCCTCCTACGCCTCCGTCCTCCGCCCCGTGGCGCTGGACGGCCTGGCGCGGGCCGTCGCCTGCCGCGCGGACGGGTCGGCTGTCGAGCTGGACGCCGAGCTCACCGCCGATCTCCTTGCCGCCCTCCAGTCCGGCGACGCTCTGGCAAGCACCGACGTTGGGTGGGAGGCGCCCCTCCCGGACCTCGTCCTGCTCACGCCGACGGGGGATCCGGTCTCGCTCCACCGGATCGACGCCACCTACTGGTGGGACGACGGCACTGCCCGCTGGATGTGGGGGCCGCTGGAGGTGGCCCTCGAGGCGCGCATCGTCGAGGCGCAGGGCATCGACGGCGGACCTGTCCCTTCGCCCAGCCCGACCCCCGTCGTCCTCCCGGACGAGCGTGGCGACGGCCTGGTCTCGCAGGTGTGCGACGACATCCAGACCGGCACGCTCGCGGCCGAGGAGCTTCCCGGCACCGAGAACCTCCCCGACGGCGCAGCGAGGGCATGGCTCTGCGGCGACCGTTGGGAGACGTTCGGCGGGGTTGGCCCGATCGAGCCACTGACCACCGACCCCGACCGCGTCGTCGACGCCATCAACGCGTTGCCCAGCCCCGACTACGAGGCGTGCACCGAGATGGGCGGCATCACCTACCACGTGGTGCTCGACTACCCCGACGGCACCCGCCGCGTCGTCTCCGCCGAGACCGTCAACTGCGAGTGGGTCGGCGGGTGGGGCAACCGCGCAGGCGGCGCCCAGCTGCTCCAGGACCTGATCCCGCTGTGGGTAGCCCAGCGCGAGGTGAGCCCCGAGCCGTTCCTCGACGAGGTCTCCCTCTGCAGCGACAACGCGGGGATCGTCGGGCTCAACTCGCTGGGCGTCGTTGAGCGCGGCTCGTACTACCGCGGCTATGTGTGCGGCCTTCCCGCAGACTCCGCCGTCGGCGGCGAGTGGGTGCAGCGCGAGCTGCCAGGGGACCTGGTGCTCGCCATCTCCCAGGCCACCGCCACACCCGACAACACGTGGAACCTCTCAGAGGGCGCACCCTTCGTGGTGATGCTCAACCAGTTCGGGGACCCGGTGACCTTCCTGATCGACGACGACCTGCGACTCCTTCTGGACCCCCCCGGCGTCCCCGACGGCGGTCCGTGGACCCCCGACGGCGACTTGGCGGGGGTGTGGAGTGAGATCCTCGCCGGCCTACGCGGCGGCACCCGCTGAGCCGGGGGAGATGCGCGCACGAAACGCCGACGGAGTGCGGGGCTGTGTACCTATAGGGCCCCGGGCGGCCATCCGAGCGGCGTGTCGTGCCCGTGGGGGAGAGCCCCGGGGTGGGCGTGCACGAAACGCCGACGGAGTGCGGGGCTGTGTACCTATAGGGCCCCGGGCGGCCATCCGAGCGGCGTGTCGTGCCCGTGGGGGAGAGCCCCGGGGTGGGCGTGCACGAAACGCCGACGGAGTGCGGGGCTGTGTACCTATAGGGCCCCGGGCGGCCATCCGAGCGGCGTGTCGTGCCCGTGGGGGAGAGCCCCGGGGTGGGCGTGCACGAAACGCCGACGGAGTGCGGGGCTGTGTACCTATAGGGCCCCGGGCGGCCATCCGAGCGGCGTGTCGTGCACAAGGAGGGGGTCGCTGACGGGCGGGAATGTCCGCCTGGAGCGTAATTGAAAGATCAAGCAATCTCGTGTCATAGTTGACGCGTGAACAATCTCGCCCTTATCGTCTCGTCCACCCGTCCCCAGCGCATCGGCGGCACCGTCAGCGAGTGGGTGGCCGACACCCTCGACTCCCACTGGGACCTCACCGTGCTCGACCTGGCGGAGATCAACCTCCCCTTCCTCGACGAGGACGCCCCGGCCGGCTCCGGCGTCTACACCAAGCCCCACACGCTGGCCTGGAAGGCCGCGATCGACGCCGCCGACGCGGTCCTGATCGTCACTCCGGAGTACAACGGCTTCTTCCCCGCGCCGCTGAAGAACGCCATCGACTACCTCTACGCCGAGTGGGAGGCCAAGCCCGTCGCGTTCGTGGGCTACGGCTTCGGTGGCGGTGGCCGCGCGACGACGGCCCTCACCCAGCTGATGGAGAACCTCAAGGCAGACGTCGTCGGGGCCACCGGGCTCGTCTTCAACACCGATGTCACGATGGAAGGCCGCGTGACGGCCGGCGCCGACAAGCTCGCCGAGCTTCACGCGCTCTCCGACAAGCTCGCCGACGCCGCCGCGTCGGAGGAAGCCGCGGCCTGACGGCCACCCCCGGTCGGCGGTGACCAATGCCGTCCCGCCGGCCGGGCGGCGGGCGGAACCAACGCCTCCCTGGCCGGCGGTGACCCACACGTTTGCCGCCGGCGGCGGACGCCCCTACCCGAGCGGCAGCCGCAGGCCCGTGAGCGCTGCCGCCGAGTTCATGAGCCGAGCCGCGCCGGCCGGGTCTTGAGTGGCCCGGTTGGGGCGGACCCTGACCGGCCGACCCCTGGTGACGCCTCGCGGGCCCCAGTAGTCGCCGTTGCGCGCCTCGGGGCACGCCGCGGCGGTGAGCACGGGCAGCGCGCCGTCGTGCTTGCCGTGGGCGAAGAGGCGCACAGGGGCTTGCAGGATGCGGGGGCCGTCGGGCTGGTTGATCGCGACCCCTGCGCGCGGCGGGGAGAGGAAGTCGACTGCGGTCCCCGGGTGGGCGCCCAGGGCCGCCCCGCCACCGCCCATGCGGGCCAGACGTCGGGCGATCTCATGCATGAGCGTTGTGGTGGCAAGCTTCGACTGGCCGTACTTCGCCAGGTCCGAGGCCCGAAGATCGGGGCTCGGCACAGCGTCCGACGCCAGCGGGGCACCGCGATCCCCGATGCTGCCGACGAGCACGCAGCGCCCCCTTGAGGCGCTCAGCAGCGGCAGCAGCGCCGCGATCAGCGCGTAGTGGCCAAGGAAGTTGGTACCCCAGAAGAGCTCGTAGCCGTCGGCGGTGGTCAGCGCTCGGACGCCCCTGTCCCCCGCGGGCCTCACATGGTCGGGGTACCCGATCGCCCCCGCGTTTCCCACCAGCAGGTCGACGGACGGCAGTTGCCGCAACCGCTCCGCCGCCGCGCGCACCGTCGCCAGGTCCGCCAGGTCGAGTGGCTGGTAGGAGACCTCCGCCCCCGGAATCCTCGCCTGGATCGCATCACGCGCCGCTCGGAACCTCTCAGGGCTCCGGCCGGCGATCACGACCCGGGCGCCGAGCGCCGCGAGCCCCTCGGCGGTGAAGTAGCCGATGCCGGTCGCTCCGCCGGTGACCACCGCGGTCAGACCGGTGAGGTCCGTCAGGCGGTGCCGGTGACCCTTCGCGGGGCACTCGCTGCGTGACTCGTGCTCTGTCATGCCTGACTCCTGGTGGCTCGGGCGGGGGAGCGGCTGCCGCCGGTGATTGCTCACGGGAGGCTGTCCGACGCCCAAGCTAATACACCCCGGGGGTCACCCGGTATGGCGAAGGCCCTCGTGGCAGCCCGCCGGCGGCCTACGCGTCCTCGGGCCGGGCGCGATTGCGCTTGGTCTCGCCGTGCCTGCGCTTGGTGGTCAGCCGACGCTCGACGGAACCTCGGGTGGGGCGCGTGCGCCGCCTCGGGGGCGACGGCGGCGCGAGCCCCTCCCGGAGCAGGCCGGCCAGGAGTTCCCTGGCGGCCACCCGATTCTGGCGCTGCGAGCGCGACCCGGACGCCACGACGGTGATGACCGTGCCCGCCAGCCGCGACCTCAACCGGTGCAGCAGCCGCTCGCGCTGGACATCGTCGAGCACCGCGGAGGCCGCCACGTCGAAGGACAGCTGCACCCTTGAGTCCGAGGTGTTCACGCCTTGACCCCCCGGGCCGGAGGCATGCGAGAAGCGCTCGGTCAGCTCGCCGGCAGGGACCACCAGACCGTCGGGCAGCCCGGGCCCAGGTGCAATCCGCAACTCGCTCACAGGGTCCAGGGTAGGCCGCCGCGCCACGATCCGGCTCCGCCGACGAGCAGCCCGAGCCGCCGGCACACAGCCCTCGTGGATCGTGCATCCCAGGCGTACCGTGGGAGTATGCGACGCGCAGCAGCCGCGACGGCCGCGGTGGCCCTGCTGCTCGCCGGCGGCTCGGGCGGGCAGGCACCCGCCCCCAGCGAGCCGACCAGCACCTCTCCCACCCCCGCCGCCAGCACCCCCACACCACAGACGTCCGACACATCCACGGTTCCGGCGGACCCCTCCGAGACCTCACCGGGCCCCGCCACGTCACCACCCGCCAGCTCGTCGGCGGCGCCCGTCCCAGACGTCGACGAATCGCTCCACCCCTGGCTGACGGGGCCGTCCGAGCAGGACCCCTCCCAGGCCGTCCCCGAGAACTCGCAGGAGATCACGGGCGTGCGTGTCGGGCTGCACGACGGGTACGACCGCGTGGTGCTCGACCTCACCGGCGACGAGCCTCACCTCGGTTGGTTCGCCGGGTTCGTCGACGAGGCCGTCGAGGATCCGACGGGGGAGCCGCTCGCCGTCAAGGGGGATGCGTTCCTCCAGCTCGGGATCTACGGGATCGACTGGACTACGCCGTCGGCCGAGCGCTACTCGGGCGCGTCGGTCGACGGCGGCTCCCTTGATGTGGTGAAAGAGGTCGCCTTCGGTGGGCTGTTCGAGGCGCAGCAGCAGGTGCTGATCGGCCTCGACGAGCGGACCGCCTATCGCGTGTTCGCGCTGTCCGACCCGGCCCGGATCGTCGTCGACATCCGCCACGGGTGACCGCCCCAGGCCGCTCGGATCGGCAGCCGAGCTAGGGGCCCGTCGGTTAGCTGGAGCCGGAACTCCGGCGCGCCATCTCCTCAGCGATCCAGCGGGCCGTGTCGCGGGTGCAGGCCCCGGGTTCACTGAAGCTCACGGCGAAGATGCCGGTGATCTCGGTCACCTGGGGCACGCCGCGAAGCTCGAGGATGGCGTCGGCCTCTGCCGAGTACTCGTCCTGCGGGGCGCCGCCCGCGATGAGCCCCACCGGGTCCGCCTCAGCCAGGATCCTGATCATGTCGTCGCGTGTGATCGCCATGGGCCGATCCTAAGGCGCCGCCGGCGCGGTGAGAGTAGCGTGGTAGGTAGCACGCGATGTCACCCATCGTCGGGTCCGCGTCCAGCTCGCACTCTGTCGTGCCACGCAGTTCCGATCCGCCTGACACCCCAGCGCGACCCGCCTGGTCAAGGGTCCGCCCGAGGTGGAAGGGAGGGACGACACGACGTCCGGGCGTCAGCGGCAGGCCAGATTCGACTCACGCGTGGGCCGCCGAGTTCTGAGCGGTCTCCAGTACGGCCGCGGCGGCTTCGGTCTGCCGACCCTCAGCCCGCAGACTCGCCCAGCGCCGGTCGACCTCCTTACTCTCCTGGGGAACGGTGGCTGCGGCCCCCGCGGCTACGACGAAGCGCGCCACCTCCGGGTGATTCGCCGCGAGATAGGAGGCGATCAGCCCGCCATAGGACTTGCCCACCGCCAGGTCGACCTGCCCGCCCAGCTCTTCGCGGATGAATCGGGCATGATCTGCCGCCATGTCGGCGATCGAGTGTCCGATCGGCATGTTCCGAGCGCGGGTCACGAAGCAGACGCGGTATCCCGCGGCCAGATAGTGGTTCCAATCCTCGGTCAACATCATCGCCATCGGACCGGACGGGAGCATGCTGCCCGGTCCCCCGGCATGATCAGGACCGTTCGGGGCCCGTGACCCACCAATGTGAAGTGCATCCCGCCGGCCGACACACCGCTGAGACGCGCGGGACGCACCGCCCCCGTCCGTCGCCCGGCCAGCACCACCGCTGCCCCGCCCGCACATGCCAGAGCCGCCACCAGCCAGATCCGCCTCGTCGCGTCCATGACCGATCCTTTCCACTCCCATCATCACCCCGGATCGCATCGACGGCAGGAGATGAGCGGACTCAGCCGGGCAGCTGGCTCGGGGGGTCCAGGACCCTGCCGAAGTGACCGTGGCCCGGGACAGCCCTGTGCTCAAGGCCGCGGCAGTCGGCAGCCGAGGTGGGATGGCGGCGTTCTCGCCATCCGAGTGGTCAAGAGGTGACGTCGGCTGAGCGGAACCTCGCCCACGCCAAGGACGCGAACACCGCGACCCAGCCCACCTGCACCAGGAGCCCCGACGCGAGCACGCCCCAGTCCACCTCGAGGCGGAGGAACTCGGCGAAGTCGAACCAGTGGTGCGTGAGCAGGTACGGGTGGATGGCCGCCAGCTGCGGGAGCGAGTCGAGCACCGTCGACACCACCGCGACCACCACCGTCGCAGCCATGGCACCGACGGGGACCTCGGTCAGGGTGGAGATGAACAGCCCGACGACCACCAACCCCGTCAGCGACAACGCCACATACCCCGCGACACCCACCATCCGCGCCACCCCCTCACCGAGGGTGATCGTGGTGCCCGAGAGCAGCGTCAGTTCGCCCAGCCCGAAGAACGCCCCGCCGGCGGCGAGCGCCACGACGGCGATCACCAGCACCGCGACCAGGGCGAACGTGAGCGCCACGAGGGCCTTGGCCACCAGTAGCCGGGTCCGCGCGACGGGCAGCGTGAGCAGGTAGCGCAGCGTTCCCGCCTGCGCCTCGCCAGCGATTGCGTCGCCGGCGGTGATGGCGATGGTCAGCGGCAGCAGGAAGGGCAGGCACATGAACAGCGCCGCGACGACCAGGAACAGCCCGTTGCCCGTCACCCGCCCGATGAATCCCGGCCCCTGCCCCTCAAGTCCTGAGCCCTGCGCGATGAACAGCACGACGGCGAGCAGCAGCGGCACCAACGCCAACCCGGCGAGGAGCGCGAGCGTGCGCCGTCGCCCGAAGAGCAGGCGCAGCTCGCTGCGCAGCAGCCTCCCGAAGGAACCCCTAGCGCGCGACATCGAAACCCTCCCCGGTCAGCTCCACGAACAGTTGCTCCAGGCTGCGACGGCGGACCTCGAGCCCGACGAGGTCCACGCCCGCGTGAACCAGTGCCGAGGACACCCGCTCGGGCGGGGTGGCGCCGAGCCGGGCCTGCAGCTCCACGCCGTCGACGCCGATCTCGGCCAGGCCGAGGGCACCCAGCACGTCGCGCGCCGGGGCCACCCCGTCGACGGTGGTGGTCACCACGATCCGGGGGTCGTCGTCGGCGGCCAGCTCGTGCCGCTCCGCCTGGGCCAGGAGCCTGCCCTGCCCCATGATCCCGATGTGCGAGCACACCTGGTCGATCTCGGCCAGGAGGTGGGAGGAGACCAGCACGGTGGAGCCCTCCGCTGCGAGCTCGCGGATGAGGTGGCGCACCTCGCGCGTGCCCTGGGGATCCAGGCCGTTGGTGGGCTCGTCGAGGACGAGCAGCTCGCGGGGGCGCAGGAGGGCGGCCGCCAGCCCAAGGCGCTGTTTCATGCCCAGCGAGTACTGGCGGTACCGCTTCGCAGAGGCGGCGGTGAGGCCCACGCGCTCCAGGGCCGTGTCGATCCGGGTGCGGGAGGTGGCCGGGTCCGCCGTCGCGTCGCACGCGTCGAGGCGGACCAGGTTGGCGCGGCCGCTCAGGTACGGCTGGAACGCCGGCCCCTCGACGAGGGCGCCCACGCGCGGCAGCACCGTGCCAGCGCTCCCGGGCATGGGTTGGTCGAGGAGCCAGGCGGCGCCCGCCGTCGGCTGGACCAGCCCCAGAAGCATGCGGATGGTGGTGGTCTTCCCCGACCCGTTGGGGCCGAGGAAGCCGTACACGGCGCCGCGGGGCACCACCAGGTCGATTCCGTCCACGGCCACCTGTCCGGAACGGAACCGCTTGGTGAGCCCCTCGGTGCGGATTGCGGGGGCGCTCACGCCATCGCGCGCAGGGTCTCGGCGGGGACCGCGCCCACCAGGACGCGCCCGTCGTCGGTCACCAGCACGCTCAGCAGCGTGGAGCTGAGCAGCCGGCCCTCGGGCACCTCGGTGGTGAGCTGCTCATAGAGGGCGGCGGCGTCGAGGTCCATGCCCGGCCCATGCTCGGGCTTGAACTCCTCGATCAGCTCGCCGGCCTCGTCGGAGCCGGTGGACGGGACCGGCATGCCGCCGATGGCGCCCGGGTCCTGGGCGATCAGCTTGGCCATGTCCACCCCGGTGAGCTCGACGACGCTCTCCCAGCCGGTGCCGATGACGGTCGGCTTCGGGTGCTCGCCGTCGTGGGAGGGCACCTCGGTGCCCTCCTCGGGGAGCGGGACCACCACGTCGCGCTGGGTGGCGCCGGCGGGGGTGGAGAACTGGAACACGGACTCGGCCGGAGCGCTGAAGTCCACGTCGGTGAACGACACCTCGAGCGCAGGGGCGGTCTCATCCTGCGTGCTCCAGGTCTGGACGCGCAGCGGGGTCATGGTCTCGCCGTCGACGGCGAGCACCACATGGTCGACGAGGGTGCCGTCGGTGTCGGGGGTGATCACGAGCTGGTAGGCGTCGCGGCCGGCCACGCTGATCTGCGAGTCGACGCGCACCGTCGAGTGCTCCTCCACGCCGGCGAGCACCTCGGCCGCGGCCTCCTGCGGGGTGGGCAGCTCTGCCTTCTCCGCGAGTGCCTCGGCTCGCGCCTCCTCGCCCATCGCCTCGAGGCGGGCGCGGTCCGCGTCGCTGACGCTGTAGCGGACCACCTCGTCGTCGGAGCTGGAGTAGGTCCACACATCGGTGCCGTCGGCCACGACGGAGTACTCGCTCATGGTGCCCAGGAGGGAGACCCGGGCGCGCTCGGCGCCGTCGGTCCAGACGCGCAGCGTGGAGCTGCCGCCGAGCAACGACATGGGATCGGCGCCGGTGGCCTCGGTGAAGAGGAGGTCCGGCAGGCCCAGGCGGGCGGTGTGCACGACCGTGCCCGACATCGCCTGCGGCTCTGCCTCCAGGACCTGCGCCACCAGTTCCTCGGCCGTGAGGTCGGGCAGGTTGCTGCCCTCACCTGAGGCGAGCAGGGGCTGCGCGAGGAGGCCGACGGCGACGACGCCGGCCACGGCTATCGGGGCGATCCAGGGGGTGCGAAGGGCGGAGCGGTGTTCGGTCATGGGGCCACGGTAGACCGGCGCCGCTGAGAGGACGCTGAGAGCCGCCGCCCCCGCGAGGGACCCGCTGGCAGGATGGGGGCGTGCGCGTACTGGTGGTCGACGACGAGCGGGGGCTCACCCGGGCGCTCCAGCGCGGGCTGGTGGCGGAGGGGTTCGCGGTGGACGTGGCGCACGACGGCGAGATGGGCCTCTCGCTGGCCACGCACGGCGACTACGACGCCGTCGTCCTGGACGTGATGCTGCCCCGGCGCAACGGCTACGACGTGGTGGCCGCGCTGAGGGAGCGGCAGGTGTGGACGCCGGTGATCATGCTGAGCGCCAAGGACGGCGAGTACGACGTGGCCGATGCCCTGGACCTGGGCGCCGACGACTACCTCACCAAGCCCTTCTCGTTCGTGGTGCTGGTGGCCCGGCTCCGTGCCCTGGTGCGCCGGCCGGCGGAGGCGCGGCCGTCGGTGCTCGCGGTCGGGGCGCTGGTGCTGGACCCCTCGGCGCGGACCGTGACCCTGGACGGGGCGCAGGTGGAGCTCACCGCCCGCGAGCTGGCGCTGCTGGAGTACCTCATGCGGCATGCGGACCGCGTGGTGGGGAAGGTGGAGCTGCGCGACCACGTCTGGGACGGGACCGGCGAGGACCTCAACGTGGTGGAGGTCTACGTGGGCTACCTGAGGCGGAAGCTGGGCCGCGACGTCGTGGCCACCGTGCGGGGCGCCGGCTACCGAGTGGTGGGCTGATCGTCGTGGGTGGGGAGCGTCGACGGTGGGGCGGGCTCTCGCTGCGGCTGCGGCTCACGCTCGTGACAGCCGGACTGCTGGCCGTAGGGCTCTCGCTCGGCGCTGTGGCGCTGTCCTCGGTGGTGTCGGCCAGCCGGGTGGCCGCGCTGGACGAGGCTGCCGCGGCGCGCGGAGCGACGGTGTCGCGGCTGGTGGCCGACGACCGTCTCCCCGAGCCCCTCCCCGTGGCCGAGGCGGGCGAGATCGCGCAGGTGCTCGACGGCGTTGGGCTGGTGGTGGCGAGTTCGGCCAACGCCAGCAGGACGCTGCCGGTGGTGGCGCCGTCGGACCTCGCCGGGCTCAAGGACGGCCCCGCGACCCTGCGCACCGCGTACGACGAGCGGGCGCGGGTGGTGGCGCAGGCCGCCACCTGGCGGGGTGAGCCCGTGACGGTGGTGGTGGCGCTGCCGCTGCGCGACGTGGAAGGTGTGCTCCGCGCGCTGCGGGTGTCGCTGGTGGGGGTGGTGCCCACCCTGACGCTGCTCCTGGCGGGCGTGATCTGGCTCGCGCTCGGCCGGGCACTCAGGCCGGTGGAGCAGCTGCGGGTGGCCGCCGCGCGGGTAGCCCGCGAGGGCGGGCCGGGGGCGCTGCCCGTGCCGGCCGCGGACGACGAGCTGGGCGCCCTGGCGCGAACGCTGAACGAGATGCTGGACCGCCTGGACCGGGCGGCCGCCCGGCAGCGGGGGTTCGTGGAGGACGCGGCGCACGAGCTGCGCTCGCCGATCTCATCGCTCAGGGCCGCCGTCGAGGTGGCCGAGTCGCACCCGGCGGCCTTCACGAGCGGGGAGTTGGCGGCCGAGCTGGCTCCCCAGGTGTTGCGGATGCAGGCGTTGGTGGACGACCTGCTGCTGCTCGCGCGGGTGGGGGCGACGGGGTCGCGGCGGGAGCTGACGGGCCTGGCGGGGCTCGTCGAGGATGCGGCGGCCGGCGTGCCCGCCGGTGTCGCGGTGGAGGTGCGGGGGAGCGGGGCCGCCTGGGTCGACGGCCCCGCCGTCGGCCGGGTGGTGCGCAACCTGGTGGAGAACGCGGCGCGACACGCGCGGAGCCTGGTGCGGGTGACGCTCGCGGACGGAAGCGTGGTCGTCGAGGACGATGGCGCGGGTATCCCTCTCGCGGACCGCGAGCGCGTGTTCGAGCGCTTCGTCCGGCTCGACGACGCCCGGGAGCGCGAGGCCGGGGGCAGCGGGCTGGGGCTGGCGATCGCCCGGGAGATCGCGCGCGACCACGGCGGCGACGTCGTGCTGGGCGAGTCGGATCTGGGTGGACTGCGGGCCGTGGTGTCGCTCCCCGCCGCCGGCCCCTCCTGACCCGCGCGCGAGCCCTTCGCCTGCGTTGATCCCTGGCGCCTTCGTCCGCCGTGTTTGCCCGCCCGACGGGGCAGGCGAACACGTGTGGGGCAGGCGAACTAGAGCGAGCCAGGCGAGCACGCGGAAGCCAGGCGTCCGACCCTGTTACCCCTCCCGCCGCGACACCATCTCGGCGATCCACAGGGGTGCGAACGGCGAGGTGCAGCCTGGCGCGGTTGGGTAGTCGCGCAGCACGCCCAGCCGTTCGCCGATGTCGACGGCGCGCTCCCGCAACGCCGGGTTCTCGATGCCGATCTGTGCCAGGCAGTGGTTCATGGCCCACTGCAGGCGCTCCGACGCCTCCGCCATCTCCGCCTCGATCTGGTCCAGCAGCCCGGCCAGGTCGAGCCCCTGGGGGCTGCGCACCACCCGCTCGCTGGTCAGCGCCCAGCCGGCGCTCGCGACGACGGGGGCCGGGTCTGAGAACCAGAGCCGGCGCAGCGCCTCCGCGTGGGTGCTCTTCTTGACCACGTAGTTGATCAGCCAGTCCTGCACCTTCGGGGAGCCCGCGCCGCGCAGCATCGCGTCCAGCTCGTCGAGTGAGTACAGCTTCGGCCGGCAGATGAGCAGCGCGAGGAGCCGGGCCGCCGAGTCGCCGGTGGACCACAGCTCGACGGCGAGCGCGTGGTTGGTCTTGACCCGCTTCGAGACGGCCCGCAGCCTGGTGAGGTTGACGCCGTGATGATCGCCGTGGCGTTCGTTGATCGCCCGGATCTTCGGGTCCTCCAGCGCCCTCAGCTCGTCCATCAACTCGGTGACGGTGGCGCTGGTGGTTGCCGCCTGTGTCATGGCTGTCTCCCGTCGTGGTGTCCGGGTTCAGCCTACGTCGGGTTCGGGGGCGGGGCCGGGCGGTGTGAGGGCCGACGATCAGGTGCGCGGCACACGGCACGCCTCGCCGAAGCCGGCGGGTGGCACACCCAGCGCCTGGATAACCCGCGCCCAGTAGTTCACCTGAGCGGCAGTCGAGGCCAAGATGACGAGTTCACGTTCGCTGAACTCCTCGCGGAGCTCGGACATGAGCTCCTCAGGAAACACCAGCGGCGTGGAAGAGATCCGCCGGGTGTACTCGATCGCAAGCCGCTCGGCGGCGGTAAACGTCTTGGTGCGATCGACGTCCCCGCCGGACAGTGCCGCCAGCTCGGCGTCGCTCAGCCCCGCGCGATCGTGGTCGTAGCTGTTCATGTCCACGCAGAACTCGCAGTTGGCGGTGATGGAAGCCGTGACACGGACCAGCTTCAGGAGCCGTTCGGACGGTTCGCGATGCGCAACCAGCAGTTCCAGCAGGCCGGAGCCGATGGCAGCCTTCGGATACCAGGCGAGCAGCCGCGCGGGTTCCATCCGGCGCCCGGTGATCATGACCCCCATACGCAGCAGCGGGTTCATCCGGCGCGGTTCACGGATCAGTGCCATGACGTCATGATGGCAGGGCGTCCTGCCACGTATCTCCGTCGAAGTCGCGGATCGCGGCCCGGATGAGCCACCGACCCGGTGACATTCTCGCTTGGCGCGTTCGTCAATGGTGATGGCGCGCCCGGGCCGATGGCGGTGCGGGCTACGGAATGACCACGGTCAGCACGGGTGTCGTGACGCCACCCGAGCGGATCGAGTACAGGTAGGGCGTGGCCCGCATGAGCCCGGCGTCGGTGAAGGTGGGCGTCGACGACGTCGCGATCCTGATCCCGGACCGCAGGATCTCGTACTCGGCTCCGGCGCTGCCGTCCCACGCGATCGTGACCGTGTTCGCAGTGGTGCCGACGAGCCGGAGGTTGCTCGGAGCACTGCCCGACGGAGGTGGGGTGGGGGAGGGAGAGCTCGTGGTCGTCGGTGTGGGCGTCGGTGTCGCCGTCGTTCCGGGCTGGGAGGCGAGTGTCGCGGTCAGGACCGGTGTGGTGATGCCTCCGGCGCGCACCGAGTACAGGTAGGGCGTGTTGGGCAGGAGGCCGATGTCGGTGAAGGTGCGTCCAGTGACGCTGGCGATCCGCTCGCCCGAGCGCAGGATGTCGTAGCTGCCGTCGGGGCCGTCCCAGCCGAGGGTGATGCTGCTGCCTGTTGTGCCGGTGACCCGCAGGTTGGACGGTCCCGAGCCGGGTGGGGTGGAGGCGGTGGGGCTCGGTGACGGCGAGGGGCTCGGTGAGGTCGAGGGAACGGGTGACGGGGTGGGTGTTGCGCTGGGCGTCGGGCCCGATTGGCTCGCTGCGCCGGAGTACTTGACCTCGACGTAATCGACGACCATCGGGACCCCCGGCCGGGTGGTCGGGAGCGGGCCTGCCTCGCCGGGGTTGAGCTTGTTGGGGAAGGCACCGCCCATCGCGACGTTCAGGATGATGAAGTACCCGGCGTGCTGGGAGATCTGGCTCCAGATCGTCGGTGTGACGTCCGTCTCGGCGACCTCGAAGGTCTGCGCACCGTCGAGGTACCAGCGCATCTGGTCGACCGCGCCGGAGGTGTCCCACTCGAACCCGTACGTGTGGAAGCCCTCCTGACACGTGGTCACCAGGCAGGGGGCGCCATTGTTGAACGCATCGCCGTTGTTGATGCCTTCGGGTTCGTTGCACGGGGCCTTGCCCCATTCCCCGCAGTGCAGGACGTTGTAGGTCCAGTTGAGGCCCTGGACGTTCTCCATGATGTCGACCTCGCCGATGCTGGGCCACGACCACCGGTCGGCGCGGTAGGGGCTCCCGAGCATCCAGAACGCGGGCCAGTAGCCCCTGGCCTCCAGGCCCGTGACGTTCGGCATCTGGAGCCGGCTCTCCACGTGCATCACGCCGTTGGCCGGCGGCTTGAAGTCAGCCCGCACGGATTCGACCCTCGCCGACGTCCAGGCCCCGGCCGCGTCGCGCTGCGGGGTGATGTACAGGTTGCCGTTGCGGACGTCGACGTTGCTGGGATCGTCGGTCATTGTCTGGATCTCGCCGGTACCGAAGTTCTCCGGCCCGCCGGGGTAGGACGTGCCGAGGGTCAGCTGCCAGTGGGTCGGGTTCGGCAGTCCGCTGCCGGTGAAGTCGTCCCGGAACGTGACCTGCCAGGTGGGCGAGGCAACGGCCCGTGGGGCATGTGCGACGACCAGGCTGGCGGCGACGAGGGCGAGACTAATGAGGAGGACGAACGGCGCGAACGTTGCGGACCGTTGAGACATCGGGTGACCTTTCGCTGTGGGAGAGGCCGGCAACCATCCTTGTCAGCCCGTCATTCCCGTGACCGGAAGGTAGCACTGGACGAATCTCGCCGCGCCCCTGCGGGCGGGATTGCGTACTTTCGTCAGATCGCCATCGGCGAGGTCCATGCTCTGCGAGCACGTGCGCGTCTGTTCCCGCGCTGCAGCCCACCGCCGCGGCCCCGACACTGCCCTGCGGAGCCGTCGAGCCAGGGTCTGCGTAGGCGTGCGGTGGCGCTCAGGCGGTCCACCCCAGCAGGGCTTCGCCCAGCGAGATTCCGCCGATGAGGAGGCCGAGGGCCACGACGGGCACGACCAGCACCAGCAGGGGGCGTCGGCGCAGCAGCAGGATCGCCACGACCAGGAGCGCGACCCAGACCAGGATGAGGCCCACGAGCCAAGGCGCCGGAGTGACGAGCCCCGCAGTGAGGTAGAAGAAGCCGACCACCAGATGGGCCGCGATCCCGATGAACCCGAAGATCCTCTCCCAGACGGGGCGGGCTGGTGGCGGGACTGGGGCTCGGTTCATCCATCCACGATACGCATCGTCGCTCAGCTGTCGTCAGCGCCCCAGCGGTAGTTCTGGTGTCGTGGTCGACACCAGAACTGCCGATCAGTCGGCTCGCCCATCCGGATCGGCCGCGTCAGGCGATGGCCTATCCCTCGGCGCCACTCGCGCGGCGGTGTCCGTAGGGTTCATGACCTCGTACCTGCTCCTTCCCGGTACCGCTCGAGACGTGCTGACCCTCCACGGTCAGGTCTTCGGCTGCTCGTTCGAACTGCCCACACCGGCTGAGTTCGGGGCCCCCGGTTCGCACATCTTGGGGCCTGGAGGGATGTCAGGGGATGCCGTGCGCTCATGCCGAGAGTCGTGAGCTCACTCAACCTCCCCATCCCCCGTCGTTCCCGGTCAGCCCATATATTGAGGAAACGGCCCAATGGCGAAGGAGAGGACATGACAGCAGAAGTAGGACGCAGCGAAGACATCGTCAGCGTCGAGCGAACTGAGTTGCCCAAGGAGGAACTCGAGGCGGCCTTCGCGGTGGGAGCATCGATCGTCATCATGCCGCACGCTCGAACGGAAGATGGAAGAGGTATATACGGTGAGTCCACCCTTTCCCTCGTGAAGGATTTGCGCGCTCAACGTCTCGACGCAAAGTATGCGGATGAGCCAGAACGTCGGGTGTTTGAGGTCAAGAAGGGCGTACTAGCCGATGGATTTGTGACCATCGTTCTGGGCATTGCTAGCGCTGGCGCGTGGGATGCTTTCAAGATCTATATTCTTGGGTGGCTAGACGATAAGAAGATGGAAATTACCTACACTGATCTCTCCGCTGATGGCCGGGAGGAATCTTGGACTATCCGCGGCCAAGGCAGGGACGTGTTGGCGGCGATAGACAAGATCCGGCGGCAGCCTCCCAGTGTGGAGTCATGAATTTCGACGGAGCGGGTTCGGACGATGATCTCCGTGCCGCACACATTGAGCGCGAGGTGGCTCTTAGGCTGGGTCGAGCGACGGAGTTGCTGGCGTCCGCCCGCGAACGATTGGGTCAGGTGTCTGACCACCGTTCCACCTTGGTTGTCGAGGCTGAGGCATCAGGGCGCAAAGCCCTCACCATTCTGGCGAGCGCACTGAACTGGGCGGAAGAAACCGAATGGGAGGGGGAGGCACACAAGAGACTGGATGACGCTGGGCGCTGGGTCAGGGAGTCCTTCGGATGTCACCTAGAGCAGACGGCGTCGAGTTACTGGCAGACTTGCCCAGTTGCATTGGGCCACAACCGAATCGGGATAAGCATCGGTGGCGTGGCTAAGCGCATCTGCTCGCTCTGCGGAGGCGACCTGTCTGAGTGTGAGCATCGCCGGGGCACCTCCTACATGGTGCCTGGCGGCCCGACCGACCTTGGCTGGTGTCGAGTGTGTCTCCGAAGGGACGGCTGCGAACATGATCCGAACGAGACGTATCGCGCGAGCGTGAACTCCATCATTACAGAGATTGACTTGCACGAAGTGAGTATCGTGGGGAAACCTGCGAATCCCGACGCAAGGTTCACCAAGGTCCCCATTGATGTGGAAGAGTTGCAGGAATTCTTAGGGCCGGAATTCGTTCCTGGCATGAAGGTGAGTTGCGACCGATGCCTTTCCCCTTGCGCTGGACTAATCAGGCATTCGCTCCCGCACGGATGACGGTTCGGCCACAGCCTGGCTTCCGTCCGCATCTGGCCAGAGTCGGCGACCGATGCCTTTCCCCTTGCGCTGGACTAATCAGGCATTCGCTCCCGCACGGATGACGGTTCGGCCACAGCCTGGCTTCCGTCCGCATCTGGCCAGAGTCGGACGCCGTCCTCCGTGGTTGTGCCACCGCGGATGCCGAGAGTCGGACCACTATGGGTGCCATCCGAGCATCCTCAAGGGACGGGCTCATGCCACTGATCGCGCGGTAGGTTTAGGCCACTGCAGGTCGTCGGCCCAGATGACCCACTCACGCAGCCCCCGGTGGTGGCGCGTCTGGCCGGCCTTCAGAGGATGGGCGCAACTCTCGATCGCGTATCTGAGAGCCGACAGGTGAAAGGTCCGGGCAAGGATGAAATGTGAGACAGTGAGTGGGTCGCCTGTGTTTTTCGGAATTGATTTGGGCGTCCGTCATTCCGCGATTGTCGGCGTGGACGTGGAAGGGCGGTTGGTATCTGCGCACCGTCTAGGGCGCGGGATCAGCCCATCAGAAGACTTATGTGCCTCGAATCCTGCGGAGTCGATAGGGCTTGACGATCCCAACTTCTTGGAGAATCGCTGGCTCGCTATCATATTTGCCGAGCTCAGCCAGTGCATGCAGCAGCAGGCAGGGCACGAGGTTCGCGCGCCCATGATCGCAATCCCTGCTCATTTCGGATTCCGCGAGAGGGAATCGATAATGAGATCGGGACGCCTCGCGGGGCTTGATGTTGACGATTTCGTCACCACGGCAGCCGCGGTGGTCTTGTCAGACGGGTCAGCCATTGACGGCCATCAATGGGTGCTGGTGTGCGTATTGGACCCGGCCGGCTTTGAGTGCTCGATTCTGCACTTGAAGCGTCGGGGCGAGGAGATCATGGAGGTCGAGGTCATTCTCGTCGACGGCGAGAACTGGTACTTGAGTGAATCCGAGGATGACATGGCGGATGACAGGTGCGTGGCTCGGGCGTGTGAAATCGTTGACGACCTGCTTGCACTCGCCTCGACTCGCTTAGAAGTCCCTCTTGACGCACTTGTCGTGGCGGGAGGATCAGTTCACGCGCAAAGGCTGGAAGAGGCCCTTCTTCTGCGGAGATCTTGGAGTGCATCGAGAACCATGGCCGGCCTTCCTGCTGCTGAAGGAGCGGCTCTCCTTTCCCTCAAGCGCCGACGCCAAAGGGAAGCATCGACTGTCGGTTTACCAGGACCGAGCGATGTATTCGAGTTCATTGCGTCAGTAGGGGTGGATCAAGCGAGCAATGTCGCTTGGGTAGTAGTGGGCTATGCAACCAGCAAGCTAATGGGCGCGGTTAGGGGTTGGAAGCCACGCCATGAGATTACTCCCGAGATTGCCACTAGGGCGGCGGTTGAGATCGCCTTGCAGATTGACCCATCCTTAAGCGAGGCTAACATGAGCCCGGTCAAAGTGACGCATCACCCGCCTGGCAAATGGGAGGTAGAACTTGCCCTGCCGTCGCGGACGATCGTTGTTGCGCTCACCAATCGGGGTCAAAGGATCGAAGGCGTCATCGCGTCCGACGAGAGACTACTGCATTAGCTATTTCGACCTGCAAGAGTCGAGGCGTGTCGAGCCTCGACTTCTTTCAGGTCGAAATAGCGACCAAGGCCTCCGCTCACTCTGCAGACAACAGGAGGAAGAGGGGCCGACTCCTGATCGTCGGAACCTGTGCAGTGCCGCGCGTCAGTCTGGGTAACCGACCGGGTCGAGCCCCGGACGTCCGCTCTTGCCGCTCCTGGTGTGGTCTGGATGGTGAAGATCGACGCCATCGGCTTGAAGGTGGTACTGCCCGCGACCGACCACGTCACTCGGTCGAGCTTCCCCGTATCTGGCCATCCTTTGTTGAGCGTACGTCATGACGTACGCTTAGGGCGGAGGTGGTTTCCATGACTGCTGTGAGCGCAACGTCTGCCCGGGCGAATCTGTACCGGTTGATCGATCAGGTCAACGAGGAATCCGAGCCTTTGACCATCACCGGGCAGCGTGGCAATGCTGTGCTCGTCGGCGAGGAGGACTGGCTGGCCATCCAGGAGACGCTGTTCCTGGAGTCGGTGCCTGGGTTGTCTGAGTCGATCCGTCGTGCCCGCGCGGAGGGTGTCGATGCGGGCTCGACCGAGCTGGACTGGTGAGTCCTTGGACTCTGGTGTACTCGCGCCATGCCCAGAAGGACGCCAAGAAGCTGGCCTCCTCGGGGCTGAAGACGAAGGCGCAGCACCTGCTGGAGGTCCTGGCTCAGGATCCGTTCACCACGCCACCCAAGTACGAGAAGTTGGTCGGCGACCTCGTGGGCTGCTACTCGAGACGCATCAATATCCAGCACCGACTTGTCTATGAGGTGCTCCCTGAGCGCCACGTCGTCCACATTCTGAGGATGTGGACGCACTACGAGTAGAACTTCACTGACGCCCGCTTCTGCCGCGCGGATGAAGCAGGTGCTACTGGACGTCGTCGAGGGTCTCGCAGTCGTTTGTGAGGGCAAGATTCAACTCGGAGGTCGCCTTGCGATCGTAGCGTTCACCGTCGACCCGATATGTAACGATCTGGCTGTGAACCCGTCCGGTCTCGGCCCCGTCACGAGACAAACCGAGTGCCAGATCCACATGGGCGCCGGGAGCGATGACGTACCCAGCTACCGATTGGCGACCGGCCCACAAGCCTGCACTCTCCTCCGCCGGATTGTGCATGACTCCCGCCCCCAGCATGGTTCCGTCATCGAGTCTCACCGCAGGTACGGCGAAGGCGTCGTCCATCAGGATGTGGTCCTGCTCCCCAAGGTGGACGGCCTTCAGCGTGATCGGGCTCTGGCCCGCATTCGATACCGCGACACCGAACCAGTACGGCTCGGACTTGCCGGGCAGGACCCCTGCGCATACCGCGATGGTGTCGTCCGGAACCTCGAGGACAGCTCTGCCACTGGTGCAAACTGCGAGGACCAGTGCTGCGGGGCGCTTGCGCGGATGCGGATGGAGTGATCTCGACGTAACTGGTCAGGTGGTTTGCGGTTTCCAGGGGTTTCGGGTGGTGAGTTGGATGAGTGCGTCGAGTCCGTGGATGCCGTGTTTCGCGGTGGTGGCGAGGTAGCTGCGTAGGGCTGCGAAGTGTTGGGCGCCGGTGAGGGTGTCCGATCGGGCCATTGCCGGCCGTAGTCGAGCATCGCGGTGTAGCCGTCGGTGTCGGTGGTGAACTGGCCTCGACCAACAATGGTCTCGTCGGCGGTCATCACCTCGATGGTGGCGGTCCGCTTGTGCGGATCCATCCCGATCACCACCCGTGGAATGTTCTCACTCATCGCACCTGCCCCCTTTCCCGGAGCCTGTCGAATCCGACCTTGGTTCGGGCATGGGAGGGCACCGCTTCTACGAGCAGAGCATTCCCTTCTTGAGCCTCTCCCGCCCGTCTTCGGCGACCGGGGCAGCGCAGTCCAATTGAGAGTCACACGCGCGAGATGCGTGGACAGCCGCGAACGAGAGCGACCACCCCGGACACCTGAACCGAGTCTCGGCCAAGACCCGATCTACCGTCAATGAAGCTAGAAGCCGCGCCGGGGCGGTTCATTGGCTCCTGTAGATGTCGGAGCGGTGGTCGATGGCCACGATGGTGACGACGTCGGAGATGCGGTAGATGATGCGGAAGTCCCCGCGTCGTGCGCTGTGGAGCCCTTCCATTTCACGACGCAGCGGCTTGCCGACCCGACGCGGGTTCGCGGCCACGGGCCCGTAGATGAACTCCACCGCTGCTGCGGCTACCTTCTCCGGGAGGTGGGTCATGGCGCGCTTGGCCGTCGGGGTCCAGGCGATGGATAGTGGAGCGTCGCTCATGCGGTGAGGGTGCGGAGGATCTCGTCCTTGGTCATGACTTCCGCGTCGCCTGCGGAGAGTTCGGTCAGGCTGGTTCGGATTTGCCGCATCAGCTGGGGGCGGCCGGCGATGTCCAGGGTCTCTTCGAGTGAGGCGAGGTCGTCGATGCTGACCACGACGGCTGCGGGGCGGCCGTGCTTGGTGATCACCACCCGGTCGTGCTCACGTTCCACCTGGTCTACGACTTCGGACAGGTGGTTCTTGACGTCCCGGAGCGCCATCGATCCTTCAACGATCATAGCCACAAGTGTAGCCACAATCCGGCAGTCCGCAATGCGCGCCTCTGCCGCTCCTGGTGTGATCTGGATGGGGTGAAGATCGACCGCTCTAGGCTTGACGGTGGTACTACCCGCGGTACCATGTC
>JAPUEL010000053.1:0-43352 GCA_027492545.1 Propionibacteriaceae bacterium
CTGGAGCCCGGCTTCGGCTACACCCTCGGCAACTCGCTGCGCCGCACCCTCCTGTCGTCCATTCCGGGCGCCGCCGTGACCAGCATCAAGGTCGAGGGCAACCAGCACGAGTTCTCCACCCTCACCGGCGTCGTCGAGGACGTCACCGAGATCATCCTCAACCTCAAGGGCCTCGTGCTCTCGTCGGAGGAGGACGAGCCGGTGGTCATGTACCTCCGCAAGGCCGGCGCAGGCACCGTCACCGCGGGCGACATCCAGCCCCCGGCCGGCGTGGAGATCCACAACCCCGAGCTGCACATCGCCACGCTCAACGAGAACGGCAAGATCGAAATGGAGCTCGTCGTCGAGCGCGGACGCGGCTACGTGTCCAGCGTGCAGAACAAGAACCCCGACGCCGAGATCAGCCGCATCCCCGTGGACTCGATCTACTCCCCGGTGCTCAAGGTCACGTACAAGGTTGAGGCCACCCGTGTCGCGCAGCGCACCGACTTCGATCGCCTGATCATCGACGTGGAGACCAAGCCCTCGATCGCCCCGCGCGACGCCATGGCCTCCGCCGGCCGCACGCTGGTCGAGCTCTTCGGCCTGGCCCGTGAGCTCAACGTCGACGCCGAGGGCATCGAGATCGGCCCGTCGCCCGTCGACGAGCAGATCGCCGAGTCCCTCAACCTCCCCGTCGAGGATCTTGAGCTGTCGGTCCGGTCCTACAACTGCCTCAAGCGCGAGGGGATCCACACCGTGGGCGAGCTCGTGGCCCGCAGCGAGGAAGACCTGCTCGACATCCGCAACTTCGGCTCGAAGTCGATCGACGAGGTCAAGGAGACGCTGGCCGGCCTCGGCCTCGCGCTCCGCGACTCCAACCCCGGCTTCGACCCGATGCAGGCCATCGAGCGCTATGACGAGGACAACGACGAAGACGCTGACTTCGCCGAGACCGAGCAGTACTGACCGCCCACCGCACTATCTCTGGAGACTCTTAACTCATGCCCAAGCCAACCAAGGGCGCTCGTCTGGGCGGCAGCCCGACCCACGAGCGCATCATCCTGCGCAACCTCGCCACCCAGCTGTTCGACCACGGCCGGATCACCACCACGGAGACCCGCGCCCGTCGCGTGCAGCCGCTGGCCGAGAAGCTGCTGACCAAGGCCAAGCGGGGCGACCTGCACGCCCGTCGTCTCGTGCTCGCCTCCGTCACGGACAAGGACGTCGTCCGTCGCCTGTTCGACGAGATCGCGCCGTCGCTCGAGGGTCGTGAGGGTGGCTACACCCGCATCACCAAGATCGGCAACCGCAAGGGCGACAACGCGCCCCTCGCCGTGATCGAGATCATCACCGAGCCCGTCGTGGCCAAGCCCAAGGCCAAGAAGGCCGCGGAGCAGCCCGTGGCGAAGGCCGAGGAGGCCCCGGCCGACGAGGTCGAGGAGACCGAGGTGGTCGAGGAGGCTCCCGTCGACGAGGCGGCTGTCGACGAGACCGACGCCAAGTAAGGCCAACACCGGAAAGGGCCCCGTCCGCGGGGCCCTTTCCGCATGTCCGGGGCCGTGCCGTAGCCCCCGGTTGCGGCCCCTCGGGCCGGCGCGGATAAGGTGGGGCGACATCGAAGGAGGAGACGCGATGGTACGAAAGGCAGTGGTGGGTTCGGCCCTGGCCGTGGCCCTGCTCGTGGGCGGGTGCGCGACCGGGACCTCGAGCCCGTCGGCGGCGGACGGAGATCCGGCAGGGAGTGCGGCCTCGAAGGCGAGCGTCTCGATCGGCGCGGTGACCTTCGTGTCCCATCCGTCGCTCGACGCCGTCTACGAGGGCATCAAGGAGGGGCTGGCGGAGGCCGGTTACGTCGAGGGCGAGAACCTGACGCTGGACCTCCAGAACCCGCAGACCGACCAGGCCACCCTGAGCAACATCGTGAACACCTTCGCGGCCTCGGACAAGGACCTCTTCGTCGCCATCGCCACGCCCCCGGCCCAGGCGCTCGCCCAGGTGATCCAGGATCGTCCCATCGTCTTCGCCTCGGTGACGGATCCCGTCGCCGCCGGGCTCGTGGAGTCGATGGACAACCCCGGCGGCAACGTGACGGGGACGAGCGACCAGCTGCCCACCGACGAGCAGCTCGCGGTGATCCAGAGGATCATGCCCGACGTGAAGACCGTCGGCATCGTCTACTCCTCGGCGGAGGTCAACGCCCAGGTCCAGGCTGAGGCCGCCGTCGAGGCGGGGGCTGACCTCGGCATCGAGGTGAAGACGGCCACCATCACCAACTCGTCCGAGGTGCAACAGGCGGCCGAGTCGCTCGACGTCGACGCCTACTTCGTCCTGGTCGACAACACCGTGGTCTCCGCGATGGAGTCCATGATCCAGGTGGCCGAGCAGCGCCAACGCCTCCTCGTCACCTCGGACCCGGACTCGGTCCAGCGCGGCGCCGCCGCGGCGCTCGCCACCGACTACAAGGCCCAGGGGCTCCAGACCGCGGGCATCATCGCCCGCATCATCGAGGGCGCGGACCCTGCCAACACGCCCGTCGAGCTGCAGGAGAGCCTCCAGCTGGTGGTCAACCCGGCCGCCGCCGAGCGCATGGGCCTCACCATCCCCGACGACGTCCTGGCCGAGGCCGACAGCACCTACTGACGTGGACCGCGCGCCGGGGGCCGGCGCGCCCTCACTAGGCTTAGCCATCTGCGAACCAGTTTCCAAGGAGAATCATGAAGCTCAAGGCACTCGCGATCGGCGCCGCCGGCGCACTCGCCCTCACCGCCTGCGGCGGTGCCACCCCGGCCCCGTCGGCCTCTGGTGACGCCACAGCCGCGTCCAGCTCGGCTGCAGGCTCCGCCGCGCCCGAGTCGATCAAGGTGGGTGTGGCCACGATCGTGTCGCACCCGGCGCTCGACGCCGCGCAGCAGGGGTTCATCGACGCGCTCGCCGAGGCCGGTTACGTCGAGGGCGAGAACGCTGAGTTCGACCTGCAGAACGCGCAGGGCGACCAGTCGACGTTGACCAACATCGCCAACACGTTCGCGTCCTCCGACTACGACGGCTTCCTCGCCATCGCCACGCCCACAGCCCAGTCGCTGGCCAACGTCATCACCGATCGGCCGATCGTGTTCGCCGCCGTCACCGACCCGGTGGAGGCCGGGCTGGTGTCGTCCTGGGAGGAGCCGGACGCCAACATCACCGGGGTCTCGGACCTCAACCCGATGAAGGAGCAGCTGGAGCTGATCAAGGAGGCGCTGGCCGAGGTGGCAACCGTCGGCATCGTCTACTCCTCCGGGGAGGTCAACTCCGAGGTGCAGGTCAAGGAGGCCGAGGAGGCCGCCGCCGACATGGGCATCGAGATCTTGAAGGCCACCGTCACCAACTCGTCCGAGGTGCAGCAGGCGGCCGAGTCGCTCGACGTCGACGCCTACCTCATCCCCACCGACAACACCGTCGTCTCAGCCGCCGAGTCGCTGATCCAGGTGGCCGAACAGAAGCAGAAGCCCGTCTTCGCCTCCGACGAGTCGACGATGGAGCGCGGCGCCGCCGCCGGCCTGTCGGTCAACTACACGCAGCAGGGCGTGGATGCCGCCGCCGTGTTCCTCAAGATGCTGGAGGGCACCCCCGCCTCCGACATCCCGGTGGAGACCCAGACGGAGTTCGACCTCTTCGTCAACCCGGCCGCCGCGGAGAAGCAGGGCCTGACCCTGCCCGAGAGCATCGTCTCGCGCGCCACCAAGCAGTTCTGACCGGCGAGGTTCGCCCATGATCATCGCGTTTGAGATCGGACTCCTGTACGCCGTCATGGCGTTGGGGGTGTACCTCACCTACCGGGTCCTGGACTTCCCGGACCTCACGGTGGACGGCTCGTTCACGACGGGGGCGGCCACCTGCGCCATCCTCATCGTGGGCGGTGCCCCGATCCCACTCGCGATGGCCGCGGGGGTGGTGGCCGGCATGCTCGCCGGCGCCGTCACCGGGCTGCTGCACGTGTGGGGGAAGATCAACCCTCTGCTGGCGGGCATCCTCACCCAGATCGCGCTCTACTCGATCAACCTGCGCATCATGGGCAACAAGGCCAACGTTCCGCTGCTCCGGCAGGACACCCTCTTCTCCGGCCTGCGCGCCGACGGGGTGCTGGGCACGTGGGCGTCGGTGGCCATCTTCGCCGTCGTCGTCTTCGTCATCGGAGCGCTGGTCTACTGGTTCCTGGGGACCAGCTACGGCGTGGGCATGCGGGCCACGGGCGACAACGAACTGATGGCCCAGTCCCAGGGCATCAACACCGGGACCACGAAGATCGTGGGGCTCATGCTGTCCAACGGGCTCGTCGCGTTGTGCGGCACCCTGGTGGCGCAGTACCAGGGGTTCGCGGACATCTCGATGGGCATCGGCCTCATCGTCGCCGGGTTGGCCTCGGTCATCGTCGGCCAGGCGATCTTCGGGCTCACCGCGGTGTGGCAGGCCGTCATGGCCGCGGCTCTCGGCTCGGTGATCTACCGCGGCGTCATCCAGATCGCCCTCAACAACGGCTTCAACCCCAACGACATGAAGCTCGTCTCGGCGGTGCTCGTGGTGCTCGCCCTCGTGCTTCCGGCGTGGGGGCCGTTGCGCCGCCTGCGGTCGCAGCGCAGGCGCGCCAAGGCGCTGACAGAAGGGGCGGCCGCCTGATGCTCAAGCTCGTCAACGTCACCAAGAGGTTCTTCCCCGGCACCGTCAACGAGCGGCTCGCACTCGACAACCTCACGCTCACCCTCCACGAGGGTGACTTCGTGACCGTCATCGGCTCCAACGGGGCGGGCAAGTCCACCATGCTCAACGTGGTGGCGGGCAGATACCTGCCCGACGGCGGCCAGGTGCTGATCGACGACCGCGAGGTCACGAAGATGCCCGAGCACCGACGAGCCCGCTGGGTGGCCCGCGTGTTCCAGGACCCCATGGCCGGGACCTCGCCGCACCTCACCATCGAGGAGAACCTCTCCATCGCCTTCGAGCGCGGCAAGCGTCGCGGCCTCGGGATGGCGGTGACCAAGCCGAAGCGGGCGCTCTACCGCGAGGCCCTGGCCACGCTGGAGCTCGGCCTGGAGGACCGGTTGCAGATGCGCGTCGGCATGCTCTCGGGCGGGCAGCGTCAGGCCCTCAGCCTGCTGATGGCCACCTACGCGCAACCGTCGATCCTGCTCCTCGACGAGCACACAGCCGCCCTGGACCCGTCCCGGGCGGAGCTGATCACCCGCCTGACCGGGGAGGCGGTGGCCCGGCATCGGCTCACCACGCTCATGGTCACCCACAACATGCACCAGGCCATCGAGCTGGGCAACCGGCTGATCATGATGCACGAGGGCAAGGTGGTGCTCGAGGTCGACGAGGCCGCGAAGAAGACCATCACCGCCGAGCACCTGCTCGAGGAGTTCTCCAAGATCAAGGGCGCGGCACTCTCTGACCGCACGCTGCTTGACTGAACGCGACGACAGAAGGGGCCCCGGGAGAACCCGGGGCCCCTTCTGCTGTGCGCTGCGTCAGGCCAGTGCGGCCGAGGCGGCCTTCGCCTTGGTGAAGCGCTCGGTGACGTCGGCCCAGTTGACCACGTTCCACCAGGCGTTGACGTAGTCGCCCTTGACGTTCTTGTACTGCAGGTAGAAGGCGTGCTCCCACATGTCGAGCTGCAGCAGCGGGATCTGGCCGGCAGGCAGGTTGCCCTGCTGGTCGAACAGCTGGTTGATGTTCATCCGCTGGCCCAGCGTGTCCCACACCAGCATCGACCAGCCGGAGCCCTGGATGCCGTTGGCGACCGCGTTGAAGTGCTTCTGGAAGCCCTCGAACCCGCCGAAGAACTCGTCGATCGCCGCGGCGAGCTCGCCGTCGGGACGGTCTCCGCCCTCAGGCGACATGTTCTTCCAGAACACTGAGTGGTTGATGTGGCCGCCGAGGTGGAAGGCGGCGTCCTTGCTCAGCTTGTTGACCGCGCCCAGGTCGCCCTTCTCACGGGCGGCAGCGAGCTGCTCGAGCGCGTCGTTGATGCCCTTGACGTAGGCGGCATGGTGCTTGCTGTGGTGCAGCTCCATGATCTCCGGGGCGATGTGGGGCGCAAGCGCGCTGTAGTCGTAGTCGAGGTCGGGGAGGGTGTAGGTCATAGCTCACTCCTTCAGCTGAACGATTCGCGCCCGGGGGCGCGCTGACATTGTTCATCCTATGCGCGGCGCCGGGCGGCGTGGCTGAACTCCAGCGGCTCCACGCATCCGCTGACGGCGTAACGGCCGTCAGTCAAGGCAGAACTCGTTGCCCTCCGGGTCCCGCATGACGATGAATCCGTGGCTCATCGGCGGGTCCGGCTCGAACCGCTGGACCCGCGAGGCGCCCAGACCGACGAGGCGTGCGGACTCCTGCTCCAGGGCCGCCATCCGCTCCTCGCCGCGGAGGCCGGGGGCGGCCCGCACGTCGATGTGGAGGCGGTTCTTCGCGGTCTTGGGCTCCGGCACCTTCTGGATGTAGATGCGCGGGCGCGCGCCCTCCGGGTCGACGATCACAAAGGCGTCGTCCCAACGCTCCTCGGGGAGGCCGGTCGAGGCGAGGAACTCCAGCCAGGCAGCGACCGTGTCCTCCGTGGATCCGATGCTCCCTCCGGGGGGCGGGTCGACGGCGTAGCCGAGCACCTCGATCCAGAACAGGCCGAGCCTCCTGGGGGACGCGGCGTCGAACGTGAGCTGAAGAGCGGGCTTGTGCATGCTGCTCCCTTCCACGGCTCAGACTGCCATGCCGCAGGGACGGCGTGGCGGCTTCAGGCGGCTGAGGGCGCGGGGGAGACCTCGAGGATCCGGAAGCCCTTGGTGGAGGCGACCCGCTCCGTGGGGTAGCCCTGGTCGATGAGCCAGCGCTGCAGCGAATCGCCGCCCAGGTTCTTGCTCACCACCAGGCGGGCGACGCCGTCGGGCGTCAGCCGTGGCAGCCAGGTGAGGAGGAGGGTGTGGAGGGCCTCCTTCCCGATCCTGATCGGGGGATTGGACCAGATCTGGCTGTAGGTGGCGTCCGGGGGGACGTCGTCGGGGGCGGTGGCCCGGACCCTGTCGGCGACACCCGCCTCGGCGGCGTTGACGCGGGTGAGCTCCACGGCGAGCGCGTTGACGTCGACGGCGTCGACGGTGACCGCCGGCCCGGCCACGGCCAGGCCCACCGCGATGGGGCCGAAGCCGCATCCGAGGTCGAGGAGGTGCCCGCTCTGCGGCGGCTCGAAGGTGCGGAGAAGGACGGCTGTCCCGGGGTCCAGGCGTGAGCCCGAGAACACCCCTCCCGCGGTGGTGAAGGTGTGGTCGTGGTCGAAGATGGTGGCCGCGATCCGGCGCTGGGTGACGGGGCCCTCGGGGGTATGGAAGTAGTGGCTCACGCGTCCTCCAGGGTGCGCACGGCCCGGGAGGCGACGGCGCGGGCGGCCAGGTCCTCGTCGGCGGGGTAGCCGACCTCCTCAAGCGTCAACCCCTTGGCGGGCATCACCAGCACCTCGCCGTGCCGGGCGGACGAGGACGCCACCCTCCCGAGCCACGCGAGGTCGCGGCGACCCGCGGCGACGGCGGTCAGCGCCCCGACGAGCGAGCGGACCATCGAGTGGCAGAAGGCGTCGGCGAGGAGATGGATCTCGATGGTGCCGTCTCCCAGCCGGGTGGCGCTGAGCTCCCTGAGGTCGCGGATGGTGGTGGCCCCGTCGCGGGGCTTGCAGAAGGGCGCGAAGTCGCGCAGGCCGAGGAGTGTCGCGGCTGCCTCGTTGAACACCTCTAGGTCCAGGCCGTGGCGCAGCGCCACCACGTGGCGGCGCATGAGCGGGTCCGGGGGAGTGTCGGCGGTGATCACTCGGTAGCAGTAGCGGCGCCAGAGCGCGGAGAAGCGGGCGTCGAACCCCTCCGGGGCTGGGCGCACGGACCTGACCGCCAGGTCCCTGGGAAGCGCCCGGCGCAGCCGGCGGTGGAGCTCGGTGACGACAGCCGCGTCCACCTCCAGGGGGACGTCGACGTGGCACACCTGGCCACGGGCGTGGACGCCGGCGTCGGTGCGGCCCGCCACCACCAGCGTGGGCGCCTCCGGAAGGCGGAGGAGCTGGCCGATCCGCTCCTCGACCACCTCCTGCACGGTGCGCAGCCCCGGCTGGGTGGCCCAGCCGTGGAATTCGGTGCCGTCGTAGGCGAGATCAATCCTGAGCCGCATCAGCCCTCCGGTAGGTCAGATCGAAGACGTGACGCCCAGCCTCCAGCCCCCTCGACTCGTACTTCGTCAGGGGCCGTTCGGCCAGGCGGGGAGCCCATCCGCCGTACTCGTTGACCAGCCCCGGGGCGTCGTCGAGATGGTCGCGCATCCAGAGCGCGTAATCCTCCCAGTCGGTCGCGAGCCGCCACAGGCCGCCCGGCTCGAGCTTGGCGGTGACCACGTCGGCGAAGTCCGGGCCCACGAGGCGCCGCTTGTGGTGGCGCTTCTTGTGCCAGGGGTCCGCGAAGAAGGTCCACAGCTCACTGACGGAGCCATCGTCGAAGAGTCGCTCCAGGCCCTGGGCGCCGTCGGCGACCACCATGCGCACGTTGCAGAGCTGGGCCCGGCCGATCTTCCCGAGGGTGGAGGCGACGGCGGGCTCGAACACCTCGAACGCCACCACGTTCGCCTCCGGACGGCCAGCCGCCATCGGGACGAGCGAATCTCCGGCGCCGGAGCCGATCTCCACGATGAGCGGCGCGCGGCGCCCGAACACGGCCGCCCAGTCGACGGTGGCGCCCTCGGCGATGGAGGTGGACAGCTCGCCCCGGGGCACGTCGAGGACGTAGGCGTTGCGGTGGCGCTCCCAGGACCTGGCCTGGGACTCGTTCATGCGGGCGCTTCGACGCACGAAGCTCACCACGTCGCGGTGCAGGCGGGGAGGCAAGGGATCCACCGGACCACTGTAGTGGTCCTCCTGCCACGCCCCCGAACGGTCTGGTGGAGCGCATACGCTTGAGGTGTCCGCCGCGTCACAAGGAGAAGCATGCGCACACTGCTCAACATCATCTGGGTCGTCTTCGGCGGCTTCTGGCTCGCCCTCGGCTACTTCGTCGCCGGCGTGATCGCCTGCATCTTCATCATCACGATCCCGGCCGGCATCGCCTCCTTCCGGATGGCCAACTACGTGCTGTGGCCGTTCGGCCGCAGCGTGACCCGGCGGCCGGAGGCAGGCGCGGGCTCGGCGATCATGAACGTGCTCTGGTTCATCATCGCGGGATGGTGGCTGGCCCTGGCGCACGTCGCCGCCGCCCTCGCGCAGACCCTCACCATCATCGGCATCGCCAACGCCTACGTGAGCCTCAAGATGATCCCCGTCACGTGCTTCCCCTTCGGCAAGCAGATCGTGGACAACGGCACCATCTTCTGAGCATCCGCACCCTCACAGGCCAGGGTGGTTCCACCGCCCCGGCCTGTCGAGGGTTCCGGTGGTCACCGCCACCCCAGACCGGTCAAGGGACGCGACGGCGACGAGCAGGCTGAGCGTCGGGTACCCGTGGGGGCGGTTGTCGCGGATGATCGCGCGGTCGTCGGTGGCCTCCAGCCCGGCTGAGTCCGCCAGGACCCCCAGCCATGCCTGCCACCAGGGGCCTGACGCGCCGTCGTCGGTGGGGGCGGCGGCGAACTCCGGGAGCCATGCCGCGATCCTCGGCGTGGCCGGGTCGTCGACGTCGTCGTGCGCCACCATGTGCGTGCCGGGCCGGAGGTCGGCGATCCTCGGCTCGCCGCCCTCCCACGACGTGACCCGGGCGCCGGCGGCGTGGGCCTCCACCAGGTTGAATCCGAGCGTGGTGAGGGGCTGAGGCAGCGGCCTGCCGGCCAGCGAGTCCAGCACGAGCGACCCCCGCGAGGTGGGGACCGGCACGTCCGCCCCGCCGGCCCGGTTGAGGAGCACCGCCAGGCGCGCGTCGTCGGCGGCCAGCCACGCGCCGCCCGCCAACTCGTCGAGCACGCCCCGGACCGCGGGCAGGTGCGGCCACCACGGGCCGAGCGGGCGCCACGGGCGCGCCGGGTCCTCGTCGCGGACCGCCAACACGCGCACCGGACCGCTGCCCGGCTCGGGCACCCGGATGACCACTGTGCACATGCCTGGAACAGTACCCGCGGCGCCGCCGCGGTTCCGCTGTGCCTGACCGCCCGTGCCTGGGAGAATCGGCCGCATGGTCATCGTCGTGGGAGTCACGGGCGGCATCGCCGCCTACAAGGCTGTTCAGCTCGTCCGCCTCTTCGTGCTCGACGGGCACGACGTGCACGTCGTCCCCACCGACGATGCGCTCCGGTTCGTCGGACTCCCCACCTGGGAGGCGATCTCGCGCAACCGCGTGACCACCTCCGTGCACGACGACGTGCCCGAGGTCCGCCACGTGGCGCTCGGTCAGCGGGCGGACCTGGTGGTGGTCGCCCCGGCCACCGCCAACACGATCGCGTCCATGGCGGCCGGGCTGGCCTCCGACCTGCTCGGCACCACGCTGCTCGCCACGAGGGCGCCGGTGCTGATCGCGCCCGCCATGCACACCGAGATGTGGCAGCATCCGGCGACGATGGCCAACATGGCGACCCTCGCGTCGAGGGGGGTGCACGTGGTGGGCCCCGCCGTCGGGCCGCTGACGGGCGGGGACTCGGGCCCGGGCCGGATGAGCGAGCCGGAGGAGATCTACGCCTTCGCGGTGGGCATCCTGACGCCGAGGCGGGACCTGGAGGGGCTCACCGTGGCGGTGTCGGCCGGCGGCACGCGGGAGCCCATCGACCCCGTGCGCTTCCTCGGCAACCGCTCCAGCGGGAGGCAGGGCGTGGCGCTCGCCGTGGCGGCCGCGGAACGGGGGGCGCGGGTGCTTCTTGCCGCGTGCAACATCGACGGTGACGTCCTGCGGCAGGCGCGGCGCCCCGGGATCGAGATCACAGGCGCCGCCACGGCGGAGGAGCTGTCGGGCGTGATGGGATTCGTGGCGCAGAGCGCCGACGCCGTCATCATGGCCGCGGCCGTGGCCGACTACCGGGTGGCCGACGTCGCCGACGGGAAGCTGACGAAGGAGGCAGGTGCCCCGCCGGTGCTGACGCTGGTGGAGAACGAGGACATCGTCGCGGGGCTGGCCGCACGCAGGCGCCCCGGGCAGGTGGTGGTCGCGTTCGCGGCGGAGACGGCCACCGGCGGAGAGTTGCTCAGGCGGGCGGTGCGGAAGCGCCGCAGCAAGGACGTGGACCTGATCGCAGTGAACGAGGTGGGGTGGGACAAGGGGTTCGAGTCCGCCGAGAACCGGCTGCTGATCATCGGGCCGGACGACGAGGTGGTGGGGGAGGCGGCGGGCAGCAAGCGCGAGGTGGCCGACGCGCTGCTCGACGCCGTCGCCGCGGCGTTGTCCCGTTGAGCCGGACACGGCTCTCGTGGGGGTGAGTTGAGCACGACTTCGGGCTCGACGGGGTGTGGAACGATCAAATTGGCCTTTCTGGGGCTCGACTCCGAAATCGTGCTCAACTCACCCCCACGAGAGCCGTGTCCGGCTCAAACCAGGCGGGTGACAGCCGTGTCCGGCTCAACCTTTGACCCTGCCCAGGACCGACCGCGGCCGCGCGCCCTGAGAAAGCGCGCGGCCACGGGAACGGTGGACTACTGCTTCGGCCAGAGTTCCTGAGGCATCAGCTCGTAGCCGTGGAACTCGCGGGTGAAGCTGCCCGTGCCCTGCGCGACGCCACGCAGGTCGATCGGGTAGGTCACCAGCTCGGCCTGCGGCACCAGCGCCTCGATGATCGCGTGGTGGTCCGCGTCCCCGTCGCTGCCCAGCACCTGGCCCCGGCGCCCGGACAGGTCCGTCAGCACGGGGCCCACATAGGCCTCGTGGACCGTGACCGTCACCTTGTCGACCGGCTCGAGGAGCGCCATCGTCTTCTCCGATGCCGCCTCCTTGACGGCCAGCGAGCCGGCGGTCTGGAACGCCATGTCGGAGGAGTCGACGGAGTGGGCCTTGCCGTCGTAGAGGGTCACGGACACGTCGACGATCGGGAAGCCCCACAGGGCGCCGTGCGCGAGTTGCGCCTGGATGCCCTTGTCCACCGACGAGATGAACTGTCGCGGCACGGCGCCACCCACCACCTTGTCGATGAACTGGTAGCCGGCGCCGCGCTCGAGGGGCTGGATCTCGACATCGACCACGGCGAACTGGCCGTGCCCGCCCGACTGCTTGACGTGCCTGCCATGGGACTTCGTCGGGGCGATGAACGTCTCGCGCAGCGGGACGGTCACCGGCTCCTCGGAGATCGACAGGCCGTAACGGGTCCGGAGCCGGGCGAGCAGCAGCTCCTTGTGCGCCTGGCCCATCACCCACACCAGTTGCTGGTCGGTTTCGGCGTTGCGCTCGATGCGAACAGTCATGTCCTCCACCGCCAGGCGCTGCAGGGCCGCGCCGAGCTTGTCCTCGTCGGCACGGGTGTCGGCCTTGATGGCCACCGGCAGCAGCGGCTCGGGCAGCGGCCAGGGCTGCACCAGGGCGGGCCGGTCCACCGACGACAACGTGTCGCCCGTCTCCGCGCGGGAGAGCTTGGCGACGTAGACGATCTCGCCTGCGATGGCGACGGTCTTCGGGGCGAGTTCGACGCCGATGGGGGCCGACAGGGGCCCCACGCGATCCGTCTCGTCATGGTCCGGGTGGGCCGGGTCCGCGTGGCCGGTGAACAGCTCACGGTGCCCGGAGACGTGCACCTGATCGTCGGTGCGCAGCCTGCCGGAGAAGATCCGCACCAGGCTCAGGCGGCCGGCGTACTGGTCGCTCGTGGTGCGGACCACCTGCGCCACGAGCGGCGCGTCCGGATCGCACTCCGAACCGGGCAGCGTGGCCCCGCCCGGCGTCATGACGGGCGGGACGGTGTGCGTGGAGGCGGCGGGGAAGCCGCGCTCGATCCACCGCAGGAGCTCCTCGGTGCCGACGTCGCTGGTGGTGTGGGCGGGGAGCACCGGGAAGAAGCGGGCGCCGATGATGGCGCGGTTGAGCACCTGGTACACCTCGGCGACGGCGATCTCCTCGCCCTCGAGGTAGCGCTCCATGAGCTCCTCGTCCTCGATCTCGGTGATGAGGGCCTCGAGGAAGGGTGCCCGCTGCTCGGCGATCAGCTCGGCCTCCTCGTCGGTGGCGTCGCGGGAGACCCTCGTGCCGGAGGAGTAATCGTGGATCCGCTTGTTGAGCAGGGAGATGTTGCCGATGCTGCGATCCCCCTCGCGCATGGGCAGCAGGGCCGCGACGACGCCGTCGCCGAAGGCCTCCTGGCAGGCGGCCACCATGGTGTCGAAGTCCGAGCGCCCCTGGTCGAGCTTGGTGATGGCGATGATCCGCGGCATGGAGACCCGGTCGCACTCCTGCCACAGGGTGATCGTCGAGGCCTGGATGTCCTCGCCGGCCGGGATCGCGAAGACGGCGGCGTCAGCGGCGCGCAGCCCCGCCCGCAGCTCGCCGACGTAGTCGGGGTGACCTGGGGCGTCAAGGAGGTTGATCTGCACGTCGGTGGCCGGGATGGAGGCCAGCGTCAGTGACGCCGCTCGCTCGGGGGTGTCCTTCTCGCCGCGGTAGCCGTCGACCCTGGCGCGCAGCAGGTGCTCGAAGAGGGTGGTCTTCCCTGACCCGCTGCCGCCCACGAGGATGACGTTGCGGACGGCGTCGGGGCCGGTGATGGTGATGTGCGAACTCGTCTTTGAGGCCATGGCCATACGTTAGACCCCTCGTGAGCGAGCAATGGGCAGACCCCCACATTTGCGTCGGATGCATCGGCCCTCGCCGCGGGACCATTGATTTGCCCACCCCCACCGCCGCGACGTAAGCTAGGCAGCTGTTGCGCGCATTCTGCGACCCTGCCCAGGCACGGTCGGCGAGCAACCCCCATCAGTGAGTAAACCGAATGGAAGTGGGATTGTGTCAACGTACACCCCAAAGCCGGGCGAGATCGTCCGGGACTGGCATGTCATCGATGCCGACAACGTGATCCTGGGGCGTCTCGCCGTCCAGATCGCCAACCTCCTGCGTGGCAAGCACAAGCCGCAGTTCGCGCCGCACGTGGACACCGGTGACTTCGTCGTCGTCGTCAACGCGTCCAAGATCGCCCTCTCCGGCAGCAAGCGCACCGACTCCATGCGCTACACGCACTCTGGCCGCCCCGGCGGGCTCCGCACCGTCCCCATCGGCGAGATGCTGGAGAAGGATCCCCGTCGCGCCGTCGAGCGCGCGGTGTGGGGCATGCTCCCGAAGAACAAGCTCAGCCGTCAGATGATGAGCAAGCTCAAGGTCTACTCCGGCCCCGAGCACCCCCACGCCGCCCAGCGGCCGCAGCCGTACGCGATCACCCAGATCGCCCAGTGAGCGAGAGCGAGACGCATCCCATGACTACCACTGACATCGACGAGACCACCGTCGAGGAGATCACCCCCTTCGTCGACGACGAGAACCGCGAGATCGCCTACCGCTCCGACGCCAACCCGGCCGCCGCCGCCGGCTCCGACGTGCGCCCCGCCGTCGTCGCCCCCGGTGCCGCCACCGGCCGTCGCAAGGAGGCCATCGCCCGCGTGCGCATCGTCCCCGGCTCCGGCACGTGGACCATCAACGGCCGCACCCTCGAGGACTACTTCCCCAACAAGGTGCACCAGCAGCTGGTGAGCGACCCGTTCGTCGTCGCCGGAGTCAACGGCTCCTACGACGTGATCGCCCGCATCCACGGCGGTGGCATCACCGGCCAGGCCGGCGCCCTGCGCCTCGGCGTGGCCCGCTGCCTCAACGCGATCGACACCGAGGCCTCCCGCCCCGGCCTCAAGAAGGCCGGCATGCTGACCCGCGATGCCCGCATCAAGGAGCGCAAGAAGGCTGGTCTCAAGAAGGCCCGCAAGGCCCCGCAGTACAGCAAGCGCTGACCCCAGCCGCTTCCGCGAACGCCCATCCCCTCGTCGGGGTGGGCGTTTCGTCATGTCCGACGCGATTCGTCGGCCCGGTTTGGGCGGCGGTATTGTCGCGTGCGTGGCACGACTCTTTGGTACCGACGGCGTCCGTGGCGTCGCGAACAGCGAACTGACCGCCGAGCTGGCGCTCGACCTCTCCGTCGCGGCGGCGCACATCCTGGGGGAGGCCGGCGTCTTCGCCGGGCATCGTCCGGTGGCCCTCGTCGGCCGCGACCCCCGTGCCAGCGGCGAGTTCCTGGAGGCGGCCGTCATCGCGGGGCTCGCGTCGGCCGGTGTCGACGTGGTGCGGCTCGGCGTGCTCCCCACCCCCGGGGTGGCGCACCTGGTCAACGCGTTCGACGCGGACCTCGGCGTCATGATCTCCGCCTCCCACAACCCCATGCCGGACAACGGCATCAAGTTCTTCTCCAAGGGCGGCGTGAAGCTGGACGACTACCTGGAGGACGCCATCGAGGCCCGCATGGGCGAGGACTGGGACCGCCCCGTCGGCGGCGACGTGGGCCGCATCCGCAGCGACCTGGGCGCCGTCGAGGGATACGTGGCGCACCTGGTGGGCTCGCTGGGGGAGGACGCCTCGCTCGAGGGGCTGACCGTGGTGGTGGACTGCGCCAACGGCGCGGCCGCGGCCACCGCGCCGGAGGCGTTCGCCGCCCAGGGGGCGCGCGTCATCGCCATCCATGCCGAGCCGGACGGCCTCAACATCAACCGCGACTGCGGCTCGACGCACCTTGAGGACCTGATCGCCCGGGTCACGGCGGAGGGGGCGGACCTCGGGATCGCGCTCGACGGCGACGCCGACCGCTGCCTGGCCGTGGACCACGAGGGCAACGTCGTGGACGGGGACCACATCCTGGCCATCCTCGCGATCGCGCTGAAGGAGGAGCACCGGCTTCACTCCGACACCCTGGTGGCCACCGTGATGAGCAACCTCGGCCTCATCAACGCGATGCGCGAGCACGGCATCCGGGTGGACCAGACCAAGGTGGGGGACCGGTACGTCCTGGAGTCGATGAACGCCAACGGTTTCGCGCTCGGCGGGGAGCAGTCCGGGCACGTGATCATCAACGAGTTCGCCAACACCGGCGACGGGACACTGACGGGCCTGCACCTGGCGGCCCGGATGGTCAAGACCGGCCGGACGTTGAAGGAGCTCGCCTCGGTGATGACCGTGCTCCCGCAGGTCATCATCAACGTGCGCGGCGTGGACAAGCTGCGCGCCGGCATCGACACCGGGGTGCAGCAGGCGGTCGCGGCCGCGTCGCGGGAACTGGGCGACACCGGCCGGGTGCTGCTGCGGCCCTCCGGGACCGAGCCGGTGGTGCGCGTCATGGTGGAGGCGCCGTCGGACGACCAGGCGCGCCGCATCGCCGACACGCTTGCCGAGAAGGTCAAGACGCGTCTCGCGCTCTGAGTCCGCAGCAGGCGCCGACCGGTATCCTGGGCGGCACCCAACTGGATAAGGACCGTCCGATGCTCGCTGACCCTGTCGATCAACGCACGCTGCTCACGCTCGCGGACCTCGATGCCGAGGTGGCCAGGGTCCAGCACACGGCCAGGTCGCTGCCGCAGCACAAGTCCATCGCGGAGCTGATGGCGGCCCGGCAGCAGGCCACCGATGAGCTGATCATCTCGGTGACCGAGGTGGACGACCTGCAGGTGGCGGTGGCCAAGGCCGAGGTGGACCTCGCGCCGGTGCGCGCCCGCCTCGTCCGCGACGAGAAGCGCATCGTGGACGGCTCGGTCACGGACGGCAAGATCCTGCGCTCGCTGCAGGACGAGGTGGAGCACCTCAAGCGCCGCATCTCGGACCTCGAGGACGACGAGCTCGAGTGCATGGCCCGCCTCGAGGACGCCGCCGCCCGCCGCGACCGCATCGCCGCCCGCAAGGCGGAGATCGAGGCCCGGTTGCGGGAGGAGGTGGCGCTGCGTGACGAGCAGGTGGCCCGCCTCAGCCAGGAGGCGAAGGACCTGAGCGTGACCCGAGCACCCATCGCGGCACTCGTGCCCGCCGCGCTCCTGGCGGTCTACGAGAAGCACCGGGCATCCTCCGGTCTGGGGGCCGCGGCGCTCAGGGCGGGCCGGTGCAGCGGCTGCCAGCTCCAACTGAACGTCTCCGATCTCGACACCTACCGCCGGGCGCCCGCGAACCTGGTGTTGCGCTGCGTCGAGTGCGACCGGATCCTGGTGCGGACCGAGGAGTCTGGTCTCTGATGCCCTCGACGCACCTGGACATCCGTCACATCCCGGCCGAGGTGCGCCAGGCGCTGATCACGCTGCAGGAGCGGCTGGAGCTGCCCCGCTCGTTCCCGCGCGAGGTGCTGGCCGAGGCCGAGGTGGCCGCGGGGCTGCCGCCGTCGGAGCACGTGGACCGCACCGACATCGAGTTCGTCACCATCGACCCGGCGAGCTCGACGGACCTGGATCAGGCCCTGCAGATCGAGCGCGACGGCGACGGGTACCTCGTGCGCTACGCCATCTCCGACGTGGCCCACTTCGTCCGCCCCGGCACCTCGCTGGAGGCTGAGACCCACCGCCGCGGGCAGACGCTCTACGCCCCCAGCGCCCGGGTGCCCCTGCACCCGGCGGTGCTGGCCGAGGGCGCGGCCTCGCTCCTGGCGGACGGCGCGCCCCGTCCCGCGATGCTCTGGGAACACCGCCTCGACGCGGAGGGCCGCCTCCTCGACGTCTCGCTGACCCGTGCCCTGGTGCTGAGCCGGGCCAAGCTGGATTACGACGGCGTCCAGCGCGACATCGACCGTGGTCAACCGCATTCCAGCGTCGCTCTGCTGCCCGAGGTCGGGCAACTGCGGAGGGCGCTGGAGATCGAGCGCGGCGGCGTGTCCCTCAACCTGCCCGAGCAGGAGATCGTGGAGCACGACGGCTCCTGGGAGCTGGAGTTCCGGCACATGGTCCCCGTGGAGGACCACAACGCCCAGATCTCACTGCTGACCGGCTTCGCCGCGGCCCGCGTCATGCTCGACGGTGGGATCGGCATCCTGCGCACCCTGCCGCCCGCCGAGGACTGGTCGCTGGAGAAGCTCCGCCGTGCGGCCGGAACGTTGGGCGTGCCCTGGCCGCGGGCCATGAGCTACCCCGAGTTCGTGCGGTCGCTGTCCCCGGACAACCCGCGTGAGCTGGCCGTGCTGACCCGGTGCACCATGCTGTTCCGCGGCGCCGGCTACCTCGCCTTCGACGGCGGGGCCCCGGACGGCCACCTTGAGCACTCGGCGCTGGCCGCGCCCTACGCGCACACGACGGCGCCGCTGCGCCGCCTCGTCGACCGCTACGTCCTCGAGGTGTGCCACAGCCTCCTCAACGGGCTCGAGGTGCCGGCGTGGGCCCGCGACGCCCTGCACGCGCTGCCGGCCGAGATGGCCGACTCCGGCCGCGTGGCGCGGGCCTACGAGAACGGGGTGCTGGACCTCGCCGAGGCCCTGGTGCTGCGCGCCGACGTGGGCCGGGTCCTGGTGGGCGTGGTCACCGACGTCCATCCCAAGACCGGCATGGGCACCGTGCAGGTGCCCGACCCCGCCGTCGAGCTGCGGGTGAAGGCGTCACAGAAGGAGGTGGGCTCCGAGATCCGGGTCCGCGTCGACAAGGTGGATGTGCGCTCCGGCAAGGTGGCGCTGTCGCGGCCGAACTGAACGGTTTCGCGGTAGCATGGGCGGCGGACGAGTCGGCCAGATGATCGCGGCCACTTCGGTGGCTGAGGAAAGTCCGGACTCCACAGAGCAGGGTGGTGGGTAACGCCCACCCGGGGTGACCCGCGGGACAGTGCCACAGAAAACAGACCGCCTGGCGACAGGTAAGGGTGAAACGGTGGTGTAAGAGACCACCAGCGCCCCGGGCGACCGGGGCGGCTCGGTAAACCCCACTCGGAGCAAGACCAAGAAGGCCGGCCCAGGCCGGCCGCGGACGCCACTTGAGCGCTGCTCGCGCGAGGCGTCCGGGTAGGTTGCACGAGCCCGTCGGCAACGGCGGGCCTCAGATAGATGATCATCCATCGACAGAATCCGGCTTACCGGCCGACTCGTCCGCCACCACTGCCGGTTCCCGCCCCCGTAGATACCCACTAGGGTTGCCGTGTGACAGCGGAGGCAGCACCCACCACCGAGCTGGCGGCCTACCGCCGTCGGGCCGCGGGCGGCTGGGACGAGCTGACCTCCGGGCACCGGACTGACCAGCTCCTGCTGCACGGCGCGATCGACTCGTTGGGCCTTGCAGGGCTGCAGGCCGCCGGGCGCGAGATCCGCCGCCTGGTGCAGGACGAGGGCATCCTCTACGGCGGTGAATCGCGGCGGAGCTGGGTGATCGACCCCCTCCCGCTGGTCATCGGCGCCGACGAGTGGGACGCCCTCGAGGCCGGGTTGAAGCAGCGCGCCCGCCTCCTGGGGCTGGTGCTGCGCGACCTCTACGGCGAGCAACGCCTGCTGTCCTCCGGAGCGCTCCCCGCGGAGATCGTCTGGGGTCACCAGGGCTTCCTCCACCAGGCCAGCGGCATCCACATGCCCGGGCACGCCTGGCTGCCGCTCGCCGCCGTCGACCTCGGACGGGACAGCGCCGGCGCCTGGACCGTCCTGGCGGACCGCACCGATGCCCCGTCGGGCATGGGCTACGTGATGGCGAACCGGCGGTTGACGTCGCGCGTGATGGCGGACCTCCACCACGACGCCCGGCCCGCCCGGCTCCGCAGCTACTTCTCCGCGATGCGCGCCGGCCTCCAGCAGCTGGCCCCGCGCGCCGGACACACCCCCAAGGGCGTGCTGCTGTGGGCGGGCGCCGGCGGGGAGACCGCCTACGAGCAGGGCTTCCTCGCCACCCTCCTCGGCTACGCGCTGGTGGAGGCCGAGGACCTCGTGCTTCGCGACGGCCAGGTGTGGGTCAACTCGCCCGAGGGCCGGGCGCTCGTCGACGTCATCCTCCGCCGGGTGGAATCGAACCTGTGCGACCCGCTGGAGTTCCGCAGCGACTCTCAGCTCGGTGTGGCGGGGCTGCTGGAGGCCACCAGGCTGGGCAACGTCGCCAGCCTCAACCCGCTCGGCAGCGGGGTGCTGGAGAACCCCGCGCTCCTCGGCCTCCTGCCCGCGCTCGCCCCGCAGCTGCTGGGGGAGGAACTCCTCCTCCCCTCGGCGCAGACGTGGTGGTGCGGCGACGACGCGCAGCGCAGCCACGTCCTCGCCCACCTCGACACCATGCTGCTCAAGCCGCTCAGCCGCGGCCTCGGCGCCGCGACGCTCGCGGGCTGGGAGTTGGCGGCCGCGCAGAAGGACCAGCTCGCCGCCCGCATCGCGGCGGAGCCCTGGGCCTGGTGCGGCCAGACCCCCCTTGAGCTGTCGACCACGCCCGTGGTCACCGAGGACTCCCTGGAGCCCCGGCGCGTGGTGCTGCGCTGCTTCGCCGCGCAGGTGGACCATACCCACGAGATCCTTGCCGGAGGGCTGGCCCGGGTGGCCCCGGACAGCCACTTCCGGATCACCACCATGAGCGGGGCCCTCACCAAGGACGTCTGGGTGCTGGACCCCGAGGACGTGCAGGAGACCTGGACCCCCACGTTCGACGGCGGCCCCATCGCGATCCAGCGCGTCGCCACCCTCGCCCCACGTGTCGCGGACAATCTCTATTGGTTCGGGCGCTACACCGAGCGTGCCGACGGGACGGTCCGGCTGCTGCGCCTCGCCGTCGACCTCGCTCAGGACCACAGCCGCAGCCCGGCGTCGCGCGGCGGTCAGGTTCTGGCCGCCGTCCTGGCGGCGGGGGAGGGGATCACCGATCTCGACCTGTCCAGCCGCGACGTCGGAGGGGCGCTCAAGCGGCTGCGGCCCGCCGTCGTCGACGGCACCGCCCGCGGATCGGTGGCGCACGCCATCCGCCGCCTGACCGAGGCCGCCCAGGAGGTGCCGGACATCATGTCCAGCGACCTCTGGCACGTGCTCAGCCAGCTCAACCGGCTCCTCGGCGAGGCGGGCAAGCGCCGCGACCTGGCCGGTGTGCTCGACGACCTGGTGGCGGGCACCCTGGCGGTGGCCGGCATCAACAACGAGAGCCTCACCCGCGACGTGACCTGGGCCTTCGTCGACGCCGGCGTCAGGATCGAGCGCGCCCAACGGATGCTGGCCGTGGTCGAGCACACCCTGGGTGCGGACCGGGCCGCCGTCGTCGAGAACCAGCTCGCCGACGCCGTCCTCGAGATGGGCGAATCGCTGATCACGCAGCGCCGCCGGTCCGCCTCGGGCGAGGGCCCGCGACGGCCCGCGCTGGCGGCCACCCAGCTGCTGATCTGCGACCGCTCCAACCCCCGCTCGGTGGCCTACCAGCTGGACAGGCTCGTCGAGGACCTGCGCCTCATCGGCGACGAGGAGCTCGCCGCCCGAACCACGGACCTCGTCTCGGTGTTCGTCAGCGCCGACGTGGTGGGGCTGTTCGGTGGCCCCCGCGCGCTGGTGGCCGGCTTCACCCGCACGGAGCTGTCCGAGCTCAGGGCCATCTCCGACGAGCTCACGCGCCGCCACCTCACCAGGTCCGCGCCGCGCCGCGCGACGCTCAGCGAGTGGAGCGCGGGGACGATGCTGGGGGAGGACGCGTGAGACAGCTCCCGGAGCACCTGGCCCCCCGTCGCTACTTCGTCAAGCACCGCACCAGCTACGAGTACCCGGAGGCCGTGACCCTGTGCTACGAGCGCGGGTTCCTCACCCCCCGCGACACCGACTCCCAGCGGGTCCGGGCCCACGGCACCCAGGTGCTGCCCCACCCCCTGCTCCAGACCGAGCACGTGGACCGGTTCGGCAACACCAGCCACTACCTGGAGATCCACTACCCCCACACGCACCTCGACGTGGTCAAGGAGGCCATCGTCGACGTGGCGTGGCCCGAGGTCGACGTCGAGTCGCTCAACCAGTGGACGCTGGCCTCGGCGCAGCGGGCCACCGCGGGCAACGCCGCGTTCCGGCTGGACCGGGCGATGTTCTGCCTGCCCTCGAAGCACGTGGCGGTGTCGTCGCGGGAGAAGCTGGCCTCGTATGCGGAGACCATCCTCGCGCCCGGCCTGGGCTTCGGGGAGGCGCTCGTGGAGCTGACGCAGGGCATCCGCCGCGACTTCGCCTACCGGCCCGGAGTCACGTCCGTGCGCACCACCGTCGACGAGCTGCTCAAGCTGCGCGCCGGGGTGTGCCAGGACTTCGCGCACCTGGGGATCGCCATCCTGCGGTCCCTGGGGGTGCCCGCCCGCTACGTCTCGGGCTACATCGAGACGGTGCCGGCGCCCGGGCAGGCCAAGCTGGAGGGGGCGGACGCGTCGCACGCGTGGATCTCCGTGCTGGCGCCCAACGGCGTCTGGGTGGACATCGACCCCACCAACGGCCAGTTCGCGGACTCCCGCTACATCGTCACCGCCTGGGGACGCGACTTCGCCGACGTCAGCCCGCTGCGGGGCGTGATCGTGACGGAGGCGGCCACGTCGCGGCTGTCGGTGGGCGTGGACGTGTTACCGATGGACGGCGACGAGGCCCCTCAGGTGAGCGTCCTGAAGCTGAAGTTGTCGTCGTAGGGCAGGTCCCCGTCCACCGTCGCGTTGACGGTGAGGCGGCTGAGCGTGGTGCGGCCCGCCAGCGTCGTCATGAACGCGGTGTCCGCGGCGTCGCGGCCGGTGCAGATGCGCACCATCGACGTGCGGGGCGCGAGCCCTGTGGCGTCCAGCAGGTACCAGGTGCCGTTCCAGTACGCCTCGACGACGGCGTGGAAGTCCATCGGGGCCAGGCCCGGCGCGTAGACGGAGGCCAGGCGCGCGGGCATGTTGACGCCGCGGAGGAAGGCGACCACGAGGTGGGCGGAGTCGCGGCAGACGCCCGCGCGGCTCAGGTAGGTCTCGAGGGCGCCGTCGACGACGCGGCTGGAGCCCGGACGGTAGATCACCTTGGTGCGGACCCACTGCGTGACCGCGCTCATCAGCTCGAATCCGGTGAGGCCGGCGAAGTGGGTGTGGCTGAGGTTGGCGAGCCGGTCCGAGTCGCAGTACCGCGACGGCCGGGTGTAGAGGATCTCGTCGATGCCCTGGATCGGCGACTCGGGCGCCGGCGCGAGGACGTCGGCCGTGTAGTCCACCAGCAGGGGGCCGACGGGGACGTCGCGCAGGCGGTGAAGGCGGCTCCCGGACGGGGCGATCAGCTCCTCGGCCTCCACCTCGTCGTCCCCTGCGCGGAACGTGAGCCTCTCCTCGACCTCCGGGTAGTCCGTGCTCACCGCGACGGAGAAGACCAGGTCCGCCGGCGCGTCCACGCCGACCTCCAGGCGGCTGGAGACGTGGCGCACGCTCATGCGGCCCTCCCGGGGAGGGTGAGGACCTCGGCGCCGGTCTCGGTGACCACCAGGCTGTGCTCCCACTGCGCCACGCGCGACCCGTCGGTGGTGACCACGGTCCAGTCGTCGTCCCACTGGTTCGTCTCATGCGTGCCGAGGGTGAGCATGGGCTCGATGGTGAAGGTCATGCCGGGCTGCATGACGGTGTCCATCCGCGGCTCGTCGTAGTGCAGGATGACCAGGCCCGAGTGGAACGTGGTGTGCACCCCGTGGCCGGTGTAGTCCCGCACCACCCCGTAGCCGAAGCGCTTGGCGTAGGACTCGATCACGCGCCCGATCACCGAGATCGGCCGCCCCGGGCGGACGGCCTTGATGGCGCGGTTGAGGGCCTCCTGGGTGCGCTCGGTGAGGAGCCTGGACTCCTCGTCGACGTCGCCGCAGTAGAAGGTGCCGCAGTTGTCCCCGTGCACCCCGTCCTTGAAGGCCGTGACGTCGATCTTGACCAGGTCCCCGTCCTCCAACGGGCGCAGGTCCGGGATGCCGTGGCAGACCACCTCGTTGACGGAGGTGCAGATGGACTTCGGGAAGCCGCGGTAGCCGAGGGCCGACGGGTAGGCGCCGTGGTCCAGCATGTACTCGTGCGCGACGGTGTCGAGGGCGTCCGTGGTGACGCCGGGCGCGATGGCCTTGGCGGCCTCGTACATGGCCTCCGCCGCGATCCTGCCGGCCACCCGCATCTTCTCGATGACCTCGGCCGGCTGCACGTGTGAGCCCGTGTAGCGCTTCGGCGCGGGCCGTCCCACGTACTCGGGGCGCGGGATGCTGCGCGGCACGTCGCGCTGGGGGGTGATGGTGTGCGGGGTCACTGGGTTCACAGTGCGCCAGTCTACGTTCCGGGCCGTCAGCCGTCGAAGCGCAGCGAGGCGAGCGACACGTCCACCTCGGCACGGTTCTCGTCGTGGCCGATGGTCACGCACGAGACGTAGACGGCGAAGCGGTCCTTGTCGTCTGTGGGCACCACGATGATGTCGACGACGTCGCCGTCGATGTCGTGCTGCTGCATGTTGCCGACGAAGATGTTGGACGTCAGGCGCCACCCGATCCGGTCCGAGACCACGTAGTCCTCGTTGATGAGCAGCTCGCGCCGCTCGAAGCCCAGGAACATGCCCGACGAGGCCATGCAGGTGACGAACTGCTCCGCCGCCGTGCTCATCACGGGTGAGAACCCGTCCGAGATCTTGATGTAGCCGACGTTGACGTTGCTCATCCACCCGGGGGCGATGTCGCGGGACATGCCGTTGGACTCGTGGAGCCAGTCGATCCAGGCGGGGTATTCCTCCCACCGCGATCCGGCGGGCGGCTCGATGGACAGCCCCCCGCCGTGGAGCCGCCCGTCGCGGATCTCGCTGCGGGGGGAGTCGTAGGTGGTGGGGCACTCGATGGGCTGACCGAAGCCGGTCTCGATGGGTGTGGGGCTGGGGGTCTCGGTGGGCACCAGCTCGTTCCACTGCGTGCCGGTGGGGCGGGCCGAGCGGTTGTCCTCGGGGGTCGCGGCGAAGGGGTTCGATCCGCTGGGGAACAGGATGATGGCCGCGATGACGCCGCCGATCACGACCAGGGCGATGAGCAGCCACAGCGCCGCGCCCGGGCCCCTCCGGGTGGGGCTCCCGGTCTCCATCCAGCGCTGGCCGTCCCAGTAGCGCCGACCCTGCGGCGCCGTCGGGTCTGCGTACCAGCCGGGCTCTGCCATGGGCCAATAGTAGGCGCTGGTCAGGCGGTATCCACCCGCGCTCGGGGCCGTGCCGGAGGCGCCGCCCGGGCTCCGCGCGCGGCGCGGGCGCGATGCGCTGTTTCAGGCGTTTCGTCATGCGGCTGAAACAAAGTGCGGGCAGACTGGGCGCCATGGATAGGCAGACTGAGTTCGTCCTGCGTTCAATGGAGGAGCGGGGGATCCGGTTCGTCAGGCTCTGGTTCACCGACGTGTTGGGCTCGCTGAAGTCCGTCGCCATCGCCCCCGCCGAGGTGGAGGGCGCGATCTCCGAGGGCGTGGGCTTCGACGGCTCGGCCATCGAGGGCTTCGCGCGCGTCTTCGAGTCGGACATGGTGGCACACCCGGACCCGTCGACGTACCAGGTGCTGCCCTGGCGGCAGGCCGGCCGGTCCACGGCCAGGATGCTGTGCGACATCAAGCTGCCCGACGGCTCCCCGAGCTTCGCCGATCCCCGGTACGTGCTCAAGCGCGCCCTGCAGAAGGCCGGGCAGATGGGCTTCACGTTCTACATCCATCCCGAGATCGAGTTCTTCCTCCTCCGCTCGCTCACCCCCCCGGTGCCCCTGGACGACGGCGGCTACTTCGACCACACCACGCTGGGCGACGGCACGGACTTCCGCCGCGACGCGATCACCATGCTGGAGCAGATGGGCATCTCGGTGGAGTTCAGCCACCACGAGGCCGCCCCCGGGCAGCACGAGATCGACCTGCGCTACGCCGACGCGCTGACCATGGCGGACAACGTGATGACCTTCCGGGTGGTGATCCGCGAGGTGGCGGTCAGCCAGGGGATCCACGCGTCCTTCATGCCCAAGCCGTTCTCGGAGCACGCCGGCTCCGGCATGCACACGCACATGTCGCTGTTCGAGGGCGACACCAACGCCTTCTACGACGCCTCCGACGAGTACAACCTGTCGAAGACCGCCAAGCAGTTCATCGCCGGCCTCATGCGGCACGCGCCCGAGATCACGGCGGTGACCAACCAGTGGGTCAACTCCTACAAGCGCCTGGTGGGCGGGGGCGAGGCGCCGTCGTACGCGTGCTGGGGGCGGGCCAACCGCTCGGCGCTCATCCGGATCCCTCAGTTCACCCCGGGCAAGACGTCGTCGGCGCGCATCGAGTACCGGGCCGTCGATGCCGCCGTCAACCCCTACCTCGCCTACGCCGTGCTGCTCAACGCCGGCCTCAAGGGCATCGAGGAGGAGTACGAACTCCCGGAGGAGACCGAGGACGAGGTGTGGCGCCTCACGGACCGCGAGCGCCAGGCCATCGGGATCCGGGAGCTTCCCCGCAACCTCGACGAGGCGCTGCGGCTCATGGAGGAGAGCGAGCTGGTGGCCGAGACCCTCGGCGAGCACGTCTTCGAGTACTTCCTGCGCAACAAGCACGAGGAGTTCTCCCTCTACCGCAAGCAGGTCACGCCGTGGGAGCTGGAGCGCCACATCCGCGTCATGTGACGGGTGGGGAGTACAGCGGGAAGGCGCGGGCGGCCTCGTCGGCGTGCACGCCTGAGGCGCTGAGCGGGGCGTCGCTCCAGGAGAGCCGCCCGACGGCGAGGCCCACGAACGTCTCGGGGGCCATCTCCACCACGTTGGGCGGGGTGCCCCGCGTGTGCTTCGGCCCGGTGTCGAAGCCGATCTGCACCGCCGCGAAGGGCGGCACGCGCACCTCGATCGACGCACCCGGATGCCGCTCCCCGAGCAGTCCGCAGCCGGCCCGGCAGACGGCGGCGGTGAGGTCGCGCCCGAGGGGGACGGGGTCCGCGGCCGCCCGCAGCAGGAGACGGGTGAGGTCCGGCCGTCGCCCGGCCAGCTCGGCGTCGAGCGAAGGATCCGGCCCCAGGCGCTCCCGCAGCGCCGCGACGACCTTCGGGGTGGGCTTGAACATGGTGGGCCCAGGATATTCCCAACAGGCGGGGCGCTGCGTTGCGGTGTGTGAGCCGGCGTCGCACGGCTGCCGCGCGGAGCGCACCGCGTGGCTAGTCTGGGCCGGTGACCAGGTACCAGTCGCAGACCGGCGAGTTCGCCCGGCGCGGGTTCGACTCAGCGACGGCCAGCGCGCGCGTCTGGGAGCGGTGGCAGCAGCGGATCGACGGCGAGCCGCCGGTGGACCTCGACGTCTTCGAGCCCGTGGCGGACCGCGACCTCGCGCTCGACTCCCTGGACCGGATCGCCGAGGCCGAGCCCCAGCTCGTCGCCCGAGTCGCCGTCGACGAGGGATGGCTGCACCGCCTCGTCATGGTGCTGGGCGGCTCGACGGCGCTCGCCCAGACACTCGTGCGCCATCCGGACGAGATCGAGGCGCTCCGCGAGCAGCCTCGTCGCCGGGGCCGCGCCGGGTGGCAGGAGTTCTTCGCCGCGCGCGTGGGGCTGGAGGACGGGGTGGCGCGCGGCCCGGCGGATGCGCTCAGGCTGGCGAACCGGGTGGCGCTCGCCGAGATCGCGGTGCGCGACCTCACTGCCCCGGACTCCCTGGCCATTGCCGACGAGGTGGCCGAGGAACTCGCGCACGTGGCCGACGCCGTGCTGGAGATGTCGCTCGCGCACGCGCGCGCCGAGGTGCCGGGGTGGGAGAAGGCGCGGCTGGCCGTGCTCGCCCTCGGCAAGACCGGAGCGCAGGAGCTCAACTACATCTCCGACGTCGACGTGATCTACATCGCCGAGCCTGCCGAGGGCGCCAGCCCCGAGGAGGCCCTGACCGTCGCGACCAAGCTGGCGGCGGCGCAGGCCCGGCTGTGCTCCGCGCACACCGCCGAGGGCACGATCTGGCAGGTCGACGCGGCGCTGCGCCCGGAGGGCAAGGCGGGCCCGCTGGTGCGGACGCTCGCGAGCTGCCGCACGTACTACGAGAAGTGGGCGAAGAACTGGGAGTTCCAGGCCATGCTGAAGGCGCGTCCCGCCGCCGGCGACCACGCGCTCGGCCAGGACTTCGTCGACATGGTGTGGCCCATGGTGTGGCAGGCCGGGGAGCGCCCGGAGTTCCTCGCCGAGGTCCGCGCCATGCGCGAGCGCGTGATCTCGCTGATCCCGGCGAAGCAGGCCGACAAGGAGATCAAGCTCGGCTCCGGCGGCCTCCGCGACACCGAGTTCTCCGTCCAGCTCCTGCAGCTCGTGCACGGCAGGGCCGACGAGCGGCTCAGGGTCAGGGGCACCTTCACCGGGCTGACGGCGCTGGTGGGCAGCGGCTACATCGGGCGCGCCGACGGCGCCGAGATGGCCGCGGCCTACCGGTTCCAGCGGGTGCTGGAGCACCGGGTCCAGCTGAGGCGGCTGCGGCGCACGCACCTCGTGCCCGACGACGAGCTGGCGATGCGCCAGATCGCCCGCTCGCTGGGCCTCAGCGGCGAGGAGCTGCAGACTCGGTGGCGCGACTCCACCCGACGAGTCCGGCGGCTGCAGCAGCGGATCTTCTTCTCCCCGCTGCTCGACGCGGTCAGCCACGTGCCCACCGACGGCCTCAAGCTCACCCCCGAGGCGGCCAAGACCCGGATGCGGGCCCTTGGCTTCGCCGACCCCCAGGCGGCGCTGGGCCACATCCAGGCCCTCACCAAGGGCACCGACCGCGGCGCCGAGATCCAGCGGCAGCTGCTCCCCGCGATGCTCGAGTGGTTCGCCGAGGGCCCCAACCCTGACTTCGGTCTCCTGGCGTTCCGGCAGCTCTCCGAGGCCCTGGGCAGCACGGCCTGGTACCTGCGGGCCCTCCGCGACGAGGGCTTCATGGCGCACCGCTTGGCGCGGATCGCGTCGTCGAGCCGCTACGTGGTGAACCTGCTGAAGAGGGCGCCGCACCACATCCACATGCTGGCCGGCAACGACGAGCTGCGCCCCCGCGCGGCCGAGGAGCTGACCGAGGCGATGACCCGGGCGGCCAGCCGCCAGGACGACCTGGACAAGGCCATCGCGTCGGTGCGCGCGCTGCGGAGGGCCGAGCTGTGCCGGATCGCGTTGAGCGACGTCCTCGGCGACGCCGACCTCGCCACCGTGGAGGTGGCCTTGAGTGACCTGGCGTCGGCCACCATGGACGCCGGCCTGGTGCTGGCGCGGCGTCGGGTGGACGCGCCCGAGATCGGCGTCATCGCGGTGGGCCGCTGGGGCGGCCGCGAGATGTCGTACTCCTCGGACGCTGACTGCATGTTCGTGGTCCCCGACGGGGTCGAGGGCGAGGACCTCACCCGGGCCACCGAGCTGGTGCGTCACCTCTCGGACATCATCGGCAAGCCCGGCCCGGACCCGTCGCTGGTGGTCGACACCGACCTGCGTCCCGAGGGCAAGGGCGGCCCGCAGGTGCGCACCGTCTCGTCGTACGCCACGTACTACGCCAAGTGGGCCTCCACCTGGGAGGCGCAGATGCTGCTGCGCGCCCGGCCTGGCGCGGGGGAGTTGCGCCTCGCCGAGCAGGTGCTGGCGGGGCTGGCTGGCTTCCGCTACCCCGTCGGCGGCCTGCGGCCCGAGCAGGTGACCGAGATCCGCAAGCTGAAGTCGCGGATGGAGACCGAGCGCATCCCGAAGGGGGTGCCCCGGGAGCGGCACCTCAAGCTGGGCCCCGGAGGACTGTCCGACGTGGAGTGGACCATCCAGCTGCTGCAGCTGCAGCACGCGCACGCCCACCCCGGGCTGCGGACCACCAGCACCCTGGGCGCGCTGCGCCTGCTCGCGCGACTGGAGCTGCTGGAGGAGGCGCAGGCCGTCCGGCTGGAGGAGGCGTGGGTGCGGGCCAGCCGGCTGCGCGACGCCATCATGCTCGTGCGCGGCCGCGCGAGCGACGCCCTCCCGTCGGACTTCCGCGAGTTGGCCGCCACCTCCGTGCTGCTCGGCTACGGCCCCAGCGAGGCGTCGCAGCTCGTCGACGACACCCGCCGGCTGATGCGCCGCGCCTCCGACGTGGTGGGCACCGTCTTCTGGAAGGACTGAAGGCCACCCGCGGGCCTGGTGCTACCATCGACCCAAACGTGTTCCGGGGTCGGTGTAAGTCCGAACCGGCGGTGATAGTCCGCGACCCCCGCGGCCCAACTGGGCCTCAGGGTTGACTCGGTGGAATTCCGAGACCGACAGTCAAAGTCTGGATGGGAGGAGCACGCGCGCTACGACGGCGCGCGCACAATTCTGCGCGCACTCAGCCGTCGTCCCCTGCGCGTACCCCGGGACCTGAGCTGAAGGACCGGGACAGATGACCATCCAGGAGCGGCGGCGGGCGCGCACCCTCGCACACCTCGGCGTGTGGTCCGCCTACCCCGCGCGCACCAGGCCGAGCGCCGGGCGCTGGAGAACCACCCTGTCCGCCTTCGCGGTGGTGCTGCTCCTCTGGTGGGCCGTCACCGCCAGTGGTCTCATCGCACCCCTGTACCTGCCCAACCCGGTCGACGTCGTCTCGCGCATGGTGACGCAGGCCACCACCGGGGTGGCCTGGCGCTACCTCGCGCCCACGCTGGGCGCCGCGCTGCTGGGCGCCCTCATCGCCGTCGCCGTGGCCCTCCCGCTCGGGATCGTGATCACGCATTCGCGGCTGCTGGCCGCGGTGATCGAGCCCTTCGTCGCCGTCTCGCAGACCATCCCGCTCGTGGCCATCGCGCCGCTGCTGGTGCTGTGGATCGGCTACGGCACCGTGCCGATCGCGGTGCTGTGCGCCATCATCGCTTTCTTCCCCATGGTGACCACCACCGTCGTCGGGCTGCGCTCGCTCGACATGCGGGTGGTGGAGAACGCGCTCCTCGACGGTGCCTCCGCCGGGCAGCGGCTCTGGCACGTCGAGGGCCCCATGGCGGCCCCCGCCATCCTCGCCGGGGTCCGCGGCGGCGTGGTGCTCACCATGACCGGCGCCGTCGTCGGCGAACTCGTGATGGGCGGAGCCGGCCTCGGTACCCTCCTCACCCTCACCCGGGAGGCGGCCGACACGGCGGGGCTGTTCGCCGTCGTCGCCTGGATCAGCCTCACCTCCCTCACCCTGCATGGCCTTGTCCACGTCGCAGAGCGCGCCGCGGTCGCCCGACTCCAAGGAGAATCCACATGATCACCCGACGTTCCCTCATGCTCGGCGGCCTCGCCGTCGCCGGCGCGGCCGGGCTCGCCGCCTGCTCGGGCGGGCCGCAGGCCACCCCCACTGCCACGCCAAGCGGCAGCATGCTCGCCGACGGCGCGCTGACCGTGGGGCTCACCTACATCCCCAACGTGCAGTTCAGCGCGTTCTACCTGGGCGTGGCGCAGGGCATCTTCGCCAAGCATGGGCTCGACGTGACCCTGCGCCACCACGGCCAGCAGGAGGACGTGTTCGGTGCCGTCCTGGCCCGCGAGGAGCACGTCGTGTTTGCCTCCGCGGACGAGGCCATGGTGGCCGCGGCCAACGGTCAGGACCTGCGCACCTTCGCCACCAGCTACCAGACGTACCCGCTCGAGGTGATGGGCGGCGCCGGGCTGGGCCTCTCCGCCGACGAGGGGCTGGCGGTGCTCGCCGGCCGCAGCCTCGGCATCCCCGGCCACTTCGGGTCCAGCTACTACGCGGCGCTGGCCGCGATGCACGAGGCGGGGCTCACCGAGGCGGACGTGAAGCTGATGGACATCGGCTACACGCAGCTCTCGGCCCTGGCCGCGCGGCAGGTCGACTTCATCATGGGGTTCCGCAACAACGAGCTGGTGCAGCTGCAGGCGCAGGGGGAGCCGGTGATCTCGATCCCGATCTCCGATCCGGCATCGCCGCGCCTGGTCGGGCCGAGCCTGGTCACCGTCGGCACCGAGGTGTCCGACGACGTGCTCGCGGCCGTCGCGGCCGGCATGCGCGAGGCGCAGGAGGCGGTGATCGCGGACCCCGAGGCCGCGCTGGACGCCACCGCCGAGCAGGTGCCGGCGCTGGCCGACCCGGCGCAACGGGAGTCCGCGGCGAAGGTGCTGGAGGCGACGACGGGACTGTGGACCAGGGACGGGCAGGTCGACGTGTCGCTGGACGTCGCGGCGTTCGGGCGCATGGCCGAGTTCCTCGTCGAGGTCGGCGTCATCGAGGCGGCCCCCGCGAACCCGTACGTGGAACTCGACCTGGCCTGACCCCGACCTGGGTCCGCGGTCAGATCTCGACGAGGGTGCGGCCGTGGCGCCGCCCGGCGAGGAGTCCCTCGCCGGCGTCGACCACGCCGTCGAGGCCCACCCGGGTGGTCATCTCGTCGAGGAGGTCCGTGTCGACCCCGCGCGCCAGCACCCGCCAGGCGTCGGCGCGGTCCTCGACGTCGGCCCACACCGAGTCGATCCCGGCCAGCGTCACCCCGCGCAGGATGAACGGCAGCACGGTGGCGGGCAGGTCGGGGGACCCGGCTAGCCCGCACGCCGCGACCACCCCGTGGGGCACGGTCTGCGCGATGGCGTTGGCCAGGATCGGCCCGCCGACGGAGTCGATGACGCCGCCGTAGACCGCCTTCTGGAGCGGGCGGCCGGGCTCGCCCAGGCTCTCCCGGGCGATCACGGAATCGGCGCCGAGCTCCCTGAGGTAGTCGCCGAGCTGGTCGGGGCGCCCGGTCAGCGCCGCGACCTCGAAGCCCGCGGACGTGAGCAGCATGGTCGCGATCGAGCCGACGCCACCCGTCGCACCGGTCACCAGCACCGGGCCGTCGCCGGGGGAGACGCCCTCCATCACCAGCCGCAGCACCGCCAGCGCGGCCGTGTACCCGGCGGTGCCGAGGGCCGCCGCACGTTCCGGGGTGACTCCGTCGGGCAGCCGGACGGCCAGGTCGGCGTCCGCGCGGGCGAGCGTCGCGTAGCCGCCGTTCTTCGTCTCCGACAGCCCGGCGCCGTTGAGGACCAGCCAGTCTCCCGCGACCCATCGCTCGTCCGGTGACTCGACGACGCGGCCCACCAGGTCGATGCCGGCGATCAGCGGCCGCTGCCGGACCACGCCGGGGCGGCCGGTGACGGCCAAGGCGTCCTTGTAGTTGAGGTCCGAGTAGACCACCTCCACGAGGACCCCCTCGTCGCTCAGCAGCTCCTCGCAGCCCTCTTCGAGGGCCACACCGTCGTCCCGCACCACGATTCCACGCATGGCCACCACCCTAATCGGTCGCGGAGGCGTGACGGCGCGGCGGGTCAGTCGGCCTGGGCGTGCGCCGCCTGGTCAGCCTTCAGCTTCGCGGGCCACCAGATCGGGGGGCCGATGTCGTAGCTGAGGGCGGGCACCAGCAGGGTGCGCACCAGGAAGGTGTCGATGAGGACGCCGAACGCGACGATGAACGCGAGCTGCAGCAGGAACAGGATGGGTAGCACGGCCAGGGCGGCGAAGGTTGCGGCGAGCACGAGGCCGGCCGAGGTGATCACGCCGCCGGTGACGGCCAGGCCGCGCTTGATGCCCTCGCGGGTGCCGTGGATCAGCGACTCCTCCCTGACCCGGGTCATGAGGAAGATGTTGTAGTCGATGCCCAGGGCCACCAGGAACACGAAGCCGTAGAGCGGCACGGACGGGTCTGCGCCCGGCAGGTCGAGGACGTGGTTGAACACCAGCGCCGCGGTGCCAAGGGCGGTGCCGAAGGACAGCACGGTGGTGAGGATCAACACCACCGGCGCCACCACGCTGCGCAGTAGAGCGATGAGGATCACCAGGATCACCGCCAGCACCAGCGGGATGATCACGTTGCGGTCCCGGATGGAGGTGTCGCGGGTGTCGACGTTGGTGGCGGTCTCGCCGCCGATCTGGGCGGCGCCGTCGAGCTCGGTGCGGAGCTCGCGCACCGTCTCCGAGGCCTCGTCGCTGTCCGCCGCGTCCGTGAGGGTGGCGAGCAGCAGGACCTGACCCTCGCTGACGGTGGCCGCGGGGGCGGGGGTTCCGGGCGGGCCGAGCGGCTGGATGCCGTCGGCCGTGACGGGGGCGGTGCCGGCGGGGGAGTCGGCGGAGAGGACCGAGACCGAGTCCACGCCGTCGTTGGCGAGCAGCACGTCGGTGACCTCCTGCAGTCTCGCCTCGTCGGTCAGGACGCGGGCGGGGCTGCCGGAGCCGGCGGGGAAGTGCTCGGCCAGGGCGGCCTGGCCGTCGCGGGCCTCGGAGGCGCCGAGCACGAACTCGCTGGGCGGCACGCCGTCGGCCTTGAGGGTGGGCACGAAGGCCGCCCCTGCGGCGAGCGCGATCACGCACACGATCCACACCGTCCGCGGGCGCCGCGACACCAGGCCAGCGGCCTTGGCGTAGATGCCGGTGGTCATCTGGGCGTCGTCGCCGCGGTTGGGGTCGAAGCGGGGGCGGCGCGGCCAGTAGGAGGCGCGCCCCATGAGGAACAGCATGCTGGGCAGGAACGTGAGCGCGCCGAGCATGGCGAACACGATGCCGATCGCGGCGACGGGGCCCAGCGAGCGGCTGGAGCCGAGGTCGCTCAGCAGCAGGCACATGAGGCCGGCGATGACGGTGCCGCCGGAGGCCAGCACCGGCTCGATCACGCCCTTGAGGGCGGCCTTGGTGGCCTCGGCCTTCGACGCCCGCCGCTTGAGCTCCTCCGCGTACCGGGCGGTGTACAGCAGCGAATAGTCGGTGGCCGCGCCGATGACGAGGATGAAGAGGATGCCCTGCGTCTGCCCGGTCAGGGTGACGATGCCCGCCTTCGCCAGCCACCAGTTGGCCAGCAGGGCGACGGCGAGGGCGGAGATGCTCGTGAGCAGCACGGCGAACGGCAGGATGAGCGACCGGTAGACCACCAGGAGGATCACCAGCACCACCGCCAGCGCGACGACCAGGAGCAGCCCGTCGATGCCGCCGAAGGCCTCGGTGATGTCGGCGGTGAACCCGGCCGGGCCGGTGACGAAGGGCGTCACTCCGTCGGGCAGCCCCTCGGCGAAGTCCTCGCGGATCACAGAGACAACCTCGGCGATCTCGCCGTCGGAGTCGACGCCGGCGAACACCTGGGCGGCCTTGCCGTCCTCCGACGGGATGAGCGGCGAGACCTCCTCGACCCCCTCGATGTCGGCCAGCGCCGCCGCCCGCTCGCCCAGCTCCGTGAGGATCTCCGGGGTGAGGGCCTCGTCGGAGGTGAACAACACGATGGCCGGGATGGTGGACGTGTCCACGAAGTCGAGGTAACGCTCGCTGACGACCGTCGCCTCGGCGCTGGTGGGGAGGAAGGTGGCCTGGTCGTTGGTGGCCACCTCCTCGATGCGGCCGAAGTAGGGGCCGCCCACGGCGGCGCCGACGAGCCAGATCAGGATGAGGGCGATGGGGATCGCGATGCGCGCGAGGCGGGTCTTGGACACGCGCCCAGCCTAGGGTGGTGGGGCCGGGGGATGGAGGGTCGCGGGGTCGGCCGAACGGTTGATGTCGAGGCGTGGGAAGTGGCCGTGTGGTATCCGTCAGGCCACCACACCTTCCTCCTCAAGGACCCAGACACCCCACGGGGATGACATGAACACCGTCGTTGCGACGTCCCGCAGCCCCAGTGCTGGTGATGACCCCGAGTGCTGCCGGCTCGCCGTGGCGGTCCTTGTCGACATTGGCCGCGAAGCGCAGCAACGACGCAGCCGCCGCGTCGACGTCGCGGGGGTTCAGCTTGATCTCGAAGGCCGCCCACTTGTTCTCGCGGATCGAGACGATGGCATCGACCTCGTTGCCGTTGGAGTCCCGCCAGGACTCAACCGTGCCGCGGTGCGGCTGGGCGAAGATTCGGAGGTCGCGAATGGCAAGGGCTTCGAAATGGAACCCGGTGGCCCGCGGATCGGCGCGCAGTTCAGCCGAGCCGATGCCAAGTGCCGCCGGACCGAGTGAGGGGTCGACGAAGTAACGGACGGGAGCCGCGCGAAGTCGTGTCCGAGAGCGCATATGGGGTCGCCATGCTTCGGAGTCGTCGATGAGGCCGAGTCGCTCAAGTGCGTCGATGTAGCCCGTGATCGTCTCGTGCGCGATCGGTCCGGCGTCGCCGCCCACGTCCCTCGCCACCTCGGACAGCTTCACAGGTTGACCCACACTGCGGGCCAGTGAGGCTAGCAGCCTCCTCAGGTTGCGCGGATTTCTGCGTGGCCCCATGGCAGGGATGTCCGTCTCGACGATCTGGTCAAGGTATCCGTTCAGCCAGGAGCGAGCATCCTCCTCGGCCCAGTCGATGATTTCGGGCCAGCCACCGACGACGATTCTCTTGAGCAGCTCCGGAAATGTCAGGTGTGTGCCCACGCCGGGTTGCCTCTCCCCTGCCAGGAGTGCGGCGAACGAGACGGACCCAGTGGAGTGTCCCGACTCGAACAGGCTCATGGGGCGCATCCTCAGGACTGCGAAACGCCCTGCGCCTGAGTGGCGGCTGACGTCATCCCGGGGGCGTGATGATCCGGTGAGGATGAACTCCCCCTTCGCATGACGCTCGTCGACCTGACGGCGGACGCGGTTCCAGATGGTGGGCTCAAGTTGCCACTCGTCGAAGAGGATCGGCGGCTCGCCCGCGAACAATGCATCGGGATCCAAGGTCACCTGGGCGCGAGCGGTGTCGTCCTTGTCGAACTGGATGACCGTCTTTGCGACCTGGGAGGCTGTCGCGGTCTTGCCGCAGGCTTTCGGGCCCTCGATGAGGATGGCCCCCAGGGCTCGTCGCAAGAGGGCAAGTTCGCCGTCAGCGACGCGTGGTCTATAGCTGCACACCAGTAAAGTCTAGCATTTGCCTAGAGTGAAATCCTAGAATTTCATAGTCTGAAACAGCAATCCTGCATGGAGTGAGATCCACAACATGCATCGCCCTTTCTGCTTCCGGGCACCCATGACAGAGGCCCCCGCCCTGCGGTGCAGGACGGGGGCCTCGGGAGTGCCTCAGGAATCAGAGCGCGTAGTACAGCTCGAACTCGTGCGGGTGCGGGCGCATCGCGATGGCCTGGATCTCGGCTCGCTTGAGCTCGATCCACGTCTCGATGAGGTCCGGGGTGAACACGTCGCCGGCCAGCAGGAACTCGTGGTCCGCCTCGAGGGCGTCGAGCACCGAGCCGAGGGAGCCGGGCACGGTGGGAACCTGCGCGTGCTCGTCCGGGGGCAGCTCGTAGAGGTCCTTGTCGATCGGGGCCATGGGCTCGATGCGGTTCTGGATGCCGTCGATGCCGGCCAGGAGCATCGCCGCGAACGCCAGGTAGGGGTTCGACGACGGGTCGGGGCAGCGGAACTCGATGCGCTTGGCCTTCGGGTTGGAGCCCGTGATCGGGATGCGGATGCAGGCCGAGCGGTTGCGCTGCGAGTAGACCAGGTTGACCGGGGCCTCGAAGCCGGGGACCAGGCGGTGGTAGGAGTTCACCGACGGGTTGGTGAACGCCAGCAGCGCCGGGGCGTGCTTGAGTAGGCCGCCGATGTAGTAGCGGGCCATGTCGGAGAGGCCGGCGTAGCCGTTCTCGTCGTAGAACAGCGGGACGCCCTCGTTCCAGATGGACTGGTGGCAGTGCATGCCCGAGCCGTTGTCACCGAAGATGGGCTTCGGCATGAAGGTCGCGGTCTTGCCGGCGGCCCACGCGGTGTTCTTGACGAGGTACTTGAACTTCATCACGTCGTCGGCGGACTTCAGCAGCGTGTCGAAGCGCCAGTTGATCTCGGCCTGGCCGGCGGTGCCCACCTCGTGGTGCGCGCGCTCGACCTCAAGGCCGGCGTTCTCCATGTGGCGGACGATGTCGTCGCGGAGGTCACCGAAGTGGTCCACGGGAGCAACCGGGAAGTAGCCGCCCTTGTAGGTGACCTTGTAGCCGCGGTTGCCGCCGTCCTCGACGCGGCCCGTGTTCCAGGCGCCCGCCTCGGAGTCGATGTGGTAGTACGACGAGTTCGACGAGGTCTCGAAGCGGATGTCGTCGAACACGTAGAACTCGGCCTCGGGGGCGAAGAAGGCGGTGTCGCCGATGCCCGTGGAGGCCAGGAACGCCTGCGCCTTGCGCGCGATGTTGCGCGGGTCGCGGGAGTAGGGCTCCTTCGTCAGCGGGTCGTGGACGAAGAAGTTCACGTTGAGGGTCTTCGACTTGCGGAACGGGTCCACGTACGCCGTCGTCGGGTCCGGGAACAGCGACATGTCCGACTCGTGGATCTTCTGGAAGCCCGTGATCGACGAGCCGTCGAAGTTCAGGCCGTCCTCGAAGACCTCGGGGCCGAAGGATCCGGCCGGGACGGTGAAGTGCTGCATGACCCCGGGCAGGTCGCAGAAGCGGACGTCGACAGTCTCGATGCCTTCTTCCTTGATGTAAGCCAGCAGGTCGTCTGCGCCTTGGAACATGGGCGTGTCATTCCTTACGTGTCGGATGTGTGTGGTGCAGACGTTACGGCGTGATCTTTGCCCGGCAGTTGCCGAAAGGTAACAGCACTGTTACAGCTTCTCCGGGTGGGGTGGGAGTTGAGCAAATGGCACGGTTCGCGGCAGCCCCCACGCTCCATGCCCGCGTGGGGCTCCCCACGAACCCTGCCATTTGCTCAACTCCCACCCCCGGCAGGGGACCGAACGGCGGGCGGGTCAGCGGGTCTGACGGGGCATCGACGCGGACGCCAGCACCAGCATCCCCACCACGAGCGCGGCGAGGAGCCCGATGCCCACCCAGCTCTCCGTCGACACCTCGGCGTTGGCCGTGATGTCCAGCACCGCCTCCGCCGCCCACGTCATGGGCAGCACCCGCGCGACGGCGGCGAGCACGTCGGGCATCTGGTCGACCGGGGCGAACAAGCCGCTGAGGAACAGCTGAGGCCCGATGAACAACGGCATGAACTGGACCGCCTGGAACTCGGTCCGCGCGAAGGCGCTGGCCAGCAGCCCGAACGACACCCCCACCAGCGCATCCAGCAGCGCGACCAGCAGCAACGCCCAGATCGGCCCTTCCACATCGACGCCGTAGACCCCCAGCACGAAGGTGGCCAACAGCGACGCCTGCGCCACCCCCAGCAGCCCGAACACCAGGCCGTAGGAGGCGAGCAGGTTCCAACGGCTGAGGGGCGTGGTGAGCAGCCGCTCGAGGGTGCCGGTGGTGCGTTCGCGCAGCATCGCGATGGACGTGACCAGGAACATCAGCATCATGGGCAGCACCGCGAGCATCGTGGGGCCGATCTGGTCGAACGGCGGGTCCTGCCCCGGCGGCGTCGGGAGGTCGATCATCACGAAGTAGAGCAGCGAGATGAACACCAGGGGGAGGACCATCACCAGGGCGATGGTGCGGGGGTCCGCGTGCAGCTGGGCGAGGATCCGCGACACCGTCGCCAACGGCGCCGACCTGCCGCGTGAGGCGGCGTGCTGTGGCCCGCCGGAGCGGGCGCCGGGGAGGGCGTGCGCCGGGGCGCGCGCCGGGGCGCGCGCCTCGGGGGCATGCCGCGGGACGGCATGCTGGTCAGCGCCGACGTGGCGGTGATCCGACGGCGCGGCGTGCAGCGGCGCGCTCATGCGGCCGACTCCCGCCGCACCAGGGTGAGGAAGGCTGCCTCGGGGGTCGCGGCGCCGGTGGCGGACTGCAGCTCGTCCATCGGCCCGCTGGCCAGGAAGTGGCCGTCGCGCATGAGCAGCACCGAGTCGCACCTGGTGGCCTCGTCCATGACGTGGCTCGAGACCAGCAGCGTTGTCCCGCCGCGGGCCAGCGCCCGGAAGTGCTCCCAGAGCGATTCCCGGGTCAGGGGGTCCAGCCCCACCGTCGGCTCGTCGAGGATCAGCACCTCCGGCCGTCCGACGAGGGCGCAGGCGAGCGAGGCCCGGCTCGCCTCCCCGCCTGAGAGCGTCTCCACGCGGCGGCCGGCCAGGGCGGACAGCTCCACGTAGGCGATGGCCTCGTCGGCACCCGAGTCGGGCATACCGTGCAGGCGTGCGAAGAGGAGCACGTTCGCGCGGACGGAGATGTCGCGGTAGATGCTCAGCGACTGGCTGGTGTAGGAGACCCGACGGCGGAGCTGGGGGTGCCCGGCGGGGAGCCCCAGCAGGGTCAATGTCCCCGACGTGATGCGCTGGACGCCCACCATGGCGCGCATCAGGGTGGTCTTGCCGCACCCGGACGGGCCGAAGAGCCCCGTGACGGAGCCGGGCGGAAGCGTCAGGTCGACGCCGTGCAGGATCTCGTTCTTCGCTCTGTGGACGACGAGGCCGCGGGCCTCTGCGGCAGGATGCGCCATGGGTCGAAATCTACTCCGGGCCACGTGCGCCAAGGCCGCGGACGGAGTAGACGCGCCGACGCCCCGCACCTCGGGCGAGGGCGGGGCGTCGGAGGGTCGGATCAGGCGCTGAACTGGGGCTCGGCGTCGTAGATCTCTTGGTCCAGGATGCCCTCCCGCTTGCCGACGATCGCCGCCACCAGGGCCTGACCGGTGACGTTGAGCGCGGTGCGGCCCATGTCGACGATCGGCTCGACCGCCAGCAGGAGGCCCACGCCGGCCAACGGCAGGCCGAGCGTGGAGAGGGTCAGGGTCAGCATCACCGTGGCACCGGTGGTGCCCGCGGTCGCGGACGAGCCCAGCACCGCGACGAGCGCGATCAGCAGATAGTGGGTGACGTCGAGGTCGATCCCGTAGAACTGGGCCACGAAGATTGAGGCGAGCGCGGGGAACACCGCGGCGCACCCGTCCATCTTGGTGGTGGCGCCCAGCGGCACGGCGAAGCTCGCGTACTGGCGCGCCACGCCCAGGTTCCGCTCCACCACCTGCTCGGTGACCGGCATGGTGCCCATCGACGAGCGGGTCACGAAACCCAGCGAGATGGCGGGCCAGACGTTGCGGTAGAACTGGCGCACCCCGAGGCCGTTCAGCTTGAGGATGGCCGGGTAGACCACCGTCCAGACGATGATGAGCCCGATGTAGAGCGCCACCACGAACGAGCCGAGCGAGGCCAACGAGGTCCACCCGTAGGTCGCCACGGCCTTGCCGATCAGCGCGGCGGTGCCGATCGGGGCGAGGCGGATGATCCACCACAGCACCTTCTGGGTGACGGCCAGCGCGGACTCCATGAAGCCCACCAGGGGGGCCGCCTTGTCTCCCACCTTGAGCGCCGCGACGCCGAAGAGGATCGAGATCAGAAGGACCTGGAGCACCGAGAAGTTCGCGGCCGCGGTGAATCCCGCCTCGGCGTCGCCGGAGAGCCGCACGCCCAGTCCGAGGAAGTTCGACGGGATCAACCCGAGCAGGAACGCCGACCAGGAGCCGACGCGGCTGGGCTCGGCGGCCGCCTCGCCGTTGACCCCGGCGGTGAGCCAGGGCGCGGAGATGAGGCCGACGGCGATGCCCACGACCACGCTGGCAAACGCGGTGATGGCGAACCAGACCAGGGTCTGGACGGCCAGCCGGGCGGCGTTGGTCACCTCGCGGAGCCGGGCGATGGAGGAGATGACGGCGGTGACGACGAGCGGCACCACCAGGAGCGTGAGCAGGCTGACGTAGGCGTTGCCCACCTCGTAGAGGAGGCCGGCGAGCCAGTTGCGTTCCTCGCCGTCGGGACCGATGGCGACGGCGATGAGCCCGAGGATCAAGCCGACGACGAGGCCGACGGTGATCTGGAACCCGAAGTTGGTGTAGAAGGGCCTGCGCGGTTGAGGCGTCGCCTCGAGGGCGCGCTCGGACGTGGCAGTGGACATGGTGATGTTTCCTTTGCTGGGGGAGTGGGGGACCGGTCTGACGAGGTCAGCGACAGCTGGTGACCTGGACGCGGCAGAGGTCCACCCACAGGCGACCGACGAGCAAAGGCATGGCTCCACCCTCCCATGCGCGGTCGGGCAGGGCCAAAACCGTTCGCCGACGGCTGACTCCCGGCCCGCTGCTAGGCTCGCCGCCGTGACGACCACCCCCGCTGAGTACCCCGGCTCCACCATCGGCCTACCCGCCTCCGGGGCCGGATCCCTGGCCTCCTGGCGGGCGCGGGTGGCGGCCATGATCGGCGACTGGGCCGCCAGCATGATCGTGGCGATCGCCCTGTTCGGGTTCGACGTCATGACCGAATCCGGGTGGGAGTCGTTCATGATCCTCGCGGTCTACTTCGTCGAGGCGAGCCTCCTCACGGCGCTGGCCGGCGGCTCCTTCGGGCAGCTCATCGCGCGCATCGGGATCACCCGGTTGGACGGCCGACCGCTGGGCTGGTGGCGCCCCGTCGTCCGCACGGCGCTCAAGTGCCTAGTCATCCCCGCGCTCGTGGTGGGCGCCGAGCGCCGGGCCCTGACCGACATCCTCATGGGCACCGTCGTCGTCAACCGGCGCTGAGACTCAGCGCCGCCCCCACTCCCACGAGGGCCGGCTGAGCAGCCCCTGCCCCTCGACGACCGTCTCACCCAGGTCCTTGACCAGCTCGACCACCTCGAGATCGTCCCCGGGGACGGCGGCGGCCAGCTCCTCGACCAGGGCCTGGGAGTGGGTGACCACCACGATCTGCGTGTCGCTCGACGCGCGGGCGATCAGCCGGGCCAGCGGCGCGATCAGGCTGGGGTGGAGGCTGTTCTCGGGCTCGTTGACCGCCATCAGCGACGGCCGGACCGGAGCGAGGAGAGCCGCCAGCCACATCAGGTACCGCAGGGTCCCGTCGGACAGCTCCGCCGCGCGCAGCGGGCGCAGCATCCCCGGCTGCTGGAGGGTCAGTTCGAACACACCGTCGCGCACCTCCACGGCCATCCGGCTGCCCGGGAACGCGTCAGCGATGGACTCCGGCAGCGGCTCCTTGCCGCGCTCGACGATAGTCTGCAGCGCCGCGGCCACGTCAGATCCGTCGGAGGCCAGGGCCCACGTCCGGGTGCCGACCCGCGGCTGGCGCGACGGGGCGTCGTGGTCCGTGCGGAGGGCGTCGTAGAAGCGCCAGGCGGCGAGGTCGTCGCGGAGGGGGCGCAGCTCGGGCACGTCCGCCAGCATCGACGCGTGGGTGGGCAGACGGTACGGCAGCTCCTCCCACGGCCCCTCGTCGCGGACCTCCACCACGGCGCGCCGCCGCCTGGCCAGCATGGTGCCCGGCCGCATGACGGGGCCGGCCCACGCCGCCTCGCGCTTGATCTCGGGGTCCCGGTCGAAGGCCGAATCGCCCGGGACGGGCAGGCCGAGGTCGATGAGGTAGGACAGCGCGTCCGCGCCGATGCCCAGCCGCAGCGACACCGGCCCTGCGCGCCTCGTCCCCTCGACGGCGTGGCCGCGGCGGGCGCCGGCAAGCGACTCCGGCCCGGCCCACAGCACCGAGCAGAGGCCCCCCTCGCGGGCGAGCGAGCCGACGGCGTCGCCCAGCGCGCAGCCGGCCAGGAGCCTGAGAGACCGGTAGAGGCTGGACTTGCCGGAGCCGTTGGCCCCGGTCACGACGGTGACGCGGCCGAGCCTGATGGAGAGGTCGCGCAGCGACCGGTAGCCGGCGACGGCGAGGGTGCGATACATGGCGGCCACCCTAGGTGCGCCCTCCGACGCTTCTCCCGCGGTGGGGAGGGGGGGGGGGGGGGGGGCGCGCGCCGCCGGGGGGCCCCCCCGCCCCGCCCGCCGGGCGGCCCCCCCCCGGCGGGGGGGAGGGGG
>JAPUEL010000053.1:43362-57937 GCA_027492545.1 Propionibacteriaceae bacterium
CCGACACCCGGTCCGTGAGTGATTCAAAAAACATCAAAGCGCCCAGCGGACGCTGGGGCATTGGGGGCTGCCTAAGGCAGACCCCCCCCCCGACGCGTCCCCCGCGGGGGGGCGGGTTGGCCGCAACGGGCACGCCCCGCGGTGGGCCCCGCGCTCACCTCCCGCGCGGGGCCCACCGCGAGTCGTGCCATTTGCTCAAACCCCTCACGGAGGGAGGTCAGTCGGCCGTCTCGAGCCACGCCTCCTCGAGGCGCTCGTTGCGCGCCTCCGCGTCGCGGAGGGCACGGTCCAGGTCCGCCAGCTTGGCGAAGTCCGTGGCCGCGTCCGCCATCTGGGCGTGCAGGCGCTCGATCTCCGCAGCGACCTTCTCCAGCTGCCCCTCGATCCTCGACAGGTCCTTCTTCCGCTGCCGCTCCGCGGCCGCGTCGACACGGGGCGGCTCGCCCCCGGCGCCCTGCCCAGACCCGCCCGCCGCGACACCGCCGTCGGCGCCACCGCCGGAGCGCCTCGCCTGCGCCGCGGCGGCCTTCGAGCGTGCGCGACGTTCGAGGTACTCCTCGACCCCGCCGGGCAGCAGGGCGCAGGACCCGTCGCCCAACAGCGCGTAGGTGTAGTCGGTGATCCGCTCGAGGAAGTAGCGGTCGTGGGAGACCACGATCAGCGTGCCGGGCCAGCTGTCGAGGTAGTCCTCGATGATGGTCAGCGTGTCGATGTCCAGGTCGTTGGTGGGTTCGTCGAGGATCATCACGTTGGGCTCGGTCAGCAGCAGGCGCAGGAACTGCAGCCGCCGCCGCTCGCCGCCGCTGAGGTCGCCGATCCGAGCCACCAGCTTGTCCCCGGTGAACCCGAACTCCTCCAGCAGCGACGACGCGCTGGCGTCGCGCCCGGTGGCGAGCCTGGTCTCCTCCTTGAGCCGTTTGACCGAGTCCAGCACCCGGTCCGCCTCGTCGAGCTCGCCGACGGTCTGGGACAGGTACGCCAGGCGCAGTGTCTTGCCCCTTTTGATCTTGCCGCCCTGCGGCTCCCGGTCACCGGAGAGGATGTCCAGCAGGGTGGTCTTGCCTGCGCCGTTGACCCCGACCAGCCCGATCCGGTCTCCAGGCCCGATGGACCAGGTCAGCCGGTCCAGCAGCGTCCGGTCCTCGACGGCGTAGGTCACGTTGATGAGGTCGAACACGTCCTTGCCGAGCCGTGTCACGGCGAACTGCTGGAGCGCCAGCTTGTCGCGCGGCTCCGGCTCGTCGGCGATCAGCACGTTCGCGGCGTCGATGCGGAATTTCGGCTTCGACGTGCGCGCCGGCGCGCCGCGGCGCAGCCAGGCGAGCTCCTTGCGGGCCAGGTTCTTCCGCCGCGACTCGTTGGCCGCGGCCTGCCGGTTGCGCTCCACCCTGGCCAGCACGTAGGCGGCGTAGCCGCCGTCGTAGGCGTCCACCACCCCGTCGTGCACCTCCCAGATCCGGGTGCAGATGGCATCGAGGAACCAGCGGTCGTGGCTGACCACCAGCATGGACAGGCCGGCCCGGGTCCTGGCCTGCAGGTGGGTGGCGAGGAACGCGATGGCCTCGACGTCGAGGTGGTTGGTGGGCTCGTCGAGGACGATGAGGTCGTGATGGCCGAGCAGCACCGCCACCAGCCCGACGCGGCGCCGTTCTCCGCCGGACAAGGTGTCCAGCCGTCGGTCCAGCTCCATGTCCGCGATCAGCGCCTCGACGACCGCGCGCTTGTCAGCGTCCGCCGCCCAGACGTGGTCCGGCTCCCCGTCGACGATCCAGTCCCGAACCGTCTGGGCGTCCTGGCCGACGGTGGTCTGCGTCAGCACCCCGATGGAGGCGTTGGTGGCCACCGTAACCCGGCCGGCGTCGGGCACCAGGTCACCGGTGAGGATGCGCAGCAGTGTGGTCTTGCCGTCGCCGTTGCGGCCCACCACGCCGATCACCTCGCCGGCGCCCAGGCCGAGGGAGACCGAATCGAGCAGGATGCGCGTCCCGAAGCCGTGCGTGACGGCCTCGAGGTTGACCAGATTCGCCACCCGTCAGCGGCCGCGCATCGCGGACCGGGCACCCTTCATCTGGATGGGGCCCTTCGGGATGGGCGCCTTGGGGCGCATCGCGTCGAGGGCGCGGATGCGCTGCTGGACCTCGGTGATCTTGGCCGGCGTGAGCTTCTTGGGCAGCTTCTTGATCGTGGCAGCGAGCTGATCCAGCGGCACCTGACCGGCGTTCTTGCCCATCTGGATGACGGTGACGTCCACCCCGTAGGCCACCTGCTCGTGCTTCTTCTTCTCCGCGGCCAGCAGAGGCTTCAGCCGGCCGGGCTCGCCCTCGCCGATGAGGACCAGCCCGCCGGGGCCCAGCGTGCGGTGCACGGCGTCGAGGCTCTTGGTGGCGGTGATGACGGGGGTGGAGATCCAGCCCTTCGGCAGCATCTGGAGCGCCACCTCGGCGGAGCCTGGCTGGCCCTCGAAGCGGCGGTAGACGGCCTTGCGGGCGCGCCAGGTGAACACCGACAGGGCACCGAGCACGCCGGCCGAGATGCCTACCATGCCCCAGATCAGCCAGGCGTTGAGCACGATGCCCAGGATGAGCAGCGCGGCGAAGGGGACCAGGAAGCCGGCCAGCATCAGCCAGGGGAGCGGCTTGTCGAACTGCACTGTGACCTTGTAGGTCTCCCGCAGCTGCTTCCACCAGCCCCAGTCCTTGGGGTCCGTGGAGTTCTTCTTGGCCGCCTTGGCGGCCTTCAGCTCGGCCTTCTGCTTCTCAGCTAGCGCCTTGGCTCTCTCGCTGGCCATGTCTGGTTCTCCGTCTCAGCCGATAGTGATGCGGGCGTCCGCCCCGCGGGCGTCCATCGCAGTCCGGTACAGGCGTCCCGCCCGGTACGACGAGCGGACCAAGGGCCCGGACAGCACGCCAGAATAACCGATCCCGCGTGCCTCCTCCGCCAGGTCCTCGAACTCCTCCGGCGTGACCCACCGGTCGATGGGGTGGAGGGTGGCGTTGGGGCGCAGGTATTGGGTGATGGTGATCAGCTCGGTGCCCGCGTCGTACAGGTCCCGCAGCGCCTGGCTGATCTCCTCGCGGGTCTCGCCCATGCCGAGGATGAGGTTGGACTTGGTGACCAGGCCCGCCTCCCTCGACATGGTCAGCACGCGCAGCGAGCGGTCGTACCGGAAGCCCGGGCGGATGCGCTTGAAGATCCGCGGCACCGTCTCCACGTTGTGCGCGAACACCTCGGGGCGGGCGTCGAACAGCTGCTGCAGCAGCTCCGCCTTGCCCGAGAAGTCCGGCGCCAGCATCTCGACGCCGACGCCCGGGTTGAGGGCGTGGATCTGGCGGATGGTCTCCGCGTACAGCCAGGCGCCCTCGTCGGGGAGGTCGTCGCGGCAGACGCCGGTGACGGTGGCGTACCGCAGGCCCATCTTCTTCACCGACGCGGCCACGCGCAGGGGCTCCGCAGGGTCGTAGTTCTCCGGCTTGGCGGACTCGATCTGGCAGAAGTCGCAGCGACGGGTGCACTGGTCCCCGCCGATGAGGAAGGTGGACTCGCGGTCCTCCCAGCACTCATAGATGTTGGGGCAGCCGGCCTCCTGGCACACCGTGTGCAGGTCCCCGGTCTTGACGATGTTCTGCAGGTCCGTGTAGTTGGGACCCATCTTGGCCGTGGTGCGGATCCAACTGGGCTTGCGCTCGATCGGGGTCTCGGCGTTCTTCGCCTCCACGCGGAGGAGGCGACGTCCATCTGGCTGCACTGCGGTCACCCGCCCAGACTACCCGCTGTGCCCCCGGACGCCCTCACCCGCCGATCGTCGTGAGCGGGTGCCCAGATCCGCGGAGGGGTCAGTCGAGGATGGGCGCCAGCGCCCTGAGGAGCGGCGCGCGCAGGTCGTCGGCGACACCCTTGACCGTCCAGGAGCCGCCCAACTCCTCGACGATCGACGTCACCCCCGCGTCGGTGATGCCGCACGCGATGATGTTGCTGAAGCGCTCCGCCGAGCTCAGCACGTTGAGCGCGAAGCCGTGCATGGTGGTGCGCTTGGCCACCCGCACGCCGATGGCGCAGATCTTCCGCTCGGGCCGGTCGCCGGAGGCGGGGAGCCACACGCCCGTGCGGCCCTCGACCCTGCCGCACTCCAGGCCGTAGCCGGTGAGGAGCGCGATGACCGCCGTCTCCAGCGCGCGGACGTAGTCCACCACCCCCACGCCCTCGCGCAGCCGCACGATGGGGTAGCCGACGAGCTGGCCGGGCCCGTGGTAGGTGATCAGCCCGCCGCGGTCCACGTCGATGACCGGGGTGCCGTCCTGGGGCCGCTGCTCTGGGGTGGTGCGCCGGCCGGCGGTGTAGACGGGGGAGTGTTCCACGTAGAGCACGCACCCCGGCGCACCCGCGGCCACCTCGCCGTGCAGGGCGCGCTGCAGGTCCCAGGTCTGCCGGTAGTCGGCCAGCCGCTCGCCCAGCCCGTGGTCCTCGAACGTGATCATGCCCGCGATGCTAACCCTCAGAACAGCGCGGCGGTGAGCGAGACCAGCGGGGGCGCGAGCAGCAGCGCGGGCAGCAGGTCGCCGACGGGGATCTGCTTGAGGTTGAGCAGCCGCAGTCCGAGTGCCAGCAGCACCACGCCGCCGGTCGCCGTCAGGGCGTCCACCTGGGCGGTGCTCAGCACGTCGCCGGCGAAGTAGCCGACGGCGGTCAGCGAGCCCTGGATGAGCGCGACGGCGCCGGCGGAGGCGAGCACGCCCCAGCCGAGGGTGGAGGCGAAGGCCATGGCCGCGAACCCGTCGAGCACCGACTTGACCAGCAGCTGCTCGGCGCCGCGGCCCAGCCCGTCGGACAGCGAGCCCAGGATGGCCAGGGGGCCCACGCAGAACAGGAGCGTGGAGGTGACCATGCCGTCGACGAACCGCGCCGCGTCCCCGGAGGCGGTGAAGCGGCCGCGCACCCATGCGGCCCCCTGCTCGAGGCGATCCTCGACGCGCAGCCAGGACCCGAGGAGGGCCCCGACGAGCAGCGACGCCAGCACGATCAGCATGGCGGCGCCGTCGACCTCCGCCTGGAGGGCGTCGGACCCCATGGCCACCACCGACAGTCCGCCGAGGACCATGGTGACGAGGCCGAGCACCGAGGTGACGGTGTCCTTCGTCTTCTCCGGGATCCGGTTGCCGAGCGCGATGCCGATGAGGGCGCCCACCACGACCGTGATGACGTTGACGACCGTCCCGAGCCCGATGAACACGCGGCCATCCAACCAGATGGCCGCATCGTCGGCGGCGCCGGGCCCGCGCTGGCAGAGTCAGCAGGGGACCCCGGGCCGAGTTGTTCAAACTTTGTTTAACCTTTAGGCTGGGGGAGGCCGGACAAGGAGGGCAACGTGCGCCGATTCATCGACGAACCGCGTGCCTTCCTGGCCGCCGCCCTCATCAACCCCGTCGAACGGGTCCGGACCGAGACCCCGGCGATGCGCCGCCGTCGCCGGATCGTGGTGGGCCTCACCGTCGCGGTGGGCGCGGTCGCGCTCGGCCTGGCGCTGAACATCGCGCCCGGCGCCCCCGAGTTCTACGCCGCGACCCTCGGCGTGGCCGCCCTGTGGATCGTCGGGGCCTTCGCCTCCGGCCCCCTCTATCTCGGCGAGGGCCGCACGCGCGACGGCGGCCGCAGCCGGGGGGTGCTGCAGGGCTTCCTCCTCGGCCTGATCCTGCTCGCGATCTTCGCCGGGGGAGCCCTCGTCGTGGTCCGCATCCCCCTGCTCGCCGCGCCGGTGGAGGACCTCCTGGACCACGCCCGCCTCGGCACGCTGTGGCTCGTGGCGCTCATCACCGCCGTCAACGGCGTCGCGGAGGAGCTGTTCTTCCGCGGCGCGGTCTACGCCTCCCTGGACCGGCGGTTCAACGCCATCGGCTCCACCGCGCTCTACGCGGCGTCCACGCTGTTCACCGGTGTGCCGCTGCTCACCTTCGCCGCGGTGTGCCTCGGCACGCTCACCGCCGCCCAGCGCCGGGTCACCGGTGGGGTCCTCGGACCCATCACCTCCCACCTGACCTGGTCACTGGGCATGCTGTTCCTGTTGCCACCGATCCTCTCCCTTGGAGGCTGACATGTCCACCCGTACCGCGCTCGTCACCGGGGCCACCGGCCACGTCGGCGCCCGACTCGTGCCCGCGCTCCTCGACGCGGGGTGGAGCGTGCGCGTCCTCGCCAGGCGGCCCGAGCGGCTGGATCCGACCTGGCGCGACCGCGTCCAGGTGGTCTCGGGCGACGCCACCCACCCCGACGACGTGCTCAGCGCCCTCGACGGCGTCTCCGTGGCCTACTACCTGCTCCACTCCATGGACAGGCACGGCGACTACCGCCGGCGGGACCGCGAGCTGGCCGAGACGTTCGCCTCTGCCGCACGGACCGCGGGCGTCGCCAGGATCGTCTACCTGAGCGGCCTGCATCCCGACGGCAGGCTCTCCGAGCACATGGCCTCGCGCGTGGAGGTCGGGGAGATCCTGCTCGCCTCCGGGGTCCCGACGGCGGTGCTCCAGGCAGGCGTGGTGCTGGGGGAGGGCTCGGCCTCGTTCGACATGCTGCGCCACCTTTCCGAGCGGCTCCCCGTCGCCGTCGGCCCGAAGTGGCTGCGCAACCGGATCCAGCCCATCGCCGTCGACGACGTGATCCACTACCTGGTCCGGGCCGCGGAGCTTGCACCCGAGGTCAACCGAACCATCGACGTGGGCATGGACGAGGTGCTGACCTACGTCGAGATGATGCACCGCTACGCCACCGCCACAGGGCTGCAGCCGCCCTACGTGGTCACCCTGCCGGTGCTCACCCCGAGGCTCGCCTCGCTCTGGGTCGGGCTGGTCACTCCTGTCGATTCCGCGATCGCGCGCCCCCTTGTCGGTAGCCTCATCCATGACGCCGTCAAGCGCGACGACGACGCAACGGACCTTCTCGGGGACCCGCCAGGGGGGCGGACCGGCTTCGACGAGGCCGTCCGGAAGGCCACCGCAGAGGTGGACCCGGCGCGTCCCCGCCGCACGTACGCCCGCCTCGGCGTCGCAGTGCTGGTCCTCGCGCTGGCGTTCGCCGCCGTCAGGACCATGACCCGTCTCGTGAAGGGAGGCCGCCAGAATGCATGATCACTATCGCGCCGGAAGCGTGACCACGACGGAGGCGTTCGACCGCGGCGCCGGCCACTACGACCTCATGGTGGCCCTCAACCCCGGCTACCACCGCGAGCTCCGCCGCGCCGCCGGCGCGCTCATCGAGCGCGTGGGTGACGGGCGAGGGCTGAGCCTCATCGACCTCGCCTGCGGCTCCGGAGCCTCGACGCGCGCGCTGGTGGGCGCGGCCCCGGTGGACGCCCAGATCCTGGGGCTCGACGCGTCCGGCGGCATGCTGGCCGAGGCGCGCGCCAAGGAGTGGCCGGCCGGGGTGAGCTTCGCCCAAGCCGTGGCGGGCTCGCTGGACCTCGACGCCGTCGGCGCGGAGCGCGACGGCATCCTCACCTGCTACCTGTTCCGCAACGTCGCCCCCCTGACCCGGGACCGCGCCGTCGCCGAGGTGTTCGCCCTCCTGCGCCCCGGAGGCTGGCTGGTGGTCCAGGAGTACTCCGTGGCCGGGGACCCCCGCGCAGAGCGAGTCTGGGACGCCGTGTGCCGAGGCGTGATCATCCCGCTGGGCGCCGTCGTGGACCGCGACGTGGACCTCTACCGCTACCTGTGGCGCAGCGTGACCGACTTCGACTCCGTGGACCGCTTCGCGCACCGGCTCACCCGCGCCGGCTTCACCGACGTGGCCCACCGCACCGCCTCCGGCTGGCAGCGCGGCATCCTCCACACGTTCGTCGCCCGCAAGCCAGAGGAGCACGCATGACCCGCCAGTACCCCGGCCGCGACCCTCGCGCGGTCCGGCACCCCGGGCCGGTCGGATCGGCGAAGGTGAAGGACCAGCGCACGGCCGCCGTCGTCGGCGGGGGCATCGCCGGCCTCGCCGCCGCCGTCGGCCTCGCGGAGCGGGGCGTCCAGGTGACTCTGGTGGAGGCGTCGGACCGGCTGGGTGGCCGGGTGGCGTCGTGGCCCCTGGGCGACGGCCGCACCATGAGCCGCGGCTTCCACGCCTTCTTCCGCCAGTACTACAACCTGCGGGGCCTCCTACGCCGGGTGGACCCGGAGCTGCGGCACCTGGTGCCCATCGACGACTATCCCCTGCAGCGGCCCGACGGCATGCGCGACTCGTTCACGGGCCTGGCCACCACCCCGCCGTGGTCGGTGATGCAGTTCGTGCTGCGCAGCCCGGCGTTCACCGCCCGGTCGCTGGCCAGGGTCAACGTGCCCGCCGCGGTGGAGCTTCTCCGGGTGAAGTTCCCGGAGACCTACTCCGCCTACGACGGCGAGTCCGCCGCCGCGTTCCTGGACCGACTGCGCTTCCCGGAGGAGGCCCGCGCCCTCGCCCTCGAGGTGTTCGCACGCTCGTTCTTCGCGGACCCGTCGCAGTTCGGCGCGGGCGAGCTGGTCGCCATGTTCCACACCTACTTCATGGGCTCGGCCGAAGGCCTGCTGTTCGACGTGCCCGACGACGACTACGACACCGTCCTGTGGGCGCCCCTCGGCAGGTACCTGGAGGGGCTCGGCGTCGAGGTGGTCACCGGAGCCCATGTCGAGGCGGTCGGGATCGGGCAGGCCGCCGCCACCGTCGTCGTCGACGGCGAGGCCAACCCCGTCGACGCCGTCCTGCTGGCCGCGGACCCCCGCACCAGCAGGCGCCTCATCACGGACCTGGCCGGCCCCACCCTGGGCAACTGGCAGCGCAGGGTGGCGGGCACCGTCAACGCTCCGCCGTTCGTCGTGGTGCGGCTGTGGCTGGACCGGCCCGTCGACGCGTCGCGGCCGGCGTTCGTCGGCACCTCGGGCTACGGCCCGCTGGACAACGTCTCGGTGCTGGAGCGCTTCGAGCGCGGCGCGGCCGTGTGGGCGCAGGAGCACGGTGGCTCCGTCGTCGAGCTTCATGCCTACGCGGCGGACCCGTCGACCGCTGTGGATGTCGCGGCGGCTGAGGGTGTCGCGGCGAGGCTCGAGGACGAACTGCACCGGATCTTCCCCGAGACGGCCACCGCGGGGGTGACGCACCGAGAGGTGCTGGTCCGCGACGACTGCACGCTCATCGGCCCCGAGCGGTGGAACGAGCGGCCCGGCGTGCGGACCCCGTCGCCCCGGCTGGTGCTCGCGGGGGACTGGATCCGCTGCGACTACCCGGTGGCGCTCATGGAGCGGGCGGCCACCACAGGATTCCTGGCGGCCAACGCGCTGCTCGAGGGCTGGGGCGCGGAGGGCCACGACCTGTGGACCGTGCCGATGGAGGGGCTGCTGGGCCGCTGGCCGCGCCGCTGATCCCTCAGCGGGCGATGTAGGACCTCACCGCGACGCCCAGCTTCTCCCGCCCGGGCACCCGGATCCGGCCGGAGAACACGTCGTAGTCGGCCGCCTCGATCCGGTCCAGGATCCGGCTGTAGAGCACCAGCGCCGTCCCGACGCATCGCCTCGACGCGGGAGGGAGCATGTCCAGCCCCCGCCGCCCCTCGGCGTACAGCTCGCGGTTGCGCTCGATCTGCTCGGCCATCATCGAGCGCCACTCCGGCGTGACCCGGCGCAGCCATGGGTCCGCGCCGTGGCGGGCCAGATCCTGCTGTGGCAGGTACACCCGGCCCCGGTCGAGGTCCTCGTTCACGTCGCGCAGGAAGTTCGTCAGCTGGAACGCCTGCCCCAGCGAGCGCGCCGGACCCTTCGCCTCGGGCGTGAGGGGCTCCAACACGGGCAGCATCATTTCGCCGATCACGGCCGCCGAGCCCTCCATGTACCCGTCGCGCAGGTCCTCCCACGTCTCCCACGTGTCGCGGGTGAAGTCGGAGGCCATCGCGTCGAAGAAGCGCTCGAAGCACTCCGGGTCCGTGCCGCGCCGGTTGATGCTCTCGACGATGGCGGCCATCACCGGCTGCTCGGCCGTCCCGCGCTTCAGGGCCTCGAAGAACGTGGACCGGAAGGCGGCCAGGCGCTCGTCGGGGGTCCCGTCGCGGGGGACAGAGGCGTCGTCGGCGTCCACCTTGTCCGGCTCGTCGACGATGTCGTCGGCCAGGCGGCACAGCGCGTAGACGCTGTAGACGTCCTTGCGCTGCGCGCGGGGCAGCAGCAGCGCCCCCCAGTAGTAGGTGGTGCCGTACTCACGGGTGAGCTCGGCGCACCGGCGGTAGCCCGCCTCCAGCGTCGCGCTCATCGGCCCATCTCCGCGACCCGGGCGGCCGCCAGCTTGCCCGAGACCAGCACCATGGGGATGCCGACGCCGGGGGTGGTGCCCGAGCCGGCGAACACGAGCCCCGGCACCCGCCGGTCCACGTTCTTCGGCCGGAAAGGCCCGGTCTGGGGGAACGTGTGCGCGAGCGCGAACGGGGTGCCGGCCGCCATGCCCTGGCGCTCCCAGTCGGCGGGCGTGACCAACTCCTCGGTGACGATGTCGGTCGGGTAGCCCATCGTCTCGAGCGAGCCGAGCATCCGCTCCCGCAGGCGGGGTCCCTCGACGTCCCAGTCCAGGCGCCCCACCTTGAGGTTGGGCACGGGCTCCAGGTAGTAGAGGACGTGGCACCCCTCGGGAGCAGCAGCCGGGTCGTCGATCGACGGCACGGACAGGAACCGCGACGGGTCTGTCATGGCCGTCCCGTCGTCGAGCAACTCCCGGAAGGACTCGTCCCACGCCTTGCCGAAGTAGATGTTGTGGTGCCCCACGCCGTCGGGCAGCGTGCCGCGGACGCCCACGTGCCACACCAGCGCGCTGGGGGAGTACCGGCCGTTGCGTGCCACCCGAGGCGCACGCACGTCGGGGAGCAGGCGCTCGTAGGCGACGGGGAGATCCACCGTCACCACGACGGCGTCGGCCGCCAGCACCTCGCCGCCCGGAAGGCGCACCCCTGCCGCCGAGCCGTCGGCGCGCCGCTCCACCCGCTCGACGGGGGTGGAGTACCGGAACTCGACGCCGGAGTCGGCCGCGGCCTGAGCCATGGCCCGCGGGACGGCGTGCATGCCGCCCTCCGGGAAGAACACGCCCTCGATGGAGTCCATGTAGGTGATCACCGCGTAGAGCGCCAGCGCCTGGGCGGGCGCCAGGCCCGCGTACATGGCCTGGAAGCTGAACATCCGATGGAGGCGCTCGTCGTCGAACCGCCGCGCGACGGCGGGGCCCAGCCGGCCGAACCCGCCCAGCCGGATCAGCTCAAGGGCGGCCATGGGAGAGCGGAACAGGCTCAGCGGGGAGTTGAAGTTGGCGTCGATGAAGTGCGGCAGCTCGACGTCGTTGAGGCGCTTGAGCCACACGACGAACTTGTCGAACGCGGCCGCGTCCTTCGCGCCGCTGTGCGCTGCGATCTCGGCGCGCATGGCCTCGTGGCCGGCGCGCACGAGCATGGTGGAGCCGTCGGCGAAGTGCGCGTGGTAGGCGGGATCGAGTTGCTTGAGGGTGACGTAGTCCGGCACCCGCTTCCCGACGGCGCTGAACGCCTCCTGGAGCAGCGACACCATCGTGAACACCTTGGGGCCGGTGTCGAACGTGAAGCCGTCCTTCTCCAGCAGGCCGTTGCGGCCGCCGGGGATGGCCTCGCGTTCCAGCACGGTGACCCGGTGGCCGGCGCCCGCCAGGTGCAGGGCGGCGGCGAGGCCGGAGAGCCCGGCGCCGACGACGGCCACATGCTTCTGAGCCCCACCCGAGTGGGGCGTCCGCCGCGCGCTCACGACTCCCTCCAGGCGAGGGCCGCGGCGGCGTCGCGGAGGCCGGCCACGCCGGCCGCCGCGAGGGGGGGCGCCTTGAGGCAGTCCAGGCCGGCCTCGACGGCGTCGGCGATCATCGCCTCCAACTCGTCGGCGACCCCGGAGTCCCGGATCACCGCGGCGAGGTGGTCCACGTCCGTGGGGCCGAGGTCGGGCGTGCCGAGGCGCGCGATGAGGGCGGCATCGTCGCCGGTGAGGCGATCCTCCGCGAGTGACAGCAACACAGTGGCCTTCGCTTCCATCAGGTCGTCGCCGGCGGGCTTGCCGGTCACATCGGGATCTCCCCAGACCCCCAGGTACTCGTCGCGCAGCGCGAACGCGCGGCCCAGGTGGTCGCCGCAGTTCATCAGCGCGCTCACGACGGCGGGGGAGGCCCCCGCCGCGGTCGCGCCCAGCTGCAGTGGGCGCGCCACCGTGTAGCGGCCGGTCTTGGCGCGGGCGATGTGCTCGGCGTGGGCACGGTCGCGGCGGCCCGAGGCCGCCCCGGTGAGGTCGGCCCGCTGGCCGGCGATCAGCTCCACCGACAGCGAGTACCAGACCTCGCGCAGGGGGGCGGGGAGGCCGTCGACGAGCCGGTCGGCGACGGTGTGCGCCAGGTCGCCCAGCAGGATCGCCATGTTGCGGCCGAACACGTCCGCGTCGCCGTAGGCGCCGCAGTCACGGTGCCAGCCGGCCGAGGCGACGTGCGCGGCCGGGCGTCCCCGACGCGAATCGGACTCGTCCATCACGTCGTCGTGGATGAGCGCGAACAGGTGGAGCGTCTCCAGGGCCGCGGCGGCGCGGATCAGGTGCCGGTACCCGGTGGAGCCGTGGGTGCCGCCCGCCGCGATGAAGCCCCAGTAGGCGAGCGCCACTCGGAGGCGCTTGCCGCGCCCCACGAGCAGGCCGCCCATCCACCGCGGAAGGTCAGCCTCCAGGATGTCGAGCTTCAGGTCGCCGGCGTAGCTCTGCCACTCGACGGCCAGGGTGTTGGCCTCGGCGCTCAGCAGGGCGTCCACGTCCGCGATCGCGGCGCCCACGTCGACGGTGGGAGGGGCGGGCCGCCACGCCGCGTCGGGGTGGGCGGTCGCGATCTGCGGCACCTGGAGCGAGGCCCACGGGCTGTACACGTGCGGCGTGGCGGTGATCGCGGCGGTGAGGTTCTCCCACGGCACCCACGCCCACTCGGCCACCTCCTCGGGGTTGGCCACGGGCTGCTCGTCGGTGACGAAGGCGGCGAACACCGGGCAGATCTCGTTCTCGACGATGCCCGAGGCGTCGACCGCCCGGTAGCGGAACTCGGGGAGGAGGCTGACCAGCGGGCCGACGCTCATGCCCAGCTCCTCGCGGATGCGACGGCGGGCCGCGTCCTCGAGCGACTCGCCGGGCTTGGGGTGGCCGCAGCACGAGTTGGTCCAGACGCCCGGCCAGGTCTTCTTGGCGAGCGCGCGGCGCGTGACCAGCACCTCGCCGCGAGCGTTGAACACGTAGGTCGAGAAGGCCAGGTGGAGCGGCGTCGCCGTGGTGTGGACCTGCACGCGGTCCGCGGTGCCGATGGGCACGCCGGCCTCGTCGAGGAGGACCACCTCGTCACGCGGGGCGGCGCGGCCCCGCAGCCTCGGGGAGCTGTGGTCAGCGATCATGATTGTCCAATGTTTGTCTAACCTTTGCGTCGACGATAGCGGCTCGTCCGATGAGACGCAACGTCTTGCACAAGGTTTGTCTAATGTTTGCTACCGTAGGTCCAGGCCAGCGCCGGGAGGATCTTCGATGTACACAGTCAAGCAGGTGGCCACGCTCACCGGGGTGGCTGAGGCCACCCTGAGGGTGTGGGAACGCCGCTATGCGGTGGTGAGCCCCTCGCGCACGCCCGGCGGCTACCGCCTGTACGACGACAACCAGGTGGAGGCGCTGCGCGAAATGGCCTCGCTGGTCGAGGCCGGGGTGCCTGCGTCCAGGGCCGCCGACACGGTGCGTGGGCTGCCCGGATCCGGGGTGCTGGGGGCTCCCACGACCGCCGGAGACGCGGACGCCCCCTCGGCAGAGCGGCCCGGGGCCGACGAGTTGGTCTCCGCCGCCGCGTCGCTGGAGCCTGCGCGCCTGACGGAGGTGCTCCGCCGCGCGTTCGCCAGCGGGAGCTTCGAGGAGGTGGCGGACGGATGGCTGCTGCCGAGCCTGGTCCGCATCGGGGAGGCGTGGGAGGCCGGGGAGCTCACCGTCGCGCAGGAGCACTTCGCCAGCGCCGGCCTGATGAGGGCCATCTCCGCCACCTTCGACGCCGCACCCGTGGCCGCCACCGGACCCACGGTGCTCGTCGGCCTGCCGGCGGGGGACCGCCACCAGATCGCGCTGCTCACCTTCGCCACCTGCCTGCGCCGTCGCGGGGTCAACGTGGTCTACCTCGGCTCCGACATCCCCGTCGAGGAGTGGGTGCGCGCGGCGGACGGTCGTCGCGCCAGGGCCGCCGTGATCGGGGTGACGTCGGAGCGGTTCGTCGAACGCGCCCAGGCGGTGGTAGACGGCCTCGCGGCAGTGTCGCCGCCGCTGTCGGTGTGGGTGGGCGGATCGCACTCCGGATCGATCGCCGGCGTGCACCACCTCCCCGACGCGGTCGCCGAGGCCGCCTCCAACCTCCACGTCAGCCTGGCCGCCGGCCGCCTCTGAGCCCGCCGCGCACCCCCAGCCCCGCCCCGCCCTGCCGCTGACCGACTCTTGAGCCCGTCCCGCACCCCCTGCCCTGCCCTGCCGCTGACCCCGGCTCGAACTTGAGCCGGACACACCTTCCGACGACGTGAGTTGAGCCGGACACA
>JAPUEL010000053.1:58037-62021 GCA_027492545.1 Propionibacteriaceae bacterium
CGGCTCGAACTTGAGCCGGACACACCTTCCGACGACGTGAGTTGAGCCGGACACACCTGTCAATCCCCCTCGTTGAGCCGGGCTTCGGACTCGCGGCCCTGACGGCCGGATTGGATCGTTCAAACCCTCGCGACTCCGAAATCGTGCTCAACCCGGGGGTGGGGGAGCGGGCCGGGAGATGGCGCAGGGACAGGGCGAGGGGCGCCACCCCGCAGGATGGCGCCCCTCGTCGTCGATGGGTCAGGCGGCTCAGAGGCCGAACTCGCCCCCGAAGTCGCCGTCCTCCAGCCGCTCCTTGACCGCGGAGAGGAACCTCGCCGCGACCGCGCCGTCGATGAGGCGGTGGTCGTAGCTGAGCGACAGGTACATCATGTGCCGCACCGCGATGGACTCGTTGCCGAAGCGGTCCTCGATGACGACGGGCCGCTTCACCAGCGCACCGGTGCCGAGGATGGCCGCCTGCGGCTGGTTGATGATCGGCGTGTCGAACAGCGTGCCCGCCGAGCCGTAGTTGGTGATGGTGAAGGTGCCGCCCGACAGCTCGTCCGGCGTCACCTTGCTGGCACGGGTGCGGGCAGCCAGGTCAGCGATCTTCTTCGCCAGGCCGGTGAGGTTGAGATCCCCGGCGTCCTTGATGACGGGAACCAGCAGGCCCTTCTCCGTGTCCACCGCAAGCCCGATGTGCTCACCATCGGCGTAGGTGACCGTGCCGGCCTCGGTGTCGATGGTGGCGTTGACGATCGGGAACTGCTTGAGCGCCTCGACGGCGGCCATCGTGATGAACGGCAGGTAGGACAGCGACGCGCCCTCGCGCTTCTTGAAGTCGTCCTTCACCTGCCCCCGGATCCAGCTGACAGCCGTGACATCCACCTCGACGGTGGCGGTGAGCTGCGCGGAGACCTGGAGCGACTCCACCATGCGGGCGGCGATGGTCTTGCGCAGCCGGGACAGCTTCTCCGTGGTGCCGCGCACCTGGGCGGCGGCTGGCGCGGCCTTCGGGGCGGCGGCAGCAGGCGCGGGCGTGGGAGCGGCGGCAGGGGCCGGCGCGGCCTTGGCCGCCTCCGCCGCCTCGATCACGTCCTGCTTGCGGATTCGTCCACCGACGCCGGTGCCCTTGATGCTGGTCAGCTCGACGCCGTGCTCCTTCGCGAGCTTCCGCACGAGCGGGGTGACGTAGGTGCCGTCCGCGGACGCCTCGGCGGCGCGCCGGGCGACGGCTGCCTCGACGGCGGCGCTGTGCTCCTGCTTGGGCGCGGGAGCAGGCTCGGCCTTGGGTGCTGCCGGAGCCTCTGGTGCGGCCGGCGCTGCCGGGGCGGGCTTGGGCTCGGGCTTCGGAGCGGGGGCGGGCTCGGGCTTGGGGGCAGGGGCGGGCTCGGGAGCGGCCTCAGCCGCCGAGGCCTCGCCGATGACGGCCAGGACGGCGCCGACCTCGGCCACCTCGTCCTCCTTGAACCGGATCTCCAGCAGGGTGCCGGCTGCCGGGCTGGGGATCTCGGTGTCAACCTTGTCGGTGGAGACCTCCAGCAGCGGCTCGTCGGCCTCGACCGTGTCTCCGATCTCCTTCAACCACCGCGACACCGTCCCCTCGGTGACGGACTCACCCAGGGCGGGCAGCGTCACCTCGACGCCGGCCGACGACGCGGCCGCCGACGGTGCGCTGGGCGCGGGCGCGGCGGGAGCTTCCTCGGCCTGCGTCTCGACGGGCTCCTCTTCCGCGTTCTCCTCCGCCGGGACCGGCTCGGGCTCTGGCTCAGGCTCGGGCGCGGACTCCTCGGCGGGGGCCGCGGCGGCGCCACCCTCGCCTGCCTCACCGATCACGGCCAGCACGGCGCCGACCTCGGCCACGTCGTCCTCCTGGAACCGGATCTCGAGCAGGACACCCGCGGCGGGGCTGGGGATCTCGGTGTCAACCTTGTCGGTGGAGACCTCGAGCAATGGTTCGTCGGCTTCGACGGTGTCTCCGACTGCCTTCAACCAGCGGGAAATGGTGCCTTCCGTGACGGATTCGCCCAGCGCCGGGAGAGTTACTTCGGTTGACATGTGAGATGGCTCCTTTGCAGACCGCGATTTGGCCCCAGCCTATATGCGATTCAGCCGTGCATGTGCAGTGCCCGCCCGGCCAGTGCCCAGTTCGCTTCGGCGATCGCCTCGCTCAGGGTGGGGTGGGGGTGGACGATCCCTGCGAGGTCCTCGGGCGTGGCGTGCCACCCCACCAGCAGGGCGCCCTCCGCGATCAGCTCGGCCACCTCGTCGCCCACCGCGTGCACGCCGACGATGGAGCCTCCCGGGCGCCGCACCAGCCGGACCACGCCGGTCTCCCGTTCGCCGGGGGCTCTGAGGATCTGCGCGCGGCCGTTGCCGGTGAGGTGGTAGTCGATCAGCTCCGCGTCGTCGCCGGCCTGGTCCGCGGTCACGCCCACCGAGGCCACCTGGGGGGTTGAGTAGGTGATGCGTGGGATGTCGGTGTCGCGGGGGAGGGTGGGCCGCTCCGGATGCCTGCCCTGCAGGTGCGCGATCCGTTCCGCGAGGAAGAGGCCGTGCGCGTAGCCACGATGCGCCAACTGCGGCCCCTCCACCACGTCCCCGGCGGCGAACACGCCCTTGACCCGCGTCTGGAGGGAGTCGTCGACCACGACGTGCCCACCGCCGGTCACCTCGACGCCGGCCTCCGCCAGCCCCAGCCCGGCGGTGGACGGCCGGCGACCCACCGCGACGAGCAGCAGGTCGGTGGTCAGGGTCTCGCCGCCGATCCGCACCGCGACCCCCTCCTCCGTCGCCTCCGCGGACTCGACGGCGGCGCCCAGCCGGACGTCCACCCCGCGACCCTTGAGGGCACGGGCCAGGATCCGCGAGTGGCCGGGCTCCTCCGCGGGCAGCAGCCGGTCCATGGCCTCCACCAGAGTCACCGCGACCCCGAGGTCCGCCCACATCGACGCGAACTCCACCCCGATCACCCCTCCGCCGAGCACGACGGCGCGCTCGGGCAGGGCGTCGAGGCGGAGGGCGTGGTCGCTGGTGAGGATGCGCCTCCCGTCGACGGCGAGGCCCAGCGTCACCGGGGCCGCCCCCGTCGCCACCACGACGGCGCGCGCCCGGTGCACCACCGCGCCGGTCTCGATGCCCGGCCCCCGCTCGTCGACTCTCAGCGTGCCCCGCTCGCGGATCACCGTGATGCCGCGCTGCGCGATCAACCCCTCCAGCCCGCGGTGCAGGCCGCCGACCACGCCGTCGGCATAGCGCCTGATCCCGCTCGGATCGGTCTCACCGAGGGTGGCCCCGATCCCGAACGACGGGGCCTTTGCCACCGTCCGCCGGACCTTGGCCGCCTGCAGCCACGCCTTCGTCGGGATGCAGCCGCGATGCAGGCAGGTGCCGCCCAGCGGGGTGTCGTCGATGAGGACGACCCTGAGGCCCAGCTGCGCGGCGCGCAGCGCGCAGGCGTAGCCGGCCGAGCCGGCGCCGAGGATGGCCACGTCGAAGGGGTCAGTCATGCGCCCAAGTCTCCCACGGGGGGCGTGGTGGACGGTCGCCGGTGGATCCTCGGCACGGGCAGCACGGTGAGCGCTGAGGCGGTGCCTGGGAGCAGTCTGAGACCCGGCCGGCGGGCGGTTCCGCCGTCGTGGGCCAGCCGTTTCACATGCATCGGCATAATTGGCCCGTGGGTTGGTTTCGACGGAGGCAGCGCGAGGCGCAGGTGGCGCGGGAGGACCGCCAGGTGCCGGACGCGCTGCGCGAGCATCTGACCCACTTCGTCGCCACCCGACGCGGGGTGGAGGCGTGGGTGGAGCAGCCCACGTCGTTCAACAAGCCCTCCCTGCTGCTCGTGGCGGCCGACGGTGAGTCCACCCGCAGGGGCCTGCCCAGCGCGGCCTACGGCTACGAGTTCGCGGCCCGCTGCAACATCCCCTGCTACGACGCCGGCGTCGTGCCCTACCCCAAGCGCATGCGCGAGTACGGCCTGCGCGCCAAGCGCGCCCGCCAGTA
>JAPUEL010000054.1 GCA_027492545.1 Propionibacteriaceae bacterium
CGGGCTGGTCATAGCCTGCGGCGTCTGTGGCCTCCTGCTCCCGTCGGGCCCGATCCATGCGGGCCAGGGCTTGCGCTTGGGCGTCTTGAGCCTGGACGAGCTCGTATTCTGCGTCTGGCTGCGAAGTCGGGTCCATGTTCACGGTGCTCCTTCCGGGCAGGCTGACCACAGCCCGCGTTGCGCCTGCTGGGCGTCGGTGAGGGCCAGGTCGTACAGCAGCGCCCGGGTGCCGGCGCCGGCGGGCCAGAACGGGCGAGCAGCGCCCTGCCGTAGCAGGGCTTCTTGGACGTCGAGGCCGTCCTGGACCAGGTAGCGAAGCGGCCGGCCGTAGACGTCGCGGTCAGCCTGCGTGGGATCGGCGACCAGCTGCACGGTGGAACCGACCGGGACGATCCGGGAGAGGGTGTCTCTGGCCTGGGCTGCCCAGCACTGCCCAGACTGACCGTCGTGACCCAGTTCGGGAGCGTTGATGCCCAGAAGTCTGACCCTGCCCAGGTCCGCGCCGTCGCTGGAGGTGACCCGGACGGTGTCGCCGTCGCTGATCGCGGAGATCCTGCCGCTGCCCACGGGTGCCGAGCTCAGCGCCTTGGGGGCGACCGCGTGCGGCACGATGGCGGCGGCGAGGCCGAGGCCGAGCAGCGTCATCGACAGCCGGTGGTTCATGGTCCGCCGCCGTTGATGAGTCGCAGGTGTGGTCCCACCGGCTGGCGTTGGTCCTCGAGCATCTCGTCCAGCGTTGCCCCTGCTGCGACCAGGAACCGCTCGGCGGCCTCCCATGCGGCGCGAGAGGGGCGGGCACCCTGCACCGTGTCGGCGGCCGCCCGCAGGAGCTGGCTGACGACGGCGTAGTAGCGCCGGTTCTGCTCGTGTTCGCGATCTTCCCTGTTCTCGGAACGACGGGGCAGGCAGCGGGTGGCAGTCAGCTGTTCCGCCAGGACGAGGGAGCCGTTCAGGTAGCCCCCGGGCGCGATGTCGGGCCGGCCTGTGCAGACGGCGAGATCCTCACCGATCTGCCCTCGTAGCTGCGCAGCAAGGGCTGCGGCGAACTCGGCAGTCGGGGTGGTGGCGTGCGCGGCAGCGCCGGTCATCTGGCCGGCCCCGCGTGGTTGCCGAACAACGGGCCTTTCGCGGGCTGCCCATCGCCGCCGGTGTGGGCGTGGGCGGCGGCAGCGACCGCGTCGGCGTGACCGAGGGAGCGAGCCGCGCCAGCGCCGGCGTACTCCAGGGTCCGGTCGAGATGACGGACAGCCTCTTCACCGCGCACGACCGACCGGCCCGCCACCTGGGTGCCCCGGTCGATCCGCAGGGCGACGTACTGTCGTTCCGTTTCGCTCAGGCTGGGGCTGGTCAAGGCGGCTGCGGTTTCAGCTGCTTCCTTCAGATGGGTGCGCGCTGCCTTGGCCAGGGGCGCGGCCAGGTCCACCAGCACGGCGAGATCTTCGACCTTGGCGGTCAGGCTGGAGACATCCGCCCCCCCGGGCATCGGGCGGACGTCCTCGTAGCCAGCCAGACGGTGCCGTGCACTGTCCAGGTGGCGCCGGGCTGACGTGAGCCGCTCCTCGATGTCGCCCGCCAGGCTGGAACCCACGGCGCAGCGCTGGCGCAGAATGTCCAGCTGGTCGCCAGCGTTGCGAAGATACGCGGCCGCCCGCGGGTCCTGCGGTGACAGTCGGACGCGGGAGGTCTCCGCCTCGACATCGTCGATGGTCCTCTCCGCGCCGCGGGCATACCCACGCAGTTCCTCCACGAGCCCCCAGACCTGGTGAAGGTTGCCACGCACTGCGGCAAGGTCGGCGGTGACCTCGTCAGCAACGCGGGGGTCACTCATCGTGCTCACCAGTGCCCGGTGGGGGCGGCGGCTGAAGGTGCAGCTGCTGCAGCGCGTCGATCGCCCGCAGCGCTTCCTCCAGGTGCGCTCGGATGCTCTCAAGCGTGGGCTGTTCAGCCACTGGGGCCTGCTCTCTGGCCCTCACCCCGCACGGGCGACGCAACGATGCCCGTGCGTGAAGGCAGGTAGCCGGTCGCCGGCCGTTCCGGCGTCCTCCTACCTACCGAAAGCGAGACCCGCCGGCTGGAGGGTCAGTTTCCCGCCGGCGAGCCCTCCACCTGATCGGACTCCGGTGCCGCAGATGGTTGCTCGTGCACGGCGGATGGGCCGGTATCGGAGGTTGCACGCAGCCGGGTGAGGACATCGTCCAAGGCGCTGCTCAGGCGTTGAGGCGGACGTTCGGCGTGCAGCTCGTCCAGAACTTCGGGGTCCTCGGCCCGGGGTTCGGTGAGGGTGGGTTGCAGGAAGGCTTGTCGGCGCAGCACCGCGTTGACCATTCGGCGGTAGGCCTCGGTGTCGCGGGGCTCATGCAGCCAGGCTGCGGCAGCAGCGGCGACCTGGTGGTCGTGCCACTCCAGATCGCGGGGCGTGTACGGGCCGGGGCTCACGGCTGGTGATCCCAGGGTTGATGACCCGCCCACGCTTCCGGACTCGCCTCGGCCGCCGTCGCTGCCCACCTGTCGTACTCGTCGGGGTTGAACCAGATGAGCCGCGCAGCCACGTTGCGGGCGCGCAGCCCATCGACGACGCGCAGCTGGGCGATCGCGTGGGTGGGGGCGGGCCAGGACAGCCCGGTGACGGCCCTCAAAGTGTCCTGGTCGCGAAAGCGCAGCAGGGTGACGGGACCGCCCGCGGGGACCGCGAGCTGTGACTCGACGTGCTCTCGGACTGCGGCGGCGAGCTCGTCGAGGATGCTGGCGACGTCATCGGGGACAACGCCGTTGCCGCTCTCCCAGTGCCGCACGCTTCGCACCGTGACACCTCCCACCTCGGCCACCCACTCGCTGGACAGCCCCAGCGCCTCGCGGGTGGTCTTCAGTTCTGCAGGGGTCACGCTCTCAGTCTGCACTGCCGGGCCGATCTCGGTCAGGCCCCTGCATCGCCAGGCAGGCTTCGAGCTCGTCGACGAAGCGGGGCCGGTCTACGGCACGCCACGACACAGCCGAAGAGTTCGGTGCAGGAATCTTGACGATCTCACCGGCGGCCGCCATCGCCCGCAGGGCGTGGTAGACCTCGCGCGCAAACCGGGCCCGGACGTGCACATGGTGATCGCCGCAGCAGGTCTCCTGGCGGGTGCGGGCGCTGCGTCGGCGGACGTGCCAGGACTGGACGCACCCGTCGTAGACCTCGACCAAGGCCGGGGCAGCGCAGGCGACCTCGCCGGTCGTCATTGGCTGGTGGCAGTCCTGCAAGGTCGCCAGAAGCTGGTCGTACAGGGCTCTGGTCGCCGGTGTCATGGCGCACTCCTGCTCACGCAGGTAGAACACACCCGGATTCCATGATCGGTGATGACCCACCAGCAGCCGGGCCAGCAGGCCTGCTCGTCGGTGCACCCGCAGCCAGGGCAGCACGCGGGCTCCAGTGCCACGGGCGTCGGCCTGAGAGACCGGGGCAATCGGAGGGGATGTCCAGGGTCCCCACGCCGGGTCATGGCCAGCGCGTGCAGCTGCACACCGTGTCGCTGCGCGGCGGCCAGCAGGCGCGCGACCTGCCGATCCTTCAGTGGGTGCTGGTGCGCGCCCCAGGCGGCGACGACGACCGCGCTGGTCGCGGCCGCAGCCCTGAGCGCGGTCGCGATGGTGTCTTCGTTGTGTACACCGATCGCGGTGATGTCTGAGGGCATCTGGTCGGGGTGGGTGGCGCGCCACGCGAACAGGTTCCACACGTGCAAGCTGCTGGCCCCCAAGGCTCGGGCATACCCAAGGCAACGGGTGATAGTCCGATCGTCCTGCGCTGCGGTGGCCTGCGAGGGGTTGAGCATGGCGAAGTGCAGAGCGGGACCAGCGCCGGGAAGGTCCCGCGTGAGGTAGTAGCGGTAGCGCCCGTCGGCCGAGAACAAGGCCGTCGCGGTGCCGTGATGTTGGCCCCAGAGCTCTTCGCGTGTCATGCCGCCGCCGCCTGATGCAGAGCGGCCCGGAGCCGGGTCCCAATCCATTCACCCACCGGCGGGGACACGGCGTTGCCGTAGCCGTCGACCTGATCTCGGGCCGAGCCCCACACGATCCACGTGCCCTTGTGCCCTGGCCCGAAATCGACGTCAAAGCCGCACCCACGCCCGATCTCGTGGGCGAACATCATCCGGAAGTAGCAGTCCTCAAGGGCCAGGTCGGCCAACGCGGCCTGCCACTGCGCCGAGATCAACGCCGTGGTGTCCCGGGCAGTGATCGCCCCGAAGGGATCCAGCAGCGGGTGCGGTGAGGTCTCCGACCCGGTCGAGCCGTTGAGCTTGGTCCAGCCGGAGAACAGCAGCCCCTGAGTGATCGCCGACCCGACCACGGTGCCCAATGGCCGGTCGAGGGGGTGGCTGCGGTAGCCCGCCTCGTGAATGGCGCCGTTGTTCTTGATCAGCCCTGCAGCGGTGATCAGAGCAGGAACCTGATCGGTGGTGACCGTCGGCATCGGTTCGACGTGACCAGCTGGGGTGGTGTGCTTGCGGTAGGGCAGGACGCCGGAGCACAGGATCCCCATGGTCTCCGAGCCGCCCTGGGTGGGCAACGGCCGATCCGGTCCGCGGGCGACACCCTGATAGTTGGTCACGCCGATCGCGGACGGCCACCCGAAGGCGCCGGCCGACAGCACCGCGGTCTCTTGCTGGCTGGTCTGGGTGGTCAGCGGCTGCCACGGGTGACGCTCGGATCCGCGAACCGCCTTGGCGGGCATCAGGACCGCAGGGAAGTCGCCGAATCGGCGGCGGCAGCGCTCGGCCCGCGCCATGGTGGCCGCCGCCAACGGCTTGTCCCGGTCCCCGATCCGGGTGCCAAGGTCGCTCAGGTCGAGGGCCGCCAGCGAGGGCGTGTAGTGGGGCAGGACCAGGCCTCGGCAGGACGGGCACCGGTAGTCGTACTGCTTGCCGTAGCGGACCGTGCCCGAGGGCGGCACCCCGGTACGCCATGTCCACACGGCCTCGATCTGCCTGTCGCAGAAGGAGCACCAGCCGATCGGGCGATGATCGAGGTCGGGCGTCGGAATCCCCTTGTCCCAGAACACCTCGTACAGTCGGTCGCGCGATTGGCCGACGCCGAAGAACATGCTGTTCAGGTAGAGGGTGCGATGCCGATAGCCGAGGTTGGAGAACTGGCGCAGCCACCAGCGGTAGGTGCTGCCGTCACCGACCTTGGGTCGGCCCGGCAGGGCGCGGCCCCAGGACTGCAGCTCGGTGGTGCACTCGACGAGGATCACGCGAGGGTGGTGGGCGTCGGCATAGTGCAGGACGCAGTTGGCGGTTGCCCGGTCCCGTTCGGAGCGGGTGACGCGAGCCTCAAAGTCGGGGTCTTGGACGTCGAAGAGCGACAGCGCCTGGGCGTAGGCCTTCTTGGTGTTCGCGGGGGAGTGGTTCACGCAGCTGACGCCGGCAGCGAGCAGGTCTGCCTTGGGCAGGTCCCGTGCTGAGTGGTAGCTGGTCGACTCGGTGTCGACGAGGTCGGCGATCCAGTGCTCGACATGCGGATGGTTGGCTTCGTGGATCTCGACCTTGTAGCTGTTGTGGTTGGCGGCGGTGATCGCGGTGAACCCCGCGCTTTCGATTCCCTGGGTCAGGCCTCCGAACCCGGAGAAGAGGTCCACGGCGGTGTACTCGTCGTGACCGAATCGACGACGGCGTGTGGCAGGTCGGCAGGTGGCGGTGGCGGTCATGCTGACCACCTGCTGGCGATGCCATGTGCCTGGCGCAGCCGAAGCACGGTGCGGCTACAGACCCCCAGGCGTTCGGCGATCTGCTCGTCGCTCCACCCGTGCTCGACGAGGCGGCGCAGGGCCTCGACCCGCTCGTCCTCGCGCAGCCCAACGGGACGACGACCGGACATGACGGCCTGAACTGCCACCTCGTCGACGTCGTTGTCGACGTCCACGCCAGACACGCCGGCCGGCGTCGCGTGCACGTCGTCGATCGCGTCGTCGTCCCACGCCAGCGGAGGGGGGTAGCCCGCAGCAGCCGCGATCGAGCGGGCCTTGACGCTGTGGCCCGGAGTCATGGAGAGACGATCGTAGGCTTGGGCGACCGCTTCCCATCGGGCCTGGGTGATCCACCGTCCGGCTTGGTTGACGACCAGGTAGACCTCCCGCTCGGTGAGTGTGGTCGCATCGGCGATGTCGCGCGCGCAGTGCCCGATCGCTTGGAGTGCGCGGATCCGGCGCACGGCGCCGACCTTGGGCACGAATCCGGCGGCGTTAGGTCGGGCCGTGAGGTCGTGCGGCGTGATCTTCATCAGTGCCGAGCTGACGCGCCTGGTGACGGTGGGTTGCTGGCCGCTGGAGATCCGGGCCACGACGCTGGTCGGGACACCACTGACCTCGGCGATGCCTCGAAGGGAGGCTTCTCCGCGCAGGAGATCACGCAGGTGTTCTCGCACGGTGTCGGCCGTGACGGTGCGGTAGAGGCCGCGGCCCCGCTCGAGTCGCCACTGCTTCTGATAGCGCAGGGTGGCTGTGCTGGTCATTGCCGGCCTCCGTCGTGGACGTCGGCGGCGCAGGCTCGGCCGTGGATGTGGTCGAAGAGGGACCTGTGTGTGGTGCACGTTCGGCAGCAGTGCCCTGAATGCGTCCAGTTCGTCTCGGCGCAGGGGATGATGGCGCACAGGCACAGCGCTGCGGGCCAGCCGGGGTGAGCAGCGACGTGGAGGGAGATCCGGTGCAACGTGGCCGCGTCCTCGGGGCGGCCTTCTGCAGCGAGCACGAGGGCAGAAGCGACGCAGGCGATCGGATACCGGGTCGGCGCGTGCGTGCCGGGGTCGCGTCGGAGCGGGGGAGCGGTGACGGTCACGACGCTCACCCCTGCAGCACGCGGAGGCGAAAGGTGCGGGTCCCGTCGTGGCCGTCCTCAAGAGACAGCACGACGTCGCTGCCCTGTGCGGTAGCAGTGGCGACGATGATCCCGTCGACGTCCGGATCGCCCTCGAGGAAGAGGGCGGTGTCGGCGGCGACGTCTTCGAGGGTGAGGTCCTCGACTCTGACGAAGTCGCGCTTGGTGGTGGGGTCGATCATGTGGTCCTCCTTGAGGATCGAGCCGCACGGTTGCCTGCTCGTTGCGATCTAGTCGAACAGATGGAACTGACGTGGCGCTACCCTCGCCTCGACGCTGTGGATAGTGAGTCCGTGCGGTGGCGGGTTGTGGACCATGCCCGTGCGGGGCGTGATCATCGGTCCGCCGGCGGCAGCGCCGGGATGGTCTCCTCGAGGTCCCATCGCCACGCCCCGCCGGCGGCGTTGGGTGAGTCCATCGAGGCGTTCCCTTGGGTGTGCCCAAGATGCAGGGGGGTGGGTTCGCGGGTGTCGGTCAGAACCGCGATCGGCAGGTCCACGGTGGGCGGGAGCGAGAACCTCGGGGTGGTGCGGAAACGTCGCTGAGTGTCGACGAGGCGGTCGAGTAGGACCTTGGCGTAGGGGTCTTGGTAGGGCAGCCACTGCGCGGTCGTGGGCATCAACGCGACCTCCTCGGCCATGGCTGCTCCGCCTCGGCCGACGGTGAACGTGGCGATCACGACCAGGTGGCTCGTTTCGTCGGCCGCCCACAGGTCCAGATCGGCCGCGAAAGCGCGCTTGAGGCGCCGGTGCAGCCGGTCGTCGAGGAACAGAGGAGCGTCGGGAAGGTGTTTGAGCACCATCTTGTGCCCGTAGCGGGCTGCGTCGATCGCCTTGATTTCGGCGATGAGGACCATCAGCTGCTGCCGGTGCCCCGGACGGGCCGAGGCCTTCTGCCACTGGTTGAGCCGCTTGGCCGCCAATTCAGCCTTGTGCTCGAGCCGGAACGGCTCGGGTATGTAGACCCGCTCCGCCAAGGGGCCGCCTTTGGTCCGTGCGGTGGCGGCCGCGCGGCGCAACAGCCAGGCGATCAGGCCCCAGTGTCGCCGGCCCATCATCCCCGGCGCCCACGCGACCAGATTGGACTCCTCCCACAGGTAGTCGAGTAGGGCTCGCAGGGTCAGGCTCCGGCCGGTAGTGGTCACGCTGTCCAGCGCCGTGGGGGAGCTGTTCGTGTCGACGGCGGCACGTTCTCCGACAGAGAGGCGGAATCCGAGGCGTAGAACCGTCAGGCCGGTGTCCGGGTCGACACGCACCGCGTCGCCGAGCAGGCAGCCGAGCCCGCTGAGATCTTCGGGTGCGTAGGAGCCGCAGTCGGGCGAGTGGTGGGCTCCGGTGCCGGGCATCCGCTTGACGATGAGTCTGTTCCCGGCCCTGGCGATATACATGGGCACACCCACGGAGGAGCAGGGGCACTGCGGCCGGTTCCCGCCCACGTAGGCCTCGGCCAGGAGCTGCTGCCCGGCGGAGGTGTCCGGGCGAACCAGGTGCCCGCCGAGTAAGTAGGCACAGCTGAGGTCGTCGTCGCCGACGACGATCGGGACCGGGCGCACGTCGTCCATGAGCGGCCTACCGAGCCAGCGGGCGCGAGAGGCCCGTAGCCGAGGAGAAGGACGGAGACGCGTCCCTGGTTGAGCGCAGCCTGGTGGCGCCCACAGCGGCCTGCCACTGCAGGTCAGGGACGGGTGCGCCCGCGTGCCGGGTCGGGATCCCCTCACGCTGCCTCCAGCGCAGGACCGTACGGTCACTCACCCCGAGGCGGTCGGCGATCTGGGGGTCTGATGTGCCACGAGCGGCGAGGACACCCACCGCCAAGGTCTTTTCGCGTGCGGTCAGATCCGGACCCCGAGGGTCGCCATCCAGCGTGCGCCTCACGGCGACCATGTCGATCACATCGGCTCCTCGGCCTTTGCTCAGCTCGCCGTCAGGTCGTGCGGTGGGGTCGTCGATGGAGTCCTCGTCCCACGCCAGGGGCGGGGCGTAGCCGCGGGCACGGGCCCAGCCTCGGGTCTCGGGGGAGGGGCCAGGGGTCATCGAGAGCCGGTCGTAGACCTCGCACACCTCGCGCCAGCGTTCGACCGTGACCAGGTGCCCCGGGCCGGACAGGAGGCGTGCGGTGTTCGGGACGCCGGCGGCCTCCAGCTGGTGGTGGCTCCAGCCCATGGCCATCAGCGCGTGAACGCGCCGGACCGCGCCAATCTTCGGGACGTGACCGGTCGCCTGGTCGGAGTAGATGTCGCGAAGACAGATGCGGGCTACTCGAGTTGCCGTCTCCTGCTGCACCTGGGTCCGCGTGCCGGCCAGGATGGCCTTGACCCCGGTGTCGCTCAGCCCACAGGCGCGCCCGAGTGCCCGCACGGGGACATGCGCGGCAGTGAGCTCGGCCAAGCGGGATCTCGTGGGTTCGGCGTCCACGTAGCGCGTCTGTCCTCGTGCTCGATCGCGCTGATACTGCACTTCCCATGCCTTGCGGTAGACCATCGTGCCTCCCGTGCGTCGATGACTCCGTAAGCAGTCCGCGGGCAGGGGAGGGTCAGGTGAGCCTCTATCGTTCGTGGGCGATGGACGACGAGCTCCAGGCTGGCGCAAGCCGCCCCGTGCGTGCTGGGGGCGGCTGATGCCCTACCCGAGTCGCCCTGTGCTTGAGCCGCTGGAGGAGTTCAAAGGGTCGGCCACGGTCCGCCAAAGCCCGGAGCAGCGCGCCCGCCTGCTCGCCTTTGCCGCAGAGCAGTACGTCGCGGGACGTTCGCTGCGCCAAATCGCCGAGCTCACCGACCGAACCCAGACCGCCATACGGCGGGCACTCGCGGCGGCCGGCGTCCCAACTCGCGGACCAGGTGCGCCCGCCCGGCCTCGCCGTTGAGCCCGTTCACCCGGGCTCGGGAAGTCCTCCTGCGACCGGGGCGTCCGCGGTCAGCCGGGGCCCGGGACGCTCCCGGCGAGCCGGTGGCCTGCGCGCGTCGACCGGCCGGATGAGGTCGACCACGAGGTCCGGGCGCGCCGCCACTCGTGGGGTTCTGGCCAGCATCCGGCGCAGCTGCTCTTCCATGAGGGAGCCTGAAGTGGGCGGGTTCACCGGGACACTCCGGGGGAGGGGGAGGTACTGGCCGGCGTAGGTGGCTGTCTGCGTGCCTGCTCGGAGCCGGAGGACGGCGCAGGGACACCGGCTACGACGTCGGGCGGCATGTCGTGGGGCATCGGGAATGCCTTGGGGTCCAGTCCGTTTCGAACGGCGACGGTGATCAGCTGGCCCATGGAGTACTGCTGCGTGGGCGGGATCTGCTCCAAGGCTGCCCTGGCGCTCAGGCCGTCGCCGGCCACCCAATAGCTGAAGGCGGCCAGCGCCGCAGCGGGGGCTTGCGCCCCCTCGGGTGCCCGGGTCAGCAGGTCCTTCCAGAGCTCGGCGTGCTGGCGCGCCTCGTCACGAGGAATGAGGGTCCAGGCGTGGTCGCGCAAGCCGATGTCCTGGACATCGGCGAGCATGCGGGCGGCGTCGACGGTCGGCAGGGGAGTGGAGCTCGCGATGTGGCGACCGACGACCAGGCTCATCCAGGCCCGCTCCTGGGCGAGTGCTGGCGGGTCCTGCAGGACCGTCGATGTGGCGGTTTGGGCGGCGGCGAAGTCCTGGGCGGGGATCTGCGAGGAGCCGGGAGCGAAGGACGCGCGGTGCTCTTGGAGGGATCTGTACGGGGAGCTGCCCCGCTGGTAGATCGCCTCGGCGGCAACGCGGTCGCGTGATGCGGGGGAGACGGTGCCATGGTCGGGGTGGTCCAGGCGCACCCACCGGTCACCCGTGACGCTGGCAGCGGCCGCGATGGGACACACGGAGTCGAAGGCCTCGGCCAGGCGGTCGCAGGCCGCCTCCGCGAGGTCACGGCGGTCGGTGAAGGCCAAGAGCACAACGGGCGTGCGGTACTCGGCGTAGTACGGCGCCAGATGCGCCGCCATGATCTCTCGGTCCTGGGCTGTGGCCGGCAGGTCCACCCGGGCCACCGGCGCGGCCCGTAGCTCGACCGGGACGACCACGATGGAGTCATTCA
>JAPUEL010000055.1 GCA_027492545.1 Propionibacteriaceae bacterium
CCCCCCCCCCCCCCCCCCGCGACCCCCGCACGCCGCTCCCCGCCGGGGCCCCCTGGGGGGGGGGGGGCCCCCCCGCGGGGGGGGCCCCCCCCCCCCGGGGGGCCCCCCCCCACGTCACTCTACTTCACTGTGCAGCGGGCTGCTCGACCTGGGTCAGGCGCCGACGGCGAATCGCACGAAGCGCACGATGGAGGTGTTGCCGGCCTTGAGCGCGTCACCCACCGACTTCTTGTCCTCCCAGACCGCGGCCTGGTCGACGAGCACGACGTCCTTGAAGAAGCCGCCGACGCGGCCCTCGACGATGCGCGGGATGGCGCCCTCGGGCTTGCCCTCCTCCTTGGCCGTGGCCTCGGCGATGCGCCGCTCGTTCTCGACCACGTCGGCCGGGACCTCGTCGCGGGTGACCCACTGGGGCGACATCGCGGCGATCTGCATGGCCACCTGGTGCGCCAGCGCCTCGTCGCCCTCGTACTCGACGAGCACGCCGACCTGCGGGGGCAGGTCAGCCGCGCGGCGGTGGAGGTAGAGGTGGGTGGCGCCGTCGAAGTTGGCAGCGTTGACCACCGAGAGGTTCTCGCCGATCTTCGCGCCGAGCTCGGCGACGGCGTCGGCGACCTTGGCGCCCGAGGCCAGGGAGGCCTCGTTCGTGGCGGCCACGTCCTTGGCGCCCGAGGCGATCACCGCGGCGAGGATGTCATCGGCGAGGCCGACGAACTCACCGTTCTTGGCGACGAAGTCGGTCTCCGAGGCGAACTGGATGAGCGCCCCGTCGCGGCCTGCGACGATGCCGTTGGTGGCCTCGCGGTCCGCACGCTTGGCGGCCTTGGCAAGGCCCGAGATGCGCAGCAGCTCGATCGCCTTGTCGAAGTCGCCCTCGGCTTCGGTGAGGGCCCTCTTCGCGTCCATCATCCCCGCGCCGGTGGCGTCGCGGAGCTTCTTCACATCAGCGGCAGTGATTGCCATGAGTGGTGTTTCCCGTCTTGTTGAGTGAGATCAGTTGGCGTCGGTGGTGTCTGCGTCCGCGGCGGGGGCCTCGGCCTCGACGACGGGGGCCTCAGCCTCGACGGCGGCGACCTCAGCCTCGACGGCCGGAGCCTCAGCCTCGACGGCCGGAGCCTCAGCCTCGACGGCCGGAGCCTCAGCCTCGACGGCGGGAGCGGCCTGGTCGTCGGCGCCGAGCAGCTCGCGCTCCCAGTCGGGCATGGGCTCGGCCTGGACCTGCTCGCCGCCACGACCGGAGGAACGCTCGATCAGGCCGTCTGCCACGGCGTCGGCGATGATGCGGGTCAGCAGGGCGACGGAACGGATGGCGTCGTCGTTGCCCGGAACCGCGTAGTCGACCTCATCGGGGTCGCAGTTGGTGTCCAGGATGCCCACCACGGGAATGTGCAGCTTGCGGGCCTCGTCGACGGCGAGGTGCTCCTTCTTGGTGTCGACGATCCACACGGCCTGGGGCGTGCGGGCCATGTCACGGATGCCGCCGAGGGTCTTGTCGAGCTTGATCTTCTCGCGCTCGAGTTGCAGGAGCTCCTTCTTGGTGAGCCCGGAGCCGGGGACGTCGGTGAAGTCCATGCCTTCAAGCTCCTTGAGGCGCTGGATCCGCTTGGTCACCGTGTGGAAGTTGGTGAGCATGCCGCCGAGCCAGCGCTGGTTGACGTAGGGCATGCCGACGCGGGTGGCCTGCTCGGCGATGGCCTCCTGCGCCTGCTTCTTGGTGCCGACGAAGAGGACCTGGCCGCCGCGCGCCACCGTCGACTTGACGAACTTGTACGCCTTGTCGATGTAGCTCAGCGAGAGCTGGAGGTCGATGATGTAGATGCCGTTGCGCTCGGTGAAGATGAACCGCTTCATCTTGGGGTTCCAACGACGGGTCTGGTGCCCGAAGTGAACGCCCGACTCGAGGAGTTGGCGAGTGGTGACGACGGCCATGGCCGGTCCTTCCGCGGCGGGGCCTTGCCCGCCTGACTTCGGTGAGCTGGGCTCACGGGTGGTTACGATGGCCCCGGATGTGGGGCCAATGCCTGATGCGCCCGGCGCCGTCCCCGCTGACACGTCAGCGGGACCACTCGGCCACCGGCGGTCCCCCGCGCGGCGCATGCGATGTCAACCCGAAGGTTGCGGGGACCATCCTAGACAGTCCCGCGCACGGTGGACAAACGGACGCCGTCCACAGGCCGCCGCGCGAACGGGAAAACGGTGCGTCGGATGACGACCAAGGGGCATGCGCGCCGCCCTCGTCTCGATCTGCCTGTTCGTCCTGCTGCACGTCGGTCCCCTGCCGGCCGGGGCCGACGAGGGGCTCGTCCTCGAGCCTCCGCTGGACGGGCGCATCGTGCGCGGGTTCGACGCGCCGCCCTCGCCCTACGCCGCCGGGCATCGGGGCGTCGATCTGGCGGCGCGCGCCGGGGCTGTGGTGCGGGCGGCCGCCGCGGGCCGGGTCTACTTCGCCGGCGTGGTGGCGGGCACGGGCACCGTCTCGGTGGACCACGGCAACGGGTGGCGGACCACCTACCAGCCGGTGACCCCGTCGGTGGCCACGGGTGATGTGGTGGCGGCCGGGGACCGCATCGGTTCCCTGGTCGCAGGTCACTGCGGGGCCGCAGCCTGCCTCCACTGGGGACTGACCGACGGCGAGACCTACCTCGATCCCTCGGCGTACGCCGAGCTCCCGGTGATCCGGCTGTTGCCCGCCGGATCCGTGCCCCCACTGAGGCCCGACCTGCCGCCGGCACGGGTGGGTGCGGCGGGGTCGCGTCCAGTCGCGGGACGGGTGTCGTCGCCGTTCGGCATGAGACGCCACCCGATCACCGGCGTGGTCAAGCTGCACGACGGGGTGGACATCTCCGCGGCGTGCGGCACCCCCGTCGCCTCACCGGCCGCCGGCCGGGTGGTGGATGCCTCGTTCCACTCCGCCTACGGGTACCGGGTCCGGATCGACCACGGGGCGGGTCTGAGCATGGCCTACACCCACCTCCAGGGACTGGAGGTTTCGGAGGGTCAACGGGTTGCGGCCGGGGACCGGATCGGCAGGGTCGGCAACACGGGGCTCTCCACCGGGTGTCACCTCCACTGGATGGCCTGGCGGGACGGCGTGCTGACGGATCCGCTCCGTCTCGGCTGAGCAGCCGCGACATGGATCACGCGCGGGGGTGCGCCTGGCTGAACGCCCGCCGCAGGCGCTCCGGGGTGACGTGGGTGTAGATCTGTGTGGTGGCCACCGACGCGTGGCCCAGCATCTCCTGAACGCTGCGCAGGTCGGCGCCGCCCTCGATGAGGTGCGTGGCCATGGCATGCCGCAGCCCGTGTGGCCCCACCTCGGCGCCTGGCCCGGCGGCGGCGGTGACCGCATGCACCACCCGTCGGGCCACCCGCGGGTCGAGAGCGCCGCCGCGCGCGCCCAGGAAGACCGTCGCGGGGCTCCCCGCCACCGCCACCAGCGGCCGAACGGCCAACCAACCGTCCATGGCCCTCAGGGCCGGCACCCCGAGCGGGACCGTCCGCTGCCTGCCGCCCTTGCCCAGAACGGTGAGCGATCGCCGCTCCCGGTCGACGTCGCGCAGCAACAGGGCGCACAGTTCGGAGACCCGTAGGCCGCTCGAGTACAGCACCTCAACCAGGGCCAGGTCGCGACGCGCCAGCGGGTCGTCCTCCTCACCTGCGCGCAGTTCGGCCCCGACCAGGCTCAGCTCCACGGCGCCCACGCCGGGGACTGTGGGGAGGCCCTGCCGGCGCTTGGGCGCCTTGAGCCGCACCGCCGGGTCCTCCCGGATCAGCCCCTCACGCAGCGCCCAGGCGAAGAATCCTCGCGCGCAGGCCACCCTCCGCTGCACCGTCGCTGGGGCGGCGCCGTCGTCCGCCATGGCGCCGAGCCAGCCACGGAGCCTGGTCAGCGTGACCCGCCCCACCTCCACGTTGACGGAGGCGGCGAGGTCGCGCAGGTCGGTGAGGTAGGCGCGCACGGTGTGCGGCGAGAGTCCGCGTTCGGCGCGCAGGTGCATCGAGTAGTCGTCCATCGCGGCGGACCACCCGGGGGGAAGCTCCATGCCGCCAGTCTGACGCACCGGGGCGCTCAGGTGCCGCACGACACCCGTGCGGCATACTGGTCAGCCGGACAACGGGTGCGATCGAGTGGAGGACGGGACATGACGCAGGAGGATCTCACGCAGGGCGGCACGGTGCTGCCGATCACGCGATGGGGAACGCCTGTCATGCACGCGCAGACGGCTCCGGTCACCACGTTCGACGAGGACCTCCGCACCCTCGTCAGGGACATGTTCGCCACCATGGAGGCCTCCGACGGGGTGGGACTGGCGGCCACACAGGTGGGCGTGGGCCTGTCGGTGTTCATCTACGCATGTCCCGACGCCGACGACGTGATCCAGGTGGGCGCCGTCTGCAACCCCGTGGTGACCGTCCCCGAGGGGCCCGACCGTCAGCTGGACGCCGCCGACGAGGGCTGCCTGTCCTTCCCCGGCGGATACGCCCTCCTGGCGCGGCCGGACCGGGCACGGTGCGTGGGCCAGGACCCGTGGGGCAACGAGGTCGTGATCGAGGGCACTGGCCTTCTGGCCCGGTGCCTCCAACACGAGACCGATCACCTCAACGGCACCGTCTTCGGCGACAGGCTCTCGGCGCGCTCGCGGCGGCAGTTGGACGCCAAGGTCCAGGAACTGGCCTGGCGCTACCCGGACGACTGGCCGGTCTCCCCCAAGGCCACGCACGCCACCCCCGTCGGCGCGGAACCGGTCCCCGACGCCGGCTGAGTCGCCCAACCCGCTGAGTCGCGGGCTCTGCGCAGGTACACCGCGCGTCGCTGATCAGGTCTGAGGGCGCATCGTGTCACGGCGCCAGGGCGTAGGCGAGGATCGCGGCGGCCGTTGCGACGTTGAGCGAGTCCACCAGCGGGGTCATCGGGATGGTCACGTGACGGTCGGCGGCGGCCAGCCATGCGGCGCTCAGGCCCTGGCCCTCGGTGCCGAGCAGCAGCGCCACCTTCTCGGGCGCGACGAACGCCGCGAGGTCGACCGCCGACGGTGACAACGTGGCCGCCACCAGTTCGAAGCCGGCGTGCCGCAACCGGCCGAGGTCGGTGTCGTCGCCCATCCTCCGCCAGGGCAGCGCCAGCGACGCGCCCATGGAGGCCTTGATGGCGCGGCGATAGAGCGGGTCGGCGCTGCCAGGCGAGACGACGACGGCATCCCAGCCCAGCCCCGCCGCGACACGCATGATGGCGCCGATGTTGGCGTGGTCCACGACGTCCTCGCAGACGATGACGCGGTGGGCGCCCAGGATCCGGTCCCAGGACGCCTCCGTGGGCCTGTCGAACGAGCCCAGCGCCCCGCGGTGCACGTGGAAGCCGCTCACGGTCTCGATGAGGGCCTCCGTCGCCACGTACACCGGCACGTCGGGCCACAGGTCCAGGAGCGGCTGGACGCCGGCCAGCCACCGCGGCTGCAGCAGCAGCGACCTCGGTCGGCACCCGGCCGCGAACGCCCGCTCGATGACCTTGACCCCTTCGGCGATGAAGCGGCCGCCATCGGCCCTGCGCAGCTGCGCGTCGCGAAGCCCGACGAAGTCCGCGAGCCGCACTTCGGAGGGGTCGGTCACGTCGATCAGCACGAGGCGAGACTACCGCCGGGCCGCGGCGAGGCCGATCGGGATAGCATCGCGGCCATGGAACCGTTCGTGCTGCTCGACGACGCCGCGCGCGGCTCCTCGACGCTGCTGACCGGACTCCGGCGGGTGAGCGTGGTGGGACTTGATTCGCTGGACGCGGCGTTGCGGGCCGGTTGGGACGAGGGCCTCCACTGCTTCGCGTGGCTTCCGTACGAGTTCGGCGAGGCGATCCTGGGGCTGCGCGCCGAAGGCCCGGCGGCCCTCTACTGGTTCACGTCACGCACCGCCGCCGACGCCGACGCCTGGCTCCCCGTGGAACGCCACGCCTGGCTGGCAGACGTGCGCCACGACGTGACCCTTCCCCACTTCCGGGAGCGCGTGGCGCAGCTGCAGGAGGCCATCGCCGCCGGCACCAGCTACCAGGTCAACTTCACCCACAGCGTCACCGGTCGGCTCGTCGGGGAGCCGTCCGCGCTGTACGCCCGCCTCAGGCAGCGGCAGCCCGTCGCGTTCGGCGCCCTCGCCCACCTGCCCCCTCCCGCGGCGCCCTGGACGCTCAGCCTCTCCCCCGAGCTGTTCCTGCAGGTCGACGACGCGACCGTGGTCGCCCGCCCGATGAAGGGCACCGCCCCCGCCGCCTCGGACCCGGAGGCCCTCCGCCGCGACCCCAAGAACCGCGCCGAGAACCTGATGATCGTCGACCTCCTCCGCAACGATCTCAGCCGCGTCGCCGTCCCCGGCACCGTGGCGGTGTCGCGGCTGTTCGACGTGGAGCGGGTGGGGAGCCTGTGGCAGATGACCAGCACCGTCACCGGGACCCTGGTCCCCGGCACCACCCCGGCGGCCCTGCTGGCCGCCACTTTCCCGTGCGGGTCCATCACGGGGGCCCCGAAGCTCGCCAGCATGCGCCTGATCCGGGCCGTCGAGGGCCACGGCCGTGGGCTCTACACCGGCAGCCTGGGCCTCATCGAGCCCGCCGGCGACCGCCTGGGCTGGCGGATGAGCCTGAGCATCGCGATCCGGACCCTGGAGATCGGCGACGACGGAGGCGTGCGGCTCGGCATCGGATCGGGCGTGGTGGCCGACAGCACGGCGGCCGCCGAATGGGCCGAGTGCCTCGCCAAGGCCGCGTTCGCCACCACGCTGACGCCCACCGTGACCCTCAAGGAGACGCTTCGCGTGATCGACGGCGTGGCCCCGCTCGCCGCCAGGCATCAGGCGCGGCTGGACGCCTCGGCCCCGACGCTCGGGTTCGGGCCCGTTTCCGGGGTGATCGAGGCGGCCGTCCGCGACACCCCGGCCGGCCGGTGGCGCGTGTCGCTGGACGTGACGCCGGTCGGTGAGGCCACGGCGACCCGGACGCCGCTCGACCCCGACCCCGACGCGGTCGCGGTGCGGCTGGCTGCCGCGCCGTGGGCCCCGGGTCCGTTGGCCCGGCACAAGACCTCGGCCCGCACGCTCTACGACCGGGCCGTCGGCGACGCCGTCGAGCGTGGATGCTTCGACACCATCGGCTTCGACGAGTCCGGGCGGGTGCTCGAGGGTGGGCGCACCTCGGTGTTCGCGCTGGTGGACGGGCGGTGGGTCACGCCGCCGCTCCGCCTGGGCATCCTGGACGGCGTGCAGCGCGCGGCCGTGCTGGCCGAGCCAGGCCTCCTCGGGGCAGCCACCGTGTCCGAGGAGGTCCTGACCGTGGAGGAGTTGCGCCGCGCCGGGGCACTCGTGGTCACCAATGCGCTGCGCGGCATTCTCCCTGCGCGTCTGGAGGAGGATTCGTGAAGCTGAAGGTCGACCCCATTCTGGTGATCATCCTCGGCACCCTGGCGCTGGGTCTCCTGCTCCCCGTCAGCGGCCGCCCCGCCGAGGTGCTGGACCTGGTCACCCGGATCGGCGTCTTCGTCTTGTTCTTCGGCTACGGCGCCAGGCTGTCGGCGGCCGAGACCCGCTCGGGCCTGAGGAACTGGCGGCTCCACCTGGCCATCCTCGGCATCACGTTCGTGGTCTTCCCCCTCCTGGCCCTCCCCCTGCTCGCCGTCCCGGACTCCGTGCTCTCGGCCCCCATCCGGGTGGGGCTCATCTTCCTGTGCCTGGTGCCTTCCACGGTGCAGTCGTCGATCACCTTCACCTCGCTCGCGGGCGGCAACGTCGCGGCGGCGATGGTCGCGGCCACGGCCTCCAACGTCCTGGGCGTGGTGATCACGCCGTTGCTAGCGATGGCACTCATCCCCACCGCCAGCGGCGCCTCCATCGGCTTCGAGCAGGTGTGGGGCGTGGTGGTGCAGCTGCTCCTCCCCTTCGTGCTGGGGCAGCTGTCCCGGGTGGTCACGGCCGGCTTCATGGCCCGGCACAGGGCCCGGCTGAAGCTTCTGGACCAGGCCGTGATCATGCTGATCGTCTACGGCGCCTTCTCGGAACTGCGGGTCTCCGGCGTGTGGCTGCAGCTCCAGCTGAGGGACCTGGCGCTGTTGGTTCCGCTCGCGCTCGGCCTGCTGGCGTTCATGTTCTGGTTCACGTGGGCCCTCGGCGGCCGGCTGGGCTTCCCCCGCGAGGACCGGATCGCCCTGATGTTCTGCGGTACCAAGAAGTCGCTGGCCACCGGCGTGCCGATGGCCAGCGTGCTGTTCCCGGGCGCAACCGTCGGGGTGCTGGTCATCCCGCTCATGCTCTTCCACCAGGCGCAGCTCCTGGTCAGCTCGGTGCTGGCCACCCGGCTGCGGGAGGATCAGGCCTGAGGCGTCTCCGGTCCCGGGCCCCAGGGGTTCGGCTCGCCCGTATCCGCCGGCAGGGTGGGTGAGGGCTGGGGTTCGTGCGCGGGCTGCTGCGGTGCCGACAGCTGCTGGCGCTCCTCCCGGTCCTGGGAGCGGGAGATGGACTGGCTGGCGCGGTGCGCGCGGCGAGACGCGGCCCGCCCGGCGTCGAGCGCCTGCGCGTCGGCGATCGCCTGCTCGACGGTCTCGGTCGAGCGCTGGCGGTCACGGGCGGCCTGCTCCTCGATCTCGGCCTGCACGTCCACCATGGCCGGCGCCTCGAACTTCTGAGCCGCCTTGGACACGTAGTCGCGCACCTCCTCGGCGTTGGTGACCTGGCCCAGGCCCTTGAGCGCGTCGTTGAGTTCGCTGGGGATGATCCAGACCTTGTTCGAGTCGCCACGGGCGAGCTTGGGCAGCATCTGCATGTACTGGTAGGCCAGCAGCGCCTGGTCCGGCTCGGCCGCGTGGATGGCGTTGAACACCTGGGTGATCGCCTGCGCCTCGCCCTCGGCGCGCAGCATCTGGGCCTGCCGGTCCGCCTGCGCCCGCAGCACCGCGGCCTCACGGTCGCCTTGAGCCCGGAGGATGGCGGCCTCGCGGTCACCGCCGGCCGACAGGATCTGCGACTGGCGCTGACCCTCGGCGATGAGGATCGAGGCCCTCTTGTCGCGCTCGGCGCGGGCGCCCTTCTCCATCGCGTCGCGGATCGTGGGCGGCGGCTCGATGGCCCGCAGCTCCACGCGGTTGACCTTGATGCCCCACTTGCCGGTGGCCTCGTCGAGGACGGTCCGGAGGCGCTGGTTGATCTCCTCGCGCGACGTGAGGGCGGCCTCGAGGTCCATGCCGCCGATGATGTTGCGCAGCGTGGTCATGGTGAGCTGCTCGATCGCGGCCCGGTAGTTCTGGGCCTCATAGGCGGCACGCACCGGGTCGACGATCTGGAAGTAGATCACCGAGTCGATGGACACCATGAGGTTGTCCTCGGTGATCACGCCCTGCGGCGGGAAGGGCACGACGAGCTCGCGCATGTCGAGGGTGTAGCGGACCTGGTCGAAGAACGGCACCACCAGGTGGGGGCCCGGCTCCAGCGTCCGGCGGAACTTGCCGAGGCGCTCGACCAGCGCCACCTGCTGCTGGCGGATGATCTTCAGGGTGGCCGCGAGCGTCATGACGATGAGGACGACGAGTGCGATCAGCACCCACAGTGCGATGTCGGGCATGGGTTCTCCTAGGTTTCCTAGCTTCCGAGCTGACGACGGGCGGGATAGACGATGAGCGTGATGCCGTCGAGGGCGAACACCTCGACCTCCTCGTCGGCCTCGATGGTCACCGACGGGTCGTAGGAACGGGCCTCCCACACCTGGCCCTCGACCTTGACCGCCCCCCCGCTAGTGGTGATCTGGGCCGTCGCCCGGCCCGAGGCGCCCACGAGCTTGTCCAGCGACGAGCGGTAGCCGGGGGCCCGGCGGACCTTCTCGAGCAGAGTCGGGCGGAGCACGAAGAGGGTGAGGACGGCCGTGATGAGGGCGACGACGATCTGCAGCCAGATGAGGCCCGGGAACACGAGGGCCGTGACGCCGCCTGCGAGGGCGCCGGCGGCGAGCATCAAGAGGGTGAGGTCCATGGTGAGAAGCTCGGCCGCGGCCAGCATGACCGCGAGGATCCCCCAACCTGCCCAGAGGTTGGTGCGGATCCATTCGACCCACTCGTTCACATGCGGCTCCTCGCGTTCCAGCGTACGCCGTCGTGGGACACGCTCAGGGGCATGCCGAACGTGGTGCTGAGATTGTCGTCGGTGAGGGTGCCGGCGATGGGGCCCTCTGCCACGATCCGGCCGTCGCGCAGCAGCAGGCAGTGGGTGATGCCCTGGGGAATCTCCTCGACGTGGTGGGTGACGAGGACCGCGGCGGGCGAGTCGGGGTCCTGGCAGAGGTCCGACAGGGTGTCCACCAGTGCCTCGCGGCCCGCCAGATCCAACCCGCCGGCCGGCTCGTCGAGCAGGAGCAGCTCGGGGTCTGTCATCAGGGCGCGCGCGATCTGGACCCGCTTGCGCTCCCCCTCGCTGAGGGTGCCGAAGGTGCGGTCACGCAGGTGGGCGACGCGCAGCGAGTCGAGCAGCCGGTCCGCCTGGGCGACGTCGTAGACGTCGTACTCCTCACGCCACCGCCCGACGATGGCGTAGGCGGCCGAGAGGACCACGTCCTCCACCCGCTCAGCCGCCGGGATGCGGTCGGCGAGCGCCGAGGAGGTGAGGCCGATGCGCGGCCGGAGCTCGAAGACGTCGACGGTGCCCACCACGTCCCCGAGAAGCCCGACGATGCCGTCGGTGGGATACATCTGCGCAGACAGCAGCTGCAGGAGCGTGGTCTTGCCGGCACCGTTGGGACCGATGACCACCCACCGGTCCGCCTCGCCGATGACGAGGCTGATGTCGTCGAGGAGGGTGGCCTCGCCACGCTTGATCGTCACGCCCGCAAGTTCCGCCACCGCTGCCATGACCCCCAACCTACCGGACGCCGACTGCCCCGCGTGGGGTGCCGGGCCTGACCATGCGTGGATCACGGCCCCTGGGCCACGCCCCAGCCGCCCGCCGGCTCAAGCAGAAGTCAGGCCCCGGTCGAGTGGAGCCCGCCGTCGACGTGGAGCATCTCGCCGGTGGTGGCGGGGAACCAGTCGCTCAGCAACGCCACGACGGCCTTGGCCGACGGAACGGCGTCCGAGGTGTCCCAGGGCAGGGGGGAGCGCGTCGACCAGGTGTCGTTGAAGGACGAGGCCCCCGGGATCGCCTTCTTCGCGACCGTATCCAGCGGGCCGGCGGCCACCAGGTTGCAGCGGATGCCGTCCGGCCCGAGATACCGGGCCAGATAGCGCGACGTGGACTCGAGCGCCGCCTTCGCCACGCCCATCCAGTCATAGGTGGGCCAGCTCACGCGGGCGTCGAAGGTGAGGCCCACCACGCTGGCGCCACGGTTGAGCATGGGCTTGCAGGCCATCGTCAGCGACTGCAGGGAGTAGGCGGAGATGTGCAGGGCGGCGCCGACGGTCTCCCAGTCCGTGGTGAGGAACGCGCCACCCAGCGCCTTCTCGGGGTGGGCATAGGCGATCGAGTGCACGATGCCGTCGAGGCCGCCGTCGAAGTGCTCGGCCAGCACGCCCGGGAGTGCCGCGAGGTGCTCGTCGTTGGTGACGTCCAACTCGATCATCGGCGGCACCGGTTCCAGCTTGGAGATGGCCCGCTGGGCCGGGCCGATGGCGCGCCCGGCCGCCGAGACCACGACGGTGGCGCCCTCGCGCTGGGCGATCTCGGCCACCGCGTAGGCGATGGAGGTGCGCATGGTCACGCCGGTGACCAGGATGTTCTTGCCTTCAAGGAGACCCATCGTCAGGTCCTTTCTCAGTGACCCATGCCGAGGCCGCCGTCAACGGGGATGACGGCGCCGGAGATGTAACCGGCGTGATCGCCGGCCAGGAACAATGCGGCCTGGGCCACGTCGTCGACGCTGCCGAGCCGGCCGGCGGGGATCCGCTTCGTGTAGTCGGCGATGGTCTCATCCGGCAGGACCGCGGTCATGTCGGTCTCGATGAACCCGGGCGCGATCACGTTGGTGGTGACGTTGCGCGAACCGATCTCGCGGGTGAGGCTGCGCGCCATGCCCACGAGCGCCGCCTTGGACGACGAGTAGTTGATCTGTCCCGGGGAGCCGAGCAGGCCGACCACGGACGAGATGAGGATGATCCGGCCGAAGCGGCCGCGCATCATGGGGCGGCTGGCCCGCCGGACGACGCGGAAGGTGCCAGTGAGGTTGGTGTCGATGACGGACTGCCAGTCGTCGTCGGTCATCCGCATGAGCAGGGTGTCCTTGGTGACGCCGGCGTTGGCGATCAGGATCTCGACCGGGCCCAGATCGGCTTCCACCTGGGCGAACGCCTGGTCCACCTGCCCCTGGTCCGTGATGTCGCACGGGACGCCGAGGACGCCCTCGGGCACTCCCCCGGACCGGTAGGTCGCGGCGACGCGGTACCCGGCGTCGCGGAATGCCTCGGCGATCGCGCGCCCGATGCCCTTGGATCCTCCGGTGACGAGGACGACTCTTGATTCAGCCACGGGAGCAACTTACCGTACGGCCCCCGGAGCCGACGGGTCGCGGACAGGGCCGGACTATGCTGGCAGGCATGGCCAAGGGAGACGACTCGACGCTCATTACGAGCGCGGGCCGCGGCCGCACCCTGGACCTTGAGGAGCGCCAGCGGCGATACCTCATCACCATGGCTGTGCGCACCGCGTGTTTCCTGCTGTTCCTGGTGGTTCCAGGGTGGTGGAAGCTGGTGGCGCTGAGCGCGGCGGTGCTGCTCCCGGCGTTCGCGGTGCTCTTCGCCAACAACGCCGACCACCGCCCCCCACCGGTGGTGCCCGCCGAGGACCCGGGGCCTCCGCGCGCCGCCATCACCGGGGGCGAGGTGGTGCAGGGCACCGTGGAGGAGGACGAGAGGTGACCGCGAGGTGAGCAGGCAGGTCAAGCGGTGGATCGCGATGGGCGTGTTCGCGGCCATCCTGGCCACGGTGTTCGTGATGCTCGGCCAGTGGCAGCTTCGGCGCCTCGACGAGCGGCGCGAGACCAATGCCACGGTCGAGGCCCATCGCGACCTGCCCGTGGCCCCGTACGGGGACGTGATGACGGGCCCAGTCGACGACGACGACCAGTGGTTCCGGGTCAGCGCGACGGGCACCTACACCGGGGACCAGTTCCAGGTGCGCTACCGCTCGCTCGACGGCGCCTACGGCAGCGAGGCGGTGGCGGTGCTGGAGACCACGGAGGGCGACCTCCTGCTGGTCAACCGAGGGTTCCTGGTCAGGCAGCCCGGGTATCCCGACGGGGCGCTGCCCGCGCCTCCCCCTGGTGAGGTCACCGTGACCGGGTTCGTCCGCCGCAACGACAGGGGTGACGAGGCGGCGATGACGCCTCACGAGAATCAGATCCGGCTGATCAGCTCCGACGCGCTCGGGGCAGCCCTCGGCGAGGAGCTCGTCAACGGGTATATCGCGCTCCTGGAGTCGACTCCGGCCGAGACCGATGTGCTGCGCCCGCTCGCCGCCCCGGCGCTCGACGAGGGCCCGCACCTCAGCTATGCGCTGCAGTGGTTCGCCTTCACGCTGATCGGTGTGGTGGGCATGGTGGTCCTGGTGCGGGCGGATCTCCGCGACCGCAGGAAGGAGCGGGACGCGTCCGCGCGGGAACCCGTCGAGGCTTCGTGAACGGCCTCGACTGGCTGCGCTGCCCCCACTGCGAGGCGCCCCTCCATCGCGACACAAGCGCCCTGCGCTGCCCCTCCGGCCACGCCTTCGACGTCGCCCGCCAGGGCTACGTCAATCTCCTCGGGCGCGCGGCACCCGCGAATGCGGACACCCCCGCGATGCTCGAGGCGCGTGAGCGGTTCCTCACCGCCGGCCACTACGCCCCCGTCGCCCAGGCTGCGGCCGCTGCCGTCGGGGATGCGCGCCGTGTCGTCGAGGTGGGGGCGGGCACGGCCTACTACCTGGCCCGCGCGTTGGATGCGCATCCCGCCGCGGATGGCCTGGCGACCGACGTCTCGCCGGCCGCCGCGAGGCGGGCCGCCCGGGCGCATCCGCGGGCGGCCTCCATCGTGGCCGACACGTGGGCGGGGCTGCCGATCGCGGACGGCGCCGCCGACGCCGTGCTGTGCGTCTTCGCCCCGCGCAACCCGGCCGAGTTCGCCAGGATCCTGGCGCCCGGCGGACGCCTCGTCGTGGTGGTGCCCCGCGCCCACCACCTGACCGAGCTCCGCGCCGACTACGGCCTCCTCGACGTCGCCGCCGACAAGGCCGAGGCGCTCGTCGGCTCCCTCCCCGGCTGGCGACTCGCGGCGCTCGAGACGGTGGAACGGCGCCTCGAGCTGACCGCCGACGAGGTGGCCGACGTCATCGCGATGGGCCCCAACGCCTTCCACGGCGAGCGCTCCGGCACGGCCGCCGAGTCGGTGACGGTGGCGGTCGACATCCTGACGCTGGTCCGCCCGGGGTGATCGGTGCACGTTCTACTCTGACGCTATGACCGCGACTCGGTGGGGCTTCGGACTCGGCACGCTCGGCCGAGACATGCTCGCGGCGCTGGTGTCGCTCTACCTCATGTTCTACCTGACCGAGGTGCTCGACATCTCGGGCACGCAGCTGGCCGCCGTCACGGTGATCCTCGTGGTGATGCGCGTCTTCGACGCCGTCAACGACCCCATCATGGGCGTGGTGGTGGACAACACCCGCAGCAGATGGGGCAAGTTCAAGCCCTGGATCCTGGTGGGCGCCGTCCTCTGGGGCGCGGCGAGCATCCTGATGTTCGCCGACCTCGGCATCGACGGCTGGGGCTACGTGGTGCTGTTCACGGCCGTCTACGTCGTCTATGAGGTCTCGTACACCATCAACGACATCGCCTACTGGTCGATGCTGCCCTCCCTGACGCAGGAGCAGAAGGAGCGCGAGAGGATCGGCGTGGTGGCGCGGATCTGCGCCAACATCGGCCTCTTCGCGATCGTGGTGGCCCTCGTGCCCATCACCGACTGGCTCACGGGGCTGCTGGGCGACGCGCGTACCGCCTGGTTTGCGCTCGCCGTCGCACTGGTGGTCATCATGCTGGCCTTCCAGTCCCTGACGCTGATCTTCACCAGGGAGAAGGTGGCCGCCCACCGGGAGAGCACTCCGTTGAAGGAGTTGTTCTCCGTCATCGCCCGCAACGACCAGTTGCTGTGGGTGACCCTCGCGATGGTGGCCTTCATGTCCGGCTACATCACCACCACGTCGTTCGGGCTGTACTACTTCAAGTACTACTTCCGAGACGAGGGCGCCTACCCGATCTTTGCGGCCATCCTCGGCGTGTCCCAGATCGCGGCCCTGGCGGTGTTCCCGCTGGTGTCGAGAGTCCTGCGCCGCGCCCGTATCCATCTGCTCGCCACCGTGATGTGCGTCGCCGGATACGCGGTGTTCCTGGTCTCCGGCACCAACCTGCTGATCGTCGGCATCGCGGGTGTGCTCCTGTTCGCCGGCCAGGGGGCCATCCAGCTGCTCATGGTGATGTTCATCGCGGACTCCGTCGAGTACGGCGAGTGGAAGTTGGGGCGCCGCAACGAGTCCGTCACGTTCTCGCTCCAGCCCTTCATCTACAAGCTGAGCAACGCCATCGCCAGCGGTGTGGTGGGGATCACCCTCATCTGGTCCGGGATCGACGTGGCCGCGACCCCCGCCGATGTCAGCGAGGCGGGGCTCGGAATCCTCAGGGTGGCCATGCTCGGCCTGCCCATGGCGATGATCATCGTCAGCTACCTGGTCCTGCGCGCCAGGTACCGTCTGGACGAGGAGTTCTACGGCACCGTCGTGGCTGACCTGGCGGAGAGGAATGCTCGTGTCGACGAAGCACATCACTAAGTCCCACACCGTGCGGCAGTTGTACCGACACCCGGTGGGCCGCGACATCATCGACAAGCTCCTGCTCCAGACCGGCCTGCCCAGGCGCCTCGTCCACACCGTCGCGTGGATGAGGCTGGCGTGGCTCGAGAGCCTCGTGCAGCCGATCACCGGGCCCGGCATGGTCGACGTCATCCTCGACCTCGTCAACTCCGAGCACGACCGCCCGCTCAACGGCCGCGCTCCGCACCCAACCCCCTGGTGGCGCGAGGCGGTGTTCTACCAGGTCTACCCCCGCTCGTTCGCGGACTCCTCCGGCAGCGGCGTGGGCGACATCCGGGGGATCATCGGGAAGCTCGACTACCTCAAGGACCTCGGGGTGGACTGCGTGTGGCTCTCCCCCATCTTCAAGTCGCCCAACGAGGACATGGGCTACGACGTCAGCGACTACCGCGACATCAACGAGGAGATGGGCACCCTCGACGACGTGGATGAGTTGATCGCGGCCTGTCACGACCGGGGCATGCGGCTGATCCTCGACCTCGTGGTCAACCACACCTCGGCGGAGCACGCATGGTTCCAGAAGGCGGTGGCGGATCCGACCGGCCGGTACGGCGGCTACTACTTCATGGTGGAGGGTGACCCGGACACCCCACCAAACAACTGGACCTCCTTCTTCTCGGGCTCAGCCTGGTCGTGGGTGCCGGAGGCCGAGCGGTGGGTGCTGCACCTCTTCGCCGACGGGCAGGTGGACCTCAACTGGGACAACCAGGACGTGCGCGACGAGGTGGCCGACATCGTGCGGTACTGGATGCAGCGCGGCGTCGACGGCTTCCGACTGGACGTGATCAACTACATCTCCAAGGAGCCGGGCCTCCCCGACGGTCACCCGTTCATCGGAAAGCTGTTGGAGTTCGTCGGCGTGGAGCACTACTTCTACGGCCCACGGCTGCACGAGTTCCTGCGGGGCCTCCGGCGCGACGGGTTCACCAGGCGCGAGCAGCCGGTCTCGACCCCTCGCCGCCGGCGGGCCGACGGCACCCTCGACGAGCCCCTGCCCCCCGACATGATCGGGGTGATGGTGGGCGAGACCCCCGGCATCGGCATGGAGCTGGGCCGGCTGCTGAGCGGCTACGGCCGCGGCGAGCTGGACCTGATCTTCAACTTCGACGTGCTCGACAACCCGGGCCACGTCCGGTGGGACACCTACCGCTACCACCTCTACTACCTTAAGCGGTTCTACCGGGCCTACCACTCCCACCTGTCGCCCAACGACTGGATCGCGGTGTTCCTGGACAACCACGACAACCCACGCATGCTCAGCAAGTTCGGGATGGGCCTCGAGAAGGACCCGGCGGTGCGCACCGCGATCGGGAAGATGCTGGCCACCATCCAGCTCACGATGCGAGGCACGCCGTTCCTGTTCCAGGGCCAGGAGTTGGCCGCGATCAACCAGTCGTTCACCGGCGTCGACCAACTGCGCGACGTCGAGTCGATCAACCGGCACGACGCCCTCCTCGGGCGTGGCATGACGCCTGAGGCATCCTGGGGGCAGATCCTTGCCGGCTCCCGGGACCACTCCCGGGTACCGATGCGCTGGACGCCACAGGGCGGCTTCACCGAGGGCACGGCCTGGCTGGTGGGCACCGATCGCGAGCCGGGCTTCTCCGCCGAGGAGCAGGTGGCCGACCCGGACTCCGTCTATGCCTGGCACAAGGAGCTGATCCGCCTCAGGCGCGCGCACCGGGCGCTGACCATCGGCTCGCTCACATGGGTGCACCCGCACCACAAGTTCTACTTCGCCTTCTACCGCAAGCTGGCGGGCGAGATGTTCCTGATCGAGTGCAACACATCCTCGAAACAGCGCAAGCGGCCGCACGTCGGGGGCCGCATCGTGCCGGTCATGGGCGGCCCACGGGGCCCGGTCATGGAGCCTTGGGAGGCGACGGTCAGCCGCGTCCACTGAACCGGCCCGCGACCCGGGGCCGTTCTGGTCACAGGCGCAGGAAGGCTCTGAACTCCTCGCACGCCCGCTCGGCCCGCTCCTGATCGGGCAGCTCGCAGAAGATGCGCAGCAACGGCTCGGTGCCGGAGAACCGCGCGATGATCCAGCCGTCCTCGAACAGGACCTTGCAGCCGTCGAGGTAGGACGTGCCGGTGACGCGCTCGGTGAACGTGGGGAGCTCACGGTCCACCATCAGGGCGCGCAGGATCTCCGGCTTGCGGTCGGAGTCGAACGTGAAGTCCATCTCGGCCATGTGGTGCGGCGGGAACTGGCCGGTGATCTCGGCGTAGATCTCGCTCATCGGCTTGCCCACCACGGCCATCATCTCGACCAGCAGCGCGGCGGCGTAGATGCCGTCCTTGCCAGCGATGTGCCCCCGTACCGTTAGGCCCCCGGAGGACTCCCCGCCGATGATGGCGTCCGTCTCCAGCATCGTGCCCGACACCCACTTGAACCCGACTGGCACCTCGTAGCAGGTCTCACCGAAGCGCGCGGCCACGTCGTCGAGCAGCGACGTGGTGGCCACGTTGCGCACCACCGGACCCCTCCAGCCCTTGTACCTGAGGAGGTAGTAGTAGAGGATCACGAGCAGCTGGTTCGGGTGCAGGAAGGCCCCCGTGTCGTCGATGATGCCGATCCGGTCGGCGTCGCCGTCGGTGGCGATCCCCAGGTCGCAGTGGTGGTCCACCACGTAGCGCGCCAGCGCCTGGAGCGTGTGCGAGGTGGGCGACGGCAGCCGGCCGCCGAACAGCGTGTCGTGGCGGTCGTTGATCACCTCGACGTCGACGCGGGCGGTCATCAGGATGGTCTGCAGCGACGTCTTGGACACCCCGAACATCGGGTCCAGGGCGATCTTGAGCCGCGCCTCCCTGATGGCGTCCATGTCGACCTGGGCGATGATCGAGTCGATGTAGCCGTTGAAGGTGTTGATCTCCTCGACGGCTCCGCTGCGCACGGCCTTGGCGTAGGCGATCGACGGGATGCCCGCCTCCGACTCCCCCTCCAGCGCCTCCATGCGGGACTCCAGGTCGTCGGTCACGGCCTCGTCCGCGTCCTTGCCGCCGCGGGTGAACACCTTCGCGCCGTTGTAGAGCGCGGGGTTGTGGGAGGCGGTGATGGCCATGCCGTACGGGCGGTTCTGGTCCTTGACCGTCCACATGATCATCGGGGTGGGCGCCTGGGCCACCTTGATCACGGCGGTGGCGATGCCGTAGCCGGCGAACACCTCGGCCGCCCACTCCGCCGCGACATCCGACAGGAAGCGGCGGTCGTGGCCGATCACGATCCCCTCGCCCTCCACGCCCTCGTCGATCATCCGCCCGGCCAGGGCCGCGGAGAGCAACCTCACGTTGGTGCGGATGAACTCGTCGCCGATGATCGCCCGCCATCCGCCGGTGCCAAACCTGATCCTCGCCACGCCTCAACCGTAGCCACGTGGCGCGCGTATGGACTCAACCCGCGCAATCCCCTGCGCGATCGCTCACGCGGGATGAGTGGCGCGGTCCATCCCCGCCCCACTCAGGCGAGGTCGATGAGCTCCGCGTAGTCGTCGCTCCAGAGGTCCTCCACGCCGTCGGGCATGACGAGCACCCGGTCCGGCTCCAGCGCCTCGACGGCCCCCGGATCGTGCGTCACCAGGATGACGGCTCCCGCGTAGGTGCGGATGGCGTTGAGCACCTCGGCGCGAGACGCGGGGTCGAGGTTGTTGGTGGGCTCGTCGAGCAGGAGCACGTTCGCCGCGGATACCACCAGCATCGCCAACGCCAGCCGCGTCTTTTCGCCGCCGGAGAGCACGCCCGCGGGCTTCTGCACGTCGTCCCCAGTGAAGAGGAACGAGCCGAGCACCTTGCGCACCTCCGTGTCGTTGAGGTTCGGCGAGGCCGTCTTCATGTTGTCCAGCACGCTGCGCTTCACGTCCAGGGTCTCGTGCTCCTGGGCGTAGTAGCCGAGCTTGGCGCCATGGCCGAGCTCGACGCGCCCGGCCGAAGGCTCCTCCATCAGGGCGAGCAGGCGCAGCATGGTGGTCTTCCCGGCGCCGTTGAGGCCCAGGATCACCACCTTGGATCCCTTGTCGATGGCCAGGTCGACGGCGGTGAACACCTCCAGGGACCCGTAGGACTTGCTGAGGTCGTGGCCCCGCAGCGGCGTCTTGCCGCAGGGCGCAGGCTCCGGGAAGCGGATCTTGGCGACGGCGTCGACGCGCCGCTCGCCCTCGACGCCCGCCATGAGCTTCTCGGCGCGCTTGGCCATGTTCTGCGCGGCGACGGCTTTGGTGGCCTTGGCGCGCATCTTGTCGGCCTGGAGCATGAGCTGGGAGGCCTTGCGCTCGGCGTTGGCGAGCTCGCGCTTGCGGCGCTTCTCGTCGGTCTCGCGCTGCAGGAGGTAGCGCTTCCAGTTCATGGAGTAGATGTCCATCTCGGCCCGGTTGGCATCCAGGTGATAGACCTTGTTGACCACGGCGTCGAGGAGCTCCGTGTCGTGGGAGATGACGATCAGCCCGCCGGGGAAGGTCTGCAGGTAGCTGCGCAGCCACACCACCGAGTCGGCGTCGAGGTGGTTGGTGGGCTCGTCGAGGAGCAGGGTCTCGGCGTCGGAGAAGAGGATGCGGGCCAGCTCGATGCGACGGCGTTGGCCGCCCGAGAGGGTCTTGAGCGGCTGGCCCAGGACCCGGTCCGCCAGGCCCAGGTTGGCCGCGATCCTCGCGGCCTCGGCCTCCGCGGCGTACCCGCCGGCCGCCATCAGCGCGGCCTCGGCGCGCGCGTAGGCGGCCATGGCCTCGTCGCGGACGGACTCGCTGTGGCTGCCCATGCCGGCCTCGGCGCGACGCATGCGCTGGATCACCTCGTCGAGTCCGCGCGCGCCGAGGATCCGGTCGCGGGCGATCTGCTCGGGGTCTCCCGATCGGGGATCCTGCGGCAGGTAGCCGAGCTGCCCCGAGCGCGTGACGGTGCCGGCGGCCGGGAGGGACTCGCCGGCCAGGATGCGGGTCAGGGTGGTCTTGCCTGCGCCGTTGCGGCCGACGAGGCCGATCCGGTCCCCGCCGATCACCTGGAAGGACACCGGAGAGAGCAGCAGCCGGGCGCCCGCGCGCACCTCGATGTCCTTGACCTGTAGCATCCGGCTAGTCTCGCCTCCGCACGCGCCGAGGGCAAACCGCTCCGCTCAGCGGCGCCTGCGGGTGGTCAGGAGCCCGTCGGTCACGAACAGGGCGACGGCGGCCCACACGAGCGCGAATCCGGCCCATCGCGCGGGCGGCATGGGCTCGTGGAACACGAGCCATCCCACCAGGAACTGCCCGATGGGCGCCAGGTACTGGAGGATCGCGATGGTCACCATAGACACCCGGCGGGCGGCGGCCGCGAACAGCAGGAGCGGCACCGCGGTGACGATGCCGGTGGTGGCCAGCAGGAGTCCGTAGCCCCCCGTGGCCGTCGACTGGCCGAGCACCGCGAGGTAGGCCAGGTAGCCCGCCGCCAGGGGCGCAACGGCGGCCGTCTCGATGGCCAGGCCGGGCAGCGCCCCGACGGAGCGGCCGGCGAGCTTCTTGACCAGCGAGTAGAGCCCGAAGGAGGCGGCCAGCGTCAGCGCGATCCAGGGCGCCTGCCCGTAGCCCACGACCATGACGACGACGGAGGCGGCCCCGAAGGCCATGGCGGCCCACTGCAGCGGCCGGAGCCGTTCGCCCAGGACGACGATGCCGAGCGCCGCCACGGCCAGCGGATTGATGAAGTAGCCCAGCGCGGTCTCCAGCGTCCGCTCGGTCATCACGGCGAAGACGTAGGTGGACCAGTTCACCACGATGAGGACGCCGGCCAGCGCCAGCCCTGCCACCGCCCGGCGATCGGCCAAGGCAGCGCGCAGGGGTCCCCACTGCCGCAGTGCCGTGATCAGGAGCAGGCAGAACGCCAGCGACCAGAGCGCGCGATGCGCCACCACCTCGAGCGCGCCGGAGCGGTCGAAGAACTGGAAGTACAGCGGGAACAGCCCCCACAGCCCGTAGGCGGCCAACCCGTAGCCGAGGCCCGCCCTCGCATCACTCTTCATCGCCCGCCGAGCCTACCGCGCCCGAGCCGGCCGGCCGACGCCCCCTAAAGCAGGCCGAGGAACCCGATGATCTCCCGCTCCCAGTGCTCGGCGTGCGAGTCGTTGACGCCGTGCGGGCCGCCGTGGATCACGACGAGCTCGGAGTCCGGCACGAACTCGGCCATCCGGCGGCTCGACTTGTCGATGGGCACGTTGATGTCGCCGTCGCCGTGGATGACCAGGGTGGGCACGTCGATGGCGCGGCAGTCGTCGCGCAGATCCGTGGCCCACAGGAGGATGGCCTGGGCGGCCGCGTGCGGGTCCGACTGGTGGGCGATCGCCAGCGCCGCCTGCCGGGTGTCCTCGTCCACCTGCAGTCCGCCGTCGGCCGTGCTGTAGAACCAGGTGATGAACTGATCGAGGAAACCGTCGCGGTCCGCGGCGCACTGGTCCGCCATGCCCTGGAAGCCGTCGAGGGGCATCGCGCCGTCGGGGTTGTCGTCTGTGATGCACAGGGCGGGGGTGATGGAGCCGGAGAAGATCGCGCCGGCGATGCACTCGGAGCCGTGGCGGGTGAAGTAGCGGGCCACCTCGCCCCCGCCCATCGAGAACCCGAGCAGGACGGCACCGCTCAGGTCGAGATACTCGACGAGGGCCTCGAGGTCGTCGGCGAGGACGTCGTAATCCACATGGCCCACGGGCTTGTCCGACCGCCCGAATCCCCGCCGGTCGTAGGTGATCACGCGGTAGCCCGCCACGACCAGGGCAGGGACGTTCCGGGCGAACGCCTCGCCGGACAGGGGCCACCCGTGGACCAGGACGACCGGCCGGCCCTGGCCACCGGTGTCGGTGTAGTGGAGCGTGACGTCATCTGCGGTCGTGAACGTGGGCATCGTCGCCTCCCGAGTCGTGAACCTGTCCGTGAGCAGAAGGCTAACGCTTGACGCGGGTCCTAGGCTACGGGTTGACCCTTCAACAGATACGTCAGCCGCAACGAGCGGACTCGAACGCAGAGACCGGAATGTCGACGCTGCCTGTAGCCAGGGTCTCCCGGTCCAGCAGACGCATCAAGCGCAGCGAACCATCGACGAACCGTGGCACGGCCCAATCCCGGTACACCTCGTGAATCACGCCGGTACTCGTGTTGATGACCCGCACCGTGTAATTGTCACCATTCCAGACCAGGTACGTGAACTGATCACCATGGACGAGCGTCGCCGCGTCACTGAGAAACGCGCTCTGCTCGGTGGTCTCGATCTCGATCGCAGTCGACCATCCTGGGCGCCAGATCACGAGACCATATGTCCCAGATACTCCCCCGTCACCCGGATCACGAGTCAACGCGTAGAGTCCACTGGTCGCGACATACCCCGAATATCCCATGTCGATGTCGGCCAATTCATCGGGAATAGACCAGGTCTCTCCCGTGGAGAGATCAACACCCGTGAGCGTGGTGAAATATCTGCGTGCGGGGTGAAGCGTCTGCCACACGACGGTGTGCTCGTCCAGGAGTTGGGGCGCATACACCACGCCCGCCGCCAGAACTCGACCGAGTCGCGCTTCAAGGTCATACAGCACGATCTCGCCTGTGTGATCCGTCGAAGGCTGGCTCCAGACGACCTGTGAGCCCCGGAGTTGCGGGGAGACGAATCCACTCATTTCCGTGCCATCCGGTGACGCGCCGATCTCCCAGGGTGGCTCGTGCGGGTTAATCCTGTCCCAAGCCCAAATCTGCCACCTTGAGGCAACCTCGGGCGTGTCATTTGTGTAAAAGACAACGTAGCGGTCGCTCACCTGTGGCGGCCCGTTCACCCGATCACCATTCCAGCCGTCCGGGTCTGGCATGGGCAGCGGTTCACTCTCGTACAGAACCCCCGACTCGTCATCCATCTCCCAGAGGAGTCTCATAGCCGGGTGCCGCAACACTAGTGCTCCGTCCCGATGAACGACGTCCGAGTCACGCCGGAAGTCATCAGGCTTCACCAGCGCGTCGACCATGCACGTTGCAAGCACCGACTGCTCGGCATCAGAAACGGAATCTAGCGGAGGGCCCGATGGCGTAGCCGAATTCGTGGGCGAACCCGTCGGCGGTTCCGACGAAGAGGTGCCTGGCGGAATACCGGCACAACTGGTCGACAGAATGCTAACCATTGCCAGCCACGCCCCGAACCGGAGCGCTCTCTTCAGGGCGCATTCAATAGAGGTAGCCACGAGCGCCAAGGATCGTCACGAGTTTGTCGGACTCGATGTGGTATGTCGATGGCACGGCCTCGAATCCCGACATTCCGCTCGCCGGATCCTGCACTTGGGACGTGCCGCCGTAGTCCTTGAAGCCGTTAATCTCCACATGGTGTTTGTACGTTTTCGTTCCGCTATAACCGGGAGCATGGGGCCCCCCCCGAAACCATGTACATGTTGCCAATCAGAGGATAGCGCCGCCCCGACCCCGTCAATCCGAGGATACTCACGTAGAGTCGCCCCGAGTAGGCAGACTTGTCAGCGGATGTTGGGGTGTAGGGGAGCCACTGGATGTCCCAAGCGAAGCCACGTCCAGACCCGATTCCATTAAGGACCGAATGCATGGTTCCGAGATAGGTTCCGGTTCCGCCGCATGTGGTTCCCACCGACGCAGCGAGTTCCGACTGTGTCTTCACGACGCTCATGTGGCTCAGCGCCATGCGCATCGACGCAGGCCCGCACCAGTTTGAGCACTGCTGACGCTGCCAGTTGGTGACCATGTAGGAACTGAAGGTTGGGACGTCCCCGCTCAGGGGTGTCACGGCCGATGCACTGCTCAACTCGCTCTTGGCCACCACTCCCTGTGGAGTGACGGAGAAGCTTCGAAGCGCCTCGAGCCGCGCGACGCGACGGGAGGCCAAGATCCGTTCGACCTCGGGTGGCGGTGCCGGATCATCCGCCCGACGCCGACCCCCGTCACCATCCAATCCTATTGTCGAAGTGTCTTCTGGGGGCGGCGACGCCCACCCCTGCTGTGCCCCAGCCAGAATGATGGCACAGCCGATCAGTGCAGCGAACCACTTTTTCATGTCCTGCTCCCCCTCCGAAGGCAGGCGGACGCCTCCGCCATCCTCGACACTACGCCGCGTAGTAGCTCGTCGGTGAGACCGTTCGGAGATGGAACGCTGCTTCCCGCGAAGTATGGCCGAGAGTGATGGGCCCGCACGGGCCGAAGTGGGCCCGTCGCAGCTCAGAGGTTGTAGCCGATTGCCCGCAGCTGCTCGCGGCCGTCCTCGGTGATCGCCTCGAGGGACCACGGCGGAAGCCACACCCAGTTGATGGTGACCGAGTTCACCAGTCCGTCGAGGACGTACTTGGTGTCGTACTCGATCTTGTCGGTCAGCGGACACGTCGGCGAGGTCAGCGTCATGTCGATCGTGGCGTTGGCGTGCTCGTCGACCTGGACGCCGTAGACCAGGCCCAGGTCGACCACGTTGACCATGAGCTCGGGGTCGACGACGTCCTTCATCGCCTCGAGGACCTCGTCCTCGGTCGGCGCGGCGCTGACCGGCGTCGTGGGCTGGGTCAGCTCGACGTCCGGGAGCTGGTCCTTGACCAGGTCGCTCGGCCTCTGTTCGGGGGTGTACATGGTGCTCCTAGTTCGGTGACGGGGGTGTCGGCACGGATGCGCGGCTCAGCCGGCGGGCGTGGCTTCGGAGGGCTGGGCGGTGGCTTGGAGGGTGGCGTCGCGCAGCGCGGACCAGCCGAGCAACGCGCACTTGACGCGGGCGGGGAACTTGGAGACCCCCGCGAACGCGATGGCGTCCTCGAAGACCTCCTCGTCGGGCTCGATGCGGCCCTGGCTCTGCATCATCTCCAGGAACCTGTCGTGCAGGTCCAGCGCCCGGCTGGTCGGGCCACCGATCAGCAGATCGGTCATCACCGACGTCGACGCCTGCGAGATCGAACAGCCCTGCGCGTCGTAGGAGATGTCGCTGATCGTGGCGCCGTCGAGGTGGACGCGCAGGGTGAGCTCGTCCCCGCACGACGGGTTGACGTGATGGACCTCCACCTCGTAGGGCTCACGCAGCCCCGAGTGATGCTTCTCACGATAGTGATCCAGGATGATCGTCTGGTACAGCTCGTCGATGTTCACGTCTGATCAGCCTCCGAATCGTGGCGCGAAGTAGTTGCGGGTGAACACGAGCGCATCGGCCAGGGCGTCGATCTCGGCCTGCGTCGTGTACAGGTAGCTCGACGCCCGGGTGGAGCTCTGGTGCCCCAACCGCTTGTGCAGGGGGCGGGCGCAGTGGTGACCCCCGCGGATCGCGACCCCGCGCGAGTCCAGCACCTGCATGACGTCGTGCGGGTGCACGCCGGCGATGTTGAACGAGATGGCGCTCCCCCGGTCCACCGCCTCTGCCGGCCCCAGCAGGACCAGTCCGTCGATGCTGGTGAGCTTGGCCAGCGCGTACTCGGTGATCTCCTGCTCGTGCGCCGCGACGGCATCCATCCCGACGCCCGTCAGGTACTCGACGGCGGCACCCAGGCCGACCGCCTGGGCGATCGGCGGGGTCCCGGCCTCGAACCGGTGCGGCGGGGGCGCGTAGGTCGAGTGGCTCATCTCCACCACCTCGATCATCTCTCCACCGCCCATGTAGGGCGGGAGCTCGGCGAGAAGGTCGTAACGCCCCCAGAGCACCCCGATGCCGGTGGGCCCGCACATCTTGTGCCCGGTGAACGCCACCAGGTCCGCGCCCAACGCCGCGACGTCCGTGGCCTGGTGCGGCACCGCCTGTGACGCGTCGACCACCATGACCGCCCCGACCGCGTGCGCCAGCCCTGCGATGTGCGCGATCGGGTTGCGGGTGCCGAGCACGTTGGAGACCCACGTCAGCGAGACCACCTTGGTGCGCTCGTTGATGAGCGCGTCGCGGTCCGCGGCCTCGAGGTCCAGGCGGCCCTCGTCCGTCACGTCGAACCAGCGCAGGGTCGCGCCGCTCCGCTCGCAGGCCAGCTGCCACGGCACGATGTTCGAGTGGTGCTCCATCACGGAGATGACCACCTCGTCGCCCGGCCGGAGCCTCGAGCCCAGGGTGTGCGCGGCGAGGTTCAGCGCCTCGGAGGCGTTCTTGGTGAACACGATCTCCTCGGTCCGCGCGGCACCGACGAAGCCGGCCACCCTGGCCCGCGCGCCCTCGAAAGCCTCCGTCGCCTCCGCACCCAGCAGGTGCATGGCGCGCGCCACGTTGGCGTTGTGCCGGAGGTAGTGCCCGGCGATCGCGTCGACCACCTGGCGCGGCTTCTGCGACGTGTTCGCCGAGTCGAGGTAGACCAGCGGCCACTCCCCGGCCCTGCGCTGCAGGATCGGGAAGTCGCCGCGGATCAGGTCGGTGTCGAGCATCAGGCGTTCGCCGCGGCCTTCACGTAAGCCTCGTAGCCGCTGGCCTCGAGCTGATCGGCCAGCTCCTTGCCGCCCTCGGCGACGATGCGGCCGTCGACGAACACGTGCACGAACGTGGGCTCGATGTAGCGCAGGATGCGGGTGTAGTGCGTGATGAGGATCACCGCGCGGTCGCCCTGCTCGGAGTAGCGGTTGACGCCCTCGGAGACGATCTTCAGCGCATCGATGTCGAGGCCGGAGTCGGTCTCGTCGAGGATCGCGGCCTTGGGGTTGAGCAGTTCCAGCTGGGTGATCTCGTGGCGCTTCTTCTCGCCGCCGGAGAAGCCCTCGTTGACCGACCGGGCGGAGAAGGTCTTGTCCAGCTGCATGCGGCCGAGCGCTGCCTCGACGTCCTTGACCCAGGTCCGGACCTTCGGCGCGGCGCCGTCCAGGGCGGTCTTGGCGGTGCGGAGGAAGTTGGCGACGGAGACGCCGGGCACCTCCACCGGGTACTGCATGGCCAGGAACAGTCCTGCGCGGGCCCGCTCGTCGACCTTGAGCTCGGTGAGCTCGACGCCGTCGAGGGTGACGGAGCCCTGCGTGATCACGTACTTGGGGTGGCCCGCGATGGCGTACGCCAGCGTGGACTTGCCGGAGCCGTTGGGGCCCATGATGGCGTGGATCTCACCCGGGCGGACGGTGAGATTGACACCCTTGAGGATGGGCTTGTTGCCCTCCTCGGTGATGACGTCGACGTGCAGATCTGTGATGACAAGAGTGGACATGGGTTCTGGTTCTCCTGAGGTGAATCGAGGGGGTCCACGGGGGCGTGCCCCCGTGTGTCAGTAGGTGGGGGTGGGGGCGTCGACGTCGATCTGGACTTCGTCTCCCTCGACGCGGCACGCGAACACCCTCACGGGTGCGGTGGCGGGCAGGTTGAGCGGGCGGCCGGTGGCCAGGTCGAACGTGGACCCGTGCAGGTAGCACTCGATGGTGCCGCCCACGACGTCGCCCTCGCTCAGGGCGACCTGACCGTGGCTGCACTGGTCCTCGATGGCGTAGACCTCGGTGCCGTGGAGCACGAGCGCCACGGTCAGGTCGTCGTCGACGTCCACCGCGAGGGGCTTGGCCTGATCGAGCTCGACGACGCGGGCGACGGTGACGAAGCTCACTCGTGCGCCTTGGTGGCGGTGCTGCCGTGGACCAGCTCGAGCTCTCGCTCCACCTGGGCCAGCAGGCGCTGCTCGATGGCCGGGACGCCGATGCGACGGATGATGTCGTTGAAGAACCCGTGGACGATGAGGCGCCGGGCCTCATCCTCCGAGATGCCGCGGCTCATCAGGTAGAACAGCTGGGTGTCATCGAAACGGCCGGTGGTCGACGAGTGGCCGGCGCCGGCGATCTCGCCGGTCTCGATCTCGAGGTTCGGCACCGAGTCCGCCTGGCAGCCGTCAGTCAGCACCAGGTTCTTGTTGGACTCGTAGGTCTCGATCTGAAGCGCCACCTTGCGGATCAGGACGTCGCCGATCCAGACCGAGTGCGCGCCCTTGCCCTGCAGCGCGCCGCGGTAGTCGACGTTGCTCTTGGTGTGGGGCGCGTTGTGGTCGACGAACATGCGGTGCTCGACGTGCTGGCCGGCGTTGACGAAGTACAGGCCGAACTGCTCGACCGATCCACCCGGCCCGGCGAAGCTGGCACGCTCCGCGATGCGGATGGCCTTGCCGCCCAGGGAGGTGTGGATGGTCCGGACGCGGGCGTCGCGGCCCACCTGCACCGAGATCTGGGCGCCGTGGACGGCGTCCTCCGCCCAGTCGTTGACGTAGACCAGGTTGATCTCGGCGCCGTCGGCGACGCGGAAGTCGTACTTGGCCGCGTACTGGGCCGAGCCCTCGAAGTGCAGCACAAGCGTCGCCCTGGAATGCCGGCCGAAGTCCACGACGAACGACTCGGCCGCGTGCGCGCCGGTGCCGGTCGCGGTGAACACGATGGGCTCGGCGATGACCGCCTCGGCGGGCACGGACATGTAGACCGCCTCGCCCGTGCGCTGCGCGGCGATGGCCGCGATCCGGTCCACGGGGGGCTCGATGGCGCGTTCACGGGCCTCAGCCCCCGGGATTGTTCGCATCTCGACGCCGTCGGGCAGGTCCCCCGCCCAGACGAGGCCGCCCAGCACGTCGCCCTCGGCGAGGAGGGGGCGCAGCGCCTTGAGGGGCGAGAACCGCCAGATCTCCTCGCGGCCGGTGGGCATGGGGTGCTTGGCCACGTCGAAGCTGGGCTCCGGGTGCAGGTGGGACTCGATGGTCTCGATGGCCCCGGCGACGTTGGCCGCGCCGTCGAGGATGGGCATGGTTGCGGTAGTCAAAGCAGCGTTCACTTTCTGAGGTGGTGGGTGGTGCGGTCCGGCGGCGGGCGTCAGCCGACCGCGCCTTCCATCTGCAGTTCGATGAGCCGGTTGAGCTCCAGCGCGTACTCCATGGGCAATTCGCGGGCGATCGGCTCCACGAAACCGCGCACGATCATCGCCATGGCCTCGTCCTCCTCCATGCCGCGGCTCATGAGGTAGAAGAGCTGGTCCTCGGAGACCTTGGACACCGTGGCCTCATGGGCCATCGACACGTCGTCCTCGCGGACGTCGACGTAGGGGTAGGTGTCGGAGCGGGAGATGTTGTCCACCAGCAGCGCGTCGCACTTCACCGACGACGCCGAGTGCGAGGCGCCGGGCTCCACCTTGACGAGGCCGCGGTAGGAGGAGCGTCCGCCGCCGCGGGCCACCGACTTGGAGATGATCGAGCTCGAGGTGTGCGGCGCGCAGTGCACCATCTTCGAGCCGGCGTCCTGGTGCTGGCCCTCGCCCGCGAACGCGATGGAGAGCGTCTCACCGCGGGCGTGTTCGCCCATGAGGTAGACGGCCGGGTACTTCATGGTGACCTTCGAGCCGATGTTGCCGTCGATCCACTCCATGGTGGCGCCCTCTTCGCAGACGGCGCGCTTGGTCACCAGGTTGTACACGTTGGTGGACCAGTTCTGGATGGTGGTGTAGCGGCAGCGCGCGTTCTTCTTCACGATGATCTCCACCACGGCGGAGTGCAGCGAGTCGGAGGAGTAGATCGGCGCGGTGCAGCCCTCGACGTAGTGCACGTAGGCACCCTCGTCGACGATGATCAGCGTGCGCTCGAACTGGCCCATGTTCTCGGTGTTGATCCGGAAATAGGCCTGGAGCGGGATGGTGACGTGGACGCCCTTGGGCACGTAGATGAACGAGCCGCCGGACCACACCGCGGTATTGAGCGAGGCGAACTTGTTGTCGCCCACCGGGATCACGGTGCCGAAGTACTCCTGGAACATCTCCGGGTACTCCTTGAGCGCGGTGTCGGTGTCGAGGAAGATGACGCCCTGGCGCTCGAGCTCCTCGTTGATCTTGTGGTAGACCACCTCGGACTCGTACTGCGCCGCGACACCGGCCACCAGGCGCGCCTTCTCGGCCTCGGGGATGCCGAGGCGGTCGTAGGTGTTCTTGATGTCGTCGGGCAGGTCTTCCCAGGTCTGGGCCTGCTTCTCCGTGGAGCGGACGAAGTACTTGATGTTGTCGAAGTCGATGCCGCTGAGGTCCGCGCCCCACGTGGGCATGGGCTTCTTCTCGAAGAGCTTGAGGCCCTTGAGGCGGAGGTCGCGCATCCACTCGGGCTCGTTCTTCAGGCCCGAGATGTTGGTCACGACGGTCTCGTTGAGCCCGCGCTTGGCGGTGGAACCGGCGGAGTCGCTGTCGTGCCAGCCCCACTGGTACTTGGACAGGGCCTCGATGTGTTCGTCCTGCGTGGCGCCCAGTCCTGGGGCCTGCGGTGCGGTCTGAGTCATATCCGTCGTCACTTTCTCTTCGGGATGGCGGGGGTGGGAAGGCGATGGGGCACGTGGGTGGTGCAGACACCGTCCCCGTGGGCGATGGTGGCGAGCCGCTGGACATGGGTGCCGAGCAGTCTCGCGAACAGTTGGGTCTCGATCTCGCACAGCTCCGGGAACTCGGTGGCGACGTGCGCGATGGGGCAATGGTGCTGAAGGAGCTGGGTGCCGGAGTGCAGCGGCCTGATGGAGGGCGCGTAGCCGTCGACCGCGAGCACCTCGACCAGGAGCTCGACGGCGGGGGCCTCAGGGGCGCGGTCCCGGGCGGCCCGGAACCTCTCCTCGATGCAGGTGACGCGGTCGGTGGCGATCTCCCGGATGGCCCCCGGCCCGGCGGCCACCGCGAGGCGCTTGAGCGCCATGATGGCCAGGTCGTCGTAGGCCTGGCGGAACGCCGTGCGGCCGCTGTCGGTGAGCACGAAGACCTTGGACGGCCGCCCCCTGCCACGGGCGCCGAAGACGCGCTGCTCGCGCGACTCCAGGGTGCCGTCGCTGAGCAGGACGGTCAGGTGGCGGCGGACGGCGGCCGGGGTCAGGTGCAGGCGCTCGGCCAGCTGCTTGGCGGTCTGCGGGCCCTCGTTCAGGATGAAGTTGACGACTCGACGGCGCGTCGGGAGGTCGACCACCTCGACGGAACTCACGCTCACTCTGCACCTCCTCCATTTAACATACGTCAGTCTTTCCAATTCTCCTGCAAGATTCAAGAAAGGCCACCCTAAGTTCACAGTGCGGGACCGGCCGCCTGGGCAGCGCCCTGTCGCACGGCGCTACAGTGGCCCGGTGTCCGTCCTCGAAGCCCGCGACCTCACGGCCTCCTTCGGCCGCACCCGGGCGCTCGCGGGGCTGACGCTCAGCGCGGGCGCCGGGCGCATCACGGCCCTCCTGGGCCCGAACGGGGCGGGGAAGACCACGTTCATTCGGTGCTGCACCGGCCTGGCCCGCCCCGACGGCGGATCGCTGCGGCTCTTCGGTGATGCCCCCGGGTCCCCCTCAGTCCTGGCACGGATCGGGCTCATGCCTCAGTCCACGGGCGCCTGGTCCGGGATCACCCCGATCCGCCTCCTGCGCTACCTGTCGCGGCTGTATGCCACCCCGCAGCCGGTCGACGGCCTCATCGATCTCCTGGGGATCGCCGGCTTCGCGACCACCCCCTACCGGCGCCTCTCCGGAGGGCAGCAGCAGGCCGTCAACCTCGCCGGCGCACTCATCGGCCGGCCGGACCTGGTGTTCCTCGACGAGCCGTCGGCGGGGCTGGACCCGCGGAGCCGCCGGGCCACCTGGCAGCTGGTGGGGCGGGTGCGCGACGCCGGGGTCGCCGTCGTCCTCACCACCCACGACATGCATGAGGCAGAGGCCCTCGCCGATCACGTCTACATCGTCGACCGCGGCCGCGTGACCGCGGAGGGCAGCGTCGGGGAACTGACCGTCGACGGGAGCCTCGAGGACGCGTTCCTCCACCACACCACGGGAGATCGGCCGTGACCCTGGACTTCGCGCCCGCCGCGGCGCCCGCACCCTTCGCGCGCAGGGTGTGGGCCCACGCCACCACCGAGGCCGGACTGATCCTCCGCAACGGCGAACAGGCACTCCTGGCCGTGGTCATCCCGATCGCGGTCCTTCTTGGGGGCCGCTACCTGGACGGGCGTCTCGGCCTGACGTTCGCGGAGACCGCGCCGTCGGTCCTGGCCCTGGCCATGTGGAGCTCCTGCCTGACCACCCTCGCGATCGCCACGGGGTTCGAGCGCCGCTACAACGTGCTCGAGCGCATGGCCGCCACCCCGTTGGGCAAGCCCGGCATCCTGCTGGGCAAGGGGCTGGGCATCGGCCTGATCACGGGGGGTCAGGTGGCGGTGCTGGCGCTGGTCGCCGTCGCCCTGGGCTGGCGGCCCGGGTTCACCGTCATGTCGGCCGCGGCCGGCGTCACGACCTCGCTGTTCGCCATGGGCGCCTTCGCCGGCCTGGCGCTGGCCATCGCCGGAGCGTTGCGGCCGGAGGCCACGCTGGCGGTGGCGAACCTGCTGTACCTGGCGGGGATGCCCTTGGGCGTGCTGCTTCCGGTGTCGCGGCTCCCCGACTGGGCGCAGCCCCTGGTCTCGGCGCTCCCCACCGGCGCACTCGGGGAGGGGCTGCGCGCGGCCTCTGAGGGTCAGGCCCTAGGCTGGCCCGTACTGGTGACCGCACTGTGGTGTGCGGGCACGCTCGCGCTCGCGTGGAAGGTGTTCAAGTGGACCTCCTGAGGAAGCTCGTCGACGGTGAGCGCGCGCTGCGCACCTGGCTGTGGATCTCGCTCGTGTGCAACATGGGCATCATCGTGACCGGCGCCGTCGTCCGCCTCACCGGCTCCGGCCTGGGCTGCCCCACGTGGCCGCGCTGCACCGACGAGTCCTACGTGCCGCACGAGGCCTACGGCATTCACGGGGTGATCGAGTTCGGCAACCGGCTCCTCACGTTCGTGCTCATCATCGCCGCGCTGGGGGCGTTCATCGCCGCCTGGCGCAACCGCGGGATCCGCTCGAAGCTGTGGTGGATCACCCTCGGCGTCGGCCTCGGGATCCCGCTGCAGGCCATCGTCGGCGGCATCACCGTGCTCACCCAGCTCGACCCGTCCTGGGTGGCACCCCACCTCCTCCTCTCCGTGGTGCTCATCGTGGTCTGCGTGTGGGCGCTGGCGGTGGGCTACCGCGTCACCCCGACCCCAGTGGCGCCCGGGGCCCGCTGGCTGGTCGTCGCGACCTTCGCCGCGTCGATGGTCTCGATCGTGCTGGGCACCGTCGTCACCGGAGCGGGTCCGCACGCCGGGGACGCCTCGGCACCGCGCAACGGCGCCGACATCGAGTCCGTCGCCCGGATCCACGCCCTCTCCGCGTGGCTCGTGGTGGCGCTGGTCGTGGCCTGCGTGTGGCTGTTCGCCCGCACCCGGCAGTCGCGGCCCGCCCGGGCGGCCAGGCTCACGCTGGCCACGGTCGCTCTCCAGGGCCTCATCGGCTACCTGCAGTACTTCCTGGGCCTGCCTGTCGGCATTGTCATCCTGCATATGGTGGGATTGACCGTGCTCACGGCCGCAGCGTCCTGGCTGCTGGTGTCGACGACGAGGAGAGCCCATGCCCGCCAACCCGGTGCTGACCACACACCTTCCCTTCACGCTTCCTGACTTCGCGGCCGCCACGCCGGCGCACTACCGCGCCGCCATCGAGCACGGCATGGCTGAGCAGCGCGCCGGGCTGGAGCGAATCCGCGACGACGCGACGGCCCCGACGGTCGCCACCGTCATCGGCGCCTGGGACGATGCCGAGGCCACCCTGCGCCGGGCCCTGAACGCCTTCTTCGCCGTGCACTCCTCCGACGGCTCACCGGAGCTGGATGCCATCGACGAGGAGATGTCGCCCCGCCTCGCCGAGCATGGGGACGCCATCTACCTGGACCGCGGGCTGTTCGCACGCCTGCAGGCGCTGCGGGCGCGCATCGACAGCGGGGAGGTGGACTCCGACGAGCAGGACCGGTACGCGCTCGACGAGCTTCTCCGCTCCTTCCGGCGAGCCGGGGTCGCGCTCGACGACGAGGCGCAGGCCCGGGTGCGCGAGCTCAACCGCCAGCTCGCCGAGCTCTCCACCCGGTTCGAGCAGCTCAACCGGGAGGCGCGCAACGCCGGCGGCATCGCGGTCACCGCGGAGGAGCTCGCCGGGCTGTCGGAGGACGAGCGGGCGGCCCTCAGCGTCGGCGACGGCTACCGCATCGCGCTGGTCAACACCACGCAGCAGCCCCTGGCCGCGAAACTCGCCGACGCGGCGGTGCGGCGCCGCCTGCACGAGGCCTCGACCACGCGGGCGCTGCAGGGCGAGTTCGACACCCGGGCCGTCGTCGTGGAGATCGCGCGCGCCAGGGCAGAGCGCGCCGCGCTGCTGGGGTACCCGCACCACGCGGCGATCGTCGCCGAGGCGGGCACGGCGACAAGCACCGACGCCATCCTCGAGATGCTCGTGCCGCTCGCCCAGGCGGCCCTCGCCAAGGCACGGGAGGAGGGCGCAGAGCTGCGGGCCCGATACGCGGAGCTCGCGCCCGGTGAGGAGTTCACCGCCGCCGACTGGGCCTACGTGGAGTCCATCGTGCGCCGGGAGCGCTTCGCCTTCGACGAGTCCGAGCTCGGCGAGTACCTGCAGGTGGACAAGGTGCTGGCGGCGGTCTACGCGGCGGCGACCGAGCTGTACGGCATCACGTTCCACCCCGTCGACGGCATGGTCGGGCACGCCCCCGACACCCAGGTGTTCGAGGTCCGCGACGCCGACGGCTCCACGCTGGGCCTGTTCCTCATGGACTTCTGGGCGCGCCCCACCAAGCAGGGCGGCGCATGGATGAGCAACATCGTCGACCAGTCCACCCGCGACGCCACCCTCCCCGTGGTCACCAACAACTGCAACTACACCCGCGCCACCACGTCGATCTCCTGGGACGACGTGATCACGATGTTCCACGAGTTCGGTCACGCCCTCCACGGACTGCTCGCGCAGTCGAAGTACGCGTCCCGCTCCGGCGCCAACACGCAACGCGACTTCGTGGAGTTCCCCAGCCAGGTCAACGAGCATTGGGCCTGGACGCCGGGCCGGGTCCTGCCCGCCGAGTGGGTGTCGCGGCTGCAGGAGGCCAGCCGGTTCGGACAGGGCTATGCGACCGCGGAGACCGAGCTGGCGTCCCTGCTGGACCTCGCGTGGCACATGACCCCGCTCGACGAGCTGCCGACCTCCCCCGACGACGTGGAGGAGTTCGAGCGTGCGGCCCTCGAGCGCTGGGGGTTGGTCGACGAGCTTGTGCCGCCGCGCTACCGGTCGCAGTACTTCGCCCACATCTGGGGCGGCGGCTACGCCGCCAGCTACTACGGCTACGCCTGGGCGAAGGTGATGGACGCCGACGCGGTGGCGTGGTTCGAGGAGCAGAGCGGGCCCCTGCGCGAGGCCGGCGACCACTTCCGGCGGACGCTGCTCGCGCCCGGCGGCTCCGTGGACCCGATGGAGACCTACCGCCGCTTCCGCGGCCGGGATCCGCAGCTCGCGCCGCTCTTGGACCGGCTCGGCCTGACGCTCGAGGGCTGAGCGGAGCGGGCATGGACGTCAAGCAGATCCTGCTCACCTACCTTCGCGGCTCCCGGGACGGCCTCCTCTGGAAGGCGGAGGGGCTGAGCGAGCGCGAGCTGCGGCTCCCCCGCACCGTCACCGGCACCAATCTCCTGGGCCTGGTCAAGCACTGCGCGTATGTGGAGCATGGGTACGTCATCACCTGCTTCGGCCGGACATCGCCGTTGACCATCCCCGACCTCGACTACGACGCGGACCCCAACGCCGACTTCTACGCCACCGCAGAAGAGTCGGCGGCGGAGATCCTGGGGCTCTACCGGGAGGTGGGCGTCGTCGTCGACCGGGCGGTTGAGGAGATGACCCTCGACACCCCCGGCCACGTCGCCTGGTGGGGCGAACGCGGCGACACGACGCTGGGGAGGGTGCTCGTGCACGTGCTGACGGACGTCACGCGCCACGCCGGGCACGCTGACATCCTCCGCGAGGGGGTCGACGGCGTGGCCGGCCTGGCCGCGGCACACACCAACCTGTGGGAGCCCGCGGAGGGGTGGGCCGCCCACAGCGCGATGCTCTCCAGACTGGCCGACGGCGCCTGACGCCGCTCCCCGGTGCCCTCAGTGGGCGACTGGGAGCGGTTCGTCCGCGTTCTCAGGCTTGCGCAGGAACAGCCCCGCGATCACGGCGGCCGTCCAGATGGCGCCGGCAGCGGCGAACGCCCACCGCGCCCCCGCCAGCAGAGCGTCGGCCTCGGAGGCGGCCGCAGGGGCGGCGGCCTCCGACTGCAGCGCGAAGACGGTGATGAAGATGGCTGTTCCGGTGGCCCCGCCGAGTTGTTGGACGGTGCCCACCACAGCAGAGCCGTGCGAGTACAGCCGGGGAGGCAGTGACCCCAGCGCGACGGTGAACAGCGGGGTGAACATCGAGGCGAAGCCGATGCTCATCACGACATGGCCGGCCATGACGGCCCACCACGGGGTGTCGAGGCTCATCGTGGCGAAGAACGCGAACACCCCCATCACGACGATGCTGGCCGGCACCACCAGCGCCCGCGGACCCACGCGGTCGTAGAGGCGCCCGACGACCGGCGACAGCAGCCCCATCGCGACGCCGCCGGGCAGCAGCATGAGGCCTACCTGCAGGGGCTCGAGCCCGAACGCCCGCTGCAGGATGAGGGGCAGCATGATCACGGTGCCGAAGAGCGCCATCATCGCGATCGACATCATCACCACCGCCACGGTGAAGGTCGGATAGGTGAAGGTGCGCAGGTCCAGGAGCGCCGCATCGCGGCGCTGCAGCAGGACCTGCCGGGTGATGAACGTCACCAAGCCGGCGGCGCCGATCCCGATCGCGAGCACCGGCAGCCACGCCGCCACCTCGTCGGAGCCCACCAGACTGAGCCCGTACACCAGTGGCCCGAACGCCAGCAGCGTGAGCGGCACCGACACGAGGTCGAGCGGCTTGTCCCGCGTCTCGCCCACGTCGGTCAGGCGGCGGCGTCCCAGCACCAGCATCAGCAGCGCGATCGGCAGCACCACCCAGAAGATGGCGCGCCAGGTCGCCAGCTGCAGGATCAGGCCGGACATGGTGGGGCCCACGGCTGGGGCCACCGAGATGACCATGGACACGTTGCCCATCACCCGGCCGCGATGCTCACGTGCCACGAGCCGCATGACCGTGGTCATCAAGAGCGGCAGTGTGATGGCGGTGCCGGTGGCCTGCACCACCCTCCCGGCCACCAGGAACGCGAAGCTCGGCGCCAGCGCGCAGGCCAGCGTGCCCAGGCTGAACAGGGACAGGGCGAGCACGAACACCCGCGTCGTGGGGAGCCGTTCGAGGAGCCATCCGGTGATCGGGATGACGACGGCCATGGTCAGCATGAACGCGGTGGTCAGCCACTGGGCGGTGCGCTCGGTGATGCCGAGGTCCGCCATGATGCTGGTCAGCGCGACGTTCATCGTCGTCTCGTTGAGGATGACGACGAAGGCGGCCACCAGCAGGATGGGGATCACTCCCCGCTGGGCACTGCGGGGTGTATCGGTGGGCATCGGGTGTCCCTTCGTGGAGCTCGGGGTGCGTTGTGCCACCGCTCCGCGGGGGCGGCCGCCTACCTGCGGTAGCGCAGTGGGTTGGGCCGACCCGGCGCCTCGTCCCCGATCGCCAGGCCCGGGGCGATGAGCCCACGTTCGCGGAGATCGAGCAGCGCGGTGACCACCCGATCACGCAGCGTAGCCGGTGCGATCGTGTTGAGGTAGATCTTCGTCGCCCCCTCGAAGCCGGCGAGCGTGGAGATCCGCCACTTGAGCAGCACCCGCCAGGGCATCGGGAGGGTCACGTCGATGGGGCGGTAATGCCACTCCTCGTTGCAGGGGATGGCCGGTCCTGTCGCGGCATGCATCGCGTGGATCATGTCCGACATGCCCCGGACCTCGTCGTCGCGCAGCTCCCACGGGTCCGAGGACTCGCTGGTGGAGTGGATCTCGATGGTGGGGTACCGGTGCCCGAAGCCCGCGAAGGCGACGGCGTGTCCACTCTCCGCGATCACGAGGTTGCGACGCGCCGCGTAGTTGGGGCCCGCCTCGTTGAAGAGGTTGGGGTTGCCCCTCAGCCGCGCCAAGGTGGCCTCGTGCTGCGCGCCGCGCTCGTCGATGGTGACGAGCTGCTTGTGGAGGTGGTCGAAGGAGGCGCCCGCGGGCTTGAGCCAGTTCTGGAAGACGGCCACGTAACGCGCATAGCGGTTGATGTCGTAGGCCATCCTGGTCGACTCGACGGTGTAGGAAACGAACCGCGCGTGCTCGTCCACGCTGAGGGTGCCCGACGAGGCCAGCTGGGAGTCGTGGGTGGCGCCGTCGACGAAGTGGCGCCGGGCCACGATGAGGTCGTGGCCCCCGCCGAAGAACCCTGAGGCCCTGGCGATGCGCTCCTCCTCCGGGAGGTCGGCGATCTGCTCGGGGCTCATGCCGGAGGCGCGCAACTTGGCCCCGATCACCGCCAGCACGTGCGCCCTCCCCTCCGGCGAGGCGAGATAGGCGTCGCGGCGGACCCGCACCCGCTCGGGCAGCTCGAAGCCGTAGTTCTGGTGCCAGTAGTCGAAGCTGAGGATCTCGAACAGGTTCGGAACCCGCCGGAACTCCGCGACGGTGGCGAACAGCTCCTCGGCGGGGTTGCGGTAGAGGGTGTCCCATGCGTCGCCGCGCCGGATCACCCGGGACTTCTCGGGCGGCGTCTCGAGGTAGCGGGTCTCGCAGAAGGGGCAGTGCCGCCCGGCGAGTCCGGCGTCGAGGAGTTCCGGCTCCCGGGAGGCGAGCCCGAGCGGGCGGTTCGCACGGCCCGCCACCGTCCACACCTCGGTGCCTGTGAGGGGATTGATCTGCTTGACGGTGCCGTCGCGCAGCACTGTGACGTAATCCGGCTCGCGCGCGAAGGGCTGCATGCCCCGACGATAGTGCGCCGGGTTGCGGCCGTGGGCAGAGAGCGGCCGCTAGAAGAGCAGCGGGTCGACGGCCACCGCGAGGAACAGCAGCGCCAGGTAGGTGTTGCTCCAGTGGAACAGCCGCATGGCCTTGAGCTGGGGGCCCTCCGCGCCGGCCCGGGCGCGCCGCCACAGCGCCACCGCCTCGGCGACGAACACCGCGCCCAGCAGCCCGGCAACGATCGGGTAGAGGGGGCCAGTCGGCGTCACCGGCCACAGCAGCAGCGACACCGCCACCGTGGCGAGGGTGTACCAGAAGATCTGGGCCGCCACCCGCGGCGGGGTGGAAACCACCGGCAGCATCGGCACCCCCGCGGCGGCGTAGTCGTCGCGGTACCGGAAGGCCAGCGCCCAGGTGTGCGGCGGGGTCCACAGGAATACCACGGCGAACAGGATCAGGGGCGGCCAGGCCACGCTCCCGGTGACCGCGGTCCAGCCGATGAGCGGCGGGAAGCAGCCGGCGATGCCGCCCCAGACGATGTTCTGCCAGGTGCGTCGCTTGAGCCACATGGTGTAGACGAACACGTAGAAGGCGTTGGCCACCAGCGCCAGGAGCGCGGAGAGCCAGTTGGCGCCGAACCCCAGTACGAGCGTGGCGAGGACGCCGAGCACCGCCCCGAAGATCAGCGCGTTGCGGGTGGAGACCTGGTGCCTGGGGACGGGTCGGCGACGGGTGCGCCGCATCACCTCGTCGATGTCGGCGTCGATCACGCAGTTGAAGGTGTTGGCCGACGCGGCGGCGAACAGCCCGCCGATCATGACCACCAGGATGAGCTCCCACGGCGGCAGCCCGCCGGCGGCGAGGAACATGGCCGGGGCGGTGGTGACCAGGAGCAGCTCGATGATCCGCGGCTTCGTCAGCGCCACGTAGGCCTTGACGATGTCCCAGAACCGGGCCCCTGAGGACGCCGCAACACTGCCGACGGCCACATGCACCCCATTCCTCCAGAATCGCTCCGGGCAGTCTATCGCGCCGCGGGAGGGCACCCAAAGCGCGCGGCGGTGATCCATTCCCCCACCGGCCCGGCCGGGATAGGGTTGGCGACGATGAACAGCTACGAGAACCCGCTGCGCGACCCGCAGGACCGCCGGCTCCCCCGGATCGCCGGGCCGTGCGTCCTCGTCATCTTCGGGGTGACGGGGGACCTGTCCCGCAAGAAGCTCATGCCCGCCGTCTACGACCTCGCCAATCGCGGCATGCTCCCGCCCGGCTTCGGGCTGGTGGGTTTCGCTCGCCGGGACTGGGCGGATCAGGACTTCGCGCAGGTGGTCCACGACGCCGTGAAGGAGAACGCGCGCACCCCGTTCCGCGAGGAGGTGTGGGAGCAGCTGCTGGAGGGCATCCGCTTCGTGCCCGGCACGTTCGACGACGACGTCTCGTTCGACCGCCTCCGTGCCACCATCCAGGAGCTGGACAACGCGCGGGGCACCGGCGGCAACCACGCGTTCTATCTCTCCATCCCCCCGTCGAGCTTCGAGCAGGTGATGACCCAGCTGCGGCGCCACGGCATGACCGAGCGCTCCGAGGGCAACTGGAACCGGGTGGTCATCGAGAAGCCGTTCGGTCACAACCTGGCCTCCGCCCGCGAGCTCAACGACGTGGTCTCGGTGCTGTTCCAGCCCCACGAGGTGTTCCGCATCGACCACTACCTGGGCAAGGAGACGGTGCAGAACATGCTGGCGCTGCGCTTCGCGAACCAGATGTTCGAGCCCATCTGGAACAACCACTACGTGAGCCACGTCGAGATCACGATGGCCGAGGACATCGGCATCGGGGGCCGCGCGGGCTACTTCGACGGGATCGGCATCGCCCGCGACGTCATCCAGAACCATCTCCTCCAGCTCCTGGCGCTCACCGCGATGGAGGAGCCCACCTCCTTCGAGGCGGGCCAGCTGCGCGCCGAGAAGCAGAAGGTGCTGGCCGCCGCCCGCGTGCCCAACCGCTACGACCTGCACACCGCCCGGGGGCAGTACGCCGCCGGATGGCAGGGTGGCCGGCCCGTCATCGGCTACCTGCAGGAGGACGGTGTGCCGGAGGGCTCGAAGACCGAGACCTTCGCCGCGATGCGCGTCGACATCGACAACCGTCGCTGGGCCGGAGTGCCGTTCTATCTCCGCTCCGCCAAGCGGATGCCGCGCCGCGTCACCGAGGTGGCGCTGAGCTTCAAGCGTGCCCCGCACCTGCCGTTCACCGCCACCGACACCGAGGAGCTCGGCACCAACGCGCTCGTCATGCGCATCCAGCCCGACGAGGGCGTGACCCTCCGGTTCGGCGCCAAGGTCCCCGGCACCCAGATGGAGATCCGCGAGGTCTCCATGGACTTCGGGTACGGCGGCTCCTTCACCGAGTCCTCGCCCGAGGCGTACGAGCGCCTCATCCTGGATGTCCTGCTCGGCGACCCGCCGCTGTTCCCGCAGCAGGAGGAGGTGGAGCTCAGCTGGCAGATCCTGGACCCGGTCATCGAGTACTGGGCCTCCGTGGAGGATCAGCCGCAGCAGTACGCGTCGGGCACCTGGGGCCCCGCGTCGGCCCACGAGATGCTGGCCCGAGACGGCTTCAACTGGCGAAGGCCCTAAGGAGCACCCCCATGATCATCGAACTGACCGCCACCTCGTCTCGTGACGTGGCCGCCGCACTCCTCAACGCCAAGCGCACGGCAGGGGCCAGCGGGCTCGTCCTCACCCTGCTGATCGTCACCACCGATGAGCACTTCGACGAGGTACTCGCGGCGGCGAAGACCTCGGCGACGGCGCACCCCTCCCGCGTCATCGTCGTCACCTACGTCGACTCCGAGGAGGCCCGCCTGGACGCGACGATCGAGGTGGGTGAGGGGCTGCCGGGTGACTTGATCGTGCTGCGGCTCCACGGGGAGCTGCGCCACCACGGTGACTCGATCTGCCTCCCGCTCCTGCTGCCGGACTCCCCCACCATCGTGTGGTGGCCGCACGAGGCGCCGGACCACCTCGCGGAGGACCCCATCGGCAGCCTCGCCGACCGCCGGATCACGGACGCCGCCGGCTGCCATGATCCACAGGACGCCCTGCTCCGCAGGGCCCGGCACCACGCCCCGGGTGACACCGACCTCACCTGGACCCGGCTGACCCGCTGGCGTGCCCTTCTGGCTGCGGCCATGGATCAGACGCAGGCCGAGGTCACGGGCGCTGTGGTCACGTCGGCACCGGACAACGCCCCCGCCACCCTGCTGGCCGCGTGGCTGAGCGACCGGCTGGGGGTGAGCGTGGCGCGGCTCGACGGCGACCTCCCCGGCGTCAACGAGGTGCGCCTCACCACCACGGAGGGCGACATCACGGTGCGGCGCGTCGCCGAGGGCACGGCGCACTATCAGGTGCCGCACCAGCCTCAGCGCACCGTCGCCCTGCGCCGGCGTCCGCTGACCGATCTGCTGACGGAGGAGCTGCAGCGCATGGACGCCGACGACATCTTCGAGGCCGCCACGATGCGCCTCGTCGCCGACGCCGGGGAGCGCTGACGTGTTCACCCGGGTCGTCCGGATGCCCGAGGCCGACGAGGTGAGCAACCTGGTGGCGCAACGGCTGTTGGACCGCCTGATCGAGCTGCAGGACGTGCAGCCGATCGTGCATGTCTGCCTGACGGGGGGCAACGCCGCCAACGCGATGTACGAGCGGTTCGCGGAGCTGGCCGAGGGCTCGGACCTCGACGCCGCGAAGCTGCAGCTGTGGTGGGGCGATGAGCGCTTCGTGCCTGCCACGGACCCGGACCGCAACTCCCTGCAGGCCGTGTCTCGGCTGGCCCGCACCGTCTCCATCAAGTCCGCCGACATCCACATGATGGCCGCCAAGGACGGGCGCAAGGACTCCCACGAGTGCGCCGCCGAGTACGAGGCCGAGCTGGGTGAGACCCACTTCGACATCATGCTGCTCGGCGTGGGTGAGGACGGCCACACCGCCTCGATCTTCCCCAACCATCCCAGCTTCGATCCCACCACGCGCAGCGTCATCGGGGTGACCGACGCCCCGAAGGCCCCCGCGGACCGGATCACGTTGACCATCCCGGCGCTCAACCGCTCGGACGAGACCTGGGTGATCGCCACCGGCGCGGCCAAGGCGGACGCGGTGGCCAGGGCGCTGGCCGGGGACCTCAGCCTCCCGGCCGCCCACGTCCACGGTGCCGTGGCCACGCTGTGGTATCTCGACGACGAGGCCGCCGGCGGGCTGCCCGCGCAGTACGTGTGCCCGTTCTGACGGGCACGACAAAGCCGGCGCGAGGTGACCCTCGCGCCGGCTTGCCGATTCAGTAGATGATTTCGCCCGAGGCGCGGCGCGCGCGCAGCGAGCTGACCGCCTCTTCGAGGATCTGGGCCGCCTCCGCGTCGGTGCGGCGCTCCTTGACGTACGCGAGGTGCGTCTTGTAGGGCGTGATCTTCGGCGGCGGAGGGGGGTTCTCGGAGTCCGTGTTGGCCGGGAGCCCGCAGCGGGGGCAGTCCCACGACTCGGGGATCTGCGCGTCGATCGCGAACGCGGGGCTGGTCACATGCCCACTGGCGCAGAAGTACGAGACGTGGAGCCGGGGCGCGGTGTCCCCACGCTCAGCCTCCCCCATGGGTCCGGCGCCGACACGGCTGCCGCGAATGGCGTTGCCACCTGCCACTTGTGTTTCTCCTTGAGCTCAGTGATGAAGGGTCGTGCCGGGTCAGGCGCCGATGCGGTACAGCACCAGCAGCCCGATGATCGTCAGTAGCCAGGCCAGCGACAGCACGACAGTGATGCGGTCCAGCCTGCGTTCCGCCGTCGACGCCCCGCCCATGGAGGTCGACATGCCGCCGCCGAAGAGATCCGACATTCCGCCGCCACGACTCTTGTGGAGGAGGACGGTGGCCGCGAGCAAGACGCTGAGCACAATCGCGATGATTGAGAGCGTCGTCACCGGCCAGGACACGAGGGGGACAATCACGCGCTAAAGACTATCCGACGACGTCGAGGAATCCACATTCGCCCCTCCCCTGTCCGCGTCCGCGGGTCCGGACATGCGCAACGGCGCGGAACCCTCGGTTCCGCGCCGTTGTCGAGGGTCAGCTGATCAGAGCTGGTAGAAGCGCACGATGGCCGCGAACTCCTCGGGCTTCAGCGCGGCGCCACCGACGAGAGCGCCGTCGACGTCCGGCTTGGCCATGATCTGCGCGACGTTGTCGGCCTTCACGGAGCCGCCGTACTGGATGCGGACAGCCTCGGCGGTGGGCTCGTCGTAGAGCGCGGCGACCTCCTTGCGGATGGCGCCACACACCTCCTGCGCGTCGTCAGGGGTGGCGACCTCGCCGGTGCCGATGGCCCAGACGGGCTCGTAGGCGATGACGAGGCCGGCGACCTGCTCGGCCGTCAGGTTGGCCAGGGTGCCGCGGACCTGGCCCAGGGTGTACTCGACGTGGCGGCCCTCCTTGCGGATGTCCAGGCCCTCTCCGACGCAGATGATGGGCGTGATGCCGGCGGCCAGGGCCTTGGCGGCCTTGGCGTTGATGATCTCGTCGGTGTCACCGAAGAACTGGCGGCGCTCGGAGTGGCCGACGACCACGTAGCTGACGCCGAGCTTGGTGAGCATCGAGGTGGAGATCTCGCCGGTGTAGGCGCCGTTGTCGAACTGGGACACGTTCTGCGCGCCCAGCTGGAACGGGAGACGGTCGCCGTCGATCAGGGTGCGCACCGTGCGCAGGTCGGTGAACGGCGGGATCAGCACGGCCTCGGACTTCGACGGGTCGTAGTCCTTGTCCAGCAGTGCGTAGTGGATCTTCTCCACCAGTCCGGTGGCCTCGATGTGGTCGATGTTCATCTTCCAGTTACCGGCCATGATCGGCTTGCGGGTCATCAGTTGTCCTCCTCCAGAACGGAAATGCCGGGCAGTTCCTTGCCCTCCAGGAACTCGAGGGAGGCGCCGCCGCCCGTCGAGATGTGGCCGAACTCGTCGTCGGCGTGGCCGAGGACGCGCACGGCTGCTGCCGAGTCTCCGCCACCGACGACGGAGAGCCCGTCGACGGCGGTGAGCGCCTTGGCGACGGCGGCGGTGCCGTGGGACAGCGCCTCGATCTCGAACACGCCCATGGGGCCGTTCCAGAACACCGTCCTGGCGCCGGTGATGGCGTCGGCGAACAGCTTCTCGGTCTCGGGGCCGATGTCGAGCCCCTGCTTGCCTGCCGGGATGGCGTCCGCCGCGACGACGTCCACCTCACCCGTGACCTGGCGGGCGTCGAAGTCCATGCCGTCGGCGACGCGCACGTCGACGGGGAGCAGGATGGTCTTGCCGCTGGCCTCGGCCTCCTTGAGGTAGCCGCGGCAGGTCTCGAGGTTGGTGGCGTCGAGCAGCGAGTCGCCGATCTCGTGGCCCTGGGCCTTGAGGAAGGTGAACACCATGCCGCCGCCGATGACGAGGGTGTCGGCCACCTTGAGCAGGTTGTCGATGACAGACAGCTTGTCCGCGACCTTCGCGCCGCCGAGCACCACGACGAACGGGCGCTCGGGGGTCTCGGTCAGCCGGCGGAGCACGTCGACCTCCTTGGCCACCAGGAAGCCCGCCACGTTCGGCAGCAGCTTCGCCACGTCGTAGACGGATGCCTGCTTGCGGTGGACCACGCCGAAACCGTCGGAGACGAACAGGTCCCCGAAGGCCGCGTACTTGGCCGCCAACTCCTGGCGGGCTGCCTCGTCCTTGGACTCCTCGGCCGGCTCGTAGCGCACGTTCTCCAGCAGCGCGACGTCTCCGTCGGCGAGGGAGGCGACGGTGGCCTGCGCGGACTCGCCGACGACGTCGCCGGCCAGCTTCACGTCAGTGCCCAGCAACTCGCCGAGGCGCTTCGCCACGGGGGCCAGCGAGTACTTGGGGTTGGCTTCGCCCTTGGGCCGGCCGAGATGTGCCATGACGACGACGCGGGCACCGGCGTCGCGCAGCGCGGTCAGCGTCGGCAGCGCGGCGCGGATGCGGCCGTCGTCGGTGATGTTCTTGTCAGCATCCAGCGGGACGTTGAAATCGCAGCGGATGAGGACCCGCTTTCCGTGGAGATCGCCCAGATCTGCAACAGACTTCACAGTGAGCCTTTCTTGTTGGGTGGCTTCGTCGATAGAGGCGACAACGGCCCTGCGACCCCGGGCGGGGGTCACAGGGCCGTTGTTCAGACCACTTGAGGTGTGGGAATCAGAGCTTCGAGCCGACCAGGGCGGTCAGGTCGACGAGGCGGTTGGAGTAGCCCCACTCGTTGTCGTACCAGCCGAGCACCTTGACCTGGTTGCCGATGACCTTGGTGAGCTTGGCGTCGAACACGCAGGAGGCGGGATCCGTCTCGATGTCCTTGCTGACGATCTCATCCTCGGTGTAGACGAGCACCTTGCCGTCGGCCGCGGCCTTGATGATGGCGTTGATCTCCTCGACGGTGGTCTCGCGGGCGGCCTCGAAGGTGAGGTCAGTCGCGGAGCCGGTGGGGGTGGGCACGCGCATGGCGTAGCCGTCCAGCTTGCCCTTGAGCTCGGGGAGCACGAGGGAGACCGCCTTGGCGGCACCGGTGGTGGTGGGGACCATGTTGAGGGCCGCGGCGCGCGAGCGACGCAGGTCCTTGTGGGGGCCGTCCTGCAGGTTCTGGTCCTGCGTGTACGCGTGGATGGTGGTCATGAGGCCCTTGACGATGCCGATGCCGTCGTTGAGCGCCTTGGCCATCGGGGCGAGGCAGTTGGTGGTGCAGGAGGCGTTCGAGATGATGTTGTGCGCGGCGGCGTCGTACTTGTCGTCGTTGACGCCCATCACGATGGTGATGTCCTCGTTCTTGGCCGGGGCCGAGATGATGACCTTCTTGGCGCCGGCGGCGATGTGCGCCTGGGCCTTGGTGGCGTCGGTGAAGAAGCCGGTGGACTCGATGACGATGTCCACACCCAGGTCACCCCAGGGCAGCTGCGCGGGATCCTTCTCGGCGAAGGCCTTGATCTCCTTGCCGTCGACGGTCAGGGCGTCGTCGTCGTAGCTGATCTCGCCGGGGAAACGACCCAGGATCGAGTCGTACTTGAGCAGGTGGGCGAGCGTCTTGTTGTCGGTCAGGTCGTTGACGGCGACCACGTCGAGATCGGCGCCGGACGCGACAAGCGCGCGGAAGTAATTGCGGCCGATGCGGCCAAAGCCGTTGATTGCAACCTTAACGGTCATGAGGAAATCGATCCCTTTCAGCTACCTTGCGCGGAAGCGCATGCGGACGTGTTCATCCTAACCAGTTGTGGAGCCTCGGCGGGACGCGGGGTCCGGTTTGGTGCGCCCGGACTTCGAAGTCAGTCGTCGTCGCGGAGGTCGGCCGGCAGGCTGGCCTCGGTGGTGGGCAGCCCCGCATCCTCCGCGGCCTTGTCCGCCGTGGCCAGGAGCCGCCGGATCCGCCCCGCCACCGCGTCCTTCGTCAGCGGCGGCTCGTGCAGACGCCCGAGCTCCTCCAGGCTGGCCTGCCGGTGGGCGAGGCGGAGCTCGCCGGCGATCCTCAGGTGTTCGGGGGCGTCCTCGCCGAGCAGCTCGAGGGCCCGCTCCACCCGCGCGCTGGCCGCGACAGCGGCGCGCGCGGAGCGGCGCAGGTTGGCGTCGTCGAAGTTGGCGAGCCGGTTGACGCTGGCGCGGACCTCCCGGCGCCTGCGGCGCTCGTCCCAGGCGAGGCGGGTGTCGCCCGCGCCCATCCGCGTCAGCAGTTCGGCGATGGCGTCGCCGTCGCGGATCACCACCCGGTCGACGCCGCGCACCTCGCGCGCCTTGGCCGACACCCCGATCCGACGCGCCCCGCCCACGAGGGCGAGCGCCGCCTCTGAGCCCGGGCAGGTGATCTCGAGCGACATCGAGCGGCCCGGCTCCGTCAGCGACCCCCGGGCGAGGAAGGCCCCACGCCACATGGCCACGGCATCAGCCACCGACCCGCCGACGACGGCCGGCGGCAGCCCGCGGACGGGGCGACGGTGCATGTCCACCAGTCCGCTCAACCGGGCCAACTGTTCGCCGTCGCGGACCACCCGCAGCGTGTAGCGCGGGCCGCGACGGACGCCGGACCCGTTGATGACGAGCAGATCGCTCTCCACGTTGTACAGGTCGGTGATGAAGGCGCGCAGCCGGCGCGCAGCCGCCCCGGTGTCCAGCTCGGCCTCGACGACGATGCGTCCCCCCACCAGGTGCAGACCGCCGGCGAACCGGAGCAGGGCCGCCACCTCGGCGCGGCGCACCGAGGGGTGCGCCGCGAGGACGGTCGCCAGCTCGGACTTCACCTTCTGCGTCAGGGCCATGCGGGCAGTCTGCCACACGCCCCACCGCACCCTCAGCCGTCGATGACCTCGCTGAACACGGCCGCAAGCAGGTTCGGGTCGTGGGTCGGGGAGCCGTCGCGGGCCCTCACGTCCGCTGTGACCAGGCGTCCGCCCAGCGACGCGACGTAGGCCTCGAGGTGGTGGTCGGTGTCGGCGAAGCTGGCGTCGGCGATCACCACGTCGAGGCTCAGGCCGGGGGCGTGCTCGGCCAGCAGCTCGATGTGGCGCGACGGCGAGAACCCGTCGGTCTCCTCCGCCGGCGCGATGTTGAGCACCAGCACCCGCTGGGCCTTCGTCTCCAGGAGCGCCCGGGCGAGGTCGGGGACGAGGAGGTGCGGGATCACGCTCGTGAACCACGAGCCAGGTCCCAAGATCACGCTGTCGGCCTCACGGACGGCGTTGAGCACCTCGGGCCGGGCGGGCGGTCGGTCCGGGATGAGGCGTACCGCCTGGACGACGGCCCTGGTCTTCGCCACGGTCGCCTGCCCGGAGAGGGTGCAGACCTCGTCGGGCTCCAGCGGGTCGAGGCCCACGACGTCGGCCTCGATGTCCAGAGGCACCGAGCTCATGGGCAGCACCCGGCCGCGGGTGCGCAGCAGATCGCCCACCATGTCCAGCCCCGCCACCGGGTCGTCCAACTGCTGCCAGAGCCCGGCGATGAGGAGGTTGCCGATCGCGTGACCGCCGAGTGGCCCGTCCCCGTGGAAGCGGGCCTGCAGGACGCTCGCCCAGGTGCGGCCCACGTGGTCGTCCGAGCAGAGGGCCGCCAGGGCCATGCGCAGGTCGCCGGGCGGGAGGCAGTCGAGCTCCTGCCGCAGCCGGCCGGAGGATCCGCCGTCGTCGGCCACCGTGACCACCGCCGTCAGCCGGTCGGTGACCCGCCTGAGCGCCTTCAGCGACACCGCCAGCCCGTGCCCCCCGCCCAGCGCGACGACCCGGGGCAGCCGTGGGAGGCTCATTCCTTGCCCAGGTCCCGGTGCAGCACGGTGGTGGGGAAGCCGCGCTCCCGGAGCCTGATCGCGAGCTCCTCGCTCATCGAGGTAGAGCGGTGCTTGCCGCCGGTGCAGCCGATGGCGACGGTGACCTGGCGCTTGCCCTCGGCGAGGTACCCCGGGGCCACGGTCTCCAGCAGGTTGACCATGGCCTCCTGGAACCGCTGTGCTGCCTCGTGCTTGAGCACGTACTGAGCCACGTCCTTGCTGAGGCCGGACTTGGGTCGCAGCTCGGGGATCCAGTGGGGGTTGGGGAGGAAGCGCACGTCGAAGACCATGTCGGCGTCGATCGGCACCCCGTTCTTGAACCCGAAGGAGATCAGCGCGATCCTCAACCTGTCGGTCGCCTCGTCCCCGAAGTGGTTGGCCACACGCTGGGTGAGCTGGCGGGCCGACAGGTAGGTGGTGTTGACGACGATGTCCGCGTCCGCCCGCAGGTCCGCCAGGAGCCGTCGCTCCCGCTCGATGCCCTCGCTCAGACGGTCCCCGCCCTGCAGCGGCAGCGGCCTGCGGTTCGACTCCTGCCTGCGCACGATGACGTCGTCGGCGGCTTCGAGGAAGACGCTGGTCACCGAGGCACCCTCGGCCTTCAGGCTGTCGATGACCTCCGGCAGCTGCTCGAAGTGTTCCCTCGAGCGCACGTCGGCCACGACCGCGATCCTGGAGATGCCGTAGCCCCGGAGCGTCTGGGCAAGCGCCGGCAGCATCACGGGGGGCAGGTTGTCCACCACGTACCACCCCAGGTCCTCCATCGTGTGGGCCGCCGTGCGGCGACCAGCGCCGGACATTCCGGTGATGAGGGCGAACTCCTGCGGGGCTTCGGTCATGCCGCCAGCCTAACGGTCCCCGGCGGGGCGGCTGTGGGGCGCAGTGACCCTAAGCTCTCCCGCATGTCCCTCACCTACGGCTTCCCGTCGACCGCGGATCCGGTTTCCGTCTGGCTGGCCACCGCTCCGGGCATCGGCCCGGCAGGGAGGGTGGCCAGCCCCCACTTCTTCTCCGGCACCGTCGTCGACGCGGAGCAGTGTGCGCGCGGGATACTCGCCGTGGCCGAGGTGGCCGCCACGAGCTACTACACACGCATCGAGTGGAGTTCGTTGGACCCCGTGGTCACCAGCGACGGCGAACGCCTCCGGTTCGAGTCGTTCTCGGGATGTGGGGGCGTCTACGCGCGGTTCGACCTGCTTCCAGGTGCGCTCACCGGGACACCCGGCGAGCTCGGCACCACCAACATCGACGTCAACCCGCCCCTCAGACACGCCCTCACCACCATCCGCTCGGGCGAGCCGCTGCGGCTCGACGTGGGTGCGGATGCAGTCACCGCCTCGACCATGACCGGGTCCGTCGTCGAGCGGAAGGTCAAGCTGCCAGAGCGCTGGGTCCGCGGCTTCGGGGAGGCGTCAGTGGCGGCCGCGACCATGCAGCCCCGGGCCGAGGTGCCGGCGTTGGCCGCGCAGCGGTTCCTGCGGTCGCTGCCGCGCGGGGGCCGCAGGCTCTGGATCGTGCCGTCGGGCTCCTCACTGCGCGTCTCCGCGGTCCCGACTGACGGCGCCGTCTATCTCGACGGCACCCACCGTCTGGGCGAGTTGCTGCCGATGCTCCGATGGGCTCGATCGCTGCGGCTCCACGGACCGCTGGCCACCGGTGGAGCGCCCCGCCCCAGCGCGTGGGAGCTTGTCCTCGACGATGCCCGCCTTACGTTGACACTCTCGCCCGAGGTGCCTCGCGGCTTCAGCGGCGAGGGTGCGGTGCTGACAGACCTGGCGCTGGGCGACGCGGACGACGCCGACGTCGTGCTCGACCAGCTGGCCTGGACTCCGGGCGCGGACGCCGCGACCATCGCGTACGCGCTCGGGTGGGACGAGGGGCGCGTTCTTCGGGTGCTCACCCGGCTCGGCACCTCGGGGCGAGTCGGTTTCGACTGCGCCGAGGGCGCCTTCTTCCATCGCGAGCTTCCCTACGACGCGGATGCCGCGGCCCGTCGCAACCCGAGGCTTGTGGGGGCGCGCCAGCTGCTCGCCGCTGGTGCGGTGCGGGTCGACGGTGAGACGGCCACCGTCGACTCAGGCGACTCCACGTACCGGCTGCGGCGCCTCGCCTCCGGCTGGGCCTGCACCTGCACGTGGTGGACCAGGTACGAGGGCGGACGCGGGCCGTGTAAGCACGCGCTGGCCGTGGAGCTCGCCCGGTGATCGACCAGTCGGCGCTCGAGCGGGCGATCCGGCGCAATGACTCCACCGCCGTGGCGCAGCTGTACCGCGGCGCGGGTGAGGCGGACCGGAAGGCGACCCGTCCCCTGCTCGCCGCATTGCGGAAGGAACAGGCTGAGTACTGGCGCACCGGCCGGTGGCCGGGACGCCCCTTCGCGGACTTCGCCCTCGACACCGCGATGCTGGCCACTGCACCCTCCGCCGAGGGTGCCGCCCGGGTGCTCCGCTGGGGAGACCACCCCGGGCGGCTGGACGTGATCCTCGACCGGGAGGTGTCGTGGCTGCCTGCGTTGGTCGCGCTCCTCACCAGGGTCGCGATGAGCGCAGAGTCGGGCCGCGAGGAGGTGCCGTGGGAGGTGGTCGACGCTCTGCTCGCCCGCTGCGGACTCACCCACCTGGACACCCCCGACTACGCCCTGAACCTGCTGCGTCGGCAGGATCCACGGCTGGATGCACAGGCCCAGCTCGCCGTCGACGCGGCACTTCCAGGCATCTTGCTGCGGGCGCTGGAGTCGGACCGCATGCATGACGCCGTCGTGTCCGAGTGGCTGAATGCCGCCGCCAAGGGACAGGAGCGCCGCTGGGCTGTCATCGCAGCTGACTGGGCGGCGCGTGGGGTGCTGGACCGGGACGAGTTGCACCGTCGGCTTGTGGCCGCGCTTGTCCGGGGCGGAATGCAACCGCACCTGCGGGCCGTCCTCTGGATCCTCGAGGAACTCGTGGCTACCCCGGCCGAAGTCGAGGGACTCCTCCGCGAGTACCTGGCGCTCCTGGACAGCCGGCAGGCCTTCGTGGCCGTCCATGCGCTGAGGGCCGTCCGGCGGCTCGACGCCGCCGTACCCCTCGAGGCCGCCACAGTGGTCGACGCCTGCGTGCGGCTCCTGGCCCGAGCCGACGCCTCCCTCCCCCAGTCCGCACTCACCTGGCTGGGGGCTCTGAGCAGGCGGGCTCCCTCGTCGACCGATCCCGTCGCCCGAGCCGCCGCCGTCGGCCTCGGCCACCCTAAGCGGGCCGTGCAGGAGAAGACTCTGGCCCTCCTCACTGGGCTGGGGCCGCTCGGCGATGCAGGCGCGTCTGACGTGGCCTGGGCACTGGAAGTTGTGGATGCGACGGTTCGCGGCGCGGATCCGGCCACCGTTGTCGGACGCCTGCCGGAGTTGCCCATCGCGGCGCCGGTCCTGCCCCTCGAACCCATCGGGTCACCCGATGAGCTCGTGGACCTGGTTCGCCGTGTCACCACGATCGGGTTCGAGTTCGGCGACGAGGAGCGCCTCGTCGCCGGCTTCGCCGCCTACGGAAGCCGGCTCCAGGGAGCATCGCGAGCCGAGGTGCTCACGGAACGAGACTGGCTGCCGGACCTCCTTGAGGAACTCCGCGGCGGCCTTGCGGAGACGTCCCGCGGCGTCGTGAGCACCCTGAAGCGGCTGGCGCCCAGGCACCGCGCCGATGCGCGCGCCATGGTGGTGCGCGCACGCGAAGTGGCCACTGCGCTCAGGGCCGGTAAGGCCACCGCGCTCGTCGCGTTCCCGCGCGACGCCTCGGGCATCCTCGACCCCGACCGTCTCCTCCAGAACCTCGCCAGGGCAGCCGCTGAGAACCGGAGCATCCCTCGCGTGGATCTCGAGGCCGCCTGGCTGCGTCTGCCGCTCGGCCTCGGCGACGACTACCGGGAGCGGGTGGCGGCTCTGGACGGCCCCGACGCGCAATGGCTGGCCGGGGAGTTGGCTGCCGGCGCTCTCCCCGCTCCGGCCCTGAGGCACCTGTACCGGGACCATAACCGCCGCGGGTCCTACCACCGCTTCACCGGCGAGTGGCCTGGGGTCGCCGGTCGCGGTGGGGCGCTGCTGAGACGGATCGGCCGGCTCGACGGGGTGACGCAGTACGTCGGCGGCGAGGAGTCCTCAACGGTCACATTGACGCCCACACAGCGGGAGTTGCTGTCGGCACACCACCTGCGGGAGCTGTCGGGCTGGGAGGGTCGCGGGGTCCTGGTCCAACCTCTGACTCTGCTCCCCCACCAGCAGGGCGCCGTGGGCCAGGTGACCCACGTCACGTTGGCCGCAGGCGCGGCGCAGGAGGACGCTGCCACCCGCGCCGCGACACTTGACGCGACACTCGGCCTCCTGGCAGCGGGTGACCTCGAGGGCGAGGCCGCGGGTCCCCACTGGGCCGAGCTGTTGACCTCCGGTGAGTACCGGCTCACGCGATGGACCCGCCACCTCCGCGACGTGGCCGGCTCCAGCCTCGCCGGCGCCCGCTATACGTGGGGGGTGCAGCGCCACGTCCTGGCCACGCTCCTTCCGGCCGATACGTCCGGCCGCGCGGGCGTCGCCGATCTGGTCGGGCTGGCAGCAGAAGCGGCCCTGGTGACAGGCGCCACCGGATCCATCAGCGGCCTCGACGAGGTGGCCGACCGGACCGGCCGTTCCCGGATTGTCACCGAGGCGCGACGGCTGCGCTCGGTTCTCCGCGGAGGCCGCCCCGACGCCTGACCGGCGTCAGTCCTCGGCGGGGAGTCCGCGGGCGTGGAGCGCCTCGCCGGTGCGCTCCGCGTACGCCACCGCCCCCACCACGACGGGCGTGAGCAGCAGCGCCGGGTTGCGGTCGCGGCCCCGTGCGCGCGCGGCGTCGCGGGCGTCCTCGATCGAGCCGATGAGGTACGGCACCGACCGGATCATCAGCGCCACGGCCAGCGCCACCTGCTGAGGGTCGATCCGCACCCACCGCAGCGGAGCGAGGCCGCGGGCGAGGGCGTCCATGAGGACGGGCGTCGAGGTGGTGAGGGTGAGCATCCGCGCCGCCAGGACTGCGACCAGGATGTTGCCCGACTGGACCACGGCGGCCGCGGGATTGAGCGAGATCAGGTGATAGGCGGCCATCACGATGAGCAGGATCCAGAGCACCCATCCGATCCGCAGGGCCCGCAAGGGGGTCACGCCGGAGGTCCACAGCAGCCCCAGCACCACCGCGAGCGCGAGGGTGGTGACCCACCAGGACCCGGCGGCGAGCGGGGGGATGCTGACGGCGAGGAACAACAGGTACTTGGCGCCCGTGCCGAGCCGGAACAGCCACCCCTCCCCCGGCTCGTAGAGCCCGAGCAGGGACGCGTGGGCGTTCACACCAGCACCGCCTCATACGCGGCCAGCGCCTCTTCCGGGGCGCCGTCGGCGGCGATGCGCCCCTCGTGCACCACGATGACCCGGTCCGCGTCAGCGGCGATGTCGAGGTCGTGGGTGGAGAAGATGACCTGCTGGCTGAGCCCGGCGAAGGTCTGGCGCAGCGCGCGCCTGTTGCGGAGGTCCAGCAGGGTGGTGGGCTCGTCCGCCACGAGGATGGCCGGCTCGACGGCCAGAACGCTGGTCAGGGCCACCAGCTGGCGTTCGCCGCCGCTCAGGTCGTAGATGCTCTGGTGCGCCAGGTGCCCCAGGCCGCGATCCTCGAGCAGGCCCTGGGCCATGCGGGTCCGCTCGGCGCGGCCCTTCACCCGGCCGCGCAGGCTCAGCTCGACGTCCTCGATGGGGGTGGACATCAGCAGCTGGGCGAGCGGATCGGTGAAGACGAAGCCCACCTTCGCCCGGACCGCCCTGGCGTCGTTCACCGTGTCCAGGCCGTCGACGGTGACGGTTCCCTCCGTCGGGTGCCTGAGCCCGTTGAGCAGGCGCAGAAGGGTCGACTTGCCGGAACCGTTGGCCCCCACCAGCGCGATCCGCCGCTCGGCGAGGTCGAGGGTGAGGGGATGCAGCAGCACGCGGTCGGCGTCGCCCCGGCGCACTGCCGGGATGACGACGGTGACCCCGCGCAGGCTGATCATCGGCCGAGCAGCCTCGGGAAGGCCTTGTGGACGGCGAACGCGATGACGGAGGCCACGACGGCCTTGAGGATGTCGCCGGGCCAGAAGGCGAGGTCGCTCAGCCAGATCTCTGAGATCGGCTTGCCGACGGCGCGCGCGATGCCGGCCACGCCGAGCGGCCAGATGATGAGCACCCGGGCCGAGAACACGCCGGCGAAGAAGAAGACGGGCGTCCAGGCGTTGAGGCCCCGGCGGACCGCCCACTGCGCGACAAGACCCACGGCGAACGCCGAGAACAGGAAGCCGATCAGGTAGCCGCCCGTGGGGCCGACGAGGACCGCGAGGCCTGCCCTGCCGCCGGAGAACACCGGAAGCCCGGCGAGGCCGACCATGAGATAGAGCGCCACCGCGGCGGCACCCCGCCAGGCGCCGAGGCAGAGGCCGGCCAGCGCGACGCCGAGGGTCTGGAGCGTGATCGGCACGCCGAGGGTGCCGATCGGGATGGCTGGGGTCAGCGCGAGGGCGGCGATGAGGGCCGCGAAGACCGCGACATAGGCCAGGTCCGCGGGGGCGAAGCTGCGCACGGCGGGGGCAGTGGTGGTGCTCATGGGGTGCTCCTGGGGTGAGGCGTCGTCCCATCCTGCATCAGAGTTTGAACGATGTTCAAATCGGCTCACGTCGTGGTCACCTCGCCCGTGGTGAGGTTGATCGCCTCGCCGCACGTGTCGGCCACGGCCGCCTTGACACTGAGCGCCAACCGCGGCCCGAAGCCGGGCACCGCCGCGATCTCCTCCACGCTGGCCAGCCGAAGCTTGCGCACGCTGCCGAAGTAGGTGAGCAGCGCCTTACGCCTCAACTCCCCCAGGCCTGGGACGTCGTCGAGCACCGACTCGACCACCTGCTTGGCCCTACGGGAGCGGTGATGGGTGATGGCGAACCGGTGTGCCTCGTCGCGGAGCCGTTGGAGCAGGTACAGCCCCTCGGAGGCGCGTGGAAGGATCACCGGGTAGTCCTCCCCCGCCACCCAGACCTCCTCCAGCCGCTTGGCCAGCCCGCACAGGGCGATCTCACCCTCGAGGCCCGCCTCTGCGAGCACCGCCGCGGCCGCGTTGACCTGAGGGAGCCCGCCGTCGACCACGATGAGCGCAGGGGGGTAGGCGAACCTGGCGGCCTCGCCCGTGGTGGCGTCCACCTTGAGGTCGGAGGAGCGGTCGTCGACGAGCCGGCGGAGCCTGCGCTGCAGCACCTCCGTGATGGCCGCGACGTCGTTGGAGCCCTCGAAGCTCTTGATGATGAAGCGGCGGTAGGCGCTCTTGCGGGGCAAGCCGTCCTCGAAGACCACCATCGAGCCCACCACCTCGGATCCCATGGTGTGGGAGATGTCGTAGCACTCGATCCGCAGCGGCGGTTCAGCGAGCCCGAGTGCGTCGGCGATCTCGTCCAGCGCGGCGTTGCGGGTGGTGAGGTCCGAGGCGCGGCGCAGCTTGGCCTGACTGAGCGACATCTCGGCGTTCCTCACCGCCGTGTCCAGCAGCAGGCGCTTCTCGCCCCGGAGCGGCACCTTGATGCTGACCCTCGCGCCGCGGCGTCGGCTGAGGTGCTCGACGAGGGTGTCCTCGGCCTCCACCGAGGTGAAGACCTGCGGCGGGATCTCCAGGTCATCGGTGTAGACCTGCTCGAGGAAGACCTCCAGCAGCTCGGTGAGCGGGCGGTCGTCGGCGCGGTCGGCGATCCACCCCCGCTCGCCGAGGATGCGTCCGTCGACGATGTGGAACACCTGCACCGCGACCTGCTGCCCGTCGTCGGCGAACCCGACGATGTCCGCCCGGGTGCCGTCGCTGAGCACCACCGAGTTCTTCTCCTGTACCCGCTTGAGGGCGCCGAGCGAGTCGCGCAGCACCGCGGCGCGCTCGAAGTTGAGCTCGGCCGACGCGTCGTACATGTCGCGCTCGATCCTGCCGATGATCCCGCCGGTGTTGCCGCCCATGAAGGAGCAGAAGTCCTCGGCGATCAGCCGGTGCTCGTCCGCGGACACCCGGCCCACGCAGGGCGCCGAGCACTTGCCGATGTCGCCCAGCAGGCACGGCCTTCCGGAGGACCGGGCGCGGTTGAACACTCCCTGGGTGCAGGAGCGCATGGGGAAGACGCGCAGCAGCAGGTCCACCGTCTCCCGGATCGCCCAGGCCTGGCCGAACGGCCCGAAGTAGCGGGTGCCGCGCTTCTTGGCCCCGCGGCCGACGAAGACCCTCGGGTACTCGTCGCTCATCGTCACGGCGAGCCACGGGTACGACTTGTCGTCGCGGTACTTGACGTTGAACCGGGGATCGAACTGCTGGATCCACGTGTACTCGAGCTGGAGCGCCTCCAGCTCGTTGGCCACCACCGTCCACTCCACCTTGGCGGCGGTGCGCACCATCGTCTGGGTCCGGAAGTGCAGCGCCGAGGGGTCCGCGAAGTAGGAGTTGAGGCGCTGGCGCAGGCTCTTGGCCTTGCCGACGTAGATGACGTTGCCGAACGAGTCGAAGAACCGGTAGACCCCGGGGTCCGTCGGGATGCTGCCCTGGGGAGGGCGGTAACTCGCGGGATCGGCCATACGCGCAAGTCTATGAGCCTACGCTGGGCCCATGACGACGCGGAGAGAGCTGATCGCCGCCGGAGCCGCCATCGCGACGGCGCTGTTGGCGGGCTGTGCCGATGACGCGGCGCAGCAGACCTCGGGCGCCGCGCCGGCCGACGAGGTCACCGTGCCCAAGGAGTCGGTGCCGGTGGGCGGCGGGCTTGTGCTCGAGGGCGGCTTCGTCGTCACGCAGCCGGAGGAGGGTGCGTACTTCGCCTTCTCGTCGCGCTGCACGCACCAGGGATGCACCGTCTCCGACGTGCGGGAGGACGGCATCTTCTGCAAGTGCCACGGCTCCTTGTTCGCCCTCCGCGACGGAACTCCGGTCCAGGGCCCCGCCACCGATCCCCTGGTGCGCGCCACCCTCACCGAATCCGGTACCGACCTGATCGTCGCGGCCTAGCCGATCGCAGTAGCAAGGCTGCACACCGCTGTAGGACCGCATGACGTTGAGCTGTCATCGTCGCCTTTCTTAGCCTACGAGGCCGCGTGAGCAATTGGATGGGGTCATGGTCCCCGAAGACGCGGGTTCTCGGC